>NZ_CP139969.1:2481198-3101498 GCF_034424645.1 Bordetella avium
CCACGCCGGCAGCGATAGCGGCAAAGGGGTTGGTGCCCGACGAACCGCACAAACGCACGGTGGAGGTCGAGGCGTTCTGCTCGTGGTCGGCGTGCAGAATGAAGATGCGGTCCAGGGCGCGCTCGACCACTTCGTTGACCTTGTACTCTTCGCAAGGCGTGGCGAACATCATGCGCAGGAAGTTGCCGGTGTACGACAGATTGTTCTGCGGATAGATGAAAGGCTGGCCCTGCGAGTACTTATAGGCCATCGCGACCAGCGTCGGCATCTTGGCGATCAGGCGGATTGCCGAGATGTGGCGGTGCTGGGCGTTGGTGATGTCGGTCGAGTCGTGGTAGAAGGCCGACAATGCGCCCACCAGGCCGGTCAGCACTGCCATCGGATGCGCATCACGACGGAAGCCGCGCAGGAAGAAGTGCAACTGCTCGTTGACCAAGGTGTGATGGGTCACTTGCGAGTCGAAATCCGTCTTCTGAGCGCCGTCGGGCAGTTCGCCGTTCAAGATCAGGTAGCAGATGTCCAGGAAGTCGCAGTTGACAGCCAGCTGCTCAATCGGATAACCGCGATACAGCAATTCGCCCTTGTCGCCGTCGATGTAGGTAATACCCGAGGAAGTGGCGGCCGTCGACATGAAGCCAGGGTCATAGGTGAACATGCCGGTCTGGCCGTACAGCTTGCGGATGTCGATAACATCCGGGCCGACCGTGCCCTTGTACACCGGGAGTTCGATAGCTGCGCTGCCGTCGGATAGGGACAGAGTGGCTTTTTTATCAGACAAATTCATCGCTGTTTCCTCGTAATGAATCAGAGCTCTCGCATCTGGGCAATGATGGCGCGCAGCCTAGGGGTATCCAACTCACCCTCAAGTTCTTTGCGCGCCAGCAGCAGATCAAGCAGATCATTGTCGCCAAGCTCGAAGAGCTGCGTTAGCACCGATACGTCGTCGTCGGTAAGCTGAAGCTCATTGGCATCCAGATACCGGGTGATGATGAGGTCGTTCTCGAGCAAGCCGCGGCGCGCGCGCCAGCGGAGCCGAGCCCTTTGCAATTCCGTCAGCTTGCTCATTGAAGGCCTTTAATACCAATAAACACTAGACCGTACGCCGGACCATCAGTTCTTTGATCTTGCCGATCGCCTTGGTCGGGTTCAGCCCCTTGGGACAGACGTCGACACAGTTCATGATCGTGTGGCAGCGGAACAAACGGTAGGGATCTTCCAGATTGTCCAGACGGCGGCCGGTCGCTTCGTCGCGGCTGTCGGCGATGAAGCGGTAGGCTTGCAGCAAGCCGGCAGGGCCGACGAACTTGTCTGGATTCCACCAGAACGACGGGCAGGAAGTCGAGCAGCAAGCGCACAGAATGCACTCGTACAAGCCGTCCAGTTCCTCGCGCGCCTCGGGCGACTGCAGACGCTCGCGCTCGGGCGGCGGCGTGTCGTTGATGAGGAAGGGGCTAACGGAATGGTACTGGTTGAAGAAGTGCGTCATGTCCACGATCAGGTCGCGGATCACGGGCAGACCAGGCAGGGGCTTCAGAACGATGGGTTCTTTCAGCTCGCGCAGATTGGTCGTGCAGGCCAGGCCGTTCTTGCCATTGATATTCATGGCATCGGAACCGCACACACCCTCGCGGCAGGACCGGCGCAAGGCCAGGCTGTCGTCGACGTCGTTCTTGATGCGCACCAGCGCATCCAGCAGCATCTTGTCAGTCGGCTGAAGCTCGACTTCCAGTTTCTGCATGTAGGGACGCTCGTCCTTGTCCGGGTCGTAGCGGTAGATTTCGAATTTAACGATTCGTTTGGAGCTCATGCCAGCATCCTGCTTAGAAAGTACGGGCCTTGGGCGGGAAAGAGTCGACCGTCAGAGGCTTCATCTGAACCGGCTTGTAATCCAGGCGGCTGCCTTCGGAATACCACAGCGTATGCTTGAGCCAGTTTTCGTCGTCGCGGTTCGGGTGGTCGTTCAAGGCGTGAGCGCCACGGCTTTCGGTGCGATTGGCGGCCGACTTGATGGTGGCGCGAGCCACTTCCGTCATATTGGCCAGTTCCAGCGCTTCGACGCGGGCGGTGTTGAACACCTTGGACTTATCCTTGAAGAAAATATTCTGCGCAACTTGAGCCAGGTCCTCGATCTGACCGACACCCTCGTTAAGCAGATCCAGCGTGCGGAACACGCCGCAGTGACGCTGCATCGACATGCGGATGGCGTTGGCCACGTCCTGAGTCTTTTCCCCCGAGGTGCGGGCTTCCAGCTTGTTGACGCGTTCCAGCGAGAAGTCGACGGCTTCCTTGGGCAGCGGCTTGTGGGCGTGCTGACGCTCGGGATGCGAATTGACGATGTGGTTGCCGGTAGCGCGGCCGAAAACGATCAGATCCAGCAGCGAGTTCGTGCCCAGGCGGTTGGCGCCGTGCACCGACACCGCCGCGCATTCGCCGACAGCGTACAGGCCATTGATGATCTTGTTCTCGCCATTGACACGCTCGAGCACCTGACCATGATAGTTGGCCGGAATGCCGCCCATCTGGTAGTGAATCGTCGGCACCACCGGAATCGGCTCCTTGATCGGGTCGACGTTACCGAACTTGATGGCGATTTCGCGAATGGAAGGCAGACGCTTGTTGATGACGTCGGCGCCGAGGTGGTCCAGCTTGAGCACCACATAGCTGCCGTCCGGACCGCAACCACGGCCTTCCTTGATTTCCTGGTCCATCGAGCGAGACACGAAGTCACGCGGGGCCAGATCCTTCAAGGTGGGCGCGTAGCGCTCCATGAAGCGCTCGCCATCCTTGTTCAACAGAATGCCGCCTTCGCCGCGCACGCCTTCGGTGATCAGCACGCCTGCGCCCGCCACGCCGGTCGGGTGGAATTGCCAGAACTCCATATCTTGCAGCGGGATGCCGGCGCGGGCAGCCATGCCCAGACCGTCGCCGGTGTTGATAAAGGCATTGGTCGATGCCGCCCAGATACGGCCGGCGCCGCCGGTGGCCAGCACCGTGGTCTTGGCCTCCAGGATGTAGATGTCGCCGGTTTCCATTTCGAGGGCGGTCACACCTACGACGTCACCGTCTTCGTTGCGCAGCAGGTCCAGGGCCATCCACTCGACGAAGAACTGCGTGCGGGCAGCAACGTTGCGCTGATAGAGCGTATGCAGCAGGGCGTGACCGGTACGGTCAGCCGCAGCACAGGCGCGTTGCACGGGCTTCTCGCCGAAGTTGGCGGTGTGGCCGCCGAACGGGCGCTGATAGATGGTGCCGTCCGGGTTGCGGTCGAAAGGCATGCCGAAGTGCTCAAGCTCGTACACGGCGTTGGGCGCTTCACGGCACATAAACTCGATGGCGTCTTGGTCACCCAGCCAGTCCGACCCCTTGACGGTGTCGTACATATGCCAGTACCAATTGTCTTCGCTCATATTGCCCAGCGAGGCGCTCACCCCGCCCTGCGCCGCAACCGTGTGCGAGCGCGTGGGGAACACTTTGGACAGGACCGCAACCGACAGTCCCGCCTGGGACAGTTGCAGCGAACAGCGCAGGCCGGCTCCGCCGGCGCCCACGACCACCACATCAAACTGGCGGCGCGGCAATGAATTCATGACAGCGACCACGGCTTAGATTCTCCAGATGATTTGCGCGAAGTACACGACCGAGCCAACCAGCCACAAGACGGTCAGCACTTGCAACAGCAGGCGCAAGCCCACCGGCCGGATGTAATCCATCCAGATGTCGCGCACGCCGATCCAGGCGTGCCAGGCCAGCGCAAAGAAAGCGAGCGAGGCCAGAATCTGGCCCAGCGGAATGGCGAAGACGTGGAAGGTGAACAGCGCCTTCCAGTTTTCATAGTTGTAGGCCGGCATAATCAGCAGGCCGATAATCAACACCAGCGTGTAGACGGCCATGATGACCGCCGTGAGGCGTTGAGCGATGAAATCGATGGTGCCGTAATGGGCGCCGACGACCAGGCGCTTGGGACCGTAATTTTTGCTGTCTTGCATCACAGGACTCCGAACAATTTGAGCGCGAAGACCAGGGTCAGCAGCAGGCTGACGACGAACACGGCGGCGGCGCTCTTGCGGCTGGCTGCCTTGTCGATACCGATGTGCAGGTCAAGAGCCAGATAACGGATGCCGGCACAGAAGTGGTGCAAATAGCCCCAGATCAGCGCGAGCAGCACGATCTTGATCAGAGGATTGCCCGCGTATTGGGCCACTTGAGCGAAGCTCTCGGGCGAGGCCACGCTGGCCGCGAACAGCGGCACGATGACCAAGGGCAAACAGAGGAACAGCAAAGCGCCGCTGGCGCGATGCAGGATGGACAGTTTGCCGGCCAGGGGCAGGCGATAACTGAGGATTTGCGGAACGCTGATATTGCGAAACTGCGGACGCGGCTTGGCAGCTGAGTCGGACATGACGGCCTCGATGTTTCGGAACTAAGGAAACGTGCAGATGAAAATACTATTGCCCTCGCGAGCAAACGCTCTATTTTCGCTCAGAGAACGGGTTAGTATCAAATCGTAGGGAAAAATTCATCAATTCAAACTATTGCGGTAGTGATAGTGATCGGTAAGGTAGAGCCCGCGGCGCACCTCCATCGGGCGATCCCCATAGGTGTACGAGATGCGGTCCACTTGCAAAAGCGGGGTACCCGGCGTGACATGCAACAACGGCGCGATCTCTTCCGAGGCCGCCACCGCGCGGATTTTTTCGTCGGCGCGCACCATACTGACCCCGAACTCGGATTCGAACAGCCCATAAAGCGGCGCTCGGTTGGCCTTGAGCAGTTCCAGCGTCAGGCCACGGAAGGCCGCGCCGGGCACCCAGATATCGTCGATGATGGTAGGCGTGTGATTCATGGCGAGCTGGCGCCGGATGGACACCACCGTTTCGCCGGCGCGCACCGCCAAGGCGCGCGCAATCTCTGCCGAGGCACGCACGCGCCGGCACTCCAGCACGCGGCTTTCGGCACGGCCACCTTCGCTGGCCTCATCGGGCGCAAGACGCAGAAAACGGTAGCGCACGCGGGCCTCTTGGTGCGTGGCGACGAAAGTACCCTTGCCTTGGCGGCGCAGCAACATGTGCTCGGCAGCCAATTCATCGACAGCCTTGCGCACCGTGCCCTGGCTTACCTGAAAGCGCGCGGCGAGATCGATTTCGGATGGGATGAGCTCGCCGGGCTTCCATTCGCCTCGTTCGAGGCTTTGGATCAGCAAGTCTTTGATCTGACGGTACAGCGGACTGAAAGCCGCCCCCTCGCCCGCCTGGCGGGCGGTACGGGAGCGTAGCGGAGAGTCGGGCTGAGGGTCTGCCATAAAAGGTCTTGAATTCTTCATATTTGCCCGGTGCCAGGGACGGAGCCGAAGCGTTACGCTGACGGTGCCCGCCTGGCGGGCCTGGGCTGAGACTGACAAAAAGCCCGATGCCGGACAAACACGATATTATTGCACAGGCAGACGCATCGTGTCCAATGTCTTATGTCTTATATAAGATATAAGAGAAATTGACTGAGCCGTGAATTCGATCTAGGATTCCGCCCTGTCGGAGCGCCGTGGCAGACCAGATCGGCGGGCTCCAGGGATTACACTGTTTGGCGCGAGTCTTCCCGCCGTCCATCTATTGGAGAAACTTCATGTCTAAGCCCGCCATGCGTGTCGCCGTCACCGGCGCCGCCGGCCAAATTGGTTACGCCCTGCTGTTCCGCATCGCCTCCGGCGAAATGCTCGGCAAGGATCAGCCCGTCATCCTGCAACTGCTCGAGATCCCCGACGAAAAAGCCCAGAAGGCGCTCAAGGGTGTGATCATGGAGTTGGAAGACTGCGCCTTCCCCCTGCTTCAGGAAGTCACCGCGCACGCCGACCCCAAGACCGCCTTCAAGGACGCCGACGTCGCCCTGCTGGTCGGCGCCCGCCCGCGCGGCCCCGGCATGGAGCGCAAGGATCTGCTGACCGTCAACGCCCAGATCTTCACGGCTCAGGGCCGCGCCCTGAACGAAGTGGCCAGCCGTAACGTCAAGGTGCTGGTCGTCGGCAACCCGGCCAACACCAACGCCTACATCGCCATGAAGTCGGCCCCGGATCTGCCGGCCAAGAACTTCACGGCCATGCTGCGCCTGGACCACAACCGCGCCCTGTCGCAACTGGCTGGCAAGTCTGGCAAGGCTGTCGCCGGCATCGAGAAGCTCATCGTCTGGGGCAACCACTCGCCCACGATGTATCCCGACTACCGTTTCGCCACCGTTGACGGCCAGCCGCTGGCCAAGCTGATCAACGACGAAGCCTGGAACCGCGACACCTTCATCCCGACCGTGGGCAAGCGCGGCGCGGCCATCATCGAAGCCCGCGGCCTGTCTTCGGCTGCCTCGGCCGCCAACGCCGCCATCGACCACGTCCGTGACTGGGTTCTGGGCAGCAACGGCAAGTGGGTCACCATGGGCATCCCCTCGGATGGCTCCTATGGCATCCCGGAAGGCATCATCTACGGCTTCCCCGTCACCACGGCCAACGGCGAATACACCATGGTCAAGGACCTGGAAGTCGACGCTTTCTCGCGTGAGCGCATGGACTTCACGCTGAAAGAGCTGCTGGAAGAGCGTGATGGCATCAAGGATCTGCTGAAGTAATCGCATGTTCCAGATTGGGCCCGCATGATGCGGGCCCAATTTCCAAGAGCGGCCGCTTTTTCCTCCCAATGCCCAGTGCTGCGGACGATTGTCATCAGCGGGACAGAATAGCGTCGCCGCCTCCGCTAAGGTAAGTCCGTCCATAACAACGATCCCCGGCGGCTCATGCCGGCATCGGAGACCCATACCCATGTCCAGACCCGAATCCCCCGGCGCCCGCTTTCGCCGCGCCTTGGCCGAAGAACAGCCGCTGCAAATCGTCGGCGCCATCAATGCCAACCACGCCCTGCTGGCCAAGCGCGCCGGCTACCGGGCCATCTACCTGTCGGGCGGCGGCGTGGCGGCGGGCTCGCTGGGCCTGCCCGATCTGGGCATCAACACCCTGGATGATGTCCTCACCGACGTGCGCCGCATCACCGACGTCTGCGATCTGCCACTGCTGGTCGATATCGATACCGGCTTCGGCCCCTCGGCCTTCAACATCGCACGCTCCGTCAAGAGCCTGATCAAGTTCGGCGCGGCGGCCTGCCATATCGAAGATCAGGTCGGCGCCAAGCGCTGCGGCCATCGTCCCGGCAAGGAAATCGTCAGCACGGAAGAAATGGCAGACCGCGTCAAAGCCGCAGCCGACGCACGCACCGACAGCGACTTCTACCTGATTGCCCGCACCGACGCCATCGCCTCGCACGGCGTGGACGCCGCCATCGAACGCGCCCTGGCCTGCGTAGCGGCTGGCGCCGATGCCATCTTCGCCGAAGCGGCCTACGACCTGGCTACCTATCGCCGCTTTGTCGATGCAGTGAAGGTGCCGGTACTGGCCAACATCACCGAGTTTGGCCAAACGCCGCTGTTCTCCGTCGATGAGCTCAAACAGTCGGGCGTGGGCATGGTGCTCTACCCGCTGTCGGCCTTCCGTGCCATGAACAAGGCTGCCGAAGCCGTGTACGAGGCCATCCGCCGCGATGGCCACCAGAAAAATGTGCTGAACTTGATGCAGACCCGCGAAGAGCTCTACGATCGAATCGGCTATCACGCCTTCGAATCGCAGCTCGATTCGCTGTTCGCCAAGGACAAGTCGAACTAAGGCATGCCGCGCCAGCCCTACAGGGTGGGCCGGCCTCATCTATTCCCATCGGAAGGAGCACCAGAGCCATGAGCACCTCTCAGAAAAAGACCGCGCCACAGTCCTCGGCAACACAGACAGCCTCCCCGGAGCAAACCGGCTTCAAACCCAAGAAGTCCGTCGCCCTGTCTGGCGTGGTTGCCGGCAACACCGCGCTATGTACCGTTGGCCGTAGCGGCAATGACCTGCACTACCGGGGTTACGACATCCTGGACTTTGCCGATGTCGCCGAATTCGAAGAGATCGCCCACCTGCTGGTGCACGGCAAACTGCCCAACAAAGCCGAGCTGAAAGCCTACAAGGAAAAGCTGCGCTCTCTGCGCGGCCTGCCGGCCCAGCTGCAGACCGCACTGGAGTCACTGCCTGCCGCCAGCCATCCGATGGATGTGATGCGCACGGCAACATCGGTGCTGGGCTGCGTCTTGCCCGAAAAGGATGATCACAATATCCCCGGCGCGCGCGACATCGCCGACCGCCTGATGGCCAACCTGGGCTCCGCCCTGCTGTATTGGTATCACTACAGCCACAACGGCCGCATCATCGATGTCCAGACCGACGACGACAGCATCGGCGGGCACTTCCTGCACCTGCTGCATGGCCAAAAGCCCTCCGATGAGTGGGTGCGCGCCATGCACACCTCGCTGATTCTGTACGCAGAGCATGAGTTCAACGCCTCGACCTTCACGAGTCGAGTGATCGCTGGCACGGGTTCGGACATGTATTCCGCCATCACCGGCGCCATCGGCGCGCTGCGTGGCCCCAAGCACGGCGGCGCCAATGAGGTGGCATTTGAAGTGCAGCAACGCTATGACTCGCCCGATGAGGCCGAGGCCGACATTCGCCGGCGCGTCGAGAACAAGGAAGTCATCATTGGCTTCGGCCACCCGGTCTACACCATTTCCGACCCGCGCAACAAGGTCATCAAGGAAGTGGCCCGCAAGCTGTCCAAGAAAGCCGGCAGCACCAAGATGTTCGACATCGCCGACCGGCTTGAAAGCGTGATGTGGGACGCCAAAAAGATGTTCCCCAATCTGGATTGGTTCTCGGCCGTCAGCTACCACGTGATGGGCGTGCCCACCGCGATGTTCACGCCGCTGTTCGTGATCGCACGCACCGCCGGCTGGTCCGCACACATTATTGAACAGCGCATCGACAACAAGATCATCCGGCCGACCGCCAATTACACTGGCCCGGAAAACCAGAAGTACCTACCTCTGGAAAAACGCAAGTAAGACCTATGCGGACAGGGCCATCCGGGCCCTGTCCCTTGCAAGGCCCACCGCTGCGCAAAAGCGGCATGCGCAACACAGCGCGCGCTCTCGCCTACAATGGCGTGTTTCTCAACAAGGACGCGCTACCATGGGCATGCTCTGGGTCAAGACTTTTCACATTGTCTTTGTCGCTTCGTGGTTTGCGGGGCTGTTTTACCTGCCGCGCATCTACGTGAATCTGGCGCAGCAATCGGACCCCGCCGTCCAAAGCTGTCTTATCGGCATGGCCCGCCGCCTCTACCGCTTCATGACCATACTGGCCGTGCCGGCCGTTCTACTGGGCATGTGGCTCTATGTCGGCTATGGCATAGGCCTGGGCCCGGGCAATGGCTGGATGCATGCCAAACTGTTGTTGGTGATTCTGCTGATCGGCTATCACCATGCCTGTGGCTCGATGCTGCGTAAGTTCGAACAGGGCCGCAACCAGCGATCGCACAAGTTCTATCGCTGGTTTAACGAAATTCCTGTCGTGCTGCTGGTGCTGGTGGTGGCGCTCGTCGTCCTCAAACCATTTTGATGACCTTATCCGCCTTCCCGTATGTCCCAAGATGAAAATGATCGTCCGCGCAAAACCCTGACGATCAAAGCGAAGCCGTCTCCCGACGGCAATGACGCACCGTTGCGGCGCAAGCGCAGCGGCGCCCGTGCGCGTCAGGCCGCACAGATCGAACGCGCCCACTACACCCGCGCCGAGAGCCCGCCCGCCCGCGAACCCGAAGCCGCCAGCGGCTACGCGGAGCGCCCAGCCCAGCGCAGCCGGCCTCAACCCTATGCGGCGGCAAGCCGCGGCACCCGGTCTCGCGGTGATGACCAGGCCGGCGAGAACCGCCGCCGCAGCGGCATGGGAGTGGTGCGCGCCGATACGCCAGCGCCCGACTGGGACGATGTGTTCGCGGGCGATGCCCAAGGCCCGGGACTCACTGAAGACAGCCCGGTCGAGGTGGATAGCCCGCAAGCCTATCGCCGCCGGCGCCATAGCGGCCGTCAAGCCGAGATTTTCCGTTGCTATGCGCCATGCCCCCAAGGCCTGGAAGACGCGCTGACCGCCGAAATGCAGGCACTGGGCTTTGACGATGCGCAGGCCGGGCGCGCCGGCTGCGGCTTTACCAGCGACTGGTCGGGCATTCAGCGCGCCAATCTGTATTCGCGTCTGGCTGCCCGCATTCTGGTGCAGGTGGGCGCAGGCAATCTCAACCATGAGGATGAGCTGCTTGACCTTGCCTACAGCGTGCCCTGGGAAAACTGGTTCGGCCCCGAGGACACCCTACGCGTAGATACCTCGGCCATCAAAAGCCCGGTTCATAGCTTGCAGTACTGCAATCTGCGCGTCAAAGACGGCATCTGCGACCGCTTGCGCGACCGCGAAGGCGCGCGCCCCAGCATCGATACGGTGCGCCCGGACGCCCGCGTGCAGTTGTTCATGGAAGGCACACACGCCACGCTTTACCTGGATACCTCTGGCGAATCGCTGTTCAAGCGCGGCTGGCGTCTGGACAAGGGCGAAGCCCCGCTGCGTGAGAACCTCGCCGCCGGTATGCTGGCTTTGGCCGGCTGGGACCCGTCGGCGCCGCTGCTGGACCCCTTCTGCGGCAGTGGCACAATTCTGATTGAGGCCGCTTGGATCGCGCTGGGCGTGCCGCCCGGCATCTCGCGTCCGTTTGGTTTCGAGCGCATGCGCCAACATGACGCACGCCGCTGGCGTGATCTCAAAGATGACGCCCGCTCCCGCATCCGCACACAGCTCGAGACGCCGCTCATCGGCTATGACATCGATGAGCGTGCCATCGAGTTCGCCCGTGCGAACGCCGAGCGCGCCTGGTTGACCGAAGAGACCATCCGCTTCGAGGTTGGCGATGCCCGCCACGTCAAGGCTCCCGCGAGCCAGGGCTGGATCGTCACCAATCCGCCATACGGCGAGCGCATGGAAATCGCTGATGACTTTTGGCGTGAGTGGTCGGCCTGCCTGAAACACGAATTTGCCGGCTGGCAGGCGCATATCATTTCAAGCGACATGAAACTGCCCCAACGTATGCGCCTGAAGCCGGTGCGCCGTATCCCGCTGCACAACGGCTCACTGGATTGCCGCCTGTTCGCATTTGAGCTCGTGCAGGCCGGCTATCGCGACGGCCCCAGTGGCCTCCTTTAGACGCATTTGCGTAGACCGGAGCCGCCCAAGCCCAGACATCAGTTGTAAAACTGCTGCAATGCCGCAACATTAAGGTGCAAAGCAAGCTCACAGAGGCTCCGTATTGGGGCATTATCAGTACAGGCGTGTTGCACAAATACACGGTGTGGTCACAGCAAGGCTTGCAATCATCTAGGGTAAACCCTATAATTCGGGTTAACCCTAGAGCATAAACAAGTCAGCCCGATGGAGGCTATCGTGAACAACCTGTACAACACTACCCGCCTGACCGACGAACTTGAACGCCAACTGATGCTGCAAGCGATGGAAGAGCAGTTTCGGCCCCACCCGGTGCGCGCCATGGCTAACGGCCTGCGCAAACTGAGCCACGGCCTCAAGTCGCTGTTGGGCAAGAACGACTCGGCCGCCGCCTGAGCGCCACGCCTGGGCTAGGCCCAGGCACACGCTGTACCGAATTCGGAACCTTGTGTTCCTCTTGATTTTCCCCTTGGGGGCTGCAAAGCCCCTTTTAAGACCCGCCCTAACCGGCGGGTTTTTTTTCTTGATTTCGCTCCTTGAAGCCCTGGCCGGCACAGGCGTGCCGGTCGGATGCCTAGCCGGAACGGCCGGCCCCTCCTCCAGCCCCTATTTCAGCGCCGCTGCGGCCACAACGATTGCTCGATGCCTCAGCCCTTGCGCTAGACGGGGCGAGCCCTGTGCCTGACGCTCGCCCTCAAGGGAGACGCCGCAGCGCCCTCTTCGAGGGCGAGTACCCAAACCGGCAACGACCGCATAGGGTATGCGTCATGAGCGGCCGTGGATTCCCGGTCAGCCGACCGCTGCCGCCTCCTTGGAAAATCGAGCAGCCGCACTCAGCACCGCCATAACCGACGCAGTCACGATGTTCGCATCACGGCCCACGCCAAAGCGCGAGCCAGGCACGCCAGGCATAACGCCTTCCACAATGGCTAGCGCCACGGCATCGGAACCCGCGCCCAAGCTGCGCTCTTCATAGCTGTCGATGCGCAGAGGCAAGCCCAGCGCCGCCACCGTCGCAGCAATCGGACCATTGCCCACCCCCTCGACGGTCTTCACAATGCCGTTCGCATCCGTCAATTCCAGCCTGATACCCTGCCCGTCCGCATGCTCAAACAGGCGATAGCCTCGGTAAATGAAGCCCGCCTGCTCTCTCACCGGGGCAAGGTAGCTGCATTCGAACAGGGCCCAAATCTGTTCGCTGCTCAGTTCCGTTTCGACGGAGTCTGCCAGCACCTGGACGATGGCGCTGAATTCGACCTGCATGCGGCGCGGCATGACGATGCCATGGTCGCGCTTAAGCAAGAAGGCGATCCCTCCCTTGCCCGACTGGCTGTTGACGCGCACGATGCTGTCATAAGTACGGCCCAGATCTTTCGGGTCGATGGGCAGGTAAGGCACGCGCCAGGGCGCATCGGCCTTCTGCGCGGAAAAGCCCTTGGCGATGGCATCCTGGTGCGAGCCGGAGAAAGCCGTGTAGACCAGGTCGCCCACATAGGGGTGGCGCGGATGGATGGGCAAGGCGGTGCACTCCTCAGCAACGCGGGCGACCGCTGCGATGTCAGAGAAGTCCAGTCCTGGCGCAATGCCCTGCGTATAAAGGTTTAACGCCAGCGTCACGACATCGACATTGCCGCTGCGCTCGCCATTGCCAAACAAGCAGCCTTCGACGCGTTGCGCACCGGCCAACATGGCCTGTTCGGCGCAGGCCACGCCAGTGCCTCGGTCATTGTGTGGATGCACCGACAGCACGATGTGCTCGCGCCGCTCCAGCCGCCGGTCCATCCATTCGATCTGGTCGGCGAAGACGTTGGGCGTGGAGACTTCCACCGTGGTCGGCAGATTGACGATCATTGGCTGCTGCGGCCCGGCGTCCCAGGCTCGAATGGCGGCATTGCAGACGTCCAGCGCAACGTCCAGCTCGGCCATGCAGAATGTCTCGGGCGAGTATTGCAACACCCATTCGGTTTCGGGGTGGTAAGCCGTCAGTCGCTTGAGCAAAACAATGTGGCGCTCCACCATTTCGATGATCTGCGGCACGCTCATGCCGAACACGATTTCGCGCCAGGCGGGCGCAATGGCGTTGTAGCAATGCACGATCACCCGCCGAGCGCCCGCTACGGCGCGTACCGTTTCGGCGATCAGGTCTTCGCGCAATGGCGTCATGACCATAGGCGTGACGTCTTCGGGAATCTGTCCCGCATCGATGAGCTGGCGCACGATCTCAAAATCCGTGCGCGACGCCGCAGGAAAACCCACTTCAATTTCCTTGAAACCGATACGCAGCAACTCATGGAACAAGCGCAGCTTGCGCTCGCAGTTCATGGGCTCGAACAAGGCCTGATTGCCATCGCGCAAGTCGGTGGACAGCCAGATCGGGGCTTGCGTCAGGAGGCGTGACGGCCATTGACGGTCGGCAAGATCGACGGGAGCCATGGGGCGATATTTCTGGGAAGGATCAGTCAGCATGAACAGCGCTCAAGAGGAATCGTTGGCACCCGATTCCCCTGGCTTGAAGCAAGCTGACGACGGTCGGGGTCAGGGGGAATCAGGATGGGTCATGGCACGAACGGACGCGCGCAAACCCCGACCGGCAGTCAGCGCTAGCAGCCGTTGCAAAAGATCCTGTATGAACATGTTGGAGAGACCCGGTAAATTGCCCTGCCTTGGATGTTAGGCTTGCACACACCGTCCATCTACATAAAAATATACAACTTCTTTATCAAAATAGACATTTTGCATAAATATGGGCTTCTCCTCCCCCGACGATGGCGGCCAAGCGCTAGATCTGAGTGCCGAGGAAGCTCGCGGTTTGCCCGTGTTCGGCGTCACCGTGCACTACCCTGCAGGCCACGTCGTGCCGCGGCATAAACATCCCTATGGTCATCTGATCTATGCAGACCGCGGCTTGTTGCGTGTGGAGGCTGAAAGTGGTCAATGGTTGGTGCCGCCCACAGCAGCCGTCTGGCTTCGATCAGACGTCTCACACCAATTGCTGATGCCTGTAGCGCTGCAAGCACATGGCCTGTTCGTACGCAAGGACATTTGCGTCCGCATGCCAGCAAGGGATTGCGTCGTGCATGTCTCTGGCCTGATGCGCGAACTGATCATGGCGCTGGCCGGCGAGCAGGCCAAATCGTCCAAGCGCCTGCGTTTGCTCGGGGCGCTCTTGGTCGAGGAAGTGCACGCACAGCCGGTTCTTCCGCTTCATCTGCCGTGGCCGACAGGAACTGCCGACGGTCCGATGCAGCGGGTATGCCAGGCGCTGCTGGATAGGCCTGGCGACGCGGCCACCGCCGCCGAGTGGGCCGATAGGCTGGCAATGAGCGACAAAACTTTCCACCGGCACTTTCTTCGGTCGACAGGTATGACTTTCGGCAAATGGCGTCAACAATTGCGGCTCATGTCGTCGCTGACGCTATTAATGCAGGGAACACCGATCACGCAGGTGGCGCTGGCCAGTGGTTACGATAGCCATAGCGCCTACACGACGGCGTTCAGCAAGCAATTCGGGCAGCCGCCTTCCGCTTTTTCGACGAATCGGTAAACGCTGCCGCCCTACAGCGAAATTTACGCTAAACCTTTGCCATAACAGTCTTTTTGGCCACCGACCGATTGCGCAAGAAACGTGACGGCGGATGAGGCTTATCCAGGATGCGCCGCACTGGGACGGATGTGCTGGCCGGATAAAGAGCAGAGGGCTACTCCTGACCACACCATTCGGGTCGGTCGGCACCGGAGGAGCTGACACCATGATGGCTTTCTGCGGGGTACAGGGGTTTCTGAGAGGCATCGAGCGCCTCGACGAGGGCGAGCACTTTCGTGCTGATCGGGCCGTTCGAAACAGATTGCCGGTCGCGAGCCGGCTAGCGCCATAATACGCAACATGAACGCTTCGACACCCAGCCGCGCGCGCCGCTTCGCCTGCATGTTGTATGAAGGTGTGCTGCTGTTTGGCGTGGTCTTTCTGGCCAACACGCTCTTCGACACACTGACACAAAGCCGCCACGGCCTGGCCCTACGCCATGCCCGCCAGGCGTGGTTATTTCTGGTTATCGGCCTCTACTTTGTACTGTGCTGGAGACAGCAGGGCCAGACCCTGCCCATGCAAACCTGGAAGATCCGGCTGTTGACTCGCGGCGGCAGCGTGCCGGGCACCACCACCCTGGTGCTGCGCTATCTCTTGCTATGGCCGCTCCCCCTGGCGACGGCCGGCCTGATCGCCCTCATGGCGCGTCTGAGCGGCTGGCCCGCGCTGGATCTGCTGATCGCAGTTGCACCCTTCAGCCTCTTTGTGTACACCTGGACAGACCGGGACGGCCAATTTCTGCATGACCGTTTGCTGGGCACGCGCCTGCTCGGACCGCCTTAAACGCTGCCGCACGTTGTTTTTTCCACGGCCCAGGCCAAGGCATATCCGTAAATACCCGTATATGTCCCCCTTAGAAGTACGGGGATGTTGCAGATCCCGTCCCTCTCGTTCATGCTTGCAGATGCAGGTTCTCGTTGCCACCGAGCTCACAAGAAAGGGCCATGAACGACCAATATCAGTCGCTTTACCAATCTTTCCGCTGGCTGGTTCCGACTCAGTTCAATATCGCGGATGTCTGCTGCCACCGCTGGGCGACCAGCGGCGCGGACGCACGCCGTATTGCCATCTTCTATGAAGATGAAGCCGGCAACCGGGAAGTCTGGACCTACGCCCGGCTCGCCGAGGCAGCAAACCAGCTTGCGCACGGCCTCACCAAGATGGGCGTGGAGCGCGGCGACCGAATCGGTGTTGTGTTAGGACAACGCCCAGAGACGGTTGTTGCGCACATGGCCATCTACAGCGTCGGTGCGGTCGTGCTGCCCCTGTCGCCGCTGTTCGGACCGGAGGCCCTGGAGTCGCGCCTCCGTGACTCCGAAGCCCGCATCGCCATTGTCGATGCCGCATCCCGGGCCAATCTGCTAGCGGCCAGCGAGCACTGCCCGCATCTGCATCAAATCATCGGCATCGGCTTTGCCGACGAGCGTGTGCTGCCCTGGCGCAGTCTGCTGGCGCGCCAGCCAGGCGAGTTCAAAGCCGTGCTCACTCGCGCCTCAGACCCGGCCATTTTGCTCTACACCTCGGGCACGACCGGCGCCCCCAAGGGCGCGTTGCTGCCGCATAGCGTGCTGATCGGCAACCTGCCCGGCTTTGTGGCCTCCCAGAACTGGTTCCCGAAGCAGGGTGACGTGTTCTGGTCACCGGCGGATTGGGCCTGGACCGGCGGCTTGATGGACGCACTGCTGCCCACCCTGTATTTCGGTCACCCCATCGTCGGCGCCCGCGGCCGCTTTTCGGCCGAACGCGCATTTGAATTGATGGAACGCTATCAGGTCACCAACACCTTTCTCTTCCCGACGGCGCTGAAGATGATGATGAAGTCGGTCCCCGAGCCGCGCAGCCGTCACCGCCTGGCGCTGCGCGCCATCATGAGCGCAGGCGAAAGTGTGGGTGAAACGGTCTTCAACTGGTGTCAGGATGCCTTGGGCGTCACGCCCAACGAGATGTTCGGCCAGACCGAAATGAATTACATCGTAGGCAACAGCCACAAACGCTGGCCGGCACGGCCGGGCAGCATGGGGCGGCCCTATCCCGGCCACAACGTGGCCGTCATCGATGAGCTTGGCCATGCCGTGGCCCCCGGCGAAATCGGCGAGGTGGCGCTCAATCGCCTGGACATCCACGGTCACCCAGACCCGGTGCTGTTTCTCGGTTATTGGCGCAAGGACGCGGCGACGGCCGACAAATACACCGGCGACTGGTGCCGCACAGGCGATCTGGCCACGGTCGATGCCGATGGCTACCTCTGGTATGCAGGCCGGGCCGACGACGTCTTCAAATCGGCGGGCTATCGCATCGGTCCGGGCGAAATCGAAAACTGTCTGATCGCGCATCCGGCAGTCGCCAACGCCGCCGTGGTGCCTAAGCCCGACGCTGAGCGCGGTGCGCTGGTCAAAGCCTATGTGGTTCTGACCGAGGACTACGCCGGCGAGGACAGGGACGCAATGACTCAAAAGCTTCAAGAGCACGTGCGCGAGCGCCTGGCTCCCTACGAGTATCCCAAGGAAATCGAGTACGTCGAGCATCTGCCCATGACGACTACGGGCAAGATCCAACGCGCCGTGCTGCGCCGGCGCGAACAAGAGCGCGCCGCCAACCATGACGTCTGAAACCCATGCCTATTTATCAGCTGGATGAGCACACCCCCCGCATCGACCCCAGCGCCTATGTCGCCGACAGTGCCGACATCATCGGCCAGGTGGAATTGCAGGCGGGAGTGAGCATCTGGTCGCATGTTTCCATCCGGGGCGATAATGCCGCCATCGTGATCAGCCAAGGCAGCAACATCCAGGAAGGCAGCGTGCTGCATGTCGATCAGGACTGCCCGATACACATCGGGCCGAATGTGACAGTTGGGCATCAGGCCATGCTGCATGGCTGCACAATTCAAAGCGGCAGCCTCATCGGCATGCAAGCCATCGTGCTGAACAAAGCGGTCATCGGCAAAAACTGTCTGATCGGCGCGGGCGCCATCGTGCCGGAAGGCCGCAGCATTCCGGACAATTCGCTGGTCATCGGCATAGGTCAGATCGTCCGTGAACTGTCCCCGGAAGAAATCGCGACTATCCACAGCGGGGCGCAGCACTATGTCGCGCGCGGCCTGCATTACAAGACGGCCTTAAAGCGCATAGGGTGAAGCCGCCGGGGCCGACCTCAATCGGCTAAGATTCCTGCATGACTGATTTACTCAAGAAATACCTCTTCGAGGCGCGCACCGTGCGCGTTCAATCCGTGCGTTTGCACGACACCTGGAAGCAGGCGCAATCCCATCAACAATACCCCCCGGCGATCACGCGGCTGTTGGGCGAACTGGTCGCTGCCTCGACCCTGCTCGCGGCCAATATCAAGTTCGAGGGTTCTTTGGTGTTGCAGATCCAGGGAGATGGCCCGATCGCGCTTTTGGTGGTCGAGTGCCGTTCTGACTTGAGCCTGCGCGCCACGGTGAAGATCCGCGAAGGCCATGAGGTGCCGGCAGACGGCACCATGCAGTCCCTGCTCAACGCACAGGGCGGCGGCCGCTTCATGGTTGTTCTCGATCCGGAGCGCAAGCTGCCGGGCCAGCAGGCTTACCAGGGCATCGTTCCGCTGGAGGGCGAGACGGTGGCCGAAGCTCTACAGCACTACATGAAAGCCTCCGAACAATTGGATACCCGCTTGTGGCTGGCCGCCAATGATGATTACGCAGCCGGTCTGCTCATCCAACGCCTGCCCGACCACGGCGGCAACGAGCTGGAAGCGCAGAACCCGGGCGAAGCCTGGAACCGCGCCCTGCATCTGGCCGACACGCTGACCTCGGAAGAGATGCTGTCGACCGATATGGACACGCTGACCCACCGTCTCTTTTGGGAAGAAACCCTGATTGCCTTTGAGCCCAGTCCGGTCCGCTGGTTCTGCCCCTGCACGCGTGAGCGTGTGGCAGGCATGCTGCGTTCCCTGGGTCAAACCGAAGTCGAGGACATCCTTGCCGAACAAGGCAAGGTCGAGGTGCGCTGCGACTTCTGCGGCAAGCCCTATCTGTTCGACAAGGTGGATTGCACAGGCCTGTTCACCGATGCCTCCCCACACCCGGCGCAAAACCCTCCCACCATGCATTAAATCAGCACAGGTGAGGTCCACAATCGACGGCCTCGGCGCATGCACCGATACTAAGGTTCATGAGCCGAGGCCAATTTTCTTTTGATTATCGCGAGGCGGGCCAGGCCGCCTTGGAATTCAGCATCGCCGCGCTGACGCTGCTACTGGCCGCCTGGGCGCTTTACGAGGGTATGCTGTGGCATCGCCAGCGCCAAATTCTGCATCTGGCCTTACTGGATGCGGCACGCGCCGCCAGCTTCAGCCACATCCATCCCCAGACCATGGCCCGCGCCCTGGAGGCCGGCCTGAAAGCCTTGCCGCATGACGATCAGGACCGGCTGGCGGCTCAGGGCCTGCGCCGTTGGCGCCTGGAGGTCTTGCAACCCGGCGAGGCCCACTATCGCCGGCACGGGCGGCAATTACGCGGCCTGCCCTCTCCGGCCATTCGCAATGACTATCAAGCCGAGCAACAGGCCGCACGGCCTGGCTCGCCCAGCATCCATGAAGCCAATATGCTGCGCTTGCGCCTCACTTACGCCAGCGCACCGGCCACTCCGTTTCTGGCAGCGCTGCTGCCGGCGCTCGCCGGCCTGACGGCGGACCCCTGCCGCCGCGCGCTACTGGCGGCGGGTTGGCTGCCCTTAAGGCTGGAACTCACGCTGGAAATGCACAGCCACGCTGTGCGCTGGCCGGACAGTGCAGGGGTGAACACACGCAGCCGCCCTTGCGGCTAAACGATGATCGATCGGCAGAAAACTCAGCGGCGCGGCGCAGCAGGTGCGGCGTTTACCGGACGTTGCGGCGGCTTGGGCGCGGTCGCCTGGGGAATGGCGTTGGCTGAAGGCAAAGGCGTGCCGGGCGGCAATACATGCACGAACACCTCACCCTCACGCATCATGCCCAGATCGCCGCGGGCGCGCTCTTCAAGGGCGCCGGTGCCGCTCTCGAGATCGCGGACCTCGGCTTCGAGTGCATTATTGCGGGCGCGCAGACCTTCGTTGACTTCGCGCTGGGCGGCCACTTCTTTGCGGTAGTCCCAAACCTTCAACCACCCGCCTTTGCCCATCCAAAGGGGGTATTGGATCAGACCAACCAGAGCGAAAAGCACCAGGAACAACAGGCGCATAAATCGGACACCCAGGTTTAAGGTAAACAGATCCTGGCTTACAAAAGCCGGGGCTTACGCCCCGGCTGCCGTATCAGCGCAGGTTATAGAACGCTTCGATGCCAGGATACGAGGCCACTTCGGCCAGTTCCTCTTCGATGCGGAGCAACTGGTTGTACTTGGCCATGCGATCCGAGCGCGACAGCGAACCGGTCTTGATCTGCATGGCGTTGGTCGCCACCGCGATATCGGCGATAGTCGAATCTTCGGTCTCGCCGGAACGGTGCGACACAACGGCGGTGTAGCCGGCGCGCTTGGCCATTTCGATGGCGGCGAAGGTTTCGGTCAGGGTGCCGATCTGGTTGATCTTGATGAGAATCGAGTTGGCCACGCCCTTCTGGATACCTTCGCGCAGAATGCGGGTATTGGTGACGAACAGGTCATCACCCACCAATTGCACCTTCTTGCCGAGTTGGTCGGTCAGGAGCTTCCAACCATCCCAGTCGTTTTCGGCCATGCCGTCTTCGATCGAGATGATGGGGTACTTGTCGCACCAGGTGGCCAGCAGATTGGCGAATTCTTGCGAGGACAGCGACACACCGCCTTCACCCGCCAGCGTGTACTTGCCATCGCGGTAGAACTCCGAGCTGGCGCAGTCCAGACCCAAAGCAATCTGGGTGCCCGGCTCGTAACCGGCCTCGGTAATGGCCTTCAGGATGAGCTGGATGGCCGCTTCGTGGTTAGCCAGATTGGGCGCAAAACCGCCCTCGTCGCCCACGGCCGTAGACATGCCCTGAGCATGAATCAGCTTCTTGAGCACATGGAAAACTTCAGCTCCCCAGCGCAGCGCCTCGCGGAAGCTTGCCGCGCCCACCGGCAGAATCATCAATTCCTGCAGGTCAAGGGTGTTGTTGGCATGCGCGCCGCCATTGATGACGTTCATCATCGGCACGGGCATGCTCATGGGGCCGCTGCCACCGAAATAACGGTACAGGGACAGGCCGGATTCGTCAGCAGCGGCACGGGCTACGGCCATGCTGGCGGCCAGCATGGCATTGGCGCCCAGGCGCTCTTTGCTATCGGTGCCGTCGAGCTCGATCAGCGTGCGGTCAACAAAGGTCTGTTCCTGAGCATCCAGACCCATCAGCGCTTCGGAGATTTCGGTGTTGAGATTTTCGACGGCGCGCAGCACACCCTTGCCGAAATAACGGTTTTTGTCGCCGTCGCGCAGCTCGATGGCTTCGCGGGTGCCGGTGGATGCGCCCGAAGGCACGGCGGCGCGGCCCATGGCGCCCGACTCCAGCAGCACGTCACATTCGACGGTGGGGTTGCCGCGCGAATCCAGAATCTCGCGGCCGATGATATCGACAATTGCACTCATTGCTTACATTCCCTGAACGATGAACAAATTCTTGATGCGGCCGCGGGCGCGGGAAATCTCGGCAAGCCAGCCCTAGCATGATAGCCAGGGATACAGATCGGGGCATCTTCGGCTTGTATCCGAAAGATGCCCCGCCGCCGCCCTTGCAGGCTGGAAACCAGAGGGGTCTTTCAGACCCCGTTGGAATCAAGCCTGCGGATCGCGGCGGTTTTTGCTTTCCAGAGCGGCACGGATATAGCTCGAAAAGAGCGGATGACCATCGCGCGGCGTGGACGTGAACTCAGGATGGAACTGCACGCCGACAAACCACGGATGATTGGGCAACTCCATCATTTCGGGCAGGTTTTCCGTCGGGGTGCGGGCGCTGATCACCAGGCCTGCCGCCTCAAGGCGGGGCACGTAAACGTTGTTGACCTCGTAACGGTGGCGGTGACGCTCGTTGACGTCGTCGCCATAGATCGACTGCGCCAGCGTGCCCGGCTTGATCGGGCAGCGCTGGGCGCCCTTGCGCATGGTGCCGCCCAGGTCAGAATTGGTATCACGCTTCTCGACCTTGCCTTCGCGATCCATCCACTCGGTGATCAGGGCCACCACGGGATGCGGCGCAGACGGATCGAATTCGGTGCTGTTGGCGCCGCCCAGACCGGCCACATGACGCGCAAACTCGATCACGGCCAATTGCATGCCCAGGCAGATGCCCAGATAGGGCACGCCGTTTTCGCGGGCATAGCGGATGGCGGCGATCTTGCCTTCCGTGCCGCGCTTGCCGAAACCTCCCGGCACCAGAATGGCGTCAAGATGCTTCAGTTGCTCAGTGCCACGCGCCTCAATGTCTTCGGAATCGATGTATTCGATCTTCACCTTGGAGCGCGTATGGATGCCGGCATGCACCAGCGCCTCGCTCAGCGATTTGTACGATTCGGTCAGATCGACGTACTTGCCAACCATGCCGATCGTAACCTCGTGCTGCGGGTGCTCCAGCGCGTCGACCAGGTTGTCCCACATGGACAGATCGGCCGGCGGCGGGGTGAGGCCCAGAGCTTCACACACGATATTGTCAACGCCCTGCTGATGCAGCATGGCGGGGATTTTGTAGATTGAATCCACGTCCCACACCGAGATGACAGCATCCAGCGGCACATTGGAGAACATCGAAATCTTGGCGCGCTCGTCGTCGGGAATACGGCGGTCGGCGCGGCACAGCAGCGCGTTCGGGTAGATGCCGATTTCGCGCAGCTTCTGCACCGAGTGCTGCGTGGGCTTGGTTTTGAGCTCACCGGCCGAGGCAATATAGGGCACCAGCGTCAGGTGCACGAAGGCCGCGCTATTGCGGCCCATGCGCAGACTCATCTGACGAGCGGCCTCCAGGAAGGGCAGCGATTCGATGTCGCCCACGGTGCCGCCGATCTCGACGATGGCGACATCGGTATTGCCCTGCCAGGCCGAATCTGCGCCACGCGCCACGAAATCCTGGATTTCGTTGGTGATGTGCGGAATCACCTGAACGGTCTTGCCCAGGTAGTCGCCACGCCGCTCCTTGCGCAGCACAGACTCATAAATCTGGCCGGTGGTGAAGTTATTCACGCGGCGCATCTTCGTCGAGATGAAGCGCTCGTAGTGGCCCAGATCAAGGTCGGTTTCGGCGCCATCTTCCGTCACGAATACTTCTCCGTGCTGGAACGGGCTCATCGTGCCGGGATCGACGTTGATGTACGGATCGAGCTTGAGCAGTGTGACTTGCAGACCGCGCGATTCGAGGATCGCGGCGAGAGACGCGGCGGCGATACCCTTGCCCAGGGATGACACCACACCGCCGGTGACAAATACGTATTTGGTCATCGTAGTGGCGCCCGTGATTAAGCGGGCGCTAGCGGGAAATTTGGATTATACCTGTGCGGCGCGACATGTTTGGGTTATCCCTTACACCCCGATACGGCTCAAGTCTTCCCGCCGTCTCCGCCAAGCCCCCTCAATACAGGGCCGCAGCGCGCCAGCGCTCGGTCCAGCCCCGATCTTACAAAAAAACCGGGGTGTGGCTTGCCGCCAACACCCCGGCTTTTATCAAGCTCCCAGCGGCTCGGTGCGCGTCATCAGCCAATCGTGCGCAGCCCCCTGCACCAGCGGTGCGAGGCGTTCGCGCACCTGACGGTGGTAGTCGTCCAGCCAGGCGATCTCATCGGCGCGCATCAGGGAGCGCTCAATGCAGCGGCTGTCGATGGGGCACAGCGTCAGGGTCTCGAAACACAGGAACTCACCCAGCTCTCCGCTCAGCCAACTCCGGTTGGCGACCAGGTTCTCGATGCGCACCCCCCAACGGCCCGGGCGATAGATACCGGGTTCATTAGAGGTGATCATGCCCGGTTCCATGGCGGTATGCACAGTCGGCGCCGCCTTATAAGAGATGACCTGCGGGCCTTCGTGCACGTTCAGGAAATAGCCCACGCCATGACCGGTACCGTGACCGTATTCCGCGCCGCCCGCCCAGATCGGGGCGCGCGCCAGGGCATCCAACATGGGCGAGGCGATACCACGCGGGAAGGCCGCGCGCGACAGCGCGATCATGCCCTTGAGCACCAAGGTGAAATCCACTTTCTGGTCGGCCGTGGGCGTGCCCACCGCAACAACACGGGTGATATCGGTCGTGCCGCCCAGATATTGGCCGCCCGAATCAATGAGCAGCAGGCCGTCGCCTTCAATCACGGCATGGGATGCTTCCGTAGCACGGTAATGCGGCATTGCACCATTGGCATTGAAGCCGGCGATGGTGGCGAAACTGGGACTGATATAACCGGGCCGGCGTGCACGCGCCTGGGTGATCTGCTCGTCGATCGTGAGCTCGGTTACGATTTCGCGGCCTAGCGCGGCCTCGAACCAGGCGAAGAATTCGCACAGCGCGGCGCCGTCCTGCGCCATCGCCTCACGCACATTGGCCAACTCGGCTTCGCTCTTGCGCGATTTCATGAGGGTAGACGGATTGATGGCCTCGACGCGGGGAACTTCGGGGTCCATCGCATGAAACACGCCGCAGGTCACGCGGGCCGGGTCAATCAGCAGCGTCTGATCGCGCTCCAGCGTACCGAGCGCCTCGGCCGCCTGGGAATACGGCGCCACCTCCACGCCATCAGCGGCCAGCACCGCAGCCAGCGCGGCATCGATCTTGCCTTCGGCCACGAACAAGGTCGCGTAATCCCTGCCGATCAGGGCGTGAGCCAGAAACACCGGGTTGTAGCTGACGTCTGCGCCGCGCAGGTTGAAGATCCAGGCAATGTCGTCGAGCGTGCTGACCAGATGCGTATCGGCCCCCTTGGCCAGCATGGCCTGGCGCACTAGGGCGAGGCGCTCGGCGCGCGACTGGCAAGCATAGGGCGCCAGATGCTCATAGACCGGGGCGTCGGGCAAACCGGCGCGATCGGTCCAGACCTCATCGAGCAAATCATGGGTGATATCCAGCGACACGCCAACAGGCGCCAGCGCCGCGGACAGGGCGCGGAAGGCGGACAGACCCAGCACCGCGCCATCCACCCCCACGCATCCGCCGGCCGGCACATGCTCAGCCAGCCAGTCAATATGACCCGGCGTGCTAACCAGCGCGATCTTCATGAGTTGGATGCCGCTGCCGGCCAGTTGGGCCTCGGCTTGCACCCAATAGCGGCTATCCACCCACAAACCAGCGAAGTCCGCCGTAACGACCAAGGTTCCCACTGAGCCCGTAAACCCGCTCAGCCAGCGGCGTGCTTGCCAGCGTTGGGGCAGGTACTCCGACAGGTGCGGATCGGCGGACGGCACGATATAGGCGTCCAGCTTGTGGCGGCGCATGGCCTGGCGCAAGGCGCCGATACGGTGTTCAGGGGTAGACATGGTTTCCTCGATACTTAGCGCAACATGAAAGACATGGCGGCCAGACTATTGAGCGTGCGAATGGCGGCCTGCATGGTCGGAACATCGAAACGCAGGGTAACGCCATCGACGCGCTCAAGCGTCGGCCACATGCAGAAAAGATCAGCCAGCGCCGCCGACTGTGTCTGCAAACGGCATTCTATCGGCCCGGCGATCACAAAAGGAGCCGTCTGCGCAAGATCGCGCACGGCGCGCTCGGCGCCTTGGGCAATAGCCCGCCGCGCAGCGGCTGGCGAAAGCGTGACACCGCTGCCCTGCCCATGCGCGACTTTGGTCTGCACCCACTGCGCCGCCGGAAACAAAGGCCGCGTTTCCTCGATGAAGGCATCATCGCCCGAGGCGAAAATCACCGGCACGCCCAGCTCGCCGGCCAAGGCGCCGTACAAGCCCGCCTCACCCAGCTCCATGCCATTGATGAGCACGCGCGCAAAGGCAAAGCTGTTGATCGTATGCGCCAGCACCCCACGCCCCTGAGAGCGCGTGTGGTAACCCACCATCATGACGCCGTCGCAGCCCTCTTCCAAACCGCCCATCATGCCAAGATAACGCGGTTTGCCGAGCACGAGCCGGGCGCGCTCGTCGATCTGATCAGGCAGCAGATTACGAAAACCGCCGTGCGAGTCATTGACGAGCACCTCGGTCGCTCCTGCTGCGAAAGCACCCGCCACGGCGGCATTGGCTTCGGCCGTCATCCAGGTGCGGGCCCGCTCGTATTCGCCATTGCCGGGCCGAACCTGTTCGGCGTGGAAAACGCCGGCCACACCCTCGATGTCGGTAGAAATCAGAATCTTCATTGCGATACTTCCTCAGAAATCCCGGTCGGCCAGCCACTGACGCCAGTCGGGTATCGTTTCGGTAATGGCACGGCGCACATGGCCATCGCGCCCATATACGGTTTCCGCACGCCAGAGCGCGGCGATAATGGCCTGCTCACAGGCCTCGGCGGCAGCTTCAAACAAATGATCGATACGCGTTTCATGCAACATGGCCTGAGCAGGCATGGCGCGCTCGCTTTGATGCGGCACCGTGTAAGCAGTGGAGAAGGCCAGTGCGATGTCACCGCTGCCATGGCCAAACACAGAGCCGGTGCGCGCCAGGCCAGCCCCGGCACGTAGCGACAGACGGCCAAGCTGGCGGGCATCAAGGGGCGCGTCGGTGGCCAGCAACAAGATGATGGAGCCTTTCTCCGGGCACAGTTCGTCGTGTTTTGCCAAGCGCTGCCCAAAGGGCCGGCCTGCGATCGTCATGAGCGGCAGGCGGCCAAAATTGGAAAGCACCAAGGCGCCGACGGTATAGCGCTGGCCCGGCTGAGCTTCGACAATGCGGGAGGCCGAACCAATCCCCCCCTTGAGTGTGAAGCTGGACATGCCCCGGCCCGCGCCCACGGCGCCCTGGGCAAAGTCAGCCGCTGCGGCATCATGTGCGCGACGATAATCGTCTTCGCTGATGGACAGCGCCTGAATATCGTTGAGATAACCGTCGTTGCATTCGAACACCAGGGGATTGACCGTCGGCCAGCCTCGCCCGATTTCCGGATTCGCCGCGATGGCCTGCCGGATCTGAGCGTTGGCAACGGTACCCACGCCAAAAGTGTTGGTAAGGGCGATCGGCGTTTCCAAGACGCCCAACTCCTCCACCTGCACCAACCCTACGCTTTTGCCAAAGCCATTGATGACGGCCGCCGCTGCCGGCACCTTGTCCAGATACGGATCCCCTTGATGCGGGCGCACGACCGTCACGCCTGTCTGGCAGGGGCCATCGGCTAGGGTGACATGGCCGACGGTAACGCCAGCGATATCGCTGATGCTGTCGCGCGGGCCGCTGGGCAATTGGCCGACACGGGGCTGTTCGGCGTGGAAATCGTTAATCGTCATGGTTAAGCCGCCCGAGCGGCGTCCTCCAAATCCATCAGGAAAAAAGGGCACGGCTTGCGCCGCGCCCTCTCGGTATCCGCACTGCCTACTAACTTAGCGGCGGTCGATCTTGGGATCGAGCGCATCGCGCAAGCCATCTCCCAGCAGGTTGAAGGCCAGCACGGTCAGGAAAATCGCCAGCGCCGGGAACACGGCGACATGCGGCGCCAAAACCATATCAGCACGAGCTTCATTGAGCATCGCGCCCCACTCTGGCGTGGGCGGCTGCGCGCCCATGCCCAGGAAGGACAGGCTCGCGGCCGTAATGAT
Source organism: Bordetella avium (assembly GCF_034424645.1). NCBI lineage: Bacteria > Pseudomonadati > Pseudomonadota > Betaproteobacteria > Burkholderiales > Alcaligenaceae > Bordetella > Bordetella avium. The sequence goes on from NZ_CP139969.1 coordinate 2,508,589, forward strand.
GGAGGTGCCGATACGCATGGTGCCATACACCACAATGGGCGAAATCGTACCGGGCAGGATATGGCGCATGATGATGGTCCAGTCAGAGGCACCCACACTGCGCACAGCCTCGACATAGGTCATCTGCTTGAGCGACAAGGTGTTGCCTCGCACCAGTCGGGCGAAGGCCGGCACGCTGAACACAGCCACGGCCACGATCACGTTGATCATGTTCGAGCCCAGGATGGCGACCACGCCGATAGCCAGCAGCATGCCGGGAAAAGCCAGCAGCACATCGGAGATGCGCATGGTGATGCGCTCCCACCAGCCTTGGTAATAGCCCGCCATCAAGCCCATGAAGGTGCCCACCACGGCGCCCATCGCCACCGACATAAAACCGGCAGCCAAGGAGATGCGCGCACCCATCAAGATGCGGCTGAAGATATCCCGGCCCAGAGAATCCACGCCCAACCAGTGCGCCATCGACGGACCGGCATTGAGCGCGTCGTAGTCGAAGTAATTCTCCGCATCGTAAGGCACGATCCAGGGCGCGAAAATCGCCACTACGATCAGGGCCAGCACGAACAGGCCCGCGCCCACGGCCAGCTTCTGCTTCTTGAACTTGCGCCAGAACTCGGTGACCGGCGTGCGCACCGCGTTCTGTTTATTGGGTACCGCGGCGGTAGTCGTGTTGCTCATGGCCGCCTCACTTATAACGAATACTGGGATTGATCACGCCGTACAGCACGTCAACAATCAGGTTAATCAGGATGAATTCGAAGGAGAACAGCAGCACCAGGCCTTGAATCACGGGGTAATCGCGCTGCGTCACCGCATCGACCAGCAAACGTCCCAGACCAGGCCAGTTGAATACCGTTTCGACCACGATGGAGCCGCCCAGCAGAAAGCCGAATTGCAAACCCATCATCGTGACAACCGGAATCAAGGCATTGCGCAGCGTGTGCTTGATCACCACACGGCTTTCGGCCAAGCCTTTGGCGCGCGCCGTGCGCACGAAATCTTCCTGGATGACCTCAACGAAAGAGGCTCGCGTGAAGCGCGCCATCACGGCGGCGACGGCCGCGCCCAGCGTGATCGACGGCAGAATATAGTGTTTCCAGCTGGAGGCGCCCACCGTTGGCAGCCAGCCAAGGTTTACTGAAAAGACCTGCATCAGCATCATCCCCAGCGCGAAGGCCGGAAACGAAATCCCCGAGACAGCGAGCGTCATGAACAATCGGTCGGGCCAGCGGTTGCGCCAGACTGCCGAGACGATGCCGAAGATCATCCCGAACGTGACTGACCAGACCATGCTGGTGATCGTCAACCAGAATGTGGGCATGAAGCGCTCGGCAATTTCGGTAGAGACCGGGCGCTTGGTGCGCAAGGAGATGCCGAGATCACCCTGCAGCATATGGCCGAAATAACGCACGAACTGCTGCGGCAACGGCAGATCCAGCCCGAGCTCTTTGCGCACCAGATCGACCGTAGCCTGGTCGGCGTCCTGGCCTGCGGCCAGACGCGCCGGGTCGCCCGGCAACATGTGCACAAACAGGAACACGACCACCGAGACAAGCAACAGCGTCGGGATCATGCCCAAAAGACGTTTGACGATATAGGTCAGCATTGAAATTCCTGAGACATCGGCGGAGGCACCATGCCCCCGCCGAGCCGCGTTTACTGCTTGAGATCGATGTCGCCGAACCAGAACGAGGTGTCGGGTTCAACGTAGACGCCAGAGAGGTTCTTCGACTTCACGTACACATTGTTCTGGGTCACCAGGAAGGCCCACGGGGCGTCCTTCCAGATGGTGTCCTGAACCTTGCTGTAAATCTCGGCCTTCTTGGCGCGATCGGTCGTGGCCAGCGCCTCCTGGATGCCCGCGTCGACCGACGGGTTCGAGTAGTAGGCGACATTGTTGAGGACCGGCGGGAAAGCTGCGGTCGACAGCAAAGGACGCAGACCCCAATCGGCCTCGCCGGTCGAGGCCGACCAGCCGGCGTAATAGAGGCGCACCTTGGCATCCTCAGGCTTTTGCACCTGCTGCACACGCTGCACGCGCTGACCCGATTCCAGCACCTCAACGGAAGCCTTGATGCCGACCTGAGCCAGTTGTTGCTGCAGGAACTGCACGACCTTGACCGAGGTGCCGTCGTTATAGGCCGACCAGAGCGTGGTTTCGAAGCCCTTGTCGTAACCGGCTTCCTTCAGCAGTTGGCGAGCCTTGGCGGGATCATAGGGCCAGGGACCATTCTGGTGCGCGAAATCAACCCCCTTGGGAACCACGCCGTCAACCTGGGAGGCGTAGCCATTGAAACCCACCTTGGCCAACGCTTCCTTGTTGATGGCGTAGTTGATAGCCTGCCGCACCCGCACGTCGTTGAACGGCTTGACCTGGGTGTTCATGGACAGGTAGCGGGCCATGATCGAATTTTTGTGATCGACCACATCCAGCTTATCGTTCTTGGCCAGGACGGCGGCCTGCTCGAAGGGAATCGGGAAGGCAAAGTGCGCCTCACCCGTCTGCACCACGGCGGCACGGGTGTTGTTGTCGGTCACGGTGCGGAAGGTGATGCTATCGACCTTGGGCTTGCCTTGGTTCCAATAACCGTCGAACTTCTTGACCTTCAGGTATTCGGCGGGCTTCCACTCAACGAATTCGAAGGGGCCGGTGCCCACGGGATGGAAGGCAATATCCTTGCCATATTTGGCCAGGGCAGCGGGCGAGATCATCATCGCGGCCGGATGGGCCAAAGCGTTCAAGAAGGCCGAGAACGGCTTTTTGAGAGTGATCTTGACGGTCAGGGGATCAACCACGTCAATCTTGTCAATCACGCTGAACTGAATGTAGCGCGACAGACGATTGTCGGGATTGGCCGGACGTTCAAAGTTGAGCTTGACCGCTTCAGCATTGAAATCGGTGCCATCATGGAACTTCACGCCAGGACGCAGCTTGAAGGTATACACCAGACCATCATCGCTGACCGAATAATCGGTGGCCAGCACCTTCTGGATCTTCAGGTCTTTATCGAATTCCAGCAGGCCCTCGTAATAAGCCTTGCCCACGGCCTGATTCAGGGTGCTGTTGGTGTTGTAAGGATCGAGGCTTTCCAGCGCGATCGAAACCGCGAAGGTCACATCCTTGCTGGCCTGGGCCAGCGGCGAAGCGAGCACACCGAAGGCCAGCGCGGCGGCGGCGATCAGTTTGGTGGGGCGCAGTACTTTATTCATTGCAACTCCTGAGTCAGTAAGGAGAAACAGCTTGGTGGACAAAAAAAACGACTAGCGGCGAGCCGCCGGCCGTGGCGTCAATAGGCGCCACCAACGGCATGGCGCGCTACGAAATGGCCCGGGGCAACTTGCACCAGGGGCTGCACGACGGGTTCGTCGCCCAGCTTGCGGATCGGGCTCGGAATTTCCTCGGACAGCAAGGCGCGCTTCAAATGCCTGCGCGCCGGATCGGCGATGGGTACCGCCGACATGAGCTTCTTGGTGTAGGGGTGTTGTGGATCTTCAAAAATGGCGCGGCGCGGACCAATCTCGACAATCTGGCCCAGATACATCACCGCTACACGATGGCTGATGCGTTCGACGACCGCCATATCGTGCGAGATGAACAAAAAGGAAACGCCCAGATCCCGTTGCAGATCGATCAGCAGATTAACGATCTGCGCCTGGATGGACACGTCCAGCGCCGAGACGGATTCGTCGGCAATCACCACCTTGGGATTGAGGGCCAGGGCGCGCGCGATACAGATACGCTGACGCTGACCACCCGAGAACTCATGCGGATAACGCTGCGCCATCTCCGGGGGCAAGCCCACACGCTCCAGCAGTTCGGCCACGCGCTGCTCGGCTTCGCGGCCCGAGGCCACGCCATGCACCAGCAAGGGCTCCATAATGGAAAAACCTACCGTCACGCGTGGGTCGAGCGAGGCGAAGGGATCCTGGAACACAAACTGAATATCGCGGCGCAGCGATTGCAGCTCAGTATTCTTAAGACGGACGATATCGCGCCCGCCGAAAATGATCTCGCCGCTCTGGCTATCCACCAGACGCAGCAAGGAACGGCCTGTCGTGGATTTTCCGCAACCCGATTCACCCACCAGAGAAAGCGTCTCGCCAGGAAACAGGTCAAAGCTCACCTTCTCGACCGCATGGACACGGCGCTGCACACGGCCAAGAATGCCGCCGCGCAAGTCAAAACGGGTCACCAGATCGCGTACGCTCAAAACCGGTTGTGTATCCCCGGCACTTGGCGCTTTCTGCTCAGGGCTATGCTTCTCTTCTTCCGGCATGCGGCCATCCACCTGCAATAGCGGGAAGCGCGCGGGAAGATCGGTACCACGCATAGCGCCCAACTTGGGCACGGCCGACAATAGCGCCTTGGTATAAGGATGCTCGGGCGCAGCGAACACACGCTCGGAAGCGCCCTCCTCGACTTTATCGCCGCGATACATGACCAGCACACGGTCAGCCACTTCGGCAACCACGCCCATGTCGTGGGTGATGAAGACCACGCCCATGTGCATTTCATCTTGCAACTGACGGATGAGTTGCAAGATCTGCGCCTGAATCGTGACATCCAGTGCGGTGGTCGGCTCGTCAGCGATGAGCAGCGCCGGCTTGCAAGCCAGCGCCATGGCGATCATGACACGCTGGCGCATGCCGCCCGAGAGTTGATGCGGATAGCGGTCCAGCACCGACTTGGCTTCGGGGATGCGCACCTGCTCCAGCATGCGCAGCGCCTCGGCACGCGCCGCCGCTGCATCCTTGCCCTGGTGCAGGCGAATGGTTTCTGCGATCTGATCTCCCGCGGTGAACACCGGGTTCAAGGAGGTCATGGGCTCTTGGAAGATCATCGCCATGTCCGCACCGCGCACGCTGCGCATGGTGCGCTGCGATGCGCTGGTCAGATCGACCACCGAACCATTGCGTCGGCGCAGGGCCATCCGGCCCTGTGCGATACGACCGCCGCCATGCTCGATCAGGCGCATCAGCGACAGCGAGGTCACCGATTTTCCCGAGCCCGACTCGCCGACAATCGCCAGGGTTTCACCACGATCGACATGAAAAGACAGATTACGCACCGCTTCAACCGTCCGTTCGGAGGTCACAAAGCGCACTGTCAGGTCGTCAACCTGGACCACGCGGTTTTCCGGCAGCGCCAGGGTCTGAGCGCGATCAACCATATTGAATTCCGTTCCTAAATGCTCGATGACGTGAACATCATCGGTAAATGGCGACGACAGCGTCTTCGCCAACTCGGCCGTAGCCGCGATACATACCTTCGGTATTGAAGGGCAAGGTCACATTGCCCTTGGCATCAACGGCGATAAGACCGCCCTTGCCGCCGATGGTGGGTAGTTTTTCCTGAACGACACGATCTGCCGCCTCCTGCAACGAGGCGCCCAGATACTCCATTTGCGCCGACACGTCGTAAGCGGCGACCATGCGGATGAACATCTCGCCGGTACCGGTGGTCGACACCGCGCAGCTCCGGTTATTGGCATAGCAGCCGGCGCCGATCAGCGGGGCGTCACCCACGCGTCCGACCTGTTTGTTCGTGATACCGCCAGTCGAGGTGGCCGCAGCCAGATTGCCTTGGGCATCAACGGCCACGGCGCCCACCGTGCCGAATTTACGGTCGGAATCCAGCGGGTCGGCCGGAGCGGGCTGCCCGCGGGCGACCAGAGCCTGGCCATCATGATCCAGCACCGCCGCCTCCGGGTTTTCTCGTTGCACACGCAACAATTGTTCCCGGCGGGCCTCGGTGGAGAAATACGAGGGGTCAACCAGCTCGAGCCCCTGATCGCGTGCGAAGGCAACCGCGCCTTCACCCACGAAGAAAACATGCTTGCTGTCTTCGAGCACGCGACGGGCAGCCAGCACCGGATTACGCACACAATCGACGTTGGCGATAGCACCCGAACGCAAGGTAGCGCCGTCCATGATGGACGCATCCAGCTCGTGAGTGCCGGCGCTGGTGAAAACCGCGCCATGACCGGCATTGAATAGCGGGCAATCTTCCAGCAGGCGCACCGCTTCGGTCACCGCATCCAACGCGCTGCCGCCATCGGCCAACACGGCCTGGCCCGCCTGCACGATGGCGCGCAGCGCCTGCAGATACTCTTGTTCCTTCTCCGGCGACATGGCCGCGCGCGACATCGCACCAGCGCCGCCGTGAATCGCGATAACGGGGGTAATCATCGTTTTCCTGTTCCTGCTACACCATGGATCAACCAGGGCATGACCGATTGCGTCACACCCATGGCGGCTTCTATTGAATTCTTGGCGCGATGCGCCACTGCGGCCGACAAGCCCTCGATCAGGCCAAGCGCCGCGGTTTCCGCATTGGAGGAGAACTGGCGCGCGCTGGACGCATACAGCGCCACCGTGGCACAAGGCGCCAGGGGCGATGTGGGCCGGTCTGTCAGAACGAGCACCGGCACGCCTGCCTGTTTGGCCGCGCTGGCCAGGGTGACGGTATCAGCCAGATAACGGGGAAAAGCGATCGCGATCACCAGATCGCGAGGCGTCATGCGAGCCATCTGGCGGGCCGCGTGCGAAACGCCGCCGGGTCCGGCCAGTGTCTCGACCGAATGCAGATGCATGCACAGACCGCGCTGCAACAGGCCAGCGAGATAGCCGCTGGCGCCAAAGCCTATGATGAACACACGCTCGGCCTGCAAGACCGACTCCACCGCCCGCTCGCAGGCGCCCTCGTCCAGATTCTGCAACGTTTGCTGCGCGTTCTGGATGTCTTCCTGCAAGGTGGCCGCGAAAATCTGCACCGCGCTGGCCGAATGGGCTAGCTCCACGCGCAATTTCTCGACAGGCTCCAGCGCCGCCTCGAAGCCGCGCGCCAGCTCGGCGCGAAACTGCGGATAGCCCGGCAGATCCAGCGCGCGCGCGAAGCGGTTGGCCGTCGCCACCGACACACCCGCCGCTGCGGCGAATTCGTCGATGGTCATGGTCGCCACCCGGAAAGGGTGAGTCAGCACATACTCAGCCATGCGATGCTGAGTCCGGCTAAAACTCGGCTGAGCGCGAGCAATCCGTTCAGCAATAGAGGTAGCGGCTTTAGACATCTAGGGGAGGGAGAAACGCAAGCAAGCGCTATCGGTGAGTGTAAATTTGTTTACATAGGTATTTTAGAAAAGAAAATAAATTTTCATATTTAGGGATTACCCTGCAATCCGTAAAGACCATGTCACAGACATAGTCTTTTGGACAAATAAAAACCCTGGGCATGTTCGCGCCCAGGGTTTGAAATCGCGGCAAGCTTAGCGAACGGCGGAAACGTCCAGCTTGGCCAGGGTCTTGCTCTGGATTTCCTCGATGGTGACGCCCGGCGCCAACTCGATCAATTTCAGGCCTTCAGGCGTGACTTCCATCACACCCAGGTCGGTGATGATCAGGTTGACCACCCCCACCCCTGTCAGGGGCAGCGTACATTCGGGCAAGAGCTTGATGTCTTCGGTGCCGTCTTTCTTCTTGGCAATGTGCTCCATCAACACAACCACGCGGCCGACACCAGCCACGAGATCCATGGCGCCCCCCATGCCCTTGACCATCTTTCTCGGAATCATCCAGTTGGCCAGATCTCCGTTTTGAGAGACCTGCATCGCGCCCAAGATTGCCAGATTGATCTTGCCGCCCCGGATCATCGCAAAAGAGTCGGCGGACGAGAAAATCGACGAGCCGGGCAAGGTGGTGACGGTCTGCTTGCCGGCGTTGATGAGGTCGGCATCGACTTCGTGGTCCGCTGGGAAAGGACCGATACCGAGCAAACCGTTTTCGGATTGCAGCCAAACCTCCATGCCGGCAGGCACGTGATTGGCGACCAGTGTCGGCAGACCGATACCCAGGTTTACATAAAAGCCGTCTTGCAGCTCGCGCGCGGCGCGCGCGGCCATTTCATCGCGGGACCATGCCATGTTCTTGTCTCCTCAGGCCGGGCGAGTGGTACGTTGTTCGATGCGCTTTTCCGGGGTGGCGTTGAGCACGATCCGGTTGACATAGATACCGGGCAGATGAATCTGATCCGGGTCCAGGCTGCCCGTATCAACGATCTGCTCGACCTCGACCACGGTGATCTTGCCTGCCATCGCCACATTGGGATTAAAGTTGCGCGCCGTCTTGCGAAACACCAGATTGCCGCTACGGTCGGCGATATGCGCCTTGACCAAGGACACATCCGGCGTGAGAGAGCGCTCCATCACATATTGCAGGCCATCGAATTCGCGGATTTCTTTACCCTCGGCCACGATGGTGCCGACACCGGTGCGCGTGAAAAATGCCGGAATGCCCGCGCCGCCCGCACGCAGCTTCTCGGCCAGCGTGCCCTGCGGCGTGAACTCCAGCTCAAGCTCGCCAGACAGATATTGGCGCTCGAATTCTTTGTTCTCGCCCACATAGGAAGCGATCATCTTGCGCACTTGGCGGGTGTTGAGCAACTGACCCAGGCCAAAGCCATCGACACCGGCGTTATTGCTCACACAGGTCAGATCTTTGACACCCGAATCACGCAGCGCGCCGATCAGGGCTTCGGGGATACCGCAGAGGCCGAACCCCCCGACAGCAATCATTTGCCCATCCTTGACGATGCCTGCCAGCGCCTCCTTGGCGCTTGCATAAACCTTGTCCATCACTCCAACTCCTTGTTTGAGATCATGAGATCAGTGGTGCGCCAGAGGGGCGAAACCCTGGCCTTACTTTGTTTTGCTTTAGCAGATTTTAATCGCAGCAATGCGATCTCAGGAGGCTGGCGGCGAGAATAGGCGCCCCAAACGAGACAAGGCCTCGGACGGCCAGGGCTGCGAGCGATTGGCCACGTAATCCATCCAGACCAGCACATTACGGCCTCGGGCATAGGGGCCACTATCATCACCCAGTTTGTCGAGAATCAGCTCGAACTCCATGCTGGAGCGCCCTATACGGGTCAGCACATGCGTGACGCGCACCGTGGCCGGATAGACGAAAGAGCGCAGAAAATCGCACGAAGCATGGGCGAGGATGGCCCCTTCTTGGGCAGGCAAGGTCAGACCCGCCCCATACAGAATCGACATTCTCGCCTCTTCCATGAGACGGAAATAAATGGTGTTGTTCAGATGATTCAATGCATCGGAATCGCCCCAACGCAAGGGCAGATCGATGTAATGCCGCGCGCCCGCCTGAAGCGGCGCCGGCGCTTGTGCCGTTTGATCCAAGCCAGACTCCTGAAACCCATTATTCAAGCCCGCAGACGCATGACGGCCAGCCCGAGGCTAGCTGCAATACAATCGAGCCATCTTTGATTAATGATACTTCCTGCAAGTGTAGGACTGGATAAGGGGATATTTATAATGTCTGAACGCGAGTCGATGGAATATGACGTGGTCATCGTGGGCGGTGGCCCCGCTGGCCTCGCCAGCGCCATTCGCCTGAAACAACTGGCTGCCGAAAAAAACCAGGAAATCAGCGTCTGCGTGCTTGAGAAGGGCTCTGAGATAGGCGCCCACATTCTATCGGGCGCGGTCATGGACCCGATTGCCCTGACCGAGCTGATCCCCGACTGGAAAGAAAAGGGCGCGCCGCTCAACGTGCCGGTCACTCAAGACAAGTTTCTGTTCCTCTCCGACAAGGGCGCTCGCTCCACGCCAGAGTGGCTGCTGCCCGCCTGTTTCCACAATAAAGGCAACTACATCGTCCGTCTGGGCGAAGTGGCTAAATGGTTGGGTGAGCAGGCCGAGGCGCTAGGCGTTGATATTTTTCCTGGCTTTGCCGCCGTCGAAGTGCTTTACGACGAGAACGGCGCCGTGCGCGGCGTGGCCACCGGCGACATGGGCATCGCCCGTGACGGCTCACACACGGCTCACTACCAGCCCGGCATGGAACTGCTGGCCCGCTACACGCTGTTCGCCGAGGGCGCGCGCGGCCAATTGGGGCGCCAACTCACAGAGCGATTCAAACTGGCGCAAGGCCGTAATGCGCAGTCTTATGGCATCGGCATCAAAGAAATGTGGGAAGTCGATCCGGCCCAATCACGTCCCGGTCTCGTCGTGCACACCGCCGGCTGGCCGCTGGACTCCGATACCTATGGCGGCTCCTTTCTCTACCACCTGGACAACAACATCGTGGTGGTCGGCCTGATCGTCGGCCTGGACTACGCCAACCCCTGGCTCTCGCCCTTCGAAGAGTTTCAGCGCTATAAAACGCATCCGGCCATTCGCGGCACCTTCGAAGGCGGCAAACGCATCGCCTACGGCGCGCGTGCGATCACCGCGGGCGGCCTGCTGTCCCTGCCTAAACTCGTGTTCCCGGGCGGCGCCCTGATTGGCTGTGAGGCGGGTTTCCTGAACGCCTCTCGCATCAAGGGCAGCCATGCCGCCATCAAGTCCGGCATGATGGCGGCGGAAGCCGCCTTCGATGCCATCGTGGCCGACCGCCGGGCCGACGAATTGGCGGCCTACCCGCAGGCCTTCGAATCGTCGTGGCTGCACGAAGAGCTGAACAAGGCGCGTAACTTCAAGCAATGGTTTAAGAAGGGGCGCAGCGTCGGCATTGTCATGACCGGTGTTGAACAATTGCTGCTCAAAGGCAAAATGCCCTGGACGCTGCGCAACGACAAACCCGATCACGCCAGCCTGCAACCGGCCGCGCAATGCGCCCGCATCGACTATCCCAAGCCCGATGGCAAACTGACCTTCGATCGCCTGAGTTCGGTCTTTATCTCGAATACCAACCACGAAGAAAATCAGCCCATTCATCTGACGCTGAAAAACCCCGACATTCCGGTAGAGGTCAACCTGGCTACCTACGGCGGGCCTGAGGCGCGCTACTGCCCGGCCGGTGTTTACGAGTTCATCAAAGATGACCACGGCGCCGACCGCCTGCAGATCAACGCGCAGAACTGCGTGCACTGCAAGACCTGCGACATCAAAGACCCGAAACAAAATATCGTCTGGGTTGCGCCTCAGGGCGGCGAAGGACCGGTCTACAACGGTATGTAATCCTCAGGGCGCTTCGGCGCCCTGTTTGATGCGGGGGCCCGCCTCTGCCATGACGGCGGCCCATCTGCCCTATCCTTCATCGATAGCCTGACAGGCAGCGACGAACGCCCCTTTTTGAACGCTGGAGAAATCATGACGCAAACCATTTTGCTGGCCGGTTGCGGTGATCTGGGTCTGCGTGTGGCCGAACGGCTACTCGCACGCGGCGATGAGGTCTGGGGCTTGCGCCGCCAGCCCCCCGCGTCGTTTCCCGCTGGGATGCGCTGGATCACCGCTGACCTGGCCGACCCCGCCAGCCTGGCCGGACTGCCGCAGCACATTCAGCGTGTTGCCTATCTCCCCACCCCTGGCGCGCGCGAGCCCGAGCGCTACCGAGCCGTTTTTTTGCACGGCCAACGCCATCTGCTGGCGGCCTTGAACCGCAAGCCTGAGCGCTGGGTTTTCGTGTCTTCGTCGGCAGTCTACGGCGAGCATAGCGGCCAATGGATAGACGAAGACTCGCCGACCTCACCCCAGGGCTTTAACGGACGCATTCTGCTGGAAGCCGAGCAGGCCTTGCAGACCGCCCTACCCGGCGCAGTCTCACTGCGGCTGGCTGGCCTTTACGGCCCAGGCCGCACCCAATTGCTGCAACGCTTGCGTCAAGGCCAGGCTCGGGCGGCGGCTGACCATTGGGCGAATCGCATGCATATCGATGACGCCGCGGCGGCCCTTGATCATCTGCTGCACATCGATGCACCCTTGCCCTGTTATTTGGGGGTCGATGACACCCCCATGCTGCTGGATCAGCTTTACGGCGAGCTAGCGCGCATGTTGAACGCCCCACCTCCCGAAGCGGGCCCCCCTCCGGCCGATGTCGGCAGCAAACGCTTGAGCAATCAACGACTCAAGAGCAGCGGTTTTGCGCTGCGCTGGCCGGACACCATCGCCGGCTACCGTGAGCTGATCGACTGCGGCATGATTTGATGTCAATCAGGGCGGCGCAAGGGCCGCCCTGATTGACATCACCGGAGCAGGCTGGAACAGGTCCGATCAGGCCTTCAAGATGCGTCTCAGCACCGTCAGTGTCCGTTGGATCGCTTCAGGCGAGATATCGAGATGGGTGACCAAACGCACCGGCCCCTCATAGACGGCGCTCATCAGGATGCCCTCTTCTTTCAGGCTGTGGTTCAGGGCCGCACGGTGCTCAGCAGCAAACTGCACGAACACCATATTGGTATGCTGCGACAGCACCTGCACACCAGGCAGCGCAGCCAGACCCGCGCCCAGAACACGGGCATTTTCGTGGTCTTGCGCCAGCCGGGTCACATTGTGATCCAGCGCATAGTGCGCTGCGGCCGCCAGCACGCCGGCCTGACGCATGCCACCGCCCAGCACCTTGCGCCAGCGGCGCGCCACATCGATCAGTGCCTGGCTGCCCACCAGCACCGACCCCACCGGTGCGCCCAACCCCTTGGAAAAGCAGATCGACACGCTGTCAAACGGCTGGCACAGCGTCTCTAGCGCAAGACCTGTCGCCACGCTGGCATTGAACACTCTCGCTCCGTCCAAATGGGTGCCCAAGCCCTTGCTCCGGGCGAACGCCGTGGCCTCCAGAATGTAATCCTGCGGGATAACCTTGCCGTGAAAGGTGTTCTCCAGCGCCAGTAATCGTGTGCGCGCATAGTGCGCATCGCCCTCCGGCTTGATGGCCGCGGCCAACTTGGCCAGTGGCAGTGAGCCATCGGGGTCATGCTCGACAGGCTGAGGCTGGATGCTGGCCAACACCGCCGCACCGCCCCCTTCATACTTATAAGTGTGCGCCAACTGGCCCACCAGATACTCGTCGCCACGGCCGCAATGCGCCATCAGGCCTGCCAGATTGCTTTGTGTACCCGTGGGGAAGAATAAGCCCGCTTCCTTGCCGGCTCGCTCGGCCACTGCCCGCTGTAGTCGGATGACACTGGGATCATCACCCATCACGTCATCACCCACAGGCGCCTGTGCCATCACCTGCAACATGGCCGCCGAAGGACGGGTTACGGTATCGCTACGAAAATCGATCATCTTGCCTTCCCTTTCATTCGCGGGCTTTGCGCGGCCGAGCCCTGCTGACCGCCACAATCCCCGCCATAATCAAAACCATGCCCGCCAACGCTATCGGCGCCGGGCGTTCGAAGCATCAACCAGGCCAGCGCAATCGCCACGAGAATGATATAGGCCATTCCCGCCCACAATTGCCACCCCACACTGGGGAAATCTGCGGCACCATCCAAGCCCAGGGCAACAAGCCGCCCGCCAGCATCAGGCTCAAGCCGATGCGGTCGACACTGCTACGGTTCATCGCAAACCCTCCAGAAAACAGACCCAGGTTTCAGGCAAAAAAAAGCCTGCGATCTCGCGCAGGCCTTAATGATGCGCCCTGGCAATCCGGCTTAAAGCGGTTTGGCCAATTGTTCAAGAATGGCAGGATTTTCCAGCGTAGACACATCCTGCGTCACTTCTTCGCCCTTGGCCACCACGCGCAACAGACGGCGCATGATCTTGCCAGAACGCGTCTTGGGCAGGTTGTCGCCAAACCGGATGTCCTTGGGCTTGGCAATGGGGCCGATTTCCTTGGCGACCCAATCACGCAATTGCTTGGCGATGGCTTGCGCCGCTTCGCCTTCCGGACGCGCGCCTTTGAGCACCACAAAAGCCACGACGGCTTCGCCAGTGGTGTCATCAGGACGCCCCACCACGGCTGCCTCGGCCACCAGCTCATGCGCAACCAGCGCCGACTCGACTTCCATCGTGCCCAGGCGGTGGCCGGAGACGTTAAGCACGTCGTCGATGCGACCCATGATCCAGAAATAGCCGTCCGCGTCGCGCTGCGCGCCGTCGCCCGCGAGATAATAGCCGCGCAGCTCAGCAGGGAAATAGCTCTTTTTGAAACGCTCGGGGTCGCCCCAGATGGTGCGTATCATCGAAGGCCAGGGCCGCTTGATGACCAGGAAACCGCCATTACCCTGCTCGACATCGGCCCCCGTCTCATCGACGATGGCCGCAGTAATGCCGGGCAAAGGCAAGGTGCACGACCCCGGCTTGAGCGGCGTGGCGCCTGGCAAGGGCGTAATCATGTGACCACCCGTCTCGGTCTGCCACCAAGTATCGACAATCGGGCAACGCTCTTGGCCGACCTGTTTGTGATACCAGATCCAAGCCTCCGGATTAATGGGTTCGCCCACCGTGCCGATAATGCGCAGACTGTTCAAATCGAAGTTGCGCGGATGCGTTTGCGGTGCGGCCTCCGATGCCTTGATGAGCGAACGGATGGCAGTGGGCGCGGTGTAAAAAACGCTGACCTTATGACGCGCAATCATGTCCCAGAAACGGCCTGCATTGGGGAAAGTCGGCACCCCCTCGAACACGACCTGCGTCAACCCTGCCGCCAGGGGGCCATAGGTAATATAAGTGTGACCGGTGATCCAGCCCACATCCGCCGTGCACCAATAGACATCGCTGGCGCGAGCGTCAAACGTCCACTTGACCGTCAGCAAGGACCACAGCAGATAACCGGCCGAAGCATGCTGCACGCCCTTGGGCTTTCCTGTCGAGCCCGAGGTATAGAGGATGAACAGCGGATGCTCAGCCTCGACCGGCACCGGCTCGCAGGTATCCGGCTGGCCGGCCTGCACCTCATGCATCCAGAGATCACGGCCCTCTTGCCAGGCGATCTTGCCGCCGGTGCGGCGGTAAACGATCACCTTGGAGACCGCATCGCAGCCCCCCATCGCAAAGGCTTCTTCAACGGCAGGCTTGAGCGGAATGACCTTGCCGCCGCGCACCTGCTCATCGGCCGTGATGACAAGCGACGCGCCCACGTCAACAATGCGTTCCTGCAAACTCTTGGCCGAGAAACCGCCGAACACCACCGAGTGGGTCACGCCCAAACGGGCGCAGGCCTGCATGGCCACCACGGCCTCAATCGACATGGGCATGTAGATGATGGCGCGATCGCCCTTCTTGTAGCCCAGGGACTTCAAGCCATTGGCGAAGCGGCAGACACGGGCCAGCAGCTCACGGTAGCTGACTTTCTCGACCTGGCCGTCATCGGCCTCGAAAATGATGGCCGTCTTGTCGGCGTTGCCATTGCCGAGATGAACATCCAGACAATTGGCCGACACATTCAGTTCACCGTCGCCAAACCAGCGGTAAAACGGCGCGTTGCTTTCGTCCAGCACCTCGGTGAAAGGCTTGGTCCATTGCAGGTTCTCGCGCGCATGGCGCGCCCAGAAACCGTTGAAATCCTGCTCGGCTTCCTGGCATAGCGCCCGATAGGCCTCCATGCCGGAAATGCTGGCGCCCTCGACGGCGCGCTCGGGCGGGGGAAACACACGGTTTTCCACCAGGACGGATTGGATGGCGTTAGACATGGTTTGTCTCCGGATTCGTGATTATTGATGCTGCGGTTGTGCTAAGGCGCAACCCTAGCGTCATGCTCTTGTGGGCGGCGAGCTAAACGCTCATCTGGCGCCCTTTTTAAAAGTGAATATATAAGCATAGCAGCCGGCCTCAGGCCGCTCTTATGCGGGCAATACCCCTCGCCAGGTCAACGCGGCTGAGCAGCGCAAGACCTCCCACGAAGAACAAGCCCGTCACAAGTATGGCCAGACGCTGATTGCCTGCCGTGACCCAAGTCACCAGGCCGTAGGTCAAGGGCCCGACGACTGCCGCTAATTGCACCGCGAAAGTCCACAGTGCGAAAAACTCCGCCAGCCGCCCGGGTGGCGCCATAGCTCCCGTCATGGCCCGTCCGGCGCTCTGGCTCGTGCCCATGCACAAGCCCGCCAGTGTTGCCGCAATCCAGAACACCGTTGCAGTGGTGGCTGCATAGGCCAGCAGCACCATGATGATCCAGCACCCCAGCGTCATGGCCAGCGCGCGCTTGTGGCCAATGCCATCCTGCACATAGCCGAAACAGAACGCGCCTAAGGCCGCGGCGATATTGACGGCAAACACCAGCAGCATGATCTGCGGCATCGTGAAACCCATCGCTTCCTTGGCATAGATAGCCGCTAGGGTGATCACGACAGCAATGCCGGCGTGATAGCAGGCGCCGCAAATCAGCAGGCTGCGAAACTCGGGATAGCGCTCGCCGGTTTCGCGCCAGGCAGCCGCCAGTCGCCGCAGCATGCCGGGCCCCTGGCGGTGCAGGCTGCGTGCGTGCGAACGCTCACGCAACATGAAAAAGGAAGGCAGCGCGGCCAACATGAATACCGCACAGGTCAGGGTGATCACCCAGGGCACATATTGCGCCGCCTCCTGCCCCGCCGCCTCGCCAGCGCTGACTACGGCCAGACACAGACCCAACGTCAACATACCGCCGCAATAGCCGAAACCCCAGCCCCAGCCAGACACCCGGCCCAAGGCTTCAGGCCGCGCCAGCTCGGGCAAGAACGACGCCACCACCGACTCGCCCACGCAATAGCAGTAATTCGACAGGACGACCGCCACCAGGGCCAGCCAGACATCACCCGGGCCGGTCTGGGTCAGCAATGACATCGCGAGTACGCAACCCACGGTGCTGGTGTAGAGCAAGCGCCGCTTGCCGGCACGCGCATCGGCGCGCGCGCCTAGCGCCGGCATAGTCAGCATGACGACCAGATATGACAGCGACAATGCCGCCGTCCAGGCCAGCGTTGCCCATTGCGCGCTCTGGGCCACCACGGCCACGAAATACGTGCTGAATACCGTCGTCAAAATGACGGTGGTGTAGCCGGAGTTGGCGAAGTCATACATGGCCCAGGCCCAGACCTCACGCCGGCGCACGCCGGAGTTCAACATCCCGCTGACGCTGTCCGGCGGCACACTCACAGGGCAAGCGCCCCGATGCCGGCACGGGCGATTTCCGCGTCCTCACTGGACTTCACACCCGAAACCCCCACGGCCCCCACCACCTGGCCATCGGCAAGAACGGGGACGCCCCCTTCCAGCAAGGCTTCCAGCTCAGGAACGGACAGGAAAGAATGACGGCCGTTGTTAATGAGTTCTTCATAGTTGCGCGACTCACGGCGACCCAGCGCCGAAGTGCGCGCCTTGGCTGCGGCGATGTAAGCAGAAATAGGCGCAGCGCCGTCACCGCGCAACGCGCCCAGCAGATGACCGCCATCGTCCACCACGGCGATGGACACGGCCCATTGATGAGCCAAGGCGTGCGCCTCGGCCGCCGCGAGAATTTTCTTGACGTCTTCAGTGCCCAGGACGAGTTTGGACTTCATTGCAGCGATTCCTTGATCTGTTCGAGTGACGAGGGGTCTTCAATAGTGGTGAGATCGCCGGGATCGCGACCTTCGCAAATAGCCACAATGGCCCGGCGCAACACTTTGCCGGACCGTGTCTTGGGTAACGCCCCGACAAAGCGGATGCGCGCCGGCCGCGCCACCGCGCCCAGCTGATCTTCCACCACGCGCATGATAGCCCCTTCCAAGGCTTGCGCCGCAGCCGACGCATCAAGGGTTTCCGGTCTTTTCAGCACCACGAAAGCCAGAGCCACCTGACCTTTAAGGCTATCCGACACCCCCACGACTGCGCACTCGGCCACGTCCTCATGGCTATTGACGGATTCTTCGATTTCGCGCGTGCCCAGGCGATGTCCCGCGACATTGATCACATCATCGGTGCGCCCCAGGATGAACCAATAGCCGTCTTCGTCGCGCAAACCCCAGTCAAAGGTCGAATACAACTGACGGCCGGGGATGGAGCTGAAATAAGTCTGCACAAACCGCTCATCATCTCCCCAGAGCGTGGACAAGGCTCCTGGCGGCAAGGGCGGCGCAATCGCCACCACCCCCTTCTCGCCCGCCCCCAGATCCTCTCCGCTTATCTCGCTGACGACGCGCACATCAAACCCATATACCGGAAATGACGGACTGCCAAAACGCGTCGGCACCTGCTCGACGCCGGGCTGCGCGGACAGAATCGGCCAGCCGGACTCCGTCTGCCAATAGTTATCGATGATGGGTTTGCCCAGACCTTCACCTATCCATTGCGCCGTAGGCTCGTCCAGCGGTTCACCCGCCAGGTAAAGCGCGCGCAAGGATGACAGATCATGCTGCCTGAGCAAGGCCGGTTCCTGGCGCTTGAGCACGCGCACCGCAGTCGGGGCGGAAAACAGGGTATTGACACGATAGCGCTCCACGAGGCGCCAAAGAATCGCCCCGTCAAGCCGCACCGGCGTGCCCTCATACAGAATGCTGGCCTGCCCGCCTATCAGCGGCCCGTAAACAATATAAGAGTGGCCCACCACCCAGCCGATATCGCTGGTGCAGAAATAGGTATCGCCGGGTTTGCCGTCAAACAGATATTCCATCGAGGACGCCAACGCCACGGCATATCCCCCCGTATCTCGCTGCACGCCTTTGGGGCGGCCGGTCGTGCCCGAGGTGTAGAGAATGTAGCTCGGCTCGGATGACTCCAGCCAGGTCACGGGCACCCGCGCGCCCTCATGCCGGGCGCGCAGCGCTGCGTAATCATGGTCGCGGCCCGGTTGGCGTTCGCAGGCCGCCAAACCCCGGTCAAACACGAGCACGCTGGCAGGAGGATGCTGCGCCAGCGCCAGCGCCTTATCCAGCAGCGGCTTGTAGGCCACCACCTTGCCAGCGCGTGAACCGCCGTCGGTGCATACCACCACTTTAGGCCGGGCATCATCGATGCGCTGAGCAAGATTGACCGAGGCAAAACCGCCAAACACCACGGAATGGATAGCGCCGATGCGTGCGCAGGCCAGCATGACGAACACCGCTTCCGGCACCATGGGCATGTACAGCAGCACACGGTCGCCACGGCCTACCCCCTGCTCGCGCAACATGGACGCCACCGCGTTCACCTCCTCATACAGCTCACGCCGCGTGTACACCTGCTCGCGGTCCACCTCTGTCGACACCCAGATCAGCGCAGGAGCATCCGCGGCCTGGGGCAACCAGCGATCCACGCCGTTGTAGCAAAGATTCGTGCGCCCACCGACAAACCATCGTGAAAAAGGGGGGTGGCTAAAGTCCAAGACTTCGTCGAACGGCGTTTCCCAGTGAATGCGCCCTGCCTGCTCACGCCAAAAGGCATCCCTATCGTGAATCGACCGATAGTGGAAATCCCGGGTTCTTTCCATGCCTTGTCTCCTGTTATGGTTTGCCAGCTTTTCTTAGGAATCGGCGATGCTGCCCTAAATCGCCTGCTCTTATTGTCGGCAGTCAACCTTGCACCAGGCTTGCCGGCCACCCCCGGGATTCCCCCAGGCTTCATTCGGGTACGAAATTTCTACTTTTCCCATGTGCTTACACCCGGATGTAATAATAGGTTTGATAGAATCCAGTCATAAATTTTTCCTAACCAGGTTTCAGCCCCCAGCTCCGAGGGTCTGAAACGGTTTCGGCGAGCATGCATCGACACTCCTACATCGCGCGTCCCTCCCTCCGCTCAGCCCGCCGTGGCCTGCGCCTTCTTGCGTCGGTCTTTTGCGTGGCAGTGATGGCCGGATGCGCGACCAAGAGCAACAAGTCTGCTAACGCCTACGACTCCGAAATCGACCCCTACGAAACCGAGTGGGTCGCCACTACCGAAGACCCTATCGGTCTTCTGGTGACCCATAAACTCAAGCGCGAACGCCAACGCCAGGTGCAGGCGCCTTTCCGCAGCGAAAGCGCGCTGGTTGCCGAGGCCCTGAATCAACTGGGTGTGCGTTACCGTTTCGGCGGCACCTCGCCCGACACCGGCTTTGATTGCAGCGGCCTGATTGCCTATTCAGCTGAACGTTCCCTCGGCCTCAAGCTGCCGCGTAACGCCGCCGACCTCGCTCGCCAATCCACCGTTATCGACCGCAAAGAACTGCGACCCGGCGACCTAGTGTTTTTCAACACCTTGGGCAGACGCTACTCGCATGTGGGCATTTATATGGGTGACAACCGCTTCGTGCATTCGCCCAGCGCGGGCGGTGTGGTGCGGGTTGAAAACATGACCATCGCCTACTGGTCCAAGCGTTTTAACGGCGCCCGCCGGCTGGATGGCAGCCTGCTAGCCCAGGCTTCGAACAACTGATAGCCTTCGCCTCATCAGCCTAAAACGCCGGCTTTACGCCGGCGTTTTGCCGCTGCAAGCGCGACTGGACACGCCCAATAAAAAGCCCCGATAACGGGGCGCGGACTGGGGCAAACAACCCTACTCATCGCAAGCTAATAAAAGTCAGGACAACACCCGGACATTGGAGGGCAGGACTAAAACGGGTGGCATGAGGCGTTCAGTGTTTGGTGACTTTTTTGTCGCAGGCCTGGCTGCACAGCCCGCATTGCTGAAGGGCTTGCTGCATGCTGCAGACCGAGCGCCGACAAGCCACGACCCGTATGCCGCCACGCTGCGCCGCGTTGCGGAAGGTTTTCATGACGTTATGGCCAAGAAAATCGGTTAGAAGAATAACCAACTGCGTGCCAGATGGCAGTTGCAACGTTTTCTTTTGATGCGAAGGATCACGCCCGCTGATGTGATGCGTGATCGAAATATTGTGCCCCTTCAGCAGATCGGGGATGTTGCCCAGACGGTCTGCACCGACCACCACCGCGCTCAAGCCTGCCACCATGATTCACCTCATTGCTGATTGCATGAGCTGTAATGATAATGATTCCCATTGAATAGTCAATCAAATGAGAGTCATTCCCATTTAATTATTTTAATCGGGTAGCAACTCGGCATAGCTTCCCTGACCCCTTCCTCCCAGGCCATTTGCTAACGCTATCTCGCCGGTCGCAGCCGGCTGGCCGCCAACAGCTTGAACGGCCTATCTGCCAGGGGATGCCCCCCCTGAAGCGCGGATAGATCAACACCAGGCTCACGTCTTATCGTGACCGACCGCGTCGCTTACGGCTTGCCGGGTCAATGAGGGCGCCAGCATTTCAAGAAAGGTATAGACGTAGTCGCGCAGGAATACGCCCGATTTCACCCCGACGCGCGTCGTGTGTGTGCCGAACAGATGGCCGACCGGCAGCCCCACGAGATTGCCATCACGGCGCGGATCATAAGCAACGCCCGCGATGATGCCTATCCCCAAACCCACATCCACATAGGTCTTGATGACGTCGGCGTCGATGGCCTCGAGCACGATATCCGGATGAATAGACTGGTTGGCGAACACCTCATCAATCGTGCTGCGGCCGGTAAATGCCCGGTCATAGGTCACAATGGGATACTCGGCCAACTGCGCCAGGCTCAGGCGCTTGGCTTCGGAAGACTTCAATTCGGCCAGCGGATGATCCGGGCGCACCACCACCGTGTGCTCCCAGGTGTAGACAGGCATGGTCACCAGGCCGGGCGTCAGCGCCAGCGACTCGGTCGCCAGGGCCAGGTCGGCCTGCTCGTGCAACACCATTTCCGCCAGTTGCGCCGGGCTGCCTTCAGCCAGCGACAGATGCACCTTGGGGAATTGCTTGCGGAAGGCCGGAATCACGCGCGGCAAAAGATAGCGGGCCTGGGTGTGCGTGCAGGCAATCACCAAACCGCCTTCATCTCGACGAGCAAACTCATCGCTGACTTTTTTCAGATTGTCGACTTCACGCATGATGCGGTCGATGACCTGCGAGACAGCCAGACCGGGCTTGGTCAGCCCTTTGATCCGCTTGCCGTGACGTTCGAAAATCTTGATGCCCAGCTCATCTTCGAATTCGATGATGGCCTTGGACACGCCAGGCTGCGAGGTGTAGAGCATGCGCGCCGCTTCAGTAAGATTGAAGTCACGGCGAATGGTTTCGCGCACAAAGCGAAATTGCTGCAGGTTCATAGAGGCAGGTCCCCATTTTTATACCCTATTGTAAGTAATATAGGCCGCGTCCTAAATCACATATTCATATAAGCATAAACCTGAGTGCTGTGCTCGTTTTTTCACCATGCATGAGTGTTGGCTGAGGTGGCAAGACGCCGAACGCAAACCATCCCGTGGCCAGGATGCCCGCCGTCAAGGTCTATCGTCATCCTCCCTTGAGCAGAACGCATCACACAAAGACCCCGGGGCGACACCTTGCTCAGCCATAGCGCGGCAAACCGCTGGCCAGGACATCTGTCACCCGCCACCGAGCAGGGCTCGAGGCCAGTGCCGGCGTCCCTACGTTATGCGAGACTCGCCCCCATCGAGCAAGCATGATGGAGGCAGTCCGTGCCTGGCCTGCAAACCCGATCGCCGCCAGTGTCGGCAGGCCGGCAAGAAGATCTTGTGCAAGCACGGCAGGGCTGCCCGCAGCCCTGAATAGGCGACGGCCTGAGGTTCAGCGCATCGTGATGGTGGTATTCACTGAGCGGCCATGCGCCGACCAACGAGCGGTCACGGTTTTGGTCTGCGTCCAAAACTGCACCGCCTGTTTGCCATTGGGGCCTAGGTCACCCAGCTTGGAGCCGCGCGATCCGGTAAAGCTGAACCAGGCCACAGGAACAGGAATCGGGATGTTGATGCCCACCTGCCCGACATCGATATGATTCTGGAAATAGCGCGCTGCGCCGCCGTCCTGCGTGAAGAGCGCCACGCCGTTGCCGTTAGGATTGCGATTGATGAAGGCCACCGCCTCCTCCAGGGTTTCCACGCCCACCACGCACAACACAGGACCGAAAATCTCCTCCTGATAAATGCTCATGGCTTCGGTCACGCCGTCAAAGATGGTGGGGCCCACGAAGTTGCCTGCGGCATAGCCCTCCACCTTGACGCCACGGCCGTCCAACAGCAGCTTGGCGCCCTCATCCACGCCCTGCTGAATCAGGCTTTCCACGCGCTTGCGGGCATTGATGGACACGAGCGGGCCCAGGTCGGCTTCGCGGTCCGTGCCGACATTGACCTTCAGCTTGCGGGAGCGCTCGACGAAATCCGGCAACCAGTTGCGCGCCTCGCCGACGAGCACGGCAACGGAAGTCGCCATGCAACGCTGGCCCGCCGCCCCGAAGGCCGCGCCCACCAATTGATTGAGCGCCACCTCAGGATCGGCGTCCGGCAGGACAACGCAATGATTCTTGGCACCCATCATTGATTGGCAACGTTTGCCAGCCTTAGAGGCTCGATCGTAAATCTCGGTGCCGACCCGAGTCGAACCGATAAAAGATACCGCCTTGATATCCGGATGTTCGCACAGGCCATTGGCGATATCGGGACCGCCGTGCACCACGTTCAGCACACCCGGCGGCAGGCCCGCCTCCAGCGCCAGTTGCGCCAGATAGAGCGAGGCTGTCGGGTCCTGCTCAGAAGGCTTGAGCACGAAGGTGTTGCCGCAAGACACGGCGATCGGAAACATGAAGCAAGGCAACATCACCGGAAAATTGAAGGCGGTAATGCCCGCGCATACCCCCAGTGGCTGGATCAGCGTGTAGACGTCGATACCCGAGGCGGCGTTCTCGGCGTACTCACCCAATTGCAGACTGGCAATCGAGCAGGCGTGCTCCACTACTTCCAGCCCCCGGCCGACCTCCCCTTCCGCGTCAGGCAGCGTCTTGCCATGCTCGCGGGTGATCATTTCGGCCAGCTTGCCGCTGTTCTCGCGCAGCAATTGCTGAAACCTCAACATCACGCGCATGCGCTGGCCCTGGCCCGCGTTACGCCAGGTTTGAAACGCCTGTTTGGCGTCGGCCACGGCCAGGTCCAGCTCCTCGCGGGTGGCAAAGGGCACCTGGGCCACCACCTCCTGATTGGCCGGGTTGATCACATCACGCCAGTGGGTGGTTTTGGACTGCACCAATTTGCCGCCAATCAACAGCGGCACGCGGGGAACTTCACTCATTGCTTGCTCCTCAGACAGGCAGATGTGAGCGGCCAGCGGGCCGCCCAGGTAGATCACTCAAGACTTGACCAACGGGCAGGTGGAGTCCGCCAGCGGCTGAAAGGCTTCTGCGGCGGGGATCGTCGCGATCAGCCTGGAATAGTCCCAGCCGCCCTTGGATTCGGCGGGCTTTTTCACTTCATACAGATACATATCGTGAATGACCCGGCCGTCGGGGCGGATTGCCGCATTGCGCATAATGGGGTCTTTGATCGGCAGTTCACGCATCTTGTCGGCGACGACCTTGCCATCGGTGCTGCCAGTCGCAGCCACCGCGCGTAAATAGTGCAGCACACTGGAATACACGCCCGCCTGGGTCATGGTGGGTTTCAAACCCCGAAAAGCCTTTTCGAAGCGCGCCGACCAAGCGCGTGTGTCATCGTCATGGTCCCAATAGAAACCATCCACATACGACAAGCCCTGCGCGCTATCCAGCCCGAGGGCGCGCAGATCCGACAGAAAGATCAAGAGCGACACCAGACGCTGGCCGCCTTCGACAATGCCAAACTCGCGCGCCTGTTTGACCGCGTTGACCGTATCCTGCCCGCCATTGGCCAGCGCCACCACCTGAGCCTTGGAGCTTTGCGCCTGTAAGAGGTAAGACGCGAAATCGGGCGCATTCAAAGGATGGCGCACGCTACCCACGACCGTGCCGTCCAGCGCCTTGACCGCCTTGACCGTATCGGCCTCCAGAGAATGACCAAAGGCGTAATCCACAGTCACGAAATACCAGGACTTGCCGCCCGCCTTCACTGTCGCCTTCGCGCCACCTGCGGACTGCGAATAGGTGTCGAACATCCAGTGAAAACCCACGGGCGAGCAATCCTTGTTCGTCAGCGCCGTCGTGGCCGGTCCGGAGAACATCACGACCTTGTTTTTTTCCCGTGCGATGCCTTGAACCGCCAGTGCTACGGCAGAATTGGTCAAGTCGGCGATAGCGCTCACCCCATCACGGTCAAACCATTCGCGGGCGCGCGCCGCCCCTACGTCTGCCTTATTCTGATTATCCGCAGACACCAGCTCGATTTTCATGCCTTTGCATTCGGCGGCCAGGCAATCATCGATGGCCAGTTGCGCGGCGGCGACCGATCCTGGGCCACCCATGCCGGCATAGGTGCCGGACATATCCGTCAACACACCGATCTTGACCGGCGGCGTGGCCGCCCAAGCCTGCCCCCCCAGCAAAGCGCCCACGCATAACCCTGCGGCAACACCGCGTGATTTCATATGCCTGTCTCCTAAGAATTTTTTTATGCCTGCCACATCGAGGCGGCGGCTCGGGCTAGTGTAGATGTGTGAAAATCCACCAGCAACGCCAGAAATGCACATGTCTTGTGCATAAATACACAAGACATCCACGAGCCAAGGGACAAGACCATGCTGGATTGGGACAGCCTGCGTTACTTTTTGGAGGTGGCGCGCAGCCAGCGCGTCAGCGCCGCCGCTCGCACATTGGGCGTCGAACACACGACCGTGGCGCGGCGCATCCGTGCCCTGGAAGCCGAGCTCGGCAGCCTGTTGTTTGAAAAATCCCGCAGCGCCGGCTTTGTGCTTACCGAAGACGGCCAGCGTCTTTTCGTGCATGCCGAACAATTGGAGAGCACCGTACATGCGGCGCGGGAAAATCTATCCGGCATCGGCCAGGCTCCTTCCGGCCATATCCGCATCGGCGCCACCGAAGGTTTCGGCAGTTATGTCGTGACGCCGCTGGCGGCCGACTTCCAACGCCGCTATCCACACATCACGCTGGATATCCTGCCGGTACCGCGCTTTGTCAGCTTATCCAAGCGCGAGGCCGATCTCGCCATCACCATCGAACGTCCACAACGCGGCCCTTATATTTGCAGCCGTTTGTGCGACTACACATTGATGCTGTATGGCACACCGCAATATCTGGCGCGCCATCCTCCGATACGCACACGGGCCGACCTGTCGGGACATAGCTTCATCGGCTATGTGGATGAGTTGCTGTTCAGCGAGCGCTTACGTTACCTGGAGGATTTGCTGCCAAACAGCCGCGTCGTGTTACGCAGCACCAGCGTCGTGGCGCAATACCACGCCGCGCTGCAAGGCCAATCACTGGCCATCCTGCCCTGTTTCATCGCCGCGCAAGACTCGCGCCTGAAGCCGGTGCTCGGCGGCGATGTCGCCATCACACGCAGCTTCTGGATGTATTGCCACGAAGATCTCTACCGTCTCAAGCGCATGAGCCTGCTGTGGGACTTCATGCGCGCGGCCGCAGAACGCAATCAGGAACTGCTCGCGGGCCGCGCGGGCCAACTGGTGACAGGCCTGGATTGAGACGGCTCAGGCCGCTGCGGCGGTCTTGGGCGGCTTGGGCGCCTTCACGCGCAGGCGCTTGTAGAGCAGGAATACCGTGAAGGCCAGCACGATGATATGAATCGCCGACACCCCAACGCCAAACGGCAGCTTGCCGCTGCTGATCCAAGCGCGCGAAAGATTGATCAGGTTAATGTAGAGCAAGCCCACCAGGCCGGCGATCAGGAGGTCTCCCGAACGCCCCAGGCGCGGGTTCACGGCGCCCAGCGGAATTGCCAGCAAAGCAAGATTGAGCGCCGCCAGCGGCAAGGATACGCGCCACATGACCTGCGACCACGAGCTATTGGTGTTGTCTTCCATAAGCTGGGTCGTCGAACGGGCTTTGCTCGAGCGCTCAGCCGCAGCACGCGCCGAAGCGATAGGATCTTCTCCGCCCTTGCTTTCCAGGCGGATGCCGTACTCTTCGAAATTAGTGAGACGCACCTCGGGCGTGCCAGGCTTGAGGTCGTAGCGGTGGCCTTTACTTAGCACCAGAAAGCGATCGCCGTTTTCCAGCGTTTCGCCACGAGCGCTTTTCGCCGTCAGGACGCTGAACCATTCAGGATCGATGGCGCGCGCGAACACCGCGCCCAATTCATCGCCCGGATCGACCGGGTCTTCCGCGAAAAACACGCGATTGCCGCGCCCGGATTCCGCAAACTGCCCCGCTGCCACCTTAGACAGATCGGAGCGTTGTTCAAAGCGCTCGCGGTACTCGCCAATCTGCCGATACGCCCAGGGAGCCGCCACCAACGTCAGGCCCGCCACCATCAGGGCAACCGGAATCGCAACGCGCAACACGGGGCGCACCCAATCCGCCAGCGACAAGCCGCTGGCGAACCAGACCACCATTTCCGATTCCCGGTAATTCCGCGTCACCGTCGTCAGCACGGCGATAAAGAGCGAAACCGCAAGAATTGTCGGTAAGGCAGTAATGGTGGAAAAGGCCGCTAGGCCAAGAACCACGTCCGCGCCGATCGTACCTCCCGCAGCCTCGCCCAACAGACGCACCAGCAGAACACTCAGCCAAACCACCACAAGAGTGGAGAAGACCACGCCAGCATGGCTGGTAATCTCGCTGACGACAGACCGTTTAAATAGAGACATGTGAGAATATGCGGGATAATGGTCCGCAACGTACGACGCACTCGGGAAATCTTCATGGAATTTAGCACACAGACCACCGCTTCCCTGCACCTGATCAAGACTTCGGCGCTGGCAGTAGGCGTGTATGCCGACGGCGTGCTCAGCCCCGCCGCCGAACAGATCGATCACGCAAGCAACGGTGCTATCCGCGCTGTCACGAAAACTGAATTCCGTGGCCGCGCCGGTGCCACCCTGGTATTGCGCAATCTGGCGGGTATTTCCGCGCAGCGTGTTGTGCTGGTGGGTCTGGGCAAGCAGGAAGAATACAGTGTTCGCGCCCACAGCGGTGCAGAACAGGCTTTCGCCGGCTACCTGGTGGCCGCGCAGCTCACCGAAGGCGTATCCACGCTGGCCGCGCTGCCCATCGAAAACAGCACGATGCGCGACCGTGCCCGTGCGGCCGCCATCGCTGCCGGCCAGGCCACCTATCACTACGACGCCACCTTCGGCAAACCCGATCGCGAGGCCCTGCCCAAGCTCAAGAAAATCACCCAGATCATCGAGCGCGCCGAAGCAGCCCAAACGCAGCAAGGCCTGCGCGAAGGCGCCGCCATCGCCAACGGCATGGCGCTGACCCGCACGCTGGGCAATCTGCCCGGCAATATCTGCACGCCGACCTATCTGGGCGAAACGGCCCGCAAGCTGGCGCGGGAATTCAAAACCCTGATCAAGGTCAAAGTTCTGGATCGCAAGCAGGTCGAAGCGCTGGGCATGGGTTCTTTCGTGTCGGTGGCGCGAGGCTCGGCCGAACCCTTGCGCTTCGTCGTGCTGCGTTACAACGGCAAGCCTGCAACGGCGCGCCGCACCCGTGGCGCAGCCGGCCCGGTAGTGCTGGTCGGC
Source organism: Bordetella avium (assembly GCF_034424645.1). Classification (NCBI taxonomy): domain Bacteria; kingdom Pseudomonadati; phylum Pseudomonadota; class Betaproteobacteria; order Burkholderiales; family Alcaligenaceae; genus Bordetella; species Bordetella avium. The sequence continues at coordinate 2,536,661 of NZ_CP139969.1, forward strand.
AAGGGCATCACCTTCGATGCCGGCGGCATTTCGATCAAGCCCGCCGCCACGATGGACGAAATGAAGTACGACATGTGCGGCGCAGCCAGCGTGCTCGGCACCTTCCGCGCGCTGGCCGAACTGGCCCCCGCCCTGGAGGTCGTCGGCCTGATCGCTGCCTGCGAAAACCTCCCCAGCGGCACGGCAAACAAGCCGGGCGACGTCGTCACCAGCATGTCTGGCCAGACTATCGAAATCCTCAATACCGATGCGGAAGGCCGCTTGGTTCTCTGCGATGCGCTCACCTATGCCGAACGCTTCAAGCCTTCGGCCGTGATCGACATCGCCACCCTCACCGGCGCCTGCGTCGTTGCCCTGGGCGGCGTCAACACCGGCCTGTTCTCCAAAGACGATGCGCTGGCCAGCGCCTTGCTTGAAGCGGGCCGTCAGACGCAAGATCCGGCCTGGCGCATGCCCCTGGACGATGCCTACCAGGAACAACTGAGGTCCAATTTCGCCGACATCGCCAACATCGGCGGCCCGCAGGCCGGCGCCGTCACGGCCGCCTGCTTCCTGTCGCGCTTCACCCAGGCCTATCCCTGGGCGCACCTCGACATCGCAGGCACGGCCTGGCGCGGTGGCAAGGACAAGGGCGCCACCGGCCGCCCGGTCCCCCTGCTCATGCAATACCTGCTGAACCAGGCCGCCTGAGGAAAGAGCAGCCCGCATGACCCGAATCGACTTCGCCTTTGGCGCCGCGGATCGGCTGCGGGCAGCCTGCCAGACTGCCCGCAAACGCTATCTGGCAGGCCAACGCCTCATTGTCTATTGCAGCGACGCCAACCGCCTGTCAGCCTTCGACCGCTTGCTGTGGGCCTTTGACGATATTTCCTTCGTGCCGCATGTGCTGGCGCGTGACGCCTTGGCGGCCCACACACCCATCGTGCTCACCGCCACGAACCCGCAACAGGCTGCCGCACTCGCTCCGGACGCCTGGCTGCTCAATCTGGATGACGCCTGCCCGCCGCACTATGACGATTTCCCCCGCGTGCTCGAAATCGTCTCCGGCAACGACACTGACCGCGCAGCCGCCCGGGTGCGTTGGCGCGATTACGTCGCGGCCGGCCACACCCCGCACAGCCACGACCTGAGCCGCAGCGCCTGATTACGCCGTCACTCTCACACTCTATGTCCTCCCCGTTTTCGGACCCTGGCATCCCGACCCTCACCCAGCAAATCGAGCCGGAAATCACCGCGCCGGTCGGCATGGCCTCTGATATTGTCCTTCGCGCCCTGCTGCAAGCCGAACTGGAGCAGGCCATAGAACAGGCCGCCTCCCAGGCGGCCGCGGACATGCGCGCGCGCCTCGAGGCCGAAGTGCCCGGCATCGTTGATCGTGCCTTGCAACGCTTGCGGCCGGGCTGAGCGCCCGCATCTTGTAGCAATACTGGATTTTTCAGGGAACTGTCAGTTATGCTTTCGCTCTAAGCAAATCAGGCAAGCCCCTTTGCCAAAAGGAGTTCACATGAACGAATACCGTCCGTCCCCCTTCAATCGCTCCGGCCCGCTGGCCGGCGCGCCGGGCGAAGTCGTCCGCAACCAGGTGCTGCGCAATACCTATTGGCTGCTAGCTCTGTCCCTGATTCCTACGGTGCTGGGCGCCGCCGTCGGCCTCTACACCGGCATCAACCGTGTCATGGGTGGCAGCCCCGGCCTGTCGGCCATCGTATTCCTGATCGGCGCCTTCGGCATGATGTTCGCCATCGAGAAAAACAAGAACAACTCTCTGGGCGTGGTGCTGCTGCTGGCCTTCACCTTCTTCATGGGCATCATGCTCTCGCGCCTGCTGGGCTTTGTGCTTGGCATGAGCAACGGCTCGCAGCTCGTCATGACGGCCTTTGGCGGTACGGCCATCGTGTTTGGCACCATGGCCACGCTGGCCACCACCATCAAGCGTGACCTTTCCGGCATGCAGAAATGGCTTTTCACCGGCGCCATCGTCATTCTTGTCGCCGCGCTGGCCAACATCTTCCTGCAGATGCCCGCCATGATGCTGACCATCTCGGTGCTGGCCATCGTGATCTTTTCGGCCTTCATGCTGGTGGACTTGCAGCGCGTCGTCAATGGCGGCGAAACCAATTATGTATCAGCCACCCTAGCCATCTATCTGGATGTCTACAACGTCTTCTCGAACCTGCTGATGCTGCTGGGCATCTTCGGCGGCAATCGCGACTAAGTTCGACGTGCGAGCCCACCCGCTGGGCCCGCTTTTCAACCCGCCCTTACCGGCGGGTTTTTTGTTGCCAAGCGCTGGACTCCAAGAGACTGATTTGAAGCGCCAGGCCCAGCGGCGCGACGTTTATGGACCGCTATCCAAGCGTCGCGCCGGGGCCACTTCTCGAATCATGGTCACCCCACCACCGAGCGCCAAGCATTTTGCGCGACCTCGCGTACCAACCATGGGGAGCGAAGGCTGCGCTGCAACAGCCGAGCTCTGTCGAGGCGCAATCTCAGAACGCAATCGGATGAGCTCACGGCACCTGTCTGCCCGCCAGAGGTTCAGAGGCGCTGCAAATCCATCAGCACGCGGCGCGTGGACAGCGGGCGCCCCACTAAGTGCATTTCGAGACGCTCGCGCAGCTCACGGCGCAGTTCCGGCTCGATGCGGGGATCGCTGAAATCAGGCTCACGCTCATCGACGCCATAACCGGTTTCACGCAGCAAAACCCATTCAAAACGACGTAGCGCGCCGGCCGCGCGCGTCCCGCCCGCCAATTGCTGAAGGGCGGTTTCGTAGGCGTCAAATAGCAGCGGATGCGCATCCTCACGCGGAAGCAGGCGCAGCAGCAGTTCATTCATGTACCAGGCGGACATCAGCGCCGCCCCGCCCAGCGGATGCACGCCCGCCACCTCGGCGCGGATCAGGGTTTTGACTTCCCCGCCACCGCTCCATGACATCAACAGCGGCTGAAAGGCCGATAAGACCGGCCGCAATACGGAATACGGACGCTTGGCGCCTTTGGCGACCAGCGCAATACAGCCATGCTCGCGGGAAAAGCTCTGGACGATAAGAGAGGTTTCGCGCCACGCCGTGGCGTGGAGCATATAGGCACGATTATCGTGAACGCGCTGAGCGCGCTTACTCATAACCCAGATCGCGCAAAGCACCTTCGCGATCAGACCAGCCCTTGCGGACCTTGATGTACACCTCCAGATGCACCGGCTTATCGAGCAGCTTGGCGATGTCCTGGCGGGCCTCAGTAGCGATACGCTTCATGTGCTGCCCACCCGCCCCCAAGAGGATGGGCCGATGACTGTCGCGTTCGACCACAACGCAAGCAGCAATGCGTGCATGGGCATCGGTTTCTTCCCATTGCTCGATGACGACCGTACAGCCATAGGGCAGTTCATCGCCGACCAAACGGAAAATCTTCTCGCGCACCAGCTCTGCTGCGATAAAGCGCATAGAGCGATCCGTCAGCGTGTCCTCTTCGAACATGGGTTCGCCTTCAGGCAAACGCTGCGCGATTTCTTCCAGCAACTGGTCCAGTTGATGATTTTTCGTGGCGCTCACGGGCACCACGGCGCCGTAAGCATGTTGCGCCATGATCTTGGCGACGAAAGGGAAAAGCTCATCGCGGCTCTTGAGGGCATCGATCTTGCTAATGGCGAGAATGGTGCGTTCCGCCTTGGGCAGCAGGGGCAACAGCTTGGCATCCCCCTCCGACCACTTCCCCGCCTCGACCACATGCACCACCACATCGACGTCGGCCAGGGCCTGCGTCACGACGCGATTCATCATACGGTTCATGGCGCCGCCATGCCGGGTCTGGAAACCCGGCGTGTCAACGAATACAAACTGCTCATGCTCGCGCGTGAGCACGCCATGAATACGGTGGCGCGTCGTCTGCGCCTTGCGCGACACGATGGAAATCTTGGAACCGATCAGGGCATTGGTCAGGGTGGACTTACCCACATTGGGTCGGCCCACGATGGCGACGAAACCGGTACGGAATGCTTGAGAACTCATTTAACCTCTTGAGCCACTGCCACTGGCAGCGACAGTTGGGCGGTCTTGCGCGCACGCCCGCCTTTACGGGTTGCGCGAGGGCTTACCACCAAAGCAGCCTCCAGGGCCAATTTGGCGGCGGATTGTTCGGCGGCCCTGCGGCTCGCGCCGGCGGCCGTGACTTTGATTTCCAAGGCAGGGATGGCGCATTCGACTTCGAACTGCTGGCTGTGCGCCGCGCCGTGAGTCGCCACCACCGTATACAGCGGCAAGGCCAGCTTGCGGCCTTGCAGGAATTCCTGCAGCAAGGTCTTGGCATCCTTGCCCAGGGTCTCGGGATCGACGTTGGCAAGCACAGGCACATACTGCTGTTCGATCACCTTGCGAGCGGCATCGAAGCCCGCATCCAGGAAAACTGCGCCGAACAACGCTTCAACGGCATCGGCAAGAATGGACGGGCGGCGAAAGCCGCCGCTTTTCATCTCGCCTTCGCCCAAACGCAGATAGGGAGACAGCTCAAGACGTTGCGCGATGTCGGCCAATGAAGCCTGCTTGACCAGATTGGCGCGCACGCGCGACAGATCGCCTTCATCGAGTTTGGCATAACGCTCAAACAGCATGGCGGCGACAACGAAGTTCAGAACGGAGTCGCCCAGAAATTCCAGCCGCTCATTGTGACGCGCGCCATGACTGCGGTGTGTCAGGGCCTGCTCGAGCAGTGCCTGATCACCGAAGTGATGGCCGAGACGGGTTTCCAGCGTGGCTAGGGACATGACTATCAGTGAAAACGACCTATGCGGCTCAAATCGCCAAAATTCATCCAGACAAAGAATGCCTTGCCCACAATATTACTGTCAGGCACAAAGCCCCAGTAGCGGCTGTCGGCACTATTGTCGCGGTTATCACCCATGGCGAAATACTGGCCCTGGGGCACCTTGCAGCGTACTCCATTGCGCAAATACTGGCAGTTTTCCCTGTAGGGGTATTGCCATATCGGGCCATATTCCTGAAATTTCCCCTCATCAAGCAGGATTTTGTGCTCAACTTCGCCCAATTTCTCTTTATATTGCGGAATATAGGCCACCCGGTCTGGCTCAAAATAATCGCCATCACGGAAATGGGGCACCAGCTCACCGTTGATATAGAGCTTTTTATCCAGGTAGGCCACCTCATCACCCGGCAAACCGACGATGCGCTTGATGTAATCCACATCCGGATCAACCGGGTAGCGGAACACCACAACGTCGCCGCGCTTGGGCTCGCCGATGTCGATCACTTTCTTGTCGATCACAGGCAGACGGATGCCATAGTCGAATTTGTTCACCAGGATAAGATCGCCCGATTGCAGCGTGGGCAACATGGAGCCAGACGGAATGCGAAAGGGCTCAACCACGAAGGAGCGCAACACGAACACAAAGAGAATGACCGGAAAAAAGCTCACGGCGTATTCGATCCACCAGGGCATCTTGGCGGCCTGTTCGACCGCCTCCTGACGCCGACGCTCGGCCTCGGTGGCATCCGTGATACCCAGCGCCTTGACCTGCTCGGCCGCCGCTACCGCACGGCGCTGCCGCGCCTTGCGCCAGAAGAGCAAATCGCCCGCCCAGATGACGCCCGTGATGACCAACAGCACGAAAAGAATAAGAGCGAAATTCCAGCTCATGTTTGCTACCGCCTATACGACTACTTGTCCTCGACCTGCAGAATGGCAAGAAAGGCTTCTTGCGGAATTTCCACAGTCCCGACCTGTTTCATGCGCTTCTTGCCAGCCTTTTGCTTTTCGAGCAGCTTTTTCTTGCGCGAGATATCGCCGCCGTAGCACTTGGCCAACACGTTCTTACGCAGCGCCTTGACGTTCTCACGCGCAATGACTTCAGCGCCGATCGCTGCCTGAATGGCAACGTCATACATCTGGCGCGGAATCAGGGCACGCATGCGCGACACCACATCACGGGCACGGTAGCGGGCATTCGAGCGGTGCACAATCATGGCAAGCGCATCGACCCGGTCGCCATTGATCAGCAGATCGACCTTAACCACGTCTGCCGGGCGGTACTCGAGGAACTCGTAGTCCATCGAGGCATAACCGCGCGACACGGACTTCAGACGATCGAAGAAGTCCAGCACGATTTCAGCCAGCGGGATCTCATAGGTGAGATGCACCTGCCGACCATGGTAGGTCATGTTGATCTGGTTGCCGCGCTTGTTATTACACAGCGTCATCACCGGACCGACATACTCCTGCGGCATGAAAAGCGTGACCTTGACGATAGGCTCGCGGATTTCGGCAATCTTGCCGACTTCCGGCATGCGCGAGGGGCTTTCGATGGTCAACACCGTACCGTCGCGCTCAACGACCTCGTACACCACCGACGGCGCGGTGGTGATGATGTCCATATCGAACTCGCGCTCCAGACGCTCCTGCACGATTTCCATGTGCAAGAGCCCAAGAAAACCGCAACGAAAACCGAAACCCAGGGCCTGCGACACTTCAGGCTCGAACATGAGCGCAGCGTCGTTAAGCTTGAGTTTTTCGAGCGAGTCGCGCAACTGATCGTATTCGGAACTCTCGACCGGGTAGAGGCCGGCGAAAACCTGCGGCTGGACCTCTTTGAAGCCCGGCAAAGGCGCGGCGGCGGGCTTGCCAGCCAAGGTGATGGTGTCACCCACTTTGGCATGCGCCAACTCTTTGATGCCCGCAATGATGAAGCCCACCTCGCCTGCCGACAACTGCGCACGCGGCTGCGACTTGGGCGTGAACACGCCGGTCTGCTCGCACAGATGCGTGGCACCGGAAGCCATCAGCAAAATCTTGTCTTTCGGGCGCAATACACCGTTGACGATGCGCACCAGCATCACGACACCGACATAGTTATCGAACCAGGAGTCGATAATCAGCGCCTGCAGCGCAGCTTCCGGGTCACCCTCAGGGGACGGCACACGGGCCACGATGGCCTCAAGAATCTCGTCAATGCCCATCCCGGTCTTGGCGCTGGCCAGTACGGCGTCGGAGGCGTCGATGCCGATGACATCTTCGACCTCCTGGCGCGCGCCCTCGGGATCGGCCTGGGGCAAGTCCATTTTATTCAGGACAGCCAGCACCTCCACGCCCAGATCGATAGCCGTATAGCAGTTGGCCACGGTTTGCGCTTCGACGCCCTGGGACGCGTCCACCACCAGCAATGCGCCCTCGCAAGCCGACAAGGAACGGCTCACTTCATAAGAAAAGTCTACGTGACCCGGGGTGTCGATCAGATTGAGGTTGTAAACCTTGCCGTCCTGGGCCTTGTACTCCAGCGCCGCCGTCTGGGCCTTGATCGTAATGCCGCGCTCACGCTCGATGTCCATCGAATCCAACACCTGAGCCGACATTTCGCGAGCCGCCAAGCCGCCGCAACGCTGGATCAAGCGATCGGCCAACGTCGATTTGCCGTGGTCGATATGGGCAATGATGGAAAAGTTACGGATATGCTGCATAGAAGAATTTATATAAGGGACGAGCACAGACCGGAAGTGGCGAGCCAGCTTCGGCATCGCCCCTATGCGTCAACGCAGAATCAAAGCGGGCCAAAGTGCTGGTGTGAGCCGCAATGCTCCCACACTGGGAAACGGCCAAAATAAGAGGGGGCGCGATGCGCCCCCTCTCGCGGCAACCAGCCATTTTAGCCGGTCTTGGCGCTTATTTGCTGGCGGGCTGTACTGCGACCCATTGCGTCTGGTCGCCACGGCGTACCAACAGGCCGACCGTCTTGGCCTTATCCAGCTTGTCCACCACCTTGGCGAACTGGCCGGCGTTGATCACGTCGGTGTCATTGACTGCCAACACGATATCACCGGCTTGCAGCCCCGCAGAAGCTGCCACACCCTCTACAGCACGAACCTGAACGCCCCCCTTGATGCGCAACTTGCGCTGCGTATCAGCGGGCACGTCAACCACGCTCAGGCCGAGATGGTTGTTGATTGCCGGCGCTTCTTCCTTGTCATCTCGACTGGTAGAAGCCGCCTTTTCGGCCTTCAGCTCAGCCACCTTGACGTCCAGCGTCACGGGCTTGCCCTTGCGCCAAACCTCCATCTTGCCCGAGGTTCCGGGTTTGACATCGCCCACGATGCGCGGCAGATCCGACCAGCGCTTGATGGTCTGACCATTGAACTTCAGAATCACGTCGCCCGGCTGAACGCCCGCCTTGTCTGCGGGGCCATCCGCCTCCACGCTGCTCACGAGAGCGCCTTCCGCTTTCGGCAGACCGATGGCGTCGGCGACATCCTTGCCCACTTCGCCGATCTGCACGCCGATACGCCCACGGGTGACCTTACCCGTCGTGCGCAACTGCTCGACCACACGCATGGCCTCATCGATCGGGATCGCCAGCGAAATGCCCATGAAGCCGCCACTGCGCGAAATGATCTGCGAGTTGATACCGACCACCTCGCCCTTCATGTTCAGCAGCGGGCCGCCAGAGTTGCCGGGATTGACGGCGACGTCGGTCTGAATGAAAGGCAGATACTCCCCGGTATCGCGGCCGATGGCGCTGACGATACCCGAAGTCACGGTGGACTCAAGGCCGAAGGGCGAGCCGATGGCCAACACCCACTGCCCCTTCTTGAGCGTTTTGTTGTCGCCGATCGGCAAGGCCGTCATGCCCTTGGCGTCAATTTTGATCAGGGCAACATCGGTGCGCTCGTCGGAGCCGATGACCTTGGCCTTGAACTCACGACCATCGGTCAGCGTGACGATGATGTCGGCGGCATCGCTGATGACGTGATTGTTCGTCATGATGTAGCCGTCATCGGAGATGAAGAAGCCCGAACCCACACCTCGCGGCACCGTGCGCTCTTCCGGCTGCGAGGGTTGCGGTTGCTGACGGCGCTGGCCAGGAGGCATGCCAGGGGGCTGGAAGTCCGGCCCGAAGAACCAGCGGAACATGTCGTAGGGATCGTTGCCGCCGCCAGGCCCGCCCGGGCCACCTCGCACCGGCACCGTGGCCGTGGTGCGGATATTGACGACCGCAGGCTCGGCCTTCTCGACGATGGCGGTGAAATCAGGCAGCACACCGCCGGCGACCGGGGTTTGAGCATGGGCGACCATCGGCGCTTGCGCCAGGGCCAGGGCCGACCCCATCATCATGGCTGCGACCAGCCGCCGGAAAAACAAGTTCGACGAATCAGTTTTTTTCATATGAGAGCTCCGTAAAGACCCCTATACCCTTTGCAGGTCTTGTCATTATTCGGGTGGCGACGCAGGCACGTACTCCGTATTTTGAGCCAGGGTTTCCAGCGTTGCCGCGGGTACTTCACCCAACACCGTCATCCAATAGTCCGCGATGCGGGTTCCATAGATGTTGATCGAGCCACGCTGGACAAGCCCGGCGGGCGGATGGTGATGGCGAGTTCCGTCATAAGGTTCGATGAAGACGGAAATCGCCGCCAAACCATCTGACAGCACAACCTGGCTAACCGTTCCCTTACCCATTTGCCGAGCCACCTGCATAACGGGTGAGAAGCCCTCGGGCGCAGGGATGCGCCAACCGAGCGCCGCCAGATCGACAGGCTTCATATCGGGCTCGACGATACGCCAATCTCGCGTATTCCAGCGCGAATTGAGTGATCCGGCATCGACATCGCTGCCGACACGCAGCGACGAGAACGACACCTGCTCAACCACACCCCGCTTGCCATCTACCGTCTGCGCTTTGAGCAAAAGATTGGTATCGACATCAGCGCAAAGCCTGTAGCCATAGCGCAGCGCGTCGCGCGGCTCGATCGAAATCGGGCGACACTGCCGGTCTGCGACGCGATGAAGTTTGGACTCGGCGCGAATGACGTAGTGCTTGGTGAGGTCTTTGGGATCACCCAGCAGCAGCCCGGGAAAGCGGTCGCCACGGCGACGCTCCAGCAAGACCGTCTCATGCTCGGGAATCAGACACTGCACATTTTCATTGTGCCGAAGGTACTCGCGCGGCTGGCCATCGAGAATCTCAAGGCGCTCGCGCTCTCCGGTACCATCGACGATATGGACCAAGCGCGACGACTGCATGGTGTCGCCTTGTTGATACATGAAAACGCCTGCGTAGTCCTGCGTGCGAGCAGCTTGCTGAATATCAGCAAGCAACTGAACCGGATCAGGCAGCGGGGCGCTTTGCGCCCGCGCCGTGCCATACCAGCCTGCCATGCCGCAAAATGCCATGGCAACAGCCAAATGCTGCCAAGCCACGCGCCGGTCGGTGCGCATGCGCTGCACTCGCATCATCAGCGTGCTCCGGTCTCGAATGAGACCTGCCGCACCGCACTCGGGCCGGCCATCTGGCGATGAGCCTCGAGATAGTCGCGCAGACCCGGATCATCGCGGCTGACCTCAGCCAGCACAGGCGCGGAACTGACCGGCCCGGAGGCCAGATAGGGCTGAGCCACCCAGACCACGGTTGCCACGGCAGCGGCCACCGCCAGGCTCGACAAACCCATGCGCAGGGGCGAACGGCGGCGCGGCGCGGCCACGATGGGCAGCTCGGCCTCCAAGGCGCGCGACAAACGGGCCTGGAAATTGGCGCTCGGGGTAATCATCAGGTCGGCGCTGCGCAAGGCATCGCCGATGAGGTGATACTCGTCCCAGGTCTTACGACCTTGCGGCGAGACCAGTTGATGTAAAAAGTCCTCTGATCCTTCGCCGTCCATCCAGGCGGAAACCGACTCCTCGATTGAGGCTTCGGCGATCACGGACTTGGCTGCTGTTTGCATGACTGCCACTCCTTACCAGCGACGCTCGGCATCGGTGTCAAGCAGGGGGCGCAACCGATTGGCAATGGCTTCCCGCGCACGAAAAATGCGGGAACGAACCGTACCAATGGGGCAGTCCATGCTCTGGGCGATGTCTTCGTAACTCATACCTTCAATTTCACGTAGGACGATAGCCGTGCGCAGCTCTTCGGGCAATTCGTCGATGGCCGCATTGACCGTCTCGGCAATTTCCCGGCTGGCATACATCGCTTCCGGCGTGCTTATATCGGTTAGGTTCTCGGTTTCGTTAAAAGTTTCACCATCTTCCGTTTCAATTGCATTGGGTGCGCTGGGACGTCGCCCCGATGACGCGAGCCAATTGCGGGCGGTATTGATGGCAATACGGTAGAGCCAGGTATAAAAAGCACTCTCGCCGCGAAACTGGGGCAGGGCCCGATACGCTTTAATGAAAGCTTCTTGCGCCACGTCCTCAATTTCGGCCGGGTCGCGGATCATCCTCGCCAGCAGACGAAGAATCTTGCGCTGGTATTTCGTGACCAGCAGGTCGAATGCTTTCTTGTCACCGCGTTGCACACGCGCAACAAGCTCGGCGTCGACGTCGCGTTCGCTCATGACGCCCCTCTGAGAAATGCCGCTTCGCACACGGCGATCCGCGCGACGACGCGAAAACGCCGCCACTTATCCAGGGTCAGGTTCCGACGCCAGACAGTGCAGTTAATCTTGCTATTTGTAACACACCTGGAAACGCGCGACTCGATAATCAGGACCATATGGCTCCGATAAAAGATCACGTCATGCAAAAGCGCCGGATGCCACCCGGCGACGCCGCGCGCCCGCCAGCGGCGAGGATCGGGATGGGCACCCAGAGCACTCGGGAACGAGCGCCGCCCTCTCAGGCACACAGGCAGCAGCGCCGGCAACAAGCAAGGCTGCGCGGCGCCTGCTGCGCCAGCCAGGATCGCAGGCAAGGCCACCGGCCAGCGGGTGCCCGCCGGCAAGCCGGTGGGCACCTCAAATTGCCAAGCCTGGCCGGGGCTCGATATCAAAGCCGGCGGACAGCCATCGACCCGTTGGTGCCGCCAAAGCCGAAGGAATTGGACAGTGCAACGTTGATCTTCATCGGACGAGCTTGATTGGCGCAATAGTCCAGATCGCACTCAGGATCTTGATTGAAGATGTTGATGGTCGGAGGCGAAATCTGGTTGTAGACCGCCAGCGTCGTAAACACCGCCTCGATACCGCCAGCGGCGCCCAACAGATGCCCGGTCATGGACTTAGTCGAGTTCACGACCAGCTTGCGGGCGTGATCGCCAAAGGCCAACTTAAGCGCATCGCTTTCGTTCTTGTCGCCCAAGGGCGTAGAAGTGCCGTGCGCGTTGACGTACTGGATATCGTCGGCATTGAGACCGCCGTTGCGCAGAGCATTGATAATGCCGCGGCGCGGGCCGTCTTTGTCGGGCGCGGTGATGTGATGCGCATCCGAACTCATGCCATAGCCGGCAAACTCGCCATAAATGCGGGCGCCGCGCTTCTTGGCATGTTCGTACTCTTCGAGCACCAGCACCCCTGCGCCCTCACCCAGCACGAAACCATCACGGTCACGGTCCCAGGGACGCGAAGCCGTGGCGGGATCATCATTACGCGTGGACAGCGCACGCATGGCGGCAAAACCGCCAATGCCCAGCGGAGACACCGTCGATTCGGCGCCGCCTGCGATCATGACATCGGCATCGCCGTACTCGATCAGGCGGGCGGCATCGCCAATGCTGTGCAAACCTGTCGTGCAAGCGGACACAACGGCATAGCTGGGGCCTTTCAGTCCATATATGATGGACAGATGGCCAGAAATCAGGTTGATCAACGAACCCGGGACGAAGAACGGCGATATCCGGCGCGGGCCTTTAGCCAGCAACTCCGTCTGCGTCTCTTCGATACGAGGCAGACCGCCGATACCGGAACCCACGATCACACCGATACGCTCGGCGTTTTCCTCGGTGACTTCCAGGCCCGAATCGCGCCAAGCCTGCATGCCCGCAGCAATACCGTAATGGATGAACGTATCCATCTGGCGTGCTTCTTTGGGCTGCAAATACTCGGTGACGTCAAAGCCTTTGACCTCACCCGCAATGTGGGTGGTCAGGGCCGACGGATCAAATCGCGAGATACGGCCGATGCCAGAACGTCCGTTGACGATATTGTCCCAAGCGGTGGTGAGATCGTTGCCTACGGGGGAAACGATGCCCAGGCCTGTGATGACGACACGTCGCTTCACGGATGACTCCTCAAACAGACAAAATAAAGGCGGTTTTTGGCTGACCTTGCAGACCGCGCGGGACGACCGAACCTATACGGCCGGTTGCCTCTCCACGCGGACCGCACGGCAATATCCCAAAAACCGCCCTGACTCCCGAAGTCCGGAGACGACGGGATAGATGGCTTGCGCTGATTACTGCTTACCGTGCGAATTGATGTAATCAATCGCTTGCTGCACGGTCGTGATCTTTTCGGCCTCTTCGTCGGGGATCTCGGTCTCGAATTCGTCTTCGAGGGCCATGACCAGCTCGACCATGTCGAGCGAATCGGCACCGAGGTCGTCAAGGAAGGAGGACTCGTTCTTGATCTCGGCTTCGTTCACGCCAAGTTGTTCAGCGACGATCTTCTTGACGCGCTGTTCGATGCTTTCCATGCAGATCTCCAATTGGGAAAAATCCCGCGAATTATAGCCAAGCGTTGAAGAAAACAAACGCCGGGCCGTGAGAAAAAAAACACCGCATTTTTTCCGGCCTTCAGCCTCGCGAGGCGCTGAGGGGGCCGCACCGCGCCGTTTACTGGAATCGGCTGGCCAAAGGGTGCCCGAACGACATTCTGACCGCCCCCGAAGGCGCGGCCAGGATGCCGCACTTATTGCATGTACATCCCGCCATTGACGTGCAGGGTCGTACCTGTAATGTAACCCGCCAGCGGACTGGCCAGAAAGCCCACCGCGTTGGCGATATCAGCCGGGGCGCCAAGGCGGCCCAGCGGAATTTGTTGCAGCAGCGCGGCGGTCTGCGCCTCACCGAGCACACGGGTCATGTCGGTGTCGATGAAACCTGGCGCCACGCAGTTTACCGTGATGTTGCGGCTGCCGAGCTCTCGAGCCAACGCACGCGTCATGCCCGACACCCCTGCCTTGGCCGCCGCGTAATTGGCCTGGCCGGCATTGCCGGAAGAGCCGACCACGGAGGTAATGTTAATGATACGGCCCCAACGGGCCTTCATCATATTGCGCAGCACGGCACGCGACAGACGGAATACCGAGCTCAAGTTGGTGTCGATGACAGCCGACCAGTCTTCATCTTTCATGCGCATAGCCAGCGTATCGCGCGTGATGCCTGCGTTGTTGACGAGGATATGGGGACCGCCTCCCTCTTTGCCAAGCTCGTCTAGCAAGGCGTCAACGGCTGCCGCATCGGTGACGTTCAGCACCACTCCACGACCACCGCTGGCCGACAAGGCCTCGGTGATAGCAGCCGCGCCAGACTCGGAGGTTGCCGTACCGACGACCTTGGCGCCGCGCGCCGCGAGTTCTTGTGCGATGGCCTGGCCGATACCGCGGGTAGCGCCCGTCACCAGAGCGATCTTGCCTTCGAGGTCTTTGCTAGTATGTTCCATTCAGTTTCCCTTCACGAGCGCCAGCGCAGCTTCCAGCGAGGCAGGATCAGTCACGGCCAGGCCGGTGAGTTCGCTATCGATGCGTTTGGTCAGACCGGTCAAGACCTTGCCCGGACCAAACTCGATAACATGGGTGACGCCCTGCGCTTTCATGAATTGCAGCGTCTCAACCCAGCGCACAGCATGCCAGGCCTGACGGACGAGCGCATCGCAAATTGCAGACGGCTCACTCTGAACTACGACGTCGACATTATTGACAACAGGCACTTGGGGCGACTGAACCGCCACCTCGGCCAATGCGCCCGACAACACGGCAGCGGCCGGCTGCAACAGGCTGGAATGAAATGGGGCTGACACCGGCAGCAGCAGCGCGCGCTTGGCGCCGGCAGCCTTGGCCGCCTCGCAAGCACGCTCGACCGCGGCCTTATGCCCGGCGATCACGACCTGAGCAGGCGCGTTGAAATTGACAGCCTCGACGACTTCACCCTGTGCCGACTGCAGGCACACGGCGCGCACCGTATCGTCATCCAGACCCAGAATGGCAGCCATCGCACCAGCACCAACCGGTACGGCAGCCTGCATGGCATCAGCGCGGATACGTACCAGACGCACGGCATCTTCGAGCGCCAGTGAACCGGCAGCCGTCAGCGCCGCATACTCACCCAGACTATGGCCCGCCATCAAGGCCGGCAGCGGGCCACCCGCGTCGCGCCAGGCGGCGAAGCAGGCGACACCGGCGGTCAACATGGCCGGCTGCGTATTGGTCGTGAGATTGAGTTGTTCAGCCGGGCCCTGAGCGATCAGGGCGGCGAGATCCTGCCCCAAAGCCTGGCCAGCACGCGCCAACACATCGGCAGCGGCGGAATTGCCAGCCCAGACATCCATCATGCCAACGGACTGGGAGCCCTGGCCGGGGAACACAAATGCGAGTTTCATGGTGGTCCGTGATCTCTTCTGCGTTATCAAACCGCGCAGCGGGCCTGAGCCCAGCCGCGCTACATGCGGGCCAGCACCGAACCCCAGGTAAAGCCACCACCCACGCCCTGCATGAGGACATGCTGGCCGGGCTTGATCCGCCCGTCGCGACGGGCGGCATCCAGAGCCAGAGGCACGCTGGCCGCCGAGGTATTGGCGTGCTGATCAACGGTGACGACAACACGGTCGGCCGACACGTTGAGCTTGCGCGCGAGGAAATTGAGAATGCGGACGTTGGCCTGGTGCGGCACCAGCCAATCGACCTGATCGATGGTCATGCCAGCTTCTGCGCACACATCGCGTGCCGATCGGTCCAGCACGGTCACCGCCTGCTTGAAAACAGCCTGACCATCCATGCGCAAGAAGGGATCGCCCGTTACCTGGCCATAAGCGACATTACCCGCCGCGCACAAAATTTTGGTCTGGCTGCCATCTGCATGCAGCTGTGCGGCCAGAATGCCCGGTTCGTCGGCCGCCTTGATGACAACGGCGCCAGCGCCGTCACCAAACAAAACGCAGGTGCTGCGGTCATTCCAGTCGAGAATGCTGGAAAACACTTCGGCGCCGATGACCAGCGCGCAACGGACGCGACCAGCGCGCACGAAGCTGTCGGCAGTGGTGAGCGCATAGGCAAAGCCGCTGCACACCGCTTGCACATCGAAAGCAGCACCGCCCTTTGCGCCCAGGTTGGCCTGTACCAGGCAGGCCGTGCTGGGGAATACGAAATCGGGCGTCGAGGTGGCCACGATGATCAGATCCAGATCAGCAGGCCCCACGCCAGCATCCGCCATGGCGCGACGGGCAGCCTCGGTCGCCAGCACACTGGTCGTGACGCCGCGCTCAGCCAGATGCCGCTGGCGGATACCCGTGCGCTCGACAATCCATTCGTCGGAGGTCTGGATACCACGCTGGGCCAATTCGACGGCCAGCTCATCATTGGACACGACACGCTCGGGCAGATAGCTGCCCGAACCTGCGATCACCGAATATTTCATTGCCATGCTCATCAAACGGTGCCCTCTGCTGCTGCAGCCTGTTGGGCTGCCGCTTCGTTCAATTGAACGCGTTCCCTGATTTGAGCGACGGTCTGGGCCGTGCGTTCCAGCAACTTGCTGGCGACCGCTCCGCGAGCGCGTTGCAGCGCAAATCCATAGGCATAGGCGTCAGCCGAGCCATGGCTCTTGATCACCACACCACGCAGACCCAGCAGCGCCGCGCCGTTATAACGGCGGTTGTCGACACGCCGACGCAGACGGTTCAGGACCGGCGAGGCGACAGCGCCTGCCAGAAGCGTGATGAAATTGCGCTTGAATTCTTCGCGAATGACGCTAGAGAGCATCTTCGCCAATCCTTCGACGGATTTAAGCACGACATTCCCGACGAAGCCGTCGCAGACGACCACATCGACCGTGCCCTTGAAAATATCATCGCCTTCCACGTTACCGTGGAAATTGAGCGGACTGGCGCGCAGCAATTCGGCGGCCTCTTTGACCACCTCATTGCCTTTGATGACTTCTTCACCGATGTTCAGAAGACCCACCGTCGGCCGATCGAGATGATCAACCGCCTGCGCGAGTGCAGCGCCCATGATGGCGAACTGCAGCAGATGCTCTGCCGTGCAGTCGACATTGGCCCCCAGATCCAGCACCGTCGTAGCGCCTCCGACCTGATTAGGGATAGACGTGGCGATCGCCGGACGGTCAATGCCATCCAGCGTCTTGAGAACATAGCGGGAAATCGCCATCCATGCGCCGGTATTGCCCGCCGACACGCAGGCGTCGGCGCGACCGTCCTTGACGGCTTGTGCAGCTAGCCGCATGGACGAGTCTTTTTTACGGCGCAAAGCCACCTCTACGGGGTCGTCCATTGTGACGACTTCCGAGGCAGCAACGATTTCGAGGCGATCGCGCGGCGCCGAACGATGTTCGGAGAGCGCGGCCTCGATCGCATCCGGCAACCCGACCAGCAATAGCCGGGTGTCCGGATATTGTCGAGCGAACTCGATCGCGGCCGGTATGGTGACGGGCAGACCGTGGTCCCCGCCCATGCAGTCTATAGCGATGCGTATCACGGGTGCTAGCCAGCTTCCAGCCCGGTTACGAGTTCGGCCGACAGGCCTTATTCGTCAGCCTTGGTCTTCAGGATCTTGCGACCGCGATAGAAACCATTGGGGCTGATGTGGTGACGCAGATGCGATTCGCCCGTGGTGGGTTCGATAGCCGTCGGCGGGTTCACCAGAAAATCGTGCGAGCGGTGCATGCCGCGCTTGGACGGGGACTTCTTGTTTTGTTGAACAGCCATGATGACTCCTAGAGACGGGCCGCATTGTACGCGAATGCGGCCCGAGGTGATTTCAATTCTTGCGCTTCAATTGTTCCAACACCGCAAACGGCGAGGGACGCTTAAACCCGGATTCCTGCAAAGCATCATCCGAGCCGGCCTCTTGGCTCATTTTGTTTTCCGTCTGCTGCCCCGCCGGCCGCCCGGAAGACTCCGGACAAACGTCATGACGCGGCACATACGGAATACTCAAAATAAGCTCATCTTCGACCTGGGCCAACAGATCGAAGCGATGCGAACCCACGACCTTCTCAGGCACGTCAGTCGCAAAATCCAAACCCGTATCCTGGGCATCCTGCAAATCGGCCAACTCGTCGTCAAGATCGTCTTCCGACTCGACCAGTTGCAGCACGGCGGTGGTATCCACCGGATAAACGAAAGGCGTATTGCAACGCTGGCAGATCAGGACCGGATTAGCCTTGATATGCAAACGCAGCAGCGGCTGACCGGAAACAAAGCCCCCCGTCTTGCCCGTGCCCCGGCCGATCTCGCCAGACACGGTCCATTGAACCATACCTGCCTCGCCAGCCGCCTGCTCAGGCATGCCTTCCATGAACCGGGCCAGCCGCACCAGTGCGATTTCACCTGATGCCTGCGTGCCCTGACGAGCCATCGCAAAAACATCTACGATCGCAGCGTCTGCCCTGCCAAAAACCTTGTCTACCGAATCGACCATAATCCTTGGGCACCTTTGCTCATACACCGAGCTTTGCCTTCATCAAGACCCAATGAGCCTCAACGAATCCCAATGAGCCCGCATAATGCGTCCAAGAAGCCCATCCTGCAAGATCGTCCTCTCGCCGGGCACTCTTTGAACGGCAAAACTCGCCGCAATTCAAGCCTGCCGCAACCTGCTTTTCATTCAGCTTTATGCGTTTTCGCTCGGGTTCTTGCTTGAGCTTTTGCCTGGACTCTTGTTTGGATTAAAGCCAATCAAGTCACTTATGTCATGCCACCTTATGCCATGCCACTTAAAGTCATATTAAGAGCCACTTAAAGCCACTCAACACCGCAACCGGCAGCAAAAAAACCAGCAAAAAACCAGCAAAAAAATTCAAGCAGCACGCTAAAGGCGCGCAAACGCAAATAAAATTGCCGCAAAACGTTAGATAATACCGTGACTTAGAGACCACCGTCAAACTCCAGATGCACCAAAACCCTCGCCTCATTCTTGCCTCCAGCTCGCGCTACCGCCGCGCCATGCTGGAACGGCTGCGCCTGCCCTTCGAAAGCATCTCGCCAGATGTGGACGAAACACCACAAGCTGGCGAGGCGCCCGCGGCGTTGGCGCTGCGCCTGTCCGTCGCTAAGGCCATGGCCGTCGCCCGCCTGCACCCCGGCTGCATCGTGATCGGCTCGGATCAAGTGGCCACGGTCGATGGCCAGCCCATCGGCAAACCCGGCGACTTTGCGCGCGCAAAGGCGCAACTGAGGCAGTTGTCCGGGCGTATTGTCGAGTTCCACAGCGCCCTGGCCGTCACCGACGGCCAGCGTACTGAACAGGCCGATGTCATCACCTATTGCGAGTTCCGACCCTTGACGGACGCCGCGATAGACGCCTACCTGCGCGCAGAAGAACCCTATGACACTGCCGGCAGCGCCAAGGCGGAAGGGCTAGGTATCACACTGATGGAAAGCATGCGCAGCGATGACCCAACCGCCATCATCGGCCTGCCCCTGATCGCCCTGACGGGCATGCTGCGCCGCTTCGGATTGGACCCTTTGCGGAGCCCGTCATGACCGGCGCGCTTCATCTCATCCCGGTCGGCCTGGGCGAGGCCCCGATTGAATGCTGGCTGCCCACCGAGGTGCGCGCGCTCGCCGGCAGGCTGGACTGCTACATCGCGGAAAACGCCAAGACAGCACGGGCCTTTTTGAAGACAGTCAGCACCGAGCGCCCTCTACAGGAAATCACCATCCATACGCTCAACGATCAGGCAGACGACCGCCAGATCGAGGCCTGGCTGGCCCCCATCAAGGCCGGCAAAGACATTGGCCTGATTTCCGAAGCCGGCTGCCCCGCCGTGGCCGACCCGGGCGCCAAGGTGGCCGCCGCCGCCCACCGCCTGGGCCATACCGTCAAACCCTGGGTGGGTCCCTCTTCGATCCTGCTGGGCCTCATGGCAAGCGGCCTGGACGGCCAGCGCTTCGCCTTCCATGGCTACGCGCCGGTGGATGCGACAGAACGCGCCAAGCAATTGCGCACCTGGGAGCAGCATTCGGCCAAGCATGATCAGACGCAAATGCTGATCGAAACACCGTATCGCAACACCGCCATGTTCAACACCCTGCTGTCGGCGCTAAAGGGCGATACCCGGCTTTGCCTCGCACGCTCCTTGACGACCTCCCAGGAATGGGTGGCGACCAAGACCATCGCCCAATGGAAACAGACGCCAGCGCCCGACTTGGACAAACAGCCCACCCTGTTTCTATTCCTGGCGCGCTGAACCATGCTGCGACTGCTCAAGCTGCTGCTGGCTTGCGCCGCCCTTGCGGGCTGCGCCACGCCTGCCATAGAACGCTCGGTGACAGCCTCAGGCCACAGTAACCGCGTGCGCCACATGGTGCTGCATTACACCGCGCTCGATGACGCTACCTCTCTAAAGACGCTATCAAGAGACGAAGTAAGCGCCCACTACCTTATCGCCGAAAAACCTGCCGGCCGCACTTACCAATTGGTGGACGAAAACCGTGCCGCCTGGCATGCAGGAGCCAGCCGCTGGTTCGAGCAAACCGCAATAAACCTCACCTCGATAGGGATTGAACTCGTCAATGCCGGCGGCCAAACACAGGCCGACGGCAGCCTGCGCTACACGCCTTACTCGCCCGCCCAGATGACCGCGCTGACCCGATTGCTACGCGAACTCATCCAGCGCCATGGCATCCGCCCCGAAAACATCGTCGGCCACAGCGATATCGCCCCACAGCGCAAACTGGACCCGGGCCCCCTCTTTCCCTGGCGTGAACTCGCTCAGGCAGGCATCGGCCGCTGGTACGACGAGGCTGGCGCAGCCGCCCACCTGACGCGCCTGCAATCGCAAGCGCTACCCGGCGTGAGCTGGTTTCAAGAGCAATTGTCGCGTTTAGGCTATGACAGCCCGCGCCACGGCCAACTCGACCGCGCCACCCGCAATGTGCTGGCAGCTTTCCAAATGCACTACCGGCCGACACGCCACGACGGCCAACCCGATGCCGAAACGGCGGCCATCATGCTCGCGATGCGGGCTCAGTGAGCATGCGGCGGCGAACCGCCGCCGCGACGCGCCAGCCCAACAACAGCAGCAGCACGGCACCATAGATGATGGGCTCTCGCAAATCGTTCTTGCCCATCTTGATCCACCAGAAATGCAAAATAGCCAGCAGCCCGATGGCATAGATGGCGCGATGCAGCGTTTGCCAGCGCCTGCCCAGGCGGCGCATGGACCACTGCGTGGACGTAAGCGCCAGCGCCAGCATCAAGACGAAGGCGGCGAAACCCACCAGAATAAAGGGCCGCTGGCCCAGATCCTGCAACATGGAAAGCAGGTCCAGGCCACGATCCCACCATATCCAGGTCGTGAAATGCAGCAGGCCATAGAAAAACGCGAACAGGCCACACATGCGGCGCAGGCGCACCAAGGCGGGCTGCCCGAGCAGACGGCGCAGCGGCGTGATGGCCAGGGTGACCAACAGACAAACCAGCGTCCAAGTGCCCGAGGACCGCGTCAGAAACTCAACCGGATTGGCGCTCAGGCCGTCATGCATACCTAGCCAGACCCAGCGGCCAGCAGGCGCCAGACCCAGCAAAAACAACAAGGGTTTTATGCGGCCCACTGCCTGAACCGACCAATTACTCATGGGAGGCGGCCTCAGTAGTTTTTCCGCAGATCCAGGCCTTGGTAGAGCGCAGCCACCTGGTCGGCGTAGCCATTGAACATGAGCGTGGGACGCTTGGGGCTGAACAGACCATCCTCCCCTATGCGGCGCTCGGTCGCCTGACTCCAGCGCGGATGCGGCACCTGCGGATTGACATTGGCATAGAAACCATACTCCTGAGGCGCCGCCTTCATCCAGCTGCTGCGCGGCATCTGCTCAAGCAAACGGATACGCACCAGAGACTTCGCGGATTTGAAACCGTATTTCCAGGGCACGGCCAGACGCAAGGGCGCACCATTCTGGTTGGGCAGCAACTTGCCATACACGCCAAAGACGAGCATGGTCAGCGGATGCATGGCCTCATCCAGGCGCAAGGCTTCGGTATAAGGCCAATCCAGCACGCCGGAATTCAGGCCCGTCATCGTATCCCGCTGCTCGACCGTCGTGAATTCGACGAATTTTGCATTACCGGTAGGGGCGACGGCCTTGAGCAGGTTCGCAAGCGAATACCCCGTCCAGGGGATGACCATGGACCAGCCTTCCACGCAGCGCAGACGGTAGACCCGCTCTTCCATCGGAGCCAGCTTGAGCAGCTCATCCATATCAAAGGTGCGAGGCTTGCCCACCTCGCCCTCGACGCTCACCGTCCAGGGACGGGTCTTGAGCGCGCCGGCATTGCGGGCAGGATCGGCCTTACCCAGACCAAATTCGTAGTAATTATTGTAAGTTGAGACGTCTTTAAACGAGGTTTGCTTGTCCGGCACCGAGAACTCGGGGGACACCTTACCAGGCAAACTGTCGTCCTGCGCCCAGGCCACTCGCTGCGTCCACCCAGACAAACCCAACGTCGCCGCAAGCGCGGCGCTACGCGCCATCCAATCGCGGCGGGATCGCCACACGGCTTCCGGCGTGATTTCCGAGGAGGGAATGACCGGGTTTTTGCGGATCAGCATGAATATATCCTATGGGAGTGCACGTTTATATAGGCTATAGACGCCCAACCCATCCAAAAAATTCAATTTTTCAAGCCGCTTTTTTATCCAGCAGAGCGGGCAAATCAGACCACAACTCGCGAAGCGAGCCATTGCGCCAGCTCGGGCACACTATGCACCACCGCCTCGGCGCTGCACGATTGCAACTCGCTCAAGCTGTGCGCACCATAGGAAACACCCAGACCATGCACGCCGGCGTTGACGGCCATTTGCAGATCATGGGTGGTGTCGCCAACCATGACGACGCGCGAGGGATCTACATCCAGATCATTCATCAACTGGTGCAACATTTCCGGATGCGGCTTGCTGAATGTTTCATCGGCTGTTCGTGTTGCATCGAAAACCGGCCCCAAACCTGTCGCCGCCAACACCCGATTCAAGCCAACCCGGCTTTTGCCGGTCGCCACAGCCAGGCGAACATCCTGGTTCGCCAGACTGTCGAGTAATTCGCGCACACCATCGAATAGCCGCAATTCCGGGTCACGCAACAAATAATGAATGCGATAACGCTCAAGAAAGCGAGGCAGCAGCGCCGGCGTCAGTTGTGGCACCGCCCGCTTGAGCGCGCTTTCGAGGGACAGACCAATCACCCAACTGGCTTCGGAAGCGCTGGGCACGGGCAAGTCCAGATCGCGGGCGGCCGCCTGGATGGCGGCCACAATGCTGTGCGTGGAGTCCATGAGGGTACCGTCCCAATCGAACACCACCAATGCATAAGACATATCAGGCTTTCTCCAGTTGATGCAATAGCTTGCTACAGATGGCGGGCAACTCCGCGGTAAGGCTCAGGGGCTCACCCGTAAGCGGATGATCCAGCGTCAGCTGATAGGCATGCAGAAACATGCGGTTGAACCCTTGCCGGGCGAATAACGCACGCGTTTCATCTGTCCCATATTTATCATCGCCGACGATGGGAAAACCGCTGGCCGCCAGGTGCACGCGGATCTGATGAGTACGCCCCGTACGCAGCTCGGCTTCGACGAGGCTGTAATCGCCAAAACGCTGTTTGAGCGAAATGATGGTGTGGGCGGTTTGCCCATCCGGGTCGACCTTGACCCGGCGCTCTCCGCTCTGAGTGGTCCATTTGCTGAGCGCCAGGCGGATGTGCTGGCGGTCATTGACCCAATCCCCCTCGACCAGAGCAAGATAACGCTTGCTGCCCCGGCCTTCGCGCAGCATGGCGTGCAAGGCCAGCAGCGCGCTGCGCTTCTTGGCAATCATGAGCAGGCCGGAGGTTTCACGGTCCAGGCGATGGACCAGTTCTAGAAAACGCGCCTCAGGACGGGCGGCGCGCAACTGCTCGATAACGCCGAAAGACACGCCGCTGCCGCCATGCACGGCCACGCCCGCCGGTTTATTGATCACGAGCATGGCATCGTCTTCATAGACCACCGGAAACTCGGAGGCCGGCACGGGCTTGGGCTGACCCGGATCAGGTAGGCGCAGCGGAGGCACGCGGACCACATCGCCGACAACCAGACGGTAGTCCGCACTGATCCGGCCCTTGTTTACTCTCACCTCACCACCCCGTATCGCCTTGTAAATATGGCTTTTGGGAACACCCTTGCACAAGCGCAACAGAAAATTATCCAGGCGCTGCCCTTCCTGACCGGCGTCGACCTCAACCATGCGTACAGAGGGAACTGCGGGGGAAGTTTGTTTGCGCATTGCGGAAAGAGGCATATAATCGGGACAGCCTTAAAGGGCTGAACTTCAGAGGCTGATAGCGGGTGTGAAACCGTCGCCTGGCGTTGAGATGCGGAGAGATTCGCGCCTCCGTCTGATGCGCGGGCCACCATTGTACTGTCTCCGTTCAGCTCCTGGGTTTACTTGGTCGCCGGCGCAACCGCGATCTGCCGGATGGTGGTGTGGCACGCATTGCCCGCCTTCCTGGCAGAGATCCGTTGCATGCCGCAAGCGGCTTGAAGCAAAGCAAGAATCGTCGAATATTTATTACGCACCAGATGCACGATGCATCTGACGTTCACAGCAACCGTTTCGTCAATCCACACCCGTGAAGCCGACCCCCCTGCTGCCAGAACCCCGCGCCTCGTGGCGCGACGTGCCCGCGTGACGCGCGGCGGATACGCCTGAGCGCCGCTCAGGTACGGTCCGCATTCTTCTTGCCTGCTTCAGCCGCAGCCCGAGTGGCCCGAGGTCACGCGCCGATATCGGCGCGTCCTGACAACGGAGAACCGCACTCATGAAGCGCATGCTGTTTAATGCGACGCACCAGGAAGAACTGCGCGTCGCAATCGTTGATGGGCAAAAGCTCATCGACCTCGATATCGAAACCGCCGGCCGCGAACAGCGCAAAGGCAATATCTACAAAGGCGTCATCACCCGCATCGAACCCGGTCTGGAAGCCTGCTTCGTCAACTACGGCGAAGATCGTCACGGTTTTCTGCCCTTCAAAGAAGTGGCCCGCAGCTACTTCAAAGAAGGCGTGGATGTGCGCAGCGCCCGCATCCAGGACGCCCTGCGCGAAGGCCAGGAGCTGATCGTCCAGGTCGAAAAAGAGGAACGTGGCAACAAGGGCGCCGCCCTGACCACCTTCATCTCGCTGGCTGGCCGTTATCTGGTGCTGATGCCCAACAACCCGCGCGGCGGCGGCGTCTCCCGACGCGTGGAAGGCGAAGATCGCCAAGAGCTGCGTGACACGATGGAGCAGCTCGATGTGCCGCAAGGCATGAGCATCATCGCCCGCACAGCCGGCATCGGCCGCAATGTCGATGAGCTCCAATGGGATCTTGCCTATCTCCTACAGCTCTGGACAGCCATCGATGGCGCCGCGCGTGATAACGCCGCTCCCATCCTGATTTACCTGGAGTCCAGCCTGGTCATCCGGGCTATCCGCGACTATTTTTCGCCGGAAATCGGTGAAATCCTTATCGATACCGACGAAATCGCTGATCAGGCCGCCGCATTCATGAGCGTGGTGATGCCGGACAACGTCCAGCGCGTCAAACGCTACCGCGACGACACGCCGCTGTTCTCGCGCTTCCAGATCGAACACCAGATCGAAACGGCCTATTCGCGTACGGTACAACTGCCTTCGGGCGGTGCCGTGGTCATCGACCACACCGAAGCGCTGGTCGCCGTCGACGTGAACTCGGCCCGCTCCACCCGGGGCGCCGACATCGAGGAAACCGCCCTGCGCACCAATCTGGAGGCGGCCGACGAAGTGGCCCGCCAGTTGCGCCTGCGCGACCTCGGCGGCCTGATCGTAATCGACTTCATCGACATGGAAGACAGCAAGAATCAACGCGCTGTCGAACAACGCCTGCGCGATGCCTTGCACTTTGATCGCGCTCGTGTGCAGATGGGCAAGATTTCCCGCTTTGGCCTGATGGAGTTGTCGCGCCAACGCCTGCGCCCCGCCCTGAACGAGGGCTCGCACATCACCTGCCCGCGCTGCACCGGCACCGGCGTCATCCGCGATGCGGAATCCAGCGCCCTACATGTGCTGCGCCTGCTGGAAGAAGAGGCCATGAAGGAAAACACGGCGGCCGTGCACGCTCAGGTGCCGGTTGATGTCGCCACCTTCTTGCTGAACGAAAAGCGCGCCGACATCGCCAAGATGGAAGCCCGCCTGAAGGTCAATCTGGTGCTGATCCCCAACAAGCACCTCGAAACGCCCCACCACCATATCGAGCGCCTGCGCCACGACGATCCGCGCCTGGAAGAAACCAAGACCAGCTTCGAGCTGGCCGAAGCACCTGCCACCGATGTCACCTGGAGCCCGCGCGAGCAGGAAGTCAAGGCTCGCCCCGAGGCACTGGTCAAGGGCATCACCCCGGCCCAGCCCGCCCCGGTATCGACCCCTGCCCCGGCGGCCAAACCTGCCGAGGGTTCGGGATTTGGCGGCCTGTTCAAGCGCCTGATCAACTGGATCTCGGGCAGCAGCGAAACCAAGCCGGCTGAAAAATCGGCTGAGCAAAGCAAGCGCCCCAGCGGCAATCGCGCCAAGCGCGCCCAAGACGGCCAAGAGCGCCGTGGCGAGCGTCATGGTTCGGACCGCAACCGCAATCGCCGTGAAACCAGCGAAGGGCAAGAGCAACGCCGTGGCGCACGCCGCCAGGACGAAACACGGACGGAACAGCGCAACGAACAGCGCGCTGTGCCCGAGCAGCGCGCAGAATCGCGCCAAAACCGCACGACGGAAAATCGTAACGCGGAAGCTCGCAACACCGAGACCCGCGACAATCGGGAAAACCTCGCCGCCGAAACGCGCGCGCTGGCTCCCGAGACGGATGGCGAAGGCACACCGCGTAACGGCCGCAATCGCCGTGGACGTGGCCGCGGCCGCCGCGAAGACGGCGTCACCGACGCACCGATGAGCGAACAGGAAACCATGGTGGCCGCACTGGCCGAAACCGTGGCCTCCGCCCTGCCCACCATGCCGGCCGCTCCCGCCGCAACACTGGTCGCAACGACTGAACCCGAAGCCCAGCCTGACACCGAGGCATCGCAAGGTGCCGAGGGCGAAAACGCCAGCGATCCGGAACGCAAGCGCCGCCGCCGCCGCAGCCGCCGCGGCCGTCGCAGCCAGGAAGACGGCGTAACGCTGAATGCTGAGGGTCAACCCATCGACGGCGACGACGCTAATGACGACCAGGCTGATGAAGCGGCTCCCGCCGCCGTCCAGGTTGTGAGCAGCCACATCGCTACCCCAGTTCAAACCGCCCCAGTGGAAACAGCTCCGGTCGTGGCTGCCGTCCCGGCGGAAACGGCTCCGGCCGTCGCTGCCGCCCCGGTGGAAACGGCCCCGGTCGCCGCTGCCGCCCCCGTGGAAACGACTCCGGTCGTGGCTGCCGCCCCCGTGGAAACGGCTCCGGCCGTCGCAGCTGCCCCGGCGGAAACAGCTCCGGTCGTGGCTGCCGCCCCGGTGGAAACGGCCCCGGTCGCCGCTGCCGCCCCGGTGGAAACGGCTCCGGTCCTCGCTGCCGCCCCGGTGGAAACGGCTCCGGTCGCCGCTGCCGCCCCGGTGGAAACGGTTCCGGTCCTCGCTGCCGCCCCGGTGGAAACGGCCCCGGTCGCCGCAAGCCCGGCCGCCCCCATTGTCGTCAGCGACAACACGCTGAACGCCGTGGTGCAAGCCGCTGGCCTGACCTGGGTGCAGACCGATCCGGCACGGCAGGTTAACGCAGCGCCTCAAGCCGATGCCGCGCCGGTGCGCCTGGGCCGTGAGCGCAAGCCTGTAGCCCAAGTATCCGCCACGCCGCTGGTGCAAGTCGAAACGCAGCAGTAATTGTTCGATTAGGCACAAAGCCCCCCTTGCGCTTTAAGCACAAGGGGGGCTTTGCTTTCCGCGCCACAGGCATCGGCGCCAGCCCAATCTGCCAGAGCCAAAGCGCCTAAGCACCATCCGGCGACGCAGCGGCGCTGAGACTGGAGCATGACCAGGAAAGCTCGCCCTGCTTGCCAACAGGCGGTCTTCAACGCGATAGGAACGCTGACCTGAAGTAAGCTCAGGTAGACGAAGCATTGAAGAGGAAAAAACGATGGATGCCACCCAGGCGTTTTGGCGCGACCCTAGCCTGCCCTTTGTGGAGAGCCGGCGCGCCTGCCAGAGCCGGGCCTGCTACAAGCCGCACCATCACCCCACCTTTTCAATTGGCGCTATCGATGGCGGCGCCAGCGTTTTCACCGGAGCCAGCCATGGACCGGTCGCCCTCTCTCCTGGGTCACTCATATTCGTGCCGGCATCGCGTGTTCATTCCTGCAACCCGGCGCCCGATACCGCCTGGAGTTACCAGATGCTGCACCTGGATGCAGCATGGCTCCAGGCTGTGAGACAGGAGTACGTCCGCTCGGAGGCAACAGAGCCTGTGCGGATCGTGACCGAGCCTCGGGACTACATGCGCTTTTGTCAGCTTAATGCTCTGCTGTTTTCGCAGGCCGACCGACATAACAAGGAGGCCGCACTGATCGAGTTCATCGGCGATTACGACTCAGCCCAGGGTCAGCGGATCAAAGAAGCCAGCATTCCATCGAGCCTGGCCAGGCAGATCAAGCCGGCCCTGGACCATTTGCGGGCATGGCCTACCAGTGCGGTCACTTTGGACAAACTGGCCGCCTTAAGCAGCATGAGCCGCTACCAGACCATCCGCGCCTTTCGGGCCGTCACCGGTTTGACGCCCCATGCATGGCAACTCAACCAGCGCGTCAACCTTGCCAGAGATTGGCTCCGTAGCGGGAGCAGCCTTGCTGCTGTCGCCCAAGACCTCGGCTTTGCGGATCAGGCCCACTTCCAGCGGGTGTTCAAAGCGCATGCCGGTGTCACGCCCGGCCGTTTTCGGCCCTGACACCACGAAGGCCGCAATTTCCTTCAATACAGAAGGTGCTACGGCCGCCAGACTGCGGGGAAAAACGACGAGTTTGTTTTCCCATGCAGCAATTCCTGATGATCGCCGCAGCCCATTTCCTGGCGCTGCTGTCTCCCGGCCCCGACTTCTTTCTGATCGTCCGTACCTCGCTAAGCTCAGGCTGGCGCCTCGCCGCAGGCGTCTGCCTGGGTATCGCTGTCGCAAACGGGGTATTCATCCTGGCTGCCTTCGCCGGCACGGCCGCGTTGCAGGCGGATAGCCTATGGTTTGTCAGCCTGCAATGGGCCGGCTGTGTTTATCTCCTCTATCTCGGCGTCGTGTTCATTCGCCACGCCGGCGCCAATGACCTGAGTGGCGTGGCGGGCAAGACAGGGGCGCGACATGGTTTGGGCGCCTGGAGCCAGGCACTCGGCATGGGCTTCCTATCGGGCATGCTCAACCCGAAGAACGCGCTGTTCTATACCAGTCTGGCGGCAATGCTTACCGGCCCCTACGCCAGCCCAGGCTGGAAAGCGACCTACGGCACCTGGATGTTTAGCATCGTCCTGCTCTGGGACCTGCTCGTTGCCATGATGATCGGCAACCAGGCCATACTGCGGCGGTTTGCCAAGGCGCTGCCCTGGCTCGAACGCCTTTCTGGCGCGATGCTGATTCTTCTGGCACTGGGCGTCTTCATTCTGCAAATAACTTGAACCCGGCGCAGCGGCATACGCGAGCACACCTATCTTGCCCTCTTCACAGAATGCCTATCGAGACCTGGCCTCGAGTCACCGCCAACGCGCGAAAGAAAGGTCAGCGCATATCAAGAACGCCGCCGCAGGATTTAGCTCGGCGCTAGAGGATTCTTGAGCCGGGCAAGGCAGTGCTAGCCTGCAACGACAACCGCCGGACAAGGCCGGCGGCTGGACAAGGGCAAAGCGCAAATCAGAACTGATAGGTATACGTCAGCTGAACAACGTCCAGACCCGGATTGGGTGTCTTGATGTTGGCATTCGAGAAATGCGAGTAACGCAAACCGATACGGTTGTTCTGCGTCAGCAGGAAACCCAGACCGACGTGATCACCGAACTGGAATGCCGAGCCAATCCGCTTGTCAGCGAAACTGGTGCTCGAGAAAACCGTCGCGCCAATACCGGCCTCGAGGTAGAAACGATCATTTGCCCACCAGCGGAACATGGGGATGGCATTAGCCTGCCAAACGTGGCCTGGAGAACGCGAACCGTCAGCCGACCAATAGGCCCCACCGAACTCGCCATTCAGATCCAAACGCCCCCAATTACCGCCAAACTGATAGCTCCACCAAGAAGGGGTTTCGTAATTGAGCGAGAGGCGTTTGTAATGCTCGCCAATACCGTAATGAATACTGACACCGCCTTCGCTGCCTTGTTGCGCCTGGGCAGTACCGGCAGCCAAAGCCAACACCATCGCGGCGATGCTGGTCAGAGCAGTTTTATTATTCAGGCCGTACATTTGAACTCCAAAGTGCAGTCAATCTGTGCAGACAGATACCCTTGAACCATATCAGAAACCGCGATGATGTCGGCCAATTTTATGGCGCTTAGGCAAGAGCCCCTCTGAAAAGCCGACATAATGCGACACAATAAAAAACTTTGCATCACATCAGGGCTAAGTAAAACGGGCGCTAATCATGCGATTAGCGCCCGTTGACTCGGCTATCGGCGCTCAGGCTGCTGCGACGACGTCCGCGGCCTGTTTGTTGAGCAAGGCTATGAGGCGGGCGAGTTCTTCGCGCAACTGCCGGCGGTCGACCACCATGTCGATCGCTCCCTTCTGAAGCAGAAACTCTGCACGCTGGAAGCCTTCGGGCAGCTTTTCACGCACGGTCTGCTCGATCACGCGGGGGCCGGCGAAGCCGATCAACGCCTTGGGTTCGGCAATCACGATGTCGCCCATGAAGGCGAAAGAGGCCGAAACCCCCCCCATGGTGGGGTCGGTCAGGACGCTGATGAAAGGCAAACCGGCGCGCGCCAACTGCGTCAGCATGGCGTTGGTCTTGGCCATCTGCATGAGCGACAACAGGCTTTCCTGCATGCGCGCGCCACCCGAGGCGGCCACGCAGATGAAGGCCGTCTTATGTTCGATAGCCGCCTTCACGCCGCGCACGAAGCGCTCGCCCACCACCGACCCCATGGAGCCGCCCATGAACTCGAACTCAAAGCAGGCCAGCGTCGCCGGCACGCCGCGGATGGAACCGCTCATGACCACCAGCGCGTCCGTCTCGCCCGTCTGCTTCATGGCCTCCTGGAGACGCTCGGGATACTTACGCGTATCTTTGAACTTGAGCGAATCGACCGAACGGGTGGTCTGGCCGATTTCAACGCGGCCCTCGACGTCCAGCAGCATGTCGATGCGAGCGCGGGCCCCAATGCGCATATGATGGCTGCACTTGGGGCAGACGTGCTGATTGGCTGCCAGGTCTTCGCTGTAAAGCACCGACTCGCAAGACGGGCATTTGACCCACAAGCCTTCGGGCACGCGGCGGGCGCCGCCGTCGCTCGTTTTGTTGATGCGGGGCGGCAGGAGTTTTTCGATCCAGCTCATGTTTTTTATCCTGTAGACGGCTTGCGCGGATTTCAGCCCTGCGCGCGCTCTCGTTTAACTTGATCCAGCGCGGCGCGGATGCCGCCCAGCCACTGGCTGGCGGCCTTGACCGCGGCGTCGGTCTGTTCAGCAGGCGGCACATTGACGATAGCCTGCTCCATGGTTTCGATGAGTTTGCTGCCAATAACGACGGCGTCAGCATGAAGCGCAATACGGCTGGCGCTCTCGGCATCACGAATGCCGAAACCCACCCCCACCGGCAGGTCGCCGATGTGGCGGCGGATGACGGCCAGACGTTGCGCCACATCCTCGGTATTCAAGCTGCCCGAGCCCGTGACGCCCTTGAGCGACACGTAGTAGGCATAACCTCGCGCCACCCGGCCGATAGACTGCATGCGCGCCTCGGTGGTGGTGGGGGCAATCAGAAAAATCGGGGCGACACCGGCCCGATTCAGGGCGATGCCGAACTCATCCATTTCTTCGGGGGGATAATCGACCACTAGCACGCCGTCCACGCCGGCATCGCGGGCTGCCTGCGCAAAAGCCTCTTGCCCCATGCGTTCGATCGGGTTGGCATAACCCATCAGCACGACGGGCGTGATGCTGTCCGTGAGACGAAACTCGGCCACGGCTTGCAGCACTCGCGACAAGCCCATGCCCTGCGCGATGGCGCGCTCTGCGGCGCGCTGGATCACCGGGCCATCAGCCATCGGATCTGAAAACGGCACACCCAGTTCGAGCACATCGGCGCCGGCCTTCACGAGCCCGTGCATCAGCGGTACGGTCGCAGCGGGCGAGGGATCGCCCGCTGCGATATAGGGAATCAAAGCCGAGGCGCGACCCGCCTCGGCGACACGGGAAAAAGCGGCGGCAATTCGTTGGCTCATGGTTATTTACAGCTCAAGGCCCGCGCGTTCGGCAACGGTATGCATATCTTTGTCGCCACGGCCCGACAGGTTGACCAGAATGATCTTATCGCGCGGCAGCGTCGGCGCCATTTTGACGGCCTGTGCAATGGCGTGGGAGGACTCCAGCGCCGGCATGATGCCCTCGATGCGGCAGCAATCATGAAACGCGGCCAGGGCCTCGTCGTCAGTAATGCCGACGTAGCTGGCGCGGCCGCTGTCTTTCAGCCAGGCATGTTCGGGACCGACGCCAGGATAATCCAGGCCAGCGGAAACGGAATGCGTTTCCTGAACCTGACCATCGGCGTTCTGCATCACATAGGTGCGGTTGCCATGCAGCACGCCCACCTGGCCGGCAGCCAGCGATGCCGCGTGACGGCCGGTTTCCATGCCTTCGCCTGCGGCCTCGACACCGATGAGCTGCACATCCTCGTGAGGAATATAGGGATGGAAAATGCCCAAAGCATTGGAGCCGCCCCCCACCGCCGCGACGACATAGTCGGGCTGACGGCCGGCGTCGGCAGGCATTTGCACCAGACACTCTTTGCCGATTACGGTCTGGAAATCCCGCACCATGCGCGGATAGGGGTCCGGACCGGCGACGGTGCCGATAATATAGAAAGTGTTCTCGATGTTGGTGACCCAGTCGCGCATGGCTTCATTGAGCGCGTCTTTCAGGGTGCGCGAGCCCGACTCCACCGGCACGACCTTGGCGCCCAAGAGCTTCATGCGATAGACGTTGGAGGCCTGGCGGCGGACATCTTCGCTGCCCATATACACCACGCACTCCATGCCATAGCGTGCCGCGACCGTAGCGCTGGCCACGCCGTGCTGGCCCGCGCCAGTCTCGGCAATCACGCGGGGCTTGCCCATGCGTCTGGCCAGCAGGGCCTGACCGATACAGTTATTAATCTTGTGCGCGCCGGTATGGTTGAGGTCTTCGCGCTTGAACCAGATCTGGGCGCCGCCCAGCTTTTTCGACCATCGGGCAGCATGATAGACAGGGCTGGGCCGGCCGACGAAATGTCGGAGCTCATAGTTGAACTCTTCGATAAACGTCGGATCGACACGGTACTTGTCGTAGGCGGTTCGCAGCTCGCTCAAGGCGTGCATGAGCGTCTCGGCAACGAAAACGCCACCATAGGGGCCGAAATGCCCCTTCTCGTCCGGAAGGTCGTAAGGTTTCACCTGGGGTCTACCTAAAGATCGCCAGCGCCTATGCAAAGCCGGGCCCTATGCCCGCCATCGATTGGCGCCAGTTCAGAACCTGGCATTTTACCCGAGCACGAGAAACCGGCGTAGGCGCCGGTCTATCCGGGCCTGTTCAAAGGGCTTGACCCAGGCGGCGCAAAAAGTTTTCGCAGTCGGCCAACTGGTCAAGCGCCACATATTCGTTGGGCTTGTGCGCCTGCTCGATATGACCCGGACCGCACACCACGGTGGGAATGCCCATGCCCTGGAACAAGCCTGCTTCGGTGCCATACGCCACCTTGCGCGTCTGGCGGTCGGCGGTCAGTGCGCGCACCAGTTGGGTGATGGCGGCCTCTTCTGAAGCCTCCAGGCCCGGCGCGTACGCGCCCTTTTCAATCTCGATGCGGGCATCACCGAACTCGGCCTGCATGCGCGGCAACAGCGTCTGTTGCACATAGGCCTCGACCTGCGCCTGGATCTGCTCGGCGGGCATGCCCGGCAAATTCCGAAACTCGTAAGAAAACTCACAGAGTTCTGGGATGGTGTTGACCGCGATGCCACCATGAATCTGATTGGTGGTCATGGTCGAGAACGGCACGTCGTAAAACTGATCGTAAGGCCCATTGGCCTTGAAACCATCCGCGAGGTCACGGATGTGGCAGATCAGGCGTGCGGCGTATTCGATGGCATTGCAGCCACGGGGCGTCAGCGAGGAATGCGCCGCCTTGCCATGCACCCGGCAACGAAACAAATTGATGCCCTTGTGGGCCACGACGACCTGCATGCCGGTCGGTTCACCCACCACGCAGCCTTCGGGCCGGATGCCGCGATCATGGAGATCGGCGATCAGATAGGGCGCGCCAGCGCAGCCCACCTCCTCGTCATAGGAGAAGGCCAGATGAATAGGCTTGGTGCGCGGCATGGCCAGGTATTCGGGGACCAAGGCCAGCGACGCGGCGATAAAGCCCTTCATGTCGCAAGACCCGCGGCCATAAAGCCGCCCGTCGGCCTCATAAAGCTTGAACGGGTCCGTGGCCCAATCCTGCCCATCGACCGGGACCACATCGGTGTGCCCGGAAAGCACGATACCGCCCTGGGTATTGCCATCCGCGGCCGGCAGCGTGGCGAAAAGATTCGCCTTATTGCGCTCAGGGCTATGCACCAGCCAGGCCTGAACACCCTGCTGCCCCAGCCAATCGCGGCAGGTTTCTATCAAAGCCAGATTCGAGTTCCGGCTGGTGGTGTCGAAACCAACCAGCGTTTCCAGCCAAGCACGTGCGTTCATGTTGCAAGACCCTGAGATAAATCCTGAGTGTAGGACAGCTATGTAGCGCGCGAATAGCTCGTTTTATGCCTGTCTTCAGCAAGCGGCACAGGGGAAATCCCTAATCAACGGCGGCTGGCCGCCGACACGCCGGCCACCTCGCGCAAGGCGTCGAGCGCCTTTTGCAAAGAGCTCGCGCCACGCACCTCAACGGTAAACACCATATGGGCAAGCGATTGTTTACTCTGGGTATTCACACCCACGACATTCAGCCGCAGGCGGGCGAAGACCTCAGAAAGGTCGCGCAGCAGGCCGGGGCGATCGTGGGCACGCACGCTGATGTCGACCGGGTAGTAGCTATCTGAGGTGTCTCCCCAATCGACCGCAATGACCCGCTCGGGCTCGCGCTCGGCGAGCGCTTTGAAACTATGGCAATCGGCGCGATGAATGGACACACCGCGCCCCCGCGTGACAAAACCCTGGATATCGTCGGGCGGCGCGGGACGGCAGCAACGCGCCAACTGCGTGAGCAAAGATCCGACACCCACCACCAATACACCGCTCTTGCCCGTCTTTTCGGCGCTGTCGGCGCTACGCGCATGCGTGAGCAAAGAGGGCGGCTCTGGCGCGGCTACCGGCTGCTGAAATACGCTGTCGATCTGCCGCAGGCTGAACTCTTCCTTGGCCGCCGCCACATACAAATCATCTGCTTTGGCGAAACCCAGGCTCTGCGCCAACTGCTCCAGGTTGATGGCGGTCTTGCCCAGGCGTTGCAACTCCTTTTCGACCAGGGCTTGGCCCTGGGTGATGCGCTGCTGCAACTCGATGGCGTTAAACCACATGCGCACCTTGGCGCGAGCCCGGGGGCTGGCCAGATAGCCAAGCTGCGGATTCAGCCAATCCCGCGAGGGGCCGCCCGACTTGGCGGCGATGATTTCCACGGTTTGTCCCGTCGACAAACGGGTTTGCAGGGGCACCATCTGCCCATCCACACGGGCTCCCCGGCAGCGGTGGCCAAGATCGGTGTGCAGGTGATAGGCAAAATCCACTGGCGTGGCATCCTGCGGCAGTTCGATCACCCGCGCCTGGGGCGTCAGTACGTAAATACGGTCATCGCCCTGATGCTCAGGCACCTCGCGGGGCGTATGCACGCCATCTTCATTGGCCGCCTCGACATCGCTATTCCAGGCCAACAGTTGGCGCATCCAGGCCAATTGGCGGTCATAGTCGCTCGAGGCCGCCACCTGTCCCCCTTTCGCGCCGGCCTCTTTGTAGCGCCAGTGCGCCGCCATGCCGTACTCGGCGAACTGATGCATTTCCCGCGTGCGGATCTGCACCTCGAACGCACGGCCCTCCTCATCCATGACGACGGTATGCAGCGAGCGATAACCATTGGGCTTGGGCCGGGAAATATAGTCGTCGAACTCTTCGGGGATGGGCGTCCACAGTTCATGCACCAGGGCCAGCGCGGAATAGCAGTCGCGCACGTCATCCACAATGACGCGCAAGGCGCGCAAGTCATAGAGCTTGGAAAAATCCAGGCCTTTGATCCGTGTTTTGTTCCAGATACTGTAGATGTGCTTGGGCCGCCCACTGACCTCGCCCTTGATACCGGCCCGCGCCAGCACAGCCTGAATGCGCGCAATGGTGTCGGTAATGAAGGCCTCGCGCTCGACGCGCTTTTCCTCCAGCAGCCGGGCGATTTCCTTATAGCGATCGGGTTCAAGAAAACGGAAAGACAGGTCTTCCATTTCCCACTTGATCTGCCAGATGCCCAGACGATTGGCCAAGGGCGTGTAGAGATCCAGGGTCTCGCGGGCAAAAGCCGGATTACAGGGCGTTTTGGTTTCCGCATGCCAGCGCAGACTTTGCAGCCGAGAAGCCAGACGCATCAGCACAATGCGCAGGTCGGCCGCCATGGCCAGCAGCATCTTGCGCTGCATTTCTTTCTGAGAACCTGTCACGGCTGCCGTATCGGCCGCCTGGCGTGCCACGACGCCCAATCGCAGCAGGGCACGGGCGCCCTGCACCAGGCGCACCACCTCGGCGCCGAACACCTTGGTCAAAGGATCATTGCGCAGCGGCGATGCGCTCAGGTCAGCGGGCAAGGTCGCCAGCAAAGCGGCCGCACGGGTAGCGGCATCCGTATGCAGATTGGCCAGAATACGCACCACGCACGCCGCATGGTGTGTCAGCGGCTCGCCCGTGATGGCGTTCTGCCCGTCAAAGCGCGGCAAAGCCCAGGCTGCAGCCTGGACCAGCAAATCCATGCCGGCTTCGTCCAGGCCGGCACCGGCCGCCTGGCGCCAGGCCATATCGAAGGGCTCGGTCAACGTTGACGTGTCAGAGGCAGACATAGCGAGTCAGGCTGAGATTCGGGAAAGACAATGAAACAGCGGTGCAACTCTGGACAGCGCAGATACCCTGAGCAGAGCGCCAGACCGAAACTGCGCCATAATCTGGCGGCGCTGTCGCTCCGATCATTTTAGAAATATTTCGCACACTCTACACTACGGGCCAGCAAGCCCACCCGCCAGGCAGCGCAGAGGGGAATATGGATATGTTCAGATGGTTGACAGGCCGTGGTGCATCGCAGGCAGAGGTGCAGGAGATGCAGGCGCGCATTCCCGAGCCGCTATGGCGCGACGTGCTGGCTGCACACCCCTTTTTCGATGCGCTGGACGCCGCCGATCTGGAGGCGCTGCGCGCCCGCGCCGCCTGGCTGCTGGCCAGCAAACAAATCAATGCCGCAGGCTGCCTGGAGCTGAACGACTTCATGCGCCTGTCTATCTGCGCGCAGGCCGCGCTGCCCATTCTCAAACTCAGTCCGCAACTTTATGCCGGTTGGGACGAGATCATTGTCTACCCCAGCGGATTCACTATCCCGCAGGTCATGCAGGACGAAGATGGCGTGGTGCACGAATACCTCGAAGAGGCCGCCGGACAGGCCTGGGATGGCGGCCCGGTGATTCTCTCTTGGGACGACGCGGCAGACGCCCAGGAGGCTTTCAACGTGGTTATCCACGAGTTTGCGCACAAACTGGATTTACGCGCCGGCAGCGCTGACGGCATGCCCGACCTGGGCCCGGGTCTTTCTCCCCGCCAATGGCAGCAGACACTGCAAGACAGCCTCGCGCACTTTCGCCGGGCGCTGGATGAGATCGAGGCGGCCATTCCGCCCGACATCGATCCGGAGAGCCCGGATGCCGATACCTGGTATGGTCAACTCCCGCTCGACCCCTACGCGGCAACGGATGAGGCCGAGTTCTTCGCTGTCAGTTCCGAACATTTCTTCACCGCTCCCTGGCCCTTGGCCGAGGCGATGCCTGATTGGTACGCACTACTGCGCGCCTACTACCAACAAGACCCGCTAGCGAGACTGTCATGAAAGAACTGCTTATCGTGTGGCACTCACGTACGGGCGCGGCGCGCCTGTTAGCTCAAGCGCTGGAAAGCGGCGCCTTGCAGGCTGCGGCCGAGGGGGGCCACAGCGATGATTTCCGGGTGCGGCGGCTGCCAGCTCACGAAGCGCAGGGGCAGGATGTGTTGGCGGCGGATGGCTTGATATTCTGCGCCCCCGAAAACCTCGGCAGCCTGAGCGGCGAAATGAAGGACTTCTTTGACCGCTGCTACTACGCGGTGGACACGCATCTGGCCGGACGCCCCTATGGCGCCGTCATCAGCGCCGGCACGGATGGCGAAGGCGCGGCAAGGCAGATCGAACGTATCTGCACCAGATGGCGACTGAATCGGATCGCCCCGACGCTGGTCGTGCGCAACGGCGCACAGACCCCGGAGGCCATTCTCGCGCCAAAACAACTGGATGGGCCGACAGCCGCCCAAGCGCAGAACCTGGGAGGATTGCTGGCGGCCACCCTGCTGCTGGGGGCCCTCCCTGCTTGAGCGAACGCCTGCGCGGCGTCCGCTCAAACCGGGTGGACGCCTCACATCAGGCGATGGCGGCCGTCACGACGATCTCGACCTTGTAATCGGGATTGGCCAGGCGGGCCTCGACCGTTGCACGCGGAGGCGAATTGCCTGCGGCGACCCAAGCGTCCCAAGCCTTGTTCATGCCGTCGAATTCCTTCATATTGGCCACGAAGATCTGGGCCATCAGGATTTTGCTCTTGTCGGTGCCCGCTTCGGCCAGCAGACGGTCGATGGTCGCCAGCACCTGAGCGGTTTGACCCGTGATGTCCAGCGAGGCATCGTCAGGCACCTGGCCAGCCAGATACGCGACACCGTTGTAAACGGCCATGTCAGAGAGACGCTTTTCAATATTGAAGCGCTTGATGCTGCTCATAAACTTCCCCTTAGAGTGGTTAGCGGCGGAAAAAAAGAAATCAGGCTGGCGCCAGCTCGAAAACCTGACGCAGATAGGCCAGATAGGCCGGATCGTCGCACATGGTTTTCTCGGGCGCGTCGGAAACCTTGGCGACCGGCTGCCCGTTGCAGCGGACCATTTTCATCACGATCTGCAAAGGCTGATGACCCAAATCGTTGGTGAGATTGGTGCCGATACCGAATGAAACCTTGCAGCGGCCGGCAAACTGGCGAGCCAGTTCGATCGCGCGCGGGAAGGTCAGCGCATCGGAGAATACCAGGGTCTTGGTGCGAGGATCGACCCGATTTTTGCGATAGTGCTCCAGCAGGCGCTCTCCCCAGACAAAGGGGTCACCCGAGTCATGGCGCGCGCCATCGAAGAGCTTGCAGAAATACATATCGAAATCGCGCAGAAAGGCGTCGGTGCCATACACATCGGAAAGCGCAATGCCGAGGTCTCCCCGGTACTCTTTGGCCCAGACTTCCAAGGCGAAGACCTGGGAGTCGCGCAGGCGCGGCCCCAGGGCCTGGCAGGCCTGGAGATACTCGTGCCCCATCGTCCCCAACGGCAGCACGTTATGGCGCATGGCGAGCAGCACATTGCTGGTGCCCGCGAAGTGCTGCCCCATCTCTGCCTTCATGGTGGCGACGACCTCTTCATGCCAGCGCTTTGAGAAGCGCCGGCGGGTGCCGTATTCGGCCACGCGGAAATCGGTGAGCGCCGGGTCGTCCAGCACCAGATGCATCTTGGACTGCAAACGCTGGCGGCCCTCTTCCCAGTCGGGATGGGTCTGCACGTTGCGGAAATAGACTTCATTGACGATGGCCAGCACAGGAATCTCGAACAGAATCGTGTGCAACCAGGGGCCTTTCACCGTGATGGATATCTCGCCAGGCTCCCTGCCCTCTTCAATGGCGATGCAACGCTCGGGCAGATGAAACAGGCCCAAAAAATCGACGAAATCGCTCTTGATGAAGCGCAGGCCGCGCAAATAATCGAGCTCTTCGCTAGTGAAGCGCAACTGGCACAGTGCGTGGATTTCCTGGCGGATTTCGTCCAGGTAGGGACGCAAATCGACGCCCTGATTCCGGCATTTATAACGGTACTCGACCTGCGCAGCAGGAAAATGATGCAGCACCACCTGCATCATGGAGAACTTATACAGGTCGGTGTCGAGCAACGAAGTGATAATCATGGTGCTGGCGGATTCATTTTGCGCAAACCATAGCATATCGAGCCGCTTTCCAAGCACTGCCACCCTGCCCGCATCCTGGGTTATCGTGCCTGACAGCCTTGCTCGGGTAAAATCCCGGACAACAAAGCTTACAAGCCATGCCCGATCCCGGAGTTCTTCAGAATGACCCACGTTGTTACCGAAAACTGTATTAAGTGCAAATACACGGACTGCGTCGATGTATGTCCCGTGGACTGTTTTCGGGAAGGTCCGAATTTCCTGGTAATCGACCCGGATGAGTGTATTGATTGCGCCGTGTGCATTCCCGAATGCCCGGCCAATGCGATTTACGCCGAGGAAGACGTGCCGCAAGACCAAATGAAATTCATCGCCCTTAACGCCGAATTGTCGGCTGAATTCGCCAGCATCAGCCGCGCCAAAAAGCCGCTGCCTGACGCCGACGAATGGAACGGCGTGCAAGACAAACTGCAACATCTCGAGCGCTGAAAGGCCTGCCCTGCGGCCTATGACCGATAGCAAATACACCCACCAGACCGTCACGGCTATCCGCAACTGGGTTCCTGGCAAACTGTTTTCCCTGCGGGTCACGCGCGACGAGCAGTTCGCGTTCCAGGCCGGGCAATTTGCCCGTGTGGGCTTGCCGGCCCAGGGCGGCACCGAGCCGTCTATCTGGCGCGCTTACTCGATGGTGTCCGCCCCCGGCGAGTCCGAACTGGAGTTCTACTCCATCGTCATGCCCGGAGGGGAATTCAGCCCCCGCATGGCCGCGCTGCGGCCTGGCGATTCGCTATATATCGAGAAAAAACCCTTCGGCTTTCTGACCCCGGATCGTTTCGAACCGGGCGGCTCGCTCTGGTTGCTCGCTTCGGGCACCGGCCTGTCGGCCTATATGTCCATGTTGCGCGACCCGGCCACGTGGCAGCGCTTTGACCGGATCGCGCTGGTGCATGGCGTGCGCTACGCCGAAGAACTGGCCTACCGCGAAGAAATCGAGCAGCTACACCAGCGTGCTGACCTGGCGCCTTATTTTCAGGCCAGGGCGGACAAGCTGCGCTACCTGCCGATCGCGACAAGGGAATCCCTGCCCGGCCTGCCGCAAGCGCGCCTGACCACACTGCTGGCCGACGGCCAGCTGGAAGCGCTATTGGGCGAAAAACTGGAGCCGGCACTGGTGAAAATCATGCTTTGCGGTAATCCGGGCATGTTGGCCGATGGGCGAAAACTGCTCGCCGAACGCGGTTTCGCGCCGGGCCGTCGCGGGATTCCAGGCAATTTGGCCGTCGAAAACTACTGGTAAGCCCAGACGGCATTCAGAAGGGCGGTGCTTTTTCGCAACAATCCCGCCACGAAACAGGCGAAAAATCAGACTTTATCGAAATACCGTTATAGTCCAGCACCCGATAAAGTCGCCGCCCATCCAGGATTGCCATCCCGATGCTGTACGAATTGCACGAAATGCAAAAGGCGTTCTTGCGGCCTCTGGCCGCATTCACGGACGCCAGTTCGCAACTGTTCTCCAGCCCCTACAGCCCTCTGGCTTACACACCCTTGTCACGGCAGTTGGCTGCCAGCTGTGAACTGATCCACCGCATCGGAAAGGAATATCAGAAACCTGGATGGGGTCTGAACAGCACCCCGATAGACGGCCGCGAAGTCAAGGTGATGGAAACGATCGCACTCGACCGGCCTTTCTGCCGTCTAGTGCATTTCCAGCGCGATCTGCGCGACACGGCTGACCGCAATGACCCGCGCGTG
Source organism: Bordetella avium (assembly GCF_034424645.1). Taxonomy (NCBI): domain Bacteria; kingdom Pseudomonadati; phylum Pseudomonadota; class Betaproteobacteria; order Burkholderiales; family Alcaligenaceae; genus Bordetella; species Bordetella avium. The sequence continues at coordinate 2,578,722 of NZ_CP139969.1, forward strand.
CTGCTAGTGGCCCCCCTGTCGGGCCATCACGCCACCCTGCTGCGCGACACCGTGCGCGCCTTGCTGCCGGCGCATGATGTGTACGTCACTGACTGGGTCGATGCGCGCATGGTTGCCCTCTCGGCCGGCCCCTTCCATCTGAACGATTATGTGCGCTATGTGCAGGACTTCATCCGCCATCTGGGGCCGGACCTGCATGTCATTTCAGTCTGTCAGCCGACGGTGCCCGTGCTGGCGGCCATCTCACTCATGGCTGCCGCAGAAGAGCCGGCACAACCGCGCAGCATGGTCATGATGGGCGGCCCGATCGACCCACGCGAGTCTCCCACTCAGGTGAACAACCTGGCGACCACCAAGCCTTACGCCTGGTTCGAGACCCAGCTCATCCATGCCGTACCACTCAACTACCCTGGCGCCGGCCGCAAGGTCTATCCGGGTTTTCTGCAGCACGCCGGATTCATGGCCATGAATCCGGATCGCCACCTAAAGTCGCATTACGACTTCTATCTGCATCTGCTGCGCGGCGACGATAGCGATGTGGCGGCCCATCGCCGTTTCTACGACGAGTACAACGCGGTGCTGGACATGCCGGCCGAATTCTATCTGGACACCATACGCAGCGTGTTCCAAGAGTTCCGTCTGCCCAGCGGCACGTGGGATATCGATGGTGAGCGTGTCCGTCCCCAAGCCATCCGGAAAACCTCGCTATTGACCGTGGAAGGCGAACTCGATGATATTTCGGGCCAGGGTCAGACCCGCGCCGCCATCAAACTCTGTCGCGGCATCCCGGCCGCGCGTAAGATGCACTACACGGTCCAGGGTGCAGGGCATTACGGTATTTTTTCGGGCCGCCGTTGGCGCGAGCAGGTCTGCCCTAAAATTGCGGAATTCATCCGCCTGTCCTGACACGCCCCGATTTCTCTACGGGCCCGACGTGTTTCAGGGCCCGTTTTCTTTTCTATGCTGCCTTCACTCACCGACCGCATCGACGCCGTACTGCCTCAAACGCAATGCACCAAATGCGGCTATGACGGCTGCCGGCCCTATGCCCAGGCGCTTGCCGACGGCGCGGCAGACATCAACCGCTGCCCTCCTGGCGGCCAGGAGGGCGTCAAAACACTGGCCGCCCTGCTATCGCTGCCCGAGCTGCCGCTCGACCGCGAACGCGGCGAACCCGGGCCGCTGCTGGTGGCGCGCATCGACGAAGCGCATTGCATCGGCTGCACGCTCTGTATCCGGGCCTGTCCGGTGGACGCCATCGCAGGCGCCAATAAACGCATGCACACCGTTCTGGCCGACTTGTGCAGTGGCTGTGATCTGTGCGTAGCGCCCTGTCCGGTGGATTGCATCGACATGGTGCCCGCCGGCCGCGACTGGACTGCCAGCGACGCCAGTGCGGCGCGCCAGCGGCACAGGGAGCGCGCCCTGCGGCTGGCTCGGGAAACGGCCGACAATGCGCGCCTCATGGCCGACGCCAGCGCCGAAGAGACCCTACAGCCCGCCGTCGCCACCCCGACTGCGCCAGAGGCCAGCGAACAAAAGCGCTCCGCCATCGAGGCCGCCCTGGCGCGCGCACGCGCGCGTCGCACCCAACGTCCCTGATACGCCATGAATGCCGCCAAACGCCGCGAGATTTTTGAGCGCCTGCGGGCCGCCAACCCGCATCCGACCACCGAACTGGAATATGAAACCCCCTTCCAGTTGCTGATCGCCGTGCTGCTATCGGCGCAGGCCACGGACAAGTCTGTGAACATCGCGACACGCAAGTTCTTCGCGCAGCATGGCACGCCCGCAGGCATGGTGGCGCTGGGCGAGGCCAGGCTTGCTGAATACATCAAGACGATCGGCCTATTTCGCACCAAGGCCAAAAACGCCATCGCCACCAGCCGCATCATTCTCGAACAACATGGCGCAGAGGTGCCGCGCAGCCGAGAGGCGCTGGAAGCCTTGCCCGGCGTCGGGCGCAAGACGGCCAACGTTGTGCTCAACACGGCCTTCGGCATGCCGACAATGGCCGTGGACACCCATATTTTCCGTGTCTCCAATCGCACCGGGTTGGCGCCCGGAAAAAATGTGCTTGAAGTCGAGCTCAAGTTGGAAAAAGTGGTGCCGTCCGAATTCAAGCTTGATGCCCATCACTGGCTGATCCTGCACGGCCGCTACATTTGCGTGGCGCGCACGCCGAAATGTCCGCAATGCGGCATCGCGGACTTGTGCGAATTCAAATCCAAGACGGCCGCTTGACGAGGCGCTCCTGAGCGGCCGCCAGGGTCGTGCTCCGGTCTGATTACCGCGGCGCGATCTGTGTGGCGCCCCCCGCCAAGCGCCCTGGCAGCGCGCCATTGTCACCCTGTTGACAATCCTGCATGGCGCAGCGCAAAACCTATGAGAAACCCCCATGGAATTGGCAGGGAGAGCTATCGCATACTCGCCGCAACCCTTTCAAAAAAAGCCAACGCGGGTGCAGCGTCATGGACGATACGATCCTGGAGACAAAAGGACTGACGAAGGAGTTTCGCGGCTTTGTCGCGGTCAACAACGTCAACCTGCGCATTAAGCGTGGACACATACACGCGCTCATCGGCCCGAACGGGGCCGGGAAGACGACCTGCTTCAATCTGCTGACAAAATTCTTGTCGCCCACATCGGGCAGCATTTACTTCAACGGGCATGACATCACGCGTGAACGCCCGGCTCAGATCGCGCGTAGAGGCGTCATCCGCTCATTCCAGATTTCCGCTGTTTTCCCGCATCTAACCGTGCTGGAAAACGTGCGCCTGGGCCTGCAGCGCCGCACAGGCCTGTCTTATCAATTCTGGCGCAGCGAGGCCGGACTCGCGCATCTGAACGCGCCGGCGCGGGCATTGCTCGAAGAGGTTGACCTAGGCGGCTTTGCCAACGAAATGACAATCAACCTGCCCTATGGCCGCAAGCGCGCGCTGGAGATCGCCACTACGCTCGCCATGGAGCCCGAGCTGATGCTGCTCGATGAGCCCACGCAAGGCATGGGCCATGAGGATGTCGATCGCGTCACGCAACTCATCAAGCGCGTGAGCGCCGGCCGCACCATCCTCATGGTCGAACACAATATGAACGTCGTGCCGAGCATCGCAAACACCATCACGGTGCTGGCTCGCGGCGCAGTGCTGGCTGAAGGCCCTTATGCCGAGGTTTCCCGTCATCCGGCCGTCATGCAAGCCTATATGGGCACCGCGACAGGCGAACTGCAAGGAGCCCACGCATGACCGCACCCGCGCTTGAAATCACAGATTTGCAAGCTTGGTATGGCGAATCGCACATCCTGCACGGCGTCAATCTACGCATCGCCAAAGGAGAAGTCGTCACACTGCTGGGACGCAATGGCGCGGGCCGCACAACGACGCTGCGCGCCGTGCTGGGCCTGACCGGATCGCGCTCGGGCTCTGTGCGTATTCACGGCACTGAAGCCATCGATCTGCCCACGTACAAAATCGCCCATCTGGGCGTGGGGTATTGCCCCGAAGAACGAGGCATCTTCGCCAGCCTGTCGTGCGAAGAAAACCTGCTGCTGCCCCCTCCGGTGGGCGGGGCACTGGGCGGCGGCATGTCGCTGGCGGAAATCTACGAGATGTTCCCCAATCTGCATGAGCGCCGCCATTCGCCGGGCACCCGACTTTCCGGCGGAGAGCAGCAGATGCTGGCCGTGGCGCGCATTCTGCGCACCGGCGCCAATCTGCTGCTCTTGGACGAGATTTCCGAAGGTCTGGCCCCGGTGATCGTCCAAGCGCTGGCACGCATGATCACCGCCTTGAAGGCACGCGGCTACACCATCGTGATGGTGGAACAGAACTTTCGTTTCGCTGCCCCGCTGGCGGACCGCTTCTATGTCATGGAGCATGGCCAGATCGTCGAGCACTTCGGTGCGGCGGAACTCCCCGAGAAACAGGACACGCTCAACGACCTGCTGGGCGTCTGAAAAAACCTGTCAATTGCCGGCCTGCCGGCGCCCCCAAAAGGAAAGATAGGAGTCATCCCATGAAGTTGCGCATCATCACTGCAGCACTGGCCTTGGCAGGCCTGGGAAGCCTAGGGCTACCCGCCCAAGCAAACGGCATTTCCAATGACGTCATCCGTATCGGCTTCATCACCGATATGTCGGGCGTGTATTCCGACATCGACGGCAAGGCTGGTGTCGAGGCCATCCGCATGGCGATCGAGGATGCAGGGGGCAATATCAACGGCAAGAAAATCGAGTTGCTGACGGCCGATCACCAGAACAAGGCCGACGTGGCGTCGGCGCGCGCCCGCGAGTGGTTCGATCAGCAGCATCTCGACGTGCTGATCGGCGGCACCAATTCGGCAACCAGCCTGGCCATGGCGCAAGTCGCCGCCGAAAAGAAAAAGCCCTTCATCGCGGTGGGCGCGGGCGCATCGGATCTCACCAACGCCCAGTGCTCGCCTTACACCGTTCATTACGCCTACGACACCGTCGCGCTGGCGCGCGGTACCGGCTCGGCCGTCGTGAAAGACGGCGGGAAAAGTTGGTTTTTCCTGACTGCCGACTATGCTTTCGGGCACGCCCTGGAGCGCGATACCGCCAATGTCGTGAAGGCCTCTAGCGGCGAGGTCAAAGGCCAGGTTCGCGCTCCCTTGGGCGCATCGGATTTCTCATCTTTCCTGTTGCAGGCGCAAAGCTCTAAAGCGCAGATTCTTGGTCTGGCCAATGCCGGCGGCGATACGATCAACGCGATCAAGGCGGCAAACGAATTCGGCATCACCAACGCCATGAAAATGGCCGGCCTGCTGGTCTTCATCAACGACATCCACTCGCTCGGCCTGGACGCCACCAAAGGCATGTATCTGACCGACGGCTGGTACTGGGATCAATCAGATGACGCCCGCGCCTGGTCCAAGCGCTTCGAAGATCGCGTCAAGCGCAAACCCTCGATGTTGCAGGCGGGGGATTACTCTGCCGCCAAGTTCTACCTGGATGCCGTGAAAGCCACCGGCACCGACGATGCCGACAGCATCATGAAGTGGATGAAGTCGAACAAGATCAACGACTTCTTCGCCAAGAACGGACAGGTGCGCGAGGACGGCCGCATGGTGCACGACATGTACCTCATGCAGGTCAAGACACCGGCCGAATCCAAAGGCCCCTGGGACTACTACAAGGTGGTGGCCACCCTGCCGGGCGATGAGGTGTACACCAAGCTGTCCGAATCGACCTGCAAGCTGCTCAAGAAGTAAGCCGCGCTCTCAGGCTCAGGCCGCCCCCGCTCGAGCGGGGCGGCTGCGCCCTCATCGCAACAACTCTCATCGCACGCGCAGGACTTCCACACGATGACTGATATTTTCGGCATCCCCATCCAGGCCTTGCTAGGGCAATTACTGCTAGGGCTGGTCAACGGTTCTTTCTACGCCATGCTGTCGCTGGGACTCGCCGTGATTTTCGGCTTGCTCAACGTGATCAATTTCGCCCATGGCGCGCTCTACATGCTGGGCGCTTTCGTCGCCTGGATGGGCTTGAGTTATCTTGGCCTGAACTACTGGGTCATGCTGATTCTGGCGCCGCTGGTGGTCGGCCTGTTCGGCATCATCATCGAGCGCTGTCTGCTGCGCCATCTGTACAAACTGGATCATCTCTATGGCCTCTTGCTGACCTTCGGCTTGACGCTGCTGATCGAGGGTATTTTCCGCAGCCTGTATGGCGTCTCCGGCCAACCCTACCCCACACCGGATCTGCTGCGCGGCGCGACCAACCTGGGTTTCATGATTCTTCCCATCTACCGGGGCTGGGTCGTGATCGCTTCCCTCGTGGTCTGCCTGGCCACCTGGTTCGTCATTGAACGCACCCGTTTGGGCGCGCTGCTGCGGGCTGGCACCGAAAATCCCAAGTTGGTCGAAGCTTTCGGCGTCAACGTCCCGCGCATGATCACCCTGACCTACGGTTTCGGCGTGGCATTGGCCGGGTTTGCCGGCGTGCTGGCCGCGCCGGTGCTGCAAATTTCTCCCCTGATGGGCTCCAACCTCATCATTGTCGTGTTCGCAGTGGTCGTGATCGGCGGCATGGGCTCCATCATGGGCGCCATCGTCACCGGCCTCGGGCTGGGCGTGATCGAAGGCCTGACCAAGGTGTTCTGGCCAGAAGCCTCGAGCACCGTTGTTTTCATCATCATGGCCATCGTGCTCCTGCTGCGCCCGGCCGGGCTGTTTGGAAAAGAGAAATGAACCGTCAACTGCTAGGCTATGCCGCCGCCGTGATCGTTGTGGGCGCCCTGCCGTTTCTAGGCGTGTATCCGATCTTTGTCATGAAGGTGATGTGCTACGCGCTCTTTGCCTGCGCCTTCAATCTGTTGCTGGGCTATACCGGCCTGCTCTCCTTTGGCCATGCGGCCTTTTTGGGTAGCGCCGCCTATGCGACGGGGCAGGCACTGAAGGTGTGGGGCTGGCCGACCGAGCTGGGCCTGTTGTTCGGCGTCGTGGTGGCTGCGCTGCTGGGCCTGGCGATGGGTGCATTGGCCATCCGACGCAGTGGCATCTATTTCGCGATGATCACGCTCGCGCTGGCGCAAATGGTGTTTTTCTTTTTCTTGCAAGCCAAGTTCACGGGCGGCGAGGATGGACTTCAAGGCGTGCCGCGCGGCAAGGCTTTAGGCTTTATCGACCTGTCTCAGGACATCAACCTGTATTACCTGGTGATGGTCTTGTTCATCATTGGCTACTTCATCATCTGGCGCACCGTGCACTCACCCTTCGGGCAGGTGCTCAAAGGCCTGCGCGAGAACGAGCCCCGGGCGATCTCGCTCGGCTATGACACGGATCGCTTCAAGCTGCTGGCCTTCGTACTGTCGGCGGCCATCGCCGGCCTGGCCGGTTCCGCCAAAACACTGGTCTTCGTGTCGGCCACGCTTTCTGACGCCACCTGGCAGATGTCTGGCCTGGTCATTCTCATGACCCTGGTGGGCGGGATGGGTACGCTTACCGGCCCCATCATTGGCGCCTTTGTAGTAGTGCTGCTGGAAAACAAGGTGGGCGATTTTGGCCAGTTCATGGCCAATCTGACAGGCATGGACTGGTTCTTGCGCCTGGGCGAATCGGTCACCATCGTGATCGGCCTGATATTCGTCATCTGCGTCATGGCGTTCCGCCGCGGCCTGGTGGGCGAATTCAGCGCATGGCTGGAGCGCCGCCGCATGGCGCGCGCCTGAAGCCCTCGCCTTGCCAGGTTTTCCTCGCCATGCCGCTTCGCCAGAAAACCCGGACAAGGCGATAGGGCTTGCCGGGTTTCGAACCCGCCGCCGCCGCAGGGGCTGGCGTTCGCGCGCTGGCCGTCCTGATGCCGATCTAGGCCGAGGTCAGGACAGCCCCGCACAGGCTCCGAGACCCTGGGAAGAAAAATGCGCGGTGCGCGGGCAGCTCAGGCTGCCGAAATGAGGTATCCGTTATGCTTTAAACCTTGGCACTCGCCTACGACTCAAGGATAGAAGCAAGATGGACGCCCTCTTCTGGTACAACGGCCAATGGATGACCGACAACCCCAAGCTGCTCGGACCCGCCGATCATGCCTTCTGGATGGCGAGCATGGTTTTCGATGGCGCTCGCGCTTTTCGCGGCCTGACGCCGGATCTGGATCTGCACTGCCAGCGAGTGGTTCGCTCGGCCGAACGCATGCTGATGAAACCGCAGTTGTCGGCGACAGAGATAGAAACGCTATGCCTCGAGGCCATCGCGCGCTTTCCCGCCGGCAGCGAGCTGTACATCAAGCCCATGTTTTATTGCGCCGACGGCTTTCTGCTGCCGGATGCCGAGAAAACCCAGTTTGTGCTCCATGTTTTTAATGCGCCCATGCCGGGCAGCAAGGGCTTCTCGGCCGGTTTCTCCAGCTTTGTGCGCTCCTGGCCCAATATGGCGCCCACCGATGCCAAAGCCTCCTGCCTCTACCCCAACGGTCAGCGCGCAATTGCCGAAGCGGCATCCCGCGGCTTTGACAACGCCATCATGTGCGACGGCGACGGTCATCTGGCCGAGTTCGCGTCCAGCAATATCTGGCTGGCCAAGGATGGCGTCGTATTCACGCCTGTGCCCAACGGCACCTTTCTCAATGGAATCACGCGGCAACGGGTGCTGACGCTGCTGCGCGAAGATGGCGTGACCGTACATGAACGCAGCCTGACCCGCGCCGACCTCGAAGCTGCCGACGAAGTGTTCTCCACCGGCAACTACGGCAAAGTGCTGCACGTCAACCGCGTCGAAGACCGGGCCCTGCCCTACGGACCGCTGGCGCAGCGCGCTCACCGTCTTTATATGGCCTATGCGGAGAAAACGGCATAAGCCCATGCCGCGCACGCGTGCCGGCCGCCCCACAAGGCAAGGGGACAAGCTATGTGGCCGCGTGATCCGCACTGAGCTGACAAGCCGGCTTGCCGCCCGTCTGGGTAGCGCTCATCTTCTTGTCAGCTTGCGGGCCCTACTCTGCTAATCATGAAGAACCGACGCGATTTTCTCCGTGACACCGCCGTGGCCGGCGCTGCGCTGACGCTGCTGCCCGCAGTAATACGTCGGGCTTTGGCCATTGAGCCCCGACGGCGCAGCGGCACACTTGAGGACGTCGAACACATCGTCATCCTCATGCAAGAGAACCGGTCCTTCGACCATTACTTCGGCACCTTGGCCGGGGTGCGCGGATTTGGAGATCGTTTCCCCATCCCGGTGCCCGACCTCGGGCCGCGCCAGCATGCCACGGTCTGGAGCCAGCTCAACGAAAAGGCCCGGATCGTGCAGCCTTTTCGCCTGGACACGGCAAACAGGTTTGACCTGATGCGTGTCAAGGGCACGCCGCACACCTGGTCCAACGCACAAGACGCCTGGGATCTCGGGCGCATGCACCGCTGGCCGGCTTTCAAGCACGATCATTCCATGGCGTATTTCGCCGAAGCCGATGTGCCCTTTCAGTTTGCGCTAGCCCATGCCTTCACCGTGTGTGATGCCTATCATTGTTCCTTTACCGGCGGCACGAACACCAATCGCCTATTTGCCTGGACCGGCAGCAATGACCCGCTAAGTCGTGGTCACGGCCCCGCGCTGGGCAATACCTATAACGCCCTGAAGGGCGGCGATCCGAACGGCGGCTACACCTGGACGACCTATCCCGAACGCCTGCAACAGGCCGGCATCAGCTGGCGCATATACCAGGACATGAAGGATAATTTTTCGCTCAACCCCACGGCGGGCTTCAAGCGCTATCGCGACGCTTATCGCGGACTGCCCGGCGCCGACGCTGCGCTCAAACGCGATGCGCTCAGCACCTACCGCCTGCAAGACCTCGAGGCGGATGTGCGTGCAAACCGCTTGCCGCAGGTGTCCTGGATCTGCGCGACCAAGGCGGGTTCCGAGCATCCGGGCCCATCCAGCCCCGCTCAGGGCGCCGACTACACGGCCCGCGTCCTGCAAGCCTTGACGGCAAACCCGGAAGTCTGGAGCAAGACGGTGCTACTGCTAATGTTCGATGAAAACGACGGTTTCTTCGACCACATGCCCCCACCCGCACCGCCTGCCCAGGAGGATGGCCAGAGGGTTGGCGCTTCTACCGTGGACACATCGGGCGAATACCATCACATCATCACCGGCATTGAGGATGATGACCTGCCTCGCCTGCAAGGGCGCAGCTATGGATTGGGGCCACGGGTGCCCATGCTGGCCATCTCGCCCTGGAGCCGTGGCGGCTGGGTCAATTCCGAGGTATTCGACCACACCTCGATTTTGCGTTTCATCGAACGGCGCTTCGGCGTGGCGGAAAGCAATATTTCACGCTGGCGGCGCGCCGTCTGCGGCGACCTGACATCGGCCTTTGACTTCAAGGCCCCGACACAGGCGCGCTTTATCAGCCTGCCCCCGACAGAGGCGCTGGCACAGCGCGCCGCCGCGCTGCCCGGCACGACCCTACCTCGCCCGCCAGTCCAGGCGGCCATGCCGAGCCAGCACCTCGGTACGCGGCCCTCCCGTCCCCTGCCCTACCTTCTGCATGTCAACGAACGGGTGAGCCCGAGCGGCATCGAGCTGGAGTTCATCAATGACGGACTGGCCGGCGCGGTCTTCCATGTTTATGACTGCCGCGACCTAGCCCGCACGCCGCGCCGATATACCGTCGAGGCGGGAAAGCGCCTGCATGATTTTTGGCCAGGGACGCAGCACGATCTGTGGGTGCTCGGGCCGAATGGCTATCACCGGCGTTATTCGGGCAGCGCCGCCATTCAGACCCGCCTCAGCTACCTGGCCGACACTCAGATGCTGGAGCTGACCTTGACGAATCGCTCAGCGCGCCGCTTGCGCCTGCGCGCAGAGGGCGTCACCTACAACGATCTGGCCGCGCAAACACTCACGCTGGCACCGGAGCACACACGCAGCCTGCAATGGTCGGTGGCCGCTCATGGCCGTTGGTATGACGTTGAAATCCGCAACCCTGATGAGGCGAACTTTTATCGCCGACTGGCAGGCCGTATGGAAGACGGCCTGCCCTCGGTCTCGGACCCCGCCATGGGTGGCCCGGTACGACTTACACGCTGAACCCGAACGTCAGTGCTGCTTGCCCAGGCCGAGATAGCTTTCGATCACGCGTGGATTGCCGGCCAATTCTCGCGCCGGACCATGCAGAATGATTTCACCGGTCTCAAGCACATAGCCGTAGTCCGCCACTTGCAAAGCCGCGCGGGCGTTTTGCTCGACCAGCAAAATGGCCACGCCCGTCTCGCGCAGACGCGCAATGATATGGAAGATTTCGCGCACGATGCGCGGCGCCAAGCCGAGACTGGGCTCGTCGAGCATCAGCAGGCTGGGCTTGCCCATCAAGGCGCGGCCCACGGCCAGCATCTGACGCTCACCGCCGGACAGGGTGCCCGCCTGCTGGCCGCGGCGCTCGCGCAAGCGGGGAAAGAGTTCAAAAACTTCCTGAAGCGTGTCGCGCCAGCCGGCCTCACGGGCGCGATAGCGGCGAAAGCCGCCCAGCAGCAGATTATCTTCTACCGACATACTGCCGAACAGCTCGCGGCGCTCGGGCACCAATGACATGCCCGCCCCCACGCGTCGCTCGACCTGCCAGGCCGACACATCTTTACCCGCGTATTGCACCGAACCTACGGCATGACCCGTTTGCGGCAAGGAGCCCATGATGGCGTTCAACATGGTGGACTTGCCCGCCCCGTTAGCGCCGATCACCGTCACGATGCTGCCAGCCTGAACCTGCAGCGCCGCTTCGGACAGCGCCCCAACTTTGCCATAGCGCGCCGACAGGCCGCGCACCTCGAGAACGGCGCTCATTGCACACCTCCAGCCGCCACAGGCTTGGCCTGATCCGCTTCGGGCAGATCATCGTCGATGCCGCCGAGATAGGCTTCCAGCACTGCCGGGTTTTGTTGCACTTCGGCCGGCACGCCTTCGGCCAGCTTGGTGCCGAAGTCCATGACGACCAGATGATTGGTCAGGCGCATCACAAAATCCATATCGTGTTCCACCAGCAGGATGCTCAGGCCTTCGGAGCGCAACTGCTCAAGCACCTGGGCCAGCTCCTGTTTTTCCTTGTAGCGCAAGCCCGCAGCCGGCTCGTCCAACAGCAGCAGCACCGGATCGCAAGCCAGGGCGCGCGCAATTTCAAGAATGCGTTGCTGGCCCAGGGCCAGATTGCCGGCCTGCTCATACAGATAATCGCCCAGACCGACACGGCGCAGTTGCTCCGCCGCCTCATGCAGCAATTGCGCTTCGCGGGCGCGGTCGCTATGCAGGGCACCGGCGATTACGCCCACGTCGGAGCGCATGTGCGCGCCGAGCGCAACGTTCTCCAGCACGGTCATGGTGGGCAGCAGTTGTACGTGCTGAAAGGTGCGGCCCACACCAAGCTGTGCGATAGCGCGCGCCGCCAGGGCATCCGTGCGCTGCCCCATAAAACGGATCTCGCCGCGCGTGACCGGCAGCACGCCGCTGATCAGATTGAAGGTCGTGCTCTTGCCCGCGCCATTGGGGCCAATGAGACCCATGATCTCGCCGGCGCGGACTTTGAAGCTGATGTCATTGACGGCAACCAGCCCGCCGAACTGCTTACGAATGGCGTTCACTTCGAGCACCAACTCGCCGGCGGCCGGGCGTTGGCGCTGCGGCAGAGCCGGCGCCTCAGGCGGCGGCGCCAGCTTGCGGCGCGATCCGGCGCTGCCGGTGACGCGCCCCCAGGCTGCGGCCAGAATCGGCCACAGACCGTTGCTCGCGTACTGCAACATCAAAATCATCAGTACGCCAAAGGCGATGAGTTCGAAATTGGTGTCGGTATTGAGCAGTTTGGGCAGCCAGTTCTGCAACTGATCCTTGAGCCCGAGAATCACCGCCGAGCCCAGCAAAGCGCCCCAAACATGAGCCGCGCCCCCGATCACCGCCATGAACAGGTATTCAATACCATAGTTGAGACCAAAGGGGCTGGGGCTGACGGCGCGCTGCATATGGGCGTAAAGCCAGCCCGACACGCAGGCCAGCAAGGCCGCCCACACAAAAATAATGGTTTTGTAGCGGGCGGTGTTCACACCCATCGACTCGGCCATACCCGCGCCGCTTTTCAGCGCGCGGATGGCGCGCCCGGGACGCGAGCTCAGCAAGTTGCGCGTCGCCCACAAGGCCAGCAACACCCATACCCAGATCAGGTAATAGATATGCCGTCCGTCGGCCAGCGAGACCCCGAAGATGGACAAAGGCTCGATGCCGGCAATGCCGTCATGCTTACCCAGAAAATCCAGATTGCCGAAGAGATAGAAGAGCGAAAGCCCCCAGGCGATGGTGCCCAGCGGCAAATAGTGGCCCGACAGACGCAGCGTGATGACACCCAGGAAATAGGCCAAGGCGCCGGTGATGATCAGGCCCGCCACCAGGGCCAACCAGGGCGAAGTGCCGTATTGCGTGGTCAGATAGGCGGTGGTGTACGCGCCCATACCGACGAAGGCCGCCTGGCCGAAGGAAGTCAGGCCACCCACGCCCGTCAGCAGCACCAGACCCAGCGCCACAAGGCTGGCCAGACCGATGTAATTCAGTTGAGTAATCCAGAATTCTGGCGTGACGGGCAAGGCGGGCAGTGCCGCCAGCAATACGATAAAAGCAATGAGCAAGATGCGGTTCATGGCTTATTCCTCTTCGTCCACATGACGGCTGCTGAACGAACGCCAGACGAGAACCGGAATGATCAGAGTAAACACAATGACTTCTTTGTAGGCACTGGCCCAGAACGAAGAAAAAGCCTCCAAGACACCCACCAGCAGCGAACCGGCAGCCGCAACCGGGTAGCTGGCCAGACCGCCGATGATGGCGCCGACAAAGCCCTTGAGCCCGATGAGAAAGCCAGTGTCGTAATACACCGTCGTGATGGGAGCGATCAGCATGCCGGACATCGCACCGATCGCCACGGCCAGGGTGAAGGTCAGGCTGCCGGACATCGTGGTGCTGATACCCATGAGGCGGGCGCCACGGCGGTTGACGGCCGTCGCACGCAGGGCGCGGCCGTACAGGGTCTTGCCGAAGAACAGCCACAGCGCGACGATGAGGATGGCGCAGGTTGCCACCACAAACAGGCTTTGCGCCGACCAGGTCGTAAAGCCGAAATCGACCTGGCCGCTGACGAAGGCCGGTGTGCGCCAGCCCTCGGCGCCGAAGAACACCAGCGCCAGACCCATGAGCGCGAAATGCACGGCCACTGAAGTGATCAGCAGCACCAGCACGCTGGCCTCGGCCAGAGGCTGATAAACAATGCGATACACCATCGGGCCCATCGGGATCACCAGGACGAGCGTCAGCAGCATGTTCAGCCACAGCGAATTGCCGGGTGCCGCATACGAGGTGGTGATCCAGAGCAGCACCAGGGGCAGGACGATACAGCTCAGAATGCTTTTGGGCAGCGACGACCACAAGCCGGTACGGGCCGCGCGCAACAATTCAAGCAGAAACGCCAAACCGCCAAGCAGGGTAAGCAAATACACAGTGCCCGGCACCCGGCCGTCGACCAGCATGGCCAACGTCAATGCGCCGAATGCAACGAACTCGCCTTGTGGAATAAAAATGACGCGCGTGACGGCAAAGACCAGCACCAGCGCCATGCCCAGGAGGGCATAGATGGAGCCGTTCACGATGCCATCTTGCAGCAGGATCAGCGCAATTGAGGAATCCATCGAACTACGACCTTATGTACAACTTTCTTCGTGTCCCAGGCAGGACGAATACGATGCACCGGCCGCAATGGCCGGTGCATGATGAAGCAGCGATACTACGTCAACCTAGCTACGCTTACAGGTTAGGCTGATAGGTCCACTTGCCATCTTTGACCTTGACGATGACGCGCGATCGGTCGTCGAAACCAGCGTGGTCGGTCGGGCTCATATTGAACACGCCTTGGGAAACCGCCAGATTCTTGACGTTCTCCAGGGCATCCCGCATGGCAACACGGAACTCCGGCGTGCCGGGCTTGGCGCCGGTCTTCAGCGCTTCGGGGATGGCTGCGACCACCAGTTGGCCGGCATCCCACATATGGCCGCCGAAGGTGTTGACCGAACCCTCACCATGGGCCTTCTCGTAGGCGCCGACATACTCGAGCGCGGACTTCTTGACCGGGTTGCTGTCCGGCAATTGCGCAGCGACCAGCAGGGGGCCGGCCGGCAACAGCATGCCTTCGCAATCTTTGCCGCAGACGCGCAGCACATCATTGTTGGCGGCGCCGTGGGTTTGGAAAATCAGGCCGCCGTAGTTGCGCGCCTTCAGTTCTTTTTGCGGCAGCGCCGAGGGGGTGCCAGCACCGGCAATCAGGATGGCATCCGGCTTGGCGGCAACGAGCTTGAGCACCTGGCCCGTGACGCTGGTGTCGGTGCGGCCATATTTCTCGACGCTGGTGACTTTGATGCCCTTGGCCTTGGCGGCCTCTTCCATCACAGCAAGCCAGCCGTCGCCGTAGGCGTCGGCAAAGCCGATAAAGCCCAGCGTCTTGACATTGGACTTGACCATGGCATCAGCCAAGGCGCTGGCCATCAAGGCATCGTTCTGCGGGGTCTTGAAGACCCAGCGGCGCTTCTCGTCCACCGGCTCGACGATCTTGGCGCTGGCTGCCACGCTGATCATGGGCACCTTGAGTTCGGAGGCCACGTCAACCATGGCAAGCGAACCCGGCGTGACCGAGGTGCCCACCAGCACGTCAACCTTGTCATCGGATGCGAGCTTGCGCGAATTCTTGACGGCCTGAGTCGTGTCGGTAGCGTCATCCAGAACGATCCACTCGACCTTCTGGCCTGCAACTTCCTTGGGCAGCAGCGCAACGGTGTTGCGTTCGGGGATGCCGAGCGAAGCGGCCGGGCCGGTCGAAGCCACGGTAACGCCAACCTTGACCTGCGCGCTTGCGGCAAACGACAGACCCAGGGCAACGGCGGCGGCAGCCGCCGACAAGCCAAAGTGCTTGCGCATGATTTTTTGTCTCCTGTGGTGGCCCGACATGCTCCGGAATGAGCGAGGGACCTGTTTAAAGTTATACAGAAAAAATTATTATAGGATTAAAAGAGTATCAGAACACAGCCATCCTTGTCCCGGTATCAACCCTAGGTTGCACAGCTTAAAACAAATGCGTTTGTTAATGGCGAATTTTCCACGGAACACTTTCCGGCGTCTTTCCGGGTAATCCCGGAACCTCAACGCCGCAACAACGGCCACACCCGTTCGACACGCCAGGCGACCCAAGCCGCGACCAGCGCCTTCACCAGGTCGCCAGGCAAAAACACCACCACGGCCAATGCGGCTTTGGCCAGGCCCATCTGCGTTACGGCGGCCAGCCAAGGTACGCCCACGGCATATACCGCCGCGACACCCCCCACGAGGCAGGCCAGCAAATAGCCGCCGAGCATGCGCCACATGCCGCCACGGGCCAGTGCGCGAGCCAGCAGACCGGCGACCACCACACCCAGCAACATGCCCATCAGAAAACCGCCAGTGGGCCCTACGAATACGCCGAGGCCGCCCCGCCCACCGGGCAGCACCGGCAGACCGATTGCGGCCAGCACCAGATACAGCAGGCAAGCGGCCGCGCCACGCCATGGGCCGAGCATAATGCCCGCCAGCATCACGCCCAGCGTCTGGAGCGTCACAGGGACGGGGATGGCGGGTAAAGGAACCGGCGGCATCAGGCTCAACACCACCATCAAGGCGGCGAACAGCGCCGCCAGAACCAAATTTCTGTTTGTCATGGACCTTTCTTCTCAATAGGGGACTCGGGCGTGACGCATCAGCTGCGCGCGTCAATGGCCTGAGCGACTTCGTCGGCACGCTTGAGGGTGCGCACAATCAGGGGCACCAGCAGCGCAAGCGGATGCCGCGCCAGACCACGCGCGGACTGCGCCTCGCGGATTTCCTGATAGTTGCGCCATATCTCGGGAATGAAACGCAGGCAGAGGGCTAAAGCCAGACTCACCCGTGCCGGGTTCACCCAGCGCGACCAAGGAGACAGGGCGAGCTCGATCGTGGCCAGCAAAGCGGACACCGGCGTGCTCAAGCTGAGCACCGTGGCAAAACAGATCAGGGCGGCCGTCCGAGCCAGAACGACCAAGGCCTGCTGTCCGTCTTGCGCCCACCAGGTAAACAAAGCGAGCGCCAGCACGATCCAGAACAGCCCCCGCAACTGACGCCACAGACGCTGCGGCCGGGGACGGCAACAGGCTATCAGCGCGCCGCCAACCAGGCAGGCCAGCCCCAATAAACGCAGATCGCGCACCGTAAACAACAGCACACCCGCCGCCGCCAGCCCTAGCAGTTTCACCCCCGCAGGCAGACGATGCAGTAAAGAGTGGCCAGGCACATAGAGCGCCTCCATCATGAGCAATGCTCCCGGTACCAACGCAAGGCTGCGGCCGGCTGGTCATCGGCCGCGATGCGGCCATCGTCGATCACCAGCACCCGGTCGAAGTCCGCCAGGAGCTCCAGATCGTGGCTGACCACGATGGCCATGGGCGCCAGGGCGGCAATGGCATCGCGCACCCGATTGCGATTACGCAGATCCAGCTGCGTGGTCGGCTCATCGAACACAATCAGCGCGGGGTCGCGCACCAGCACCGCGGCGAGCGCCACTAACTGCCGCTCGCCGCCCGACAGGCTGAAACTGCTGCGGTCGGCCAAGGCGCTGATCCCCAGGCTGGCAAGCTGAGCCGACACGCGCATGGCGCGCTCTGCGGACGGCAGACCCAGAGGCTTCAAGCCAAAATCGAGGTCTTCCCGCACAATGGGAAAAACAATTTGATTATCGGGATTCTGGAACACAAAACCGACCTGACGGCGGATGGCCTGCGCATCGCGGCGTGTGTCCAGACCATTGACGCGCACCCTCCCCTGGTCCGGCAGCAGCAGGCCATTTATCAGGCGTGAAAAGGTGCTTTTACCGGCGCCATTGGGGCCGGCAATACCGATACGGCGTTCAGACAGGGTCAGCCGAGGCACGCTCAAACGCTGCCTGCCGTCCATCGTCACGACCGTCTCATCAAACTCGATTAACATGGAGCGGGATTATGCCCGAACCATTTCGCACTGCGCCGATCCAAACCGCCATGGAAAAAGTACGTAAAACTGACGCCGAATGGCGCATTCAACTGAGCCCCCAGGAGTTCCACGTCACCCGCGAAAAAGGGACCGAACGCGCCTTCACCGGCCGCTACTGGGATACCTTTACTCACGGCATTTACCGCTGCGTGGGTTGTGGAACCCCCCTGTTCGCCTCCGACACCAAGTTCGACGCAGGCTGCGGCTGGCCCAGCTATTTCGAGCCCATCGATCCTGAGCGCGTCCGCGAAGAAAGGGACACCAGCCATGGCATGGTGCGCACGGAAGTCCTGTGCAATATCTGCGATTCGCACCTGGGCCATGTATTCCCCGACGGGCCTGAGCCGACTGGCCTGCGCTACTGCATCAACTCGTTGTCCCTGAAGTTCGAGCCCGACGCATGAAGAAGTTCCTGTTCGACCTCTTCCCCCTGATTCTTTTTTTCGCTGCCTATCGCTTCGCCGATATTTACGCCGCCACCGCCGTCGCCATCACGGCCTCCATCGCACAGCTCATCTGGCTCAAGCTGACGGGCAAGGCCATCGAGGGCATGCATTGGATCAATATGTCGGTGATCGTCATTTTTGGCGGCGCCACGCTCTGGCTTCATAGCGATGTTTTCATCAAATGGAAGCCGACGGTTCTGTATTGGATGTTCGGCGGCGCATTGCTGGCCAGCCGCTATCTGTTGCGCCGCAACCTCATTCGCCGCCTGCTCGACAAACAGATCAGTTTGACTGATGCGCTCTGGGACAAGCTCAATCTGTCCTGGGCACTGTTCTTCACCCTGGCCGGCGGCGCCAATCTCTACGTGGCCTTCTCGGGCTACTTCACCGAATCACAATGGGTGAATTTCAAGGTTTTCGGCCTGATGGGCCTCTTGATCGCCTTCGTTATCGTGCAATCCCTCTGGCTGGGCCGGCATATGCAGGAACCCGGCAAAGACAAACACCCTGATTGAGATGACACACACTCCAGACCGTATTGCACTCATCCGAGAACGCCTCGCTCCACTGGCCCCAAGCCAGTTGGATATATTAGACGAGTCCTATTTGCATGCTGGTCATGCTGGCGCCGAGGGTGGCGCAGGGCATTATCGTGTTCTGATTGTCTCGGAGAGCTTCAAGGGCTTAACGCCTGTTGCCCGCCATCGCTTGGTATATCATTATTTGCAAGACCTCATTCCCTTCCCGATACATGCGCTTGCCTTGGATACGCAAACTCCGCGATAAGCGCTCCCCCCATTAAAACTTCGAATAGGAAGCTCATCCATGAAACGCATGCTTATGTTGGCTGCCGCTTGCGCGGTCGCCGTACCGGTTTACGCACAAAATGTGGCCACCGTGAACGGCAAGGCCATCTCGCAGAAAAGCGTTGACGATTTCGTCAAACTGCTCGTCACCCAAGGCGCCACGGATTCGCCCCAGCTGCGCGATCAGGTCAAGCAGGAAATGATCAATCGCCAGGTTTTCGTGCAAGCGGCTGAAAAGCAAGGCATCGCCAAGCAGGCCGACACCCAGACCGAAATCGAACTGGCCCGCCAGGGCATCTTGGTTCGCGCCCTGATGGCCGATTACCTGAAAAAGCACCCGGTCACCGATGCCGAGGTCAAGGCCGAGTACGAAAAAATCAAGAAAGAACAGGCCGGCAAGCAGGAATATGATGTTCGCCACATCCTGGTTGAAGACGAAAAGACCGCCAACGATCTGCTGGCACAAATCAAGAGCGGCAAGCTGAAGTTCGAAGACGCCGCCAAGAAGTACTCCAAGGACCCCGGCAGCGCCGAGCGCGGTGGCGATCTGGGCTGGGCGCCCGCAAGCAACTACGTGCCGCCCTTCGCTGATGCGATCACCAAACTGAAGAAGGGTGAGATCGCCGACAAGCCGGTGCAAACCCAGTTCGGCTGGCACATCATCCAGGAAAAGGACGCCCGTGCTGTGGAATTCCCGCCGCTCGACCAAGTCCGCTCCCAACTGGAAGAAATGATGCGCCAGCAAAAGCTGAACGCTTTCCAGAAAGAACTGCGTGAAAAAGCCAAGGTGCAATAAGCGCTTGGCAGCAAAAAACGCCAGTCTCACGACTGGCGTTTTTTTTGCTAGATGACCGTTTACTGGCCCAGCAAGGCCTTAAGGCCGTCCTCGTCCAGAATGGTCACGCCCAGTTCCCTTGCCTTGACAAGCTTGCTGCCCGCCTCCTCGCCGGCCACCACGTAAGCGGTTTTCTTGGACACAGAGCCGCTGACCTTGCCCCCCGCAGCCAGGATGTGGCGCGTGGCTTCGTCGCGGCTCCAGGTGGGCATGGTGCCCGTCAAGACGAAGGTTTTGCCAGCCAGATCGCCACTTTGAAGCTGCGCCTCAGCCTGAGGATGCACGCCCTGCTTTTCCAGTTCGCGTATCACCTCACGGTTATGCGCCTCCTGAAAGAAGCGATGAATGGAGCCCGCCACCACCGGACCCACATCAGGCACGGCCAGCAAGGCGGCTTCATCGGCATCCATGATGGCGTCGATATTGCCGAAATGCCGTGCCACGTCACGCGCGGTGGTTTCACCCACATGACGGATGCCCAGCGCGAACAGCAAACGGCCCAGCGAGGGACGGCGCGCCTGGTCAATGGCCGCGACAAGATTGTCAGCGGATTTTTTGCCCATTCGATCCAGCGCGGCAAGTTCAAAGGCATTGAGGCGGAAGACATCAGCCAAGGTCTTTAGGCTGCCGTTGTCCACCAACTGCTCGACGAGTTTTTCACCCAGCCCTTCGATGTCCAGCGCTTTGCGTCCGGCGGCATGCAGCAGCGTTTGCTTACGCTGCGCCGGGCAGAACAGGCCGCCGGTACAACGGGCAATGGCTTCGTCTACGAGACGTTCGATAGCCGACCCGCAGATCGGACAATGGGTCGGCATGACGAATTGCGGCAGCTCGCCCGAGCGCTTTTCCAACACGGGGCCCACAACCTCGGGAATCACATCGCCAGCGCGGCGCACAATGACCCGATCACCGATGCGCACATCTTTGCGGCGGATTTCATCTTCATTGTGCAAGGTTGCGTTGGTGACCGTCACACCGCCCACAAACACGGGCTTAAGCCGGGCGACCGGCGTGATAGCGCCGGTGCGGCCGACCTGCACTTCAATATCCAGCAATTCCGTCGTGGCTTCTTCGGCGGGAAACTTGTGCGCCAACGCCCAGCGCGGCGCGCGGGCGACATAGCCAAGCACACGCTGCGCGGCCAAGGCATCCACCTTGTAGACCAGGCCGTCGATATCGTAGGGCAGACTGCCCCGCTCGGCGCCGATACGGCGATAGAAGGCCAACAGGCCTTCAGCTCCCTGAGCCTTGTGATTAAAGCGCACGTTGACCGGCAAACCCAGCCCGGCCAACCAATCCAGCATCCCGCCATGCGTATCGCGCGGCAAGGTAGAAACCAGGCCGGGCGAGGCTTCGTCAAAGGCCGGCGCGTCATCACGCGACAAACCCTGCACCTCTCCCCAGCTGTAAGCAAAAAAGCGCAGAGGGCGCTGGGCCGTGACGCGCGGGTCGAGCTGACGCAGACTGCCGGCCGCCGCATTACGCGGGTTGACGAAAATTTTTTCGCCACGCGCCGCTTGTTTTTGATTGAGCTTCTCGAAGTCGGCACGGTTCATCAGCACTTCGCCGCGCACCTCGAGCACAGCAGGTGCGCCAGCCCGCAACTGGAGAGGGATCGCCCTGATGGTGCGAATATTGGCCGTGACATCCTCACCTTCCTGGCCATCGCCGCGCGTCGCAGCCTGTACCAGCTCGCCGTTTTCGTAGCGCAAACTGATAGCCAGACCGTCGAGCTTGAGCTCACAGAAATAGTGCGCCTGCTCGGCTGGACCGAGCAGACCGGCCTCACGCAAGGTGTCGCTGACCCGCTTATCGAAAGCCAGAACGTCTTCGTCTTCGAATCCATTACCCAAAGACAACATGGGCACGGCATGACGCACGCTGCCAAACTCGGCCAGAGGCGCCGCGCCGACACGCTGCGTGGGCGAATCGGGCGTGACCAGCTCGGGGTGCTGCGCCTCCAGAGCCATCAACTCGCGCATCAGCGCGTCATAGTCGGCGTCTGTGATGCTGGGTTCGTCATACACGTAATAACGAATATTGTGCTGCGCAATTTCAGCCCGCAGCCGAGCGGCCTGTTCTCGGGCCGCCTGTTCGAAAGCAGACATCAGGCAAACACCCGCTGAGCCCGCTCGCTGCCAGCCGGCAAACCCGCCTGCTCAAGCTGATCGAACAGCACTTGCAGCCGCTCATCAATCACGTTTTCAGCCCCTTCGGCCAGCACTCGGCACTGATCATCGACCAACTCGGCACGCAGCCGCGCAGCCAGATCACGACCCACTTCAACCATGCGGCCAAAAGCGTGCGGATCAGGTGGACTGCAGGGCACATCCAGCAAGAGATAGAGCCGCTCGACCCCCCCCGTGCCGGCATCAAAGGGCGCGCCATCGCCACGCGCCAGCGTGAAACGCACGGCGCCGTTGTCAGCCAACCAGGCCAGGCGCGAGCCCTCGGGCGAAAAGCCGAGGCTGCGGGCCACATCCAGCACTTCCGCCGCAGGTTGCGCGCCGCCCAGCAAGAGCGTCAGGCCCACCTGCGTATCCAGCGCGGCGCAGGTATCGTCCAGCCTAGCCGCCTGCTCCAGCACCACCTGTTGATCCGGACCCTCGATGCTGCCTTCGAAACGGTCAGCCAGGTCCTGGGCGCGCGCCCAGGCTTGCGACCACTCGATCGCGCTCAGGGGACCGCTACGGTTGGCCAACAGCACAGCAAGCTGCAAAGCGCTATAGGAATCATCGGCGTCGATACGGCTGCGATGGCGGCCACGATCCGTGCTGGCGAACACGCGCAAGGGCTTCTTGCCGATCTGGCGCAGAGATTGCACATAAGGCAGCAGATCGGCGCCCCGGACGGGCTCTGCAAAGTGGATCTCGATCACGACTTCGACAGCGGGATCGGGCTCCTCGCTGTCGTCGGCCTCGGGGTTGGGCGCGACGGGCGGCGGGCCCATGCCTGGCTCGCGGCGCTGTTTGGCGGCAAGCGTTGCCGCAGCCTGATCTCCGGCACCCAGTAAAGGATCTTGCTCAGTGGCAGGAAAATGCTCCTGCATGCGACGGCGCACACGGCGATCCTGCCACCAGTTGAAACCCAATACCAGCAGTATCAGCAGTATGCCCAGGGCGATCAGCCCAATCTGCAAATCACTCATGTAAAAATCCCGCGCCGGCAAGGCGCCCTTCAAGATAGAGGTGGTTATGCGGCTTCGGCGGCCATTTGGACGGCCGAGTCAATATCTACGGCAACGATACGCGAAACCCCTTGCTCTTGCATGGTAACGCCGACGAGTTGCTTGGCCATCTGCATTGCGATCTTGTTGTGCGAGATAAAAAGGAATTGCGTCTGCGCGCTCATGCTGCTGACGAGATTGGCATAACGTTCGGTATTCGCATCATCCAGCGGCGCGTCCACTTCGTCCAGCAAGCAGAACGGGGCGGGGTTGAGTTTGAACAGGGCAAACACCAGCGCCGTGGCGGTCAAGGCCTTTTCACCGCCCGACAACAGATGAATGGTGCTGTTGCGCTTGCCCGGCGGCTGCGCCATGACCTGAACACCCGCATCCAGAATTTCATCGCCCGTCATGGAGAGCTTGGCTTCGCCGCCCCCGAACAACTTGGGGAAGAGCTCGCCAAAATGGCCATTCACGGTATTGAAGGTCTCTTGCAGCAACTCGCGGGTTTCACGGTCGATCTTGCGGATCGCGTCTTCGAGCGTTTCCATCGCCATCATCAAATCCTGCTGCTGCGAATCGAGGAAGGTCTTGCGCTCTCGCGAAGTACTGAGCTCATCCAGTGCCGCCAGGTTAACCGAGCCCAGCGCGTCAATCTGCCGCGAGATACGGCCAACTTCAGACTGCAACCAAGTGGCGCGATGCCAGGTTTCGGGCATGGCCGCCAACTCCTGGGCCAGGGCCTGGCGATCCACTTCGCGGGCATTGAGCTGTTCCGTGAACTGCTCTTCAGCCAGCCGCGCGGCCTGCTCCTGCAACTGCAATTCCATGATGCGGGCACGCAAGGGTTCAAGCAGGCGCTCTTGCTGCGCGCGGTCTTCATCGGCGCCCCGCAACAAGGCGGCCAGGTTGTCCATCTCCAGGCGCGCCCGCGCAAGCGCCTCTTCTCGCTCGACGCGCTGCTCCAGCGCATCCTGCAAGCCGGCCTGGGTGGCCGATGCGTCCAGCTCGGTCAGTTCGACTTCCAACTGCTGTAACTCGGCGGCGGCACGCTGGCTTTGATCAAGCGCCAACTGACGATTGCGTTGCAAATCCGTGATGCGCACCTGGGTAGCGCGCTCAGCGAACTCGGCCTCCTGGGCGGCGCGCTCCAGTTCGCGTAATCGTGCGCGGGCGGCATCGGCGGCAGCGGCCAGGGTTTCGCCGTCCATTTCGGCATCCGCGAAACGGCCCTGATGCTCGGCCAGTTCCAGATCCAGGGCTTCGAAACGCGCCTCGGCCTCTTCGCGAGTGGCGCGCAGGTCTTCTTCCTGGGCCGACAACTCCTGCAGATCTTCGCGCAAGCGCTTGGCGCGCTCGCCCGATTGCTCAGCCTGTTGTTGCAGGCGAGAGTGCTCAAGCTGCACATCGTGCAGGCGGCGTGTGAGTTCGGCGACCCGCTGACGCGCCGGAACCAGCGCCTGCGAGGCCTGCTGCCAGGCGGCCTCGGCACGCGCCACTGCAGCACGCGCTTGGTCCGCGATAAGCTGCTGCGCTTTGATTTCACGCTGCAGATTCTCGATTTCCTGCTGCCGGGCCAACATGCCGGCCTGCTCGGAGTCAGGGGCATAGAAACGCACACCATGCGCATCGATGAGGTGGCCGGCCTTGACAACAAAGACCGCACCAGCAGGCAGGGTCGCACGGGCGCCCAAGGCCTGGGCAAAATCGTCGGCGACGTAGACAGCCCGCAACCAATCATTGAGCAGCGCGCGTAAATCGGGGGCGGTCACCCGCAACAGACTGGTCAGGGGGCTGAAGCCGGGTTCGTTGAGCGGTGCAGGCGCCGCGGGCGGGGTCTGGTAGAAGGCCAGGCGGGCGGGCGGCGCATCCGAGGCAAAGGCACGGGTCCAGTCCAGGTTGCGGACTTCCAGCGCGGCCATGCGCTCACGCAGCACGGCCTCGAGCGCGGCCTCCCAACCAGGCTCGATATGCAGTTTCTGCCACAGGCGGCCCAGACCGGCGAGTTCATGCTTGGCCAGCCAGGGCTCCAGCGCCCCCTGCTTCTGCACGTCTTCCTGCAACTTGACCAGCGCGGCCAGCCGCGCTTCCAGGCGGGCAAGGTTTTGGGCCTCTTGATGGGCCAGCCCCTGGGCTCGGCCACGCTCGGCGTCCGCTTCGGGCAGCCGCTCTTCGAGCGTGCTCAGCTCATGCTGAGCGGCCTCGAGCTGCTCTTCGCCGGCGAAACGGTCGCCAGCCAGTTGCTCCAGGCGGGTCAGATCAGGCGTATGCAGTTCGCGCATTTCCTGTTGCAGACGCTCGCGGCGCTGCTCCAGGGCCTGCAATTGACGGTCGGCATCGCGCTGCGTCTGCGCCACCAGAGCCAGGTTCTGTTCCACACGCGCCAAAGCGCTTCGCATCTCGTCGCGGCCGGCAGCGGCGTCGCGCACCCTCGCCTCAATAGCCGGCAAGCCGGCCTGCGCGTCTTCGGCGGCGGCCCGAGCCTCTTCGCTGCGGGCTGCGCCCGTGGCCAGATCTTCCTCGGCCGCGGCGATCTGCTCAGTGCAATGCTCCTGCTGGGCCACCCACTCTTCGATCTGGGCGTTGAGCTGGTCACGGCGGGTTTGCAGGCGGTTGCGCGAATCCACCACATGACGGATTTCGGCTTCAAGCCGGCTGACCTGGGCATTGGCCTCATAGAGCTGGCCCTGGGCCTGATGCACGGCATCGCTGGCGGCGTAATGCGCCTGCCGCCGCGATTCCAGGGCGGCCTCGCCCGCACGCAATTGCGCGATGGCGGCTTCCAGATTGTTCTGGGCCTGGGCTATTTCCTGGTTTTTGCGCTCACGCTCTTCGCGCGCGCCGCTTTCTTTCAAAAACCAGAGCGCGAATTGCTTTTTCTCGCCATCGGCCTGCAGGTCACGATACTGGCGGGCCACCTCGGCCTGCGCCTCAAGCTTTTCGAGCTGACTGCTCAGCTCGCGCAAAATATCTTCGACGCGGGTCAGGTTCTCGCGGGTGTCGGAAAGGCGGTTTTCGGTTTCGCGGCGGCGCTCTTTATAGCGCGACACGCCAGCGGCCTCTTCGAGAAAAACCCGCAGCTCTTCCGGGCGGGCTTCGATCAGGCGGTTGATCATGCCCTGACCGATGATGGCGTAGCCGCGCGCGCCAAGGCCCGTGCCCAGAAAAATATCGTGGATATCGCGGCGCCGGACCTGCTGATTATTGACGAAATAACTGCTGGTGCCGTCACGGGTCAGAACGCGCCGCACCGCGATTTCGGCGTAGGTGCTCCACTGGCCGGCGGCGCGGCCTTCGCTATTGTCGAACACCATTTCAACGGAAGCCCGGGCCGCCGGCTTGCGATTGCCCGAACCGTTGAAAATGACATCTTGCATCGACTCGCCGCGCAGCTCGGAGGCCTTGGCTTCGCCCAGCACCCAGCGCACCGCATCGATGATATTGGATTTGCCGCAGCCATTCGGACCCACCACACCCACCAACTGACTTGGCACGGGAATGACGGTCGGGTCAACAAAAGACTTGAAACCAGCGAGTTTGAGTTGGGTGAGGCGCACTGTTGGATGACGGACCGGGTAGGTTGAACGAGGGGCGTTGAACGGACCTGCCGCACAGATTGGCAAACCGGCCTCTTCGGCCGGTCTGGTAACGGCCGTATGATACCCCAGCCCAGGTCGCCGCGTCCCTGCCGGCCGAGCCCGGCCCAGGCAGGCGAATCCGCAACGCGCGTATCAGCGACATTGAACGCTATACTCGCTCACACATTGAATCTGACACTGAATTAAATCGTTCCGGCCTCTGGGCCAGACACAGCGGGGATATTCTTGAAACGCGGGTTTTATCTGGTCATGGCCGCCCAGGCCTTCTCTTCGATGGCAGACAATGCGCTATTCATAGCGGCGATTGCCTTGATTCTCGAACTCAACGGTCCTGACTGGATGGCGCCTTTGATGAAGTGGTCGTTCGCGCTTGCCTACGTGGTGCTGGCGGCCTTCGTCGGGGCGTTCGCGGATTCCTACCCCAAGGGCCGCGTCATGTTCGTCACCAATGCGCTGAAAGTGGCCGGCTGTCTGCTGATGTTCTCTTATGCCAGCATGGGCATCCCCGATCATTACCAGACCTATCTGGTCTGCGTCGCCTATGGTCTGGTTGGCATAGGTGCAGCGGCCTACTCACCCGCCAAGTACGGTATCGTCACCGAGATGCTGCCGCCGGCCATGCTGGTCAAGGGCAATAGCTGGATCGAAGGCTTGACGGTGCTGTCCATCATCATCGGCACGGTGCTGGGCGGCGCGCTGATTTCTCCCGCCGTCTCCCACGTGCTGCTGCACCCCCATATCGTCGGCAAACTGGTCCACACCCCCGCCGAAGCCGCCATTCTGGTCATCGCCTTTATCTATCTGCTGGCTGCCTTGTGCAACCTGCTGATTCCCGACACCCATGTCCGCTACCCGAAGCAGCAAACCAACCCCTTCAAGCTGGTGCGCGTATTTTCGGGCTATGTGGTGGTGCTGTGGCACGACAAGCTGGGCCAGATTTCCCTGGCAGTCACCACGCTGTTCTGGGGGGCAGGCGCCACCTTGCAACTCATCGTCATCGAATGGGGCCGCAGCCATCTGGGCTACCGCCTCGATCAGGCATCCATCTTGATGGGCGTGGCGGCGCTAGGCACCGTCATCGGATCGGTGGCCGCCGGCCGCATCCCGCTGCGCCGCGCACTATCCGTGCTGCCGGTAGGGGCCGGCATGGGGCTGGTGGTATTGCTCATGCCGCTGGTGTACTCGCCCTGGAGCGTCTATTTGCTGCTGCTCGTGACGGGCGCGCTGGCCGGCTTTTTCGTGGTGCCCATGAATGCCCTGCTCCAGCATCGCGGTCACGTGCTGCTGTCGGCCGGACATTCCATCGCGGTGCAGAATTTCAACGAGCAGCTCAACATCCTGCTGATGGTCGCGGTCTATACGCTGATGCTCTGGCTGGGCATGTCCATCAACACCGTGATCGTCATCTTCGGCCTGATCGTGACGATATTGATGTTGATTTTCATGCGCTGGAGCAAGCGCAATCTGAACAAACACCCAGAACTGTATGAGCAGATCGGTCAGGAAGGCCACGGCAAGGCTCTGGACACTTCCTCACATTGAGGTTTGGCCCAGACCGTCTAGGCGATCTGCCTGGCCAATTGCAAATCCTGCCAGGCCCGGGCTTTTTCAGCCGGGCTGCGCAGCAGATAAGCCGGGTGGTAACTGACCACCACCGGAATCTCACGCCCCGCTTCGGTTTTCAGCACATGCTGGCGTCCGCGCAGGCTGCTGATCGCGGCATCCGTGCCCAGCAGTGTCTGGGCAGCAAAGCGGCCAAGCACCAGAATGCGCTCGGGACGAAGCAGGGCGATCTGCCGCATCAGGTAGGGGCTGCAAGCGGCAATCTCCTCAGGTTTGGGGTTGCGATTGCCAGGCGGACGGCACTTAATGACGTTGGCAATGAATACATCCTGCTCGCGGCTCATACCGACCGACGCCAACATGGCGTCGAGCAACTGCCCCGAACGTCCCACAAAGGGCAGGCCGCGCCTGTCCTCCTGCTCGCCCGGCGCCTCGCCCACGACCATCCAGCGCGCGGCCTGAGCCCCATCACCGAACACGGCATGCTTGCGCCCCTGGCACAAACCGCAGGCCGTGCACGCAAGCACCTCCTGTTGTAGGCGAGCAAGATCGAAATCGGCCACGCGGCGCGCCGTATCGGCGCCGGCGCCAAGCGGCGCCGCAAGCTCGACGGGCACGGGCCGAGCCTGGGACGGCCGAGGCTCGCGCGGGACGGCTTCGCCTGCCCTGCCCTCGGGGGGATTGCTGACGCGCGGCGAAGCAGGCCTGGCGGGCGGCGGCGCCGCAAGACCTGAGGACTCGCCAGCCTGAGACGCGCTTTCCGGTGGGCCGCGCAACCAGGTTTTTTCGATCCCGATTTCGCGCAGCCACAGGCGCTGTAATGGATTGACGCGCGGCGCCGCCATCATGCAGCCGTTTCCGAGGACAGTGCTTGCTGCATCACCCAAGCATCCTCGCGCTTGCCCTGACCGGCAGGATAGTAATCCCGGCGCAGGCCCACACGCAGAAAGCCCAGCTTGGCATAAAAGGCCAGCGCCGCCTGATTCGACGGCCTGACCTCAAGCAACAAGGCCTGCACGCCATGCTCCCAGGCGCGCCGAGCGCTCCAGGCCAGCAAACGCCGGCCCAGGCCCGCGCGCTGACGCTGGCGCTGGACCGCGATCACGAGAATATGCGAGACATCGGGCGCATGCATCAACACGCAAAAACCCACTACCTGCCCGCCCTCCCGCAACACGCAGCAGTCGTAGCCAGCGGCCAGCGCATCCTTGAAATTCCCTTCCGTCCAGGGAAAGGCCTGCACCTGCGCCTCCAGCGCCGCCACGGCGGGCAGATCTGCGAGTGTCATACCGTCCAGGCTGATCAAATCCGAGTCCGAGGCAGGCGGCGCAACATCCGCCACGACCGCAGCAGCCAGCGCCGGCTCGGCGCGCGGATTGCCACCCTGCCCTTTTTCTCGCTCCGCTGTCGTGAAAGCGACCTTGTCGCGCACGTACAGCGGCGCGGCCAGCTCCGGGTCCACGCCTTGCGCACCGGCCCGCCCGGCCAAGCTAGCCACCTCAGTAGCCCGGGGCCGTTCAGCCGGGCTGAGCGGCCAGTCCGCAGGCGTCTGCATGAGCTCGGGGTAGGCCGCCCAAGCGTCGCCCGCCCGCAGCGGCGGGCTATCCAGACGCCAAAGCGGCATCTGATGCTTGGCCCAGGCAACCAGCTCTGTGGCGGCGATAAGAAAGGGGGGAGACAACACCTCCCAGGCCGGGCCGTCTGGGCTGGGCACGCGGCGATAGACCGCCGCGTAAACCTCATCCATGCGTGCGTCCAGCGCAACCAGCACCGCCTGGCCGTACAGCGCGCCCGCCGCCTCGGCGACAGCCATGTGCGACACCACAGGCAGCACAGGAATATCCAATCCCAAGGCCACGCCCTGGGCGACACCGCAAGCCACGCGCAGCCCGGTAAAGCCGCCCGGCCCCTGACCAAAAGCCACAGCGCTCAGATCAGCGGGACGCAGACCGGCGTCGTCGAGGAGTCGCTGCGCCATCGGCAACAGCCGCTCGGCGTGCTCCTGAGCCCCCTCGTGTTCAAGAACATTCAGGTGCTCCACGCCGCCGCGCCGCGTGAGCAAAGCCACGCCGCAGCGAGAGGAAGATGTTTCAAAGGCGAGCAGGTTTAGATCCATAGTGCTAATTGTACGAAATTGGCCCCGAACATCCGGGTTGTAAGAGGGATTTCAACCGTAAGGCGCAATGTGTAATATCTTGTGAGCGCCTACTAGTCGGTGCTTCTCGTCACTGTTACATTTCGGGCCATGAACACGCAAAACACCGCCCCCATCCGCAAGATACTGGTCGTCGATGATGATCCCCGACTCCGTGATCTTCTGCGTCGCTATTTGTCGGAACAAGGGTTCAATGTCTTCGTCGCCGAGGATGCCAAGGAAATGGGCAAACTCTGGCAGCGCGAGCACTTTGACCTGCTGGTTCTTGACCTGATGCTGCCGGGCGAAGACGGCCTGTCGATCTGCCGTCGCCTGCGTGGCGGCCACGACAACACGCCCATCATCATGCTGACAGCAAAGGCCGAGGAAATCGACCGCATCGTCGGCCTTGAAATGGGTGCAGATGATTACCTCTCCAAGCCCTTCAATCCGCGCGAATTGCTGGCCCGCATCAATGCGATCCTGCGCCGCCGCGGCACCGAAGAGCACCCGGGTGCGCCAAGCCAGGAAAACGAGTCGATCGCCTTTGGCCCCTATGTGCTGAACCTGTCGACCCGCACCCTGACGCGCAACAGCGAGCAAGTGCCCATCACGACCGGCGAGTTTTCGGTACTGAAGGTTTTTGCCCGCCATCCCAAAATCCCGCTCTCGCGCGACAAGCTGATGGAATTGGCTCGCGGCCGTGAGTACGAAGCCTTCGACCGCAGCCTGGACGTGCAGATCTCGCGTCTGCGCAAACTGATCGAACCCAACCCGTCCAAGCCTGTTTTCATCCAGACCGTATGGGGCCTGGGCTATGTCTTCGTACCGGATGGCGGCAACTGATTCAGCAGACCGCACTAGGCAGGAGCAAGGCCTGGTGCCCCATCTGAGAAAAAACCTGAAGCAGCTCACCTCGGGGTTGCGCCTCGGCTTGTTCGGGCGCACCTTTTTGCTCTTGGCCGCGCTCATGCTCGTAAGCCTGGTGGCCTGGCTGCAAGTCTTTTTCAGTATGGAGCTGGGGCCACGGGCTAACCAGATGGCGCAACGCGTCATTACGGCAGTCAATATCACCCGCACCGCGCTGATCTACTCCCAGGCCGACGAGCGCAGCAAACTGCTGCTCGACCTTGCCACCAACGAAGGCATTCAGGTCTATCCGCGAGAAATCACGGATTTCACCCAACCCCTGCCCGATGACGACTACTGGCAACGGGTGGCGCAGCACATCCGCAGCCGCTTCGGCGCAGAGACACAGATCGCCTGGAGCGTAAACCAGGTGCCGGGTTTCTGGGTGAGTTTCCGCATCGACCAGGATTTGTACTGGCTGGTTTTCGAGCGCGAGCAGATCGGCCTGACGGGCGGCATCGAATGGCTGGGCTGGGGCGCCACCGCTTTGCTGCTCTCTCTGGTAGGCGCGGCGGTCAGTGTGGGCTTCGTCAACCGGCCGCTATCGAGGCTGGCGCGCGCAGCGCAGGTGCTGTCGCGCGGCGAAACCCCGGCGCCGCTGCCCGAACAGGGCCCGCGGGAGATCCGCGACCTAAACGCCTCCTTCAACCGCATGGCGAAAGACCTGCGCCAGGCCGAGGCTGACCGGGAGTTGATGCTGGCGGGCATATCACACGATTTGCGCACCCCTCTGGCGCGTATGCGTCTGGAAATCGAAATGAGCGGCGTGACTGAAGACGCACGCCAAGCCATTGACGATGACCTGGGCCAGATCGATCACAGCATCGGGCAACTGATGGAGTACGCAAGGCCAGCGGGCACACTGCCCCAACTGGCGACGGACATCTCCTCCGTCCTGTCAGAACTGTATGAAAGAGAGCGCAGCCATACCGCCTCGCTCGGCGGAGAGCTGGAAGCCCGCATCGAACCGGGTCTGCGCGCCCGCATCACGGCATTGGATCTGAAGCGCATCGTCGGCAACCTGATCGAAAACGCGCGCCGCTACGGCCGCTCGACCGACGGCATGGCGCATCTCGTCATGACCGTGCAATCGGAAGGCAATATGCTGGCCATCGAAGTATCGGATCGCGGCCCGGGCATCGCACCCGAAGAGGTGGAACGCCTGTTACGCCCATTTTCGCGGGGCGAGGCTGCCCGGACTGGCGTCAGCGGCGCGGGGCTCGGTCTGGCAATTGTCGAACGCCTGCTCAAACACGTCGGCGGCTCACTCAAAATGCTGCCCCGGCACGGCGGCGGGCTCATTGCCAGGATAGAGTTACCCAAAGTCAAGTTTAGGAATTATCAATTAGACACGGAAAATCAATAGCGTAGAATTAGTGGTTTGAGGCTTCGGTCTCACCTCCACCAACAACTTACTGGGAGCAGCACATGAAAACTGTTGGCGACAAACTCGAGTCTTTCAAGGTCACCGGCGTCAAGCCCGGCTTTAACCACCACGAAGAAAACGGCGTTTCGGCGTTCGAAGAAATCACCGAAAGCTCGTTCCCCGGCAAGTGGAAAGTCATCTATTTCTACCCGAAGGACTTCACCTTCGTGTGCCCGACCGAAATCGTCGGTTTCAACAAGCTGGCCAAGGACTTCGAAGATCGCGACGCCGTTCTGCTGGGCGGTTCGAGCGACAACGAATTCGTCAAGCTGGCCTGGCGCCGTGAGCACCCGGACCTCAACAAGCTGGGTCACTATCAGTTCGGCGACACCACCGGCGCCCTGATCGACCAACTGGGCGTGCGTGAAAAGGGTGCTGGCGTTGCGCTGCGCGCCACCTTCATCGTCGACCCGGACAACACCATTCAGCACGTTTCGGTGAACAACCTGAACGTCGGCCGCAACCCTGAAGAAGTGCTGCGTCTGCTGGACGGTCTGCAAACGGACGAACTCTGCCCGTGCAACCGCACGGTCGGTGGCGATACGCTGTAATGTTCCAGGGGCCCGGCTCGTCCGGGCCTTTTCTTCACCCAGAATATAGGTAAAAACTATGGAATTCCTTTCTTCGATCAAAGAGCAGTTGCCGGATTGGGCCAAAGACATCCGCCTGAATCTGGATAGCGTCATTGCGCGTTCCACCCTGCCCCAGGAAGATGCACTGGGCGCGGCGCTGGCTGCGGCCTACGCGTCGGGCAATGCATTCCTGATCAAGGCCTTTCAGGGCGCGCTGCCGGAAACTGACGCCAACGCCGCGTTGACCGCTGCCGCGCTCATGGGGATGAACAACACCTGGTATCCCTACGTAGAAATGACCGGTGACGCCCAACTCAAGAGCCTGCCGGCGCAACTGCGCATGAACGCCTATGCGACACATGGCGGCGTAGACAAAAAACGCTTCGAACTGTTCGCGCTGGTGGCATCGATTGTCGGCAAATGCCACTTCTGCGTGCAGTCGCACTACGAAAATCTCAAGAAGGACGGCCTGACGACGGAGCAACTGCGCGACGCCGGCCGCATCGCTTCGGTCGTGAATGCCGCTGCGCTGGCCCTCGCCGCGCAAGGCAAGTAAGCACAGGCCCAATCAGGGCCTTCACGCTCGAGCAAGCGGCGATACGCCGCTTGCTTTTTTTATCTGTGGCCGGCTCAGCGCTCGAACCAGTTCAAAACGCCGTCCAGGCCACTGACGTTGAGCGCATAGGCGGTCTGTTGACGAACGATCGGTTTGGCATGATAGGCGACCGCAAAACGCGCGCGCGCCAACATCAGCAAATCGTTGGCCCCGTCTCCCAGAGCGATGGTCTGTTCCACGGTCGCGCCATGCGCGGCGGTGAAGGCCTCGAGGTGGCGGGCCTTGGCCGCGCCGTCGAGAATGTCGCCCAATACCTGGCCGGTCAATTTGCCATCAGCATCTATTTCCAGCGTATTGGCGTAGGCGCTATCGAGCTTGAGACGCTTGCGCAAACGCTCGGTGAAAAACGTAAAGCCCCCCGAAACCAACAGGGTCTTGATGCCAGCCGCCTGTGCGCAGGCCAATAGTTGTTCGGCGCCAGGATTGAGGCACAAGCGTTCTTCATAGACGCGCTCGAGCACGCTTGCCGGCGTGCCCTGCAACAGGGCGACCCGGCGACGCAGGCTTTCGGAGAAGTCTTTGATTTCGCCGCGCATGGCGGCTTCGGTAATCTGAGCCACCTGCTCACCGATACCGGCGCAAGCCGCAATCTCATCGATGCACTCGATATTGATGAGCGTGGAGTCCATATCCATCGCCAACACCTTGCAGCTCGACAGAGCCAGACCCGCCGGCACGAACGCGGCATCGACCGCATGCCCCTCGGCCCACTTACGCACCTCGGCGCGCGTGGCCTCGTCATCCTCGACGTTGAGCAAACGCGCAGCGGTGGCGCTGATGCGGGCGATGCCATCGGCCTGCGCCAGGGCAGCCAGTTGTTCGGCATGGTGGGCGGTCAGGCCCGGCGATTGAATGATGAGATTGGTGCTCATGGATAGGCGAAAAAAAGGTAGCCGATTATTTTAAGGCGCGCAGCACGGCACGCACCGCGTCAAAGCGTGCGCTGGTCTGCGGCGCAGTGATTTCGATACGCAGCTTATCCTGGCCCGACAGCTTGATGTGACGCTGCTTTTGCACCAGTTCGATGATGCGCAGGGGGTCCACCGCCGCCTTGGCGCCGAATTGCAGCAAAGCCTGAGCTTCGCTGACATCGATCTTGACGATACCTAGCGGCTCGCCCATCAGGCGCAAGCGGTGAGTCATGAGCAAAGTCTGGGCTGCCTCGGGCAGTTTGCCGAATCGGTCGATGAGCTCTTCCTGGATACGGATCAGATCGTCCTCATCCTGGGCATGCGACAGGCGTTTATAGATGGCCAGACGGCCGTGAACATCGGGGCAGTAATCCGATGGCAGCAACGCTGGTGCATGCAGATTGACTTCGCAAGCCAGGTTAAAGGGCGCATCCAGATCAGGCTCTTCACCCGACTTGAGAGCGCGCACGGCTTCGCTCAGCATCTCGTTGTACATCGAGAAACCGACCTCCTGGATATTGCCAGATTGCGAATCGCCCAGGATCTCGCCGGTGCCGCGGATTTCAAGGTCATGCATGGCCAGATAGAAACCCGACCCCAGCTCCTCCATCGCCTGGATGGCCTCCAGCCGCTTTTTGGCGTTGGCGGTGATTGCATCTTCGCCCGGCGTGAGCAAGTAGGCATAGGCCTGATGATGAGAGCGGCCCACGCGGCCGCGCAACTGATGCAACTGGGCCAGACCGAAACGGTCAGCACGATGAATCACGATGGTATTGGCGCTGGGCACATCGATACCGGTTTCGATGATAGTGGTGCACAACAGCACGTTATAGCGCTGCTGATAAAAGCCCTTCATCACCTGCTCTAGCTCGCGCTCTGGCATCTGACCGTGGGCCACGCCTATGCGAGCCTCGGGCACCAGCTCTTCGAGACGTGCCCGCCGGTTGTGGATGGTCTCGACTTCGTTATGCAGGAAATACGCCTGCCCTCCCCGCTTGAGCTCACGCAACAAGGCTTCGCGTATGGTGCTGCCATCCTCGCGCCGCACAAAGGTCTTGATGGCCAGGCGCTTTTGCGGGGCCGTGGCGATGACCGAAAAATCGCGTATGCCCTCGAGCGACATGCCCAGCGTGCGCGGGATGGGCGTGGCTGTCAGGGTGAGCACATCGACCTCGGCCCGCAAGGCCTTCAAGGCCTCTTTCTGGCGCACGCCGAAACGGTGCTCCTCATCGATGATGACCAGCCCCAGACGCTTGAAGCGCACCTCTTTGGAGAGAATCTTGTGCGTGCCGATCACGATATCCACGCGGCCATCATTGATGCCCTCGACGGCTGCGGCCACTTCTTTGGCGGAGCGAAAGCGCGACAGTTCCACCACGCGCACTGGCCAATCGGCGAAACGGTCGGAAAAGGTCTGCGCATGCTGCTCCGCCAACAGCGTGGTCGGGCATAGCAAGGCAACCTGTTTGCCATTGGCCACCGCCAGGAAAGCCGCACGCAAAGCCACCTCGGTTTTGCCAAAGCCCACGTCGCCGCAGACCAGGCGATCCATCGGCTTACCCGAGGTCATATCCATGATGACAGCCTGGATAGCCGCGGATTGATCGACGGTTTCCTCGAAACCAAAGCCCTCGGCAAAAGACTCGTAATCCGAGAGGGGCAGATTGAAGGCATAGCCTTCACGCGCCGCGCGTTGCGCGTACAACGCCAACAGTTCGGCAGCCGTGTCACGCACCTGTTTGGCGGCCTTCTTGCGGGCCTTGTCCCATTGCCCGGAGCCAAGCTGATGCAAAGGCGCAGCCTCGGGATCAGCGCCGCTATAGCGGGCGATCACATGAAGCTGCGATACCGGGACATAGAGCGTGGCGCCGCTGGCGTATTCCAGATGAAGAAACTCCATCTCGCCCTCGCCCATGTCCATATTGATCAGGCCATGATAACGGCCGATACCGTGCTGAGCATGAACGACGGGATCGCCTTCGCGCAGCTCGGCCAGATCCCGCACCATGGCCTCGACATTGCTGGCCCCTTCCTGGGCGCGCTTGCCCCGGCGCCGGCTGCCCCCATTGCCCGGGTAAAGATCGTTTTCGGTAAGAAAAACCAGGCCGTTCTCGGCCAGGCCGAAACCCGCCGCCATAGGCGCGATGGTCAGGCCAAACGAGGCTGACGAGGCGAGAAAGGCTCCGATGGTGTCCGTTTGCTCCGCCGGCGCGAGATTCTGTTCGGCCAGCATCTGAAACAAGGTTTCGCGCCGCCCGGCCGAATCGGCGCACAACAGCACACGCGCCCCCGAGCGGCCCACCAAAGCCCGCAGTTTGCCAACCGGATCATCGGCGCGGCGCGCGACGGCCACGTCCGGCGCGACGCGAAAATCGGGGTGCGGTGAGTCGCCCGTCAGGGCCAGGCGAGCAAAGCCCCGGAAACCTTCGTACAGGCCGTCACGGCTCAGAAATAGCGCCTCGGGCGGCAGCACCGGCCGCTCGCGACCGCTTTTCAGAAAGCTATAGCGGCTGGCCGTATCCTGAGAAAAACGCTGGATGGCATCATCGATATTGCCCAGCGTGACGGTCAGGGTGGCACTATTCAGATAATCGAACAGCGTCGCAGTCTGTTCAAAAAACAAGGGCAGGTAGTACTCGACGCCCGCGAAGGCGATGCCATTGCCAATATCTTTATACGGCAGGGCGCGGGACGGGTCGCCCTCGAACACTTCTCGGAAACGCGCACGGAAAAGCGTGCGTGCGGACTCGTCCATGGGAAACTCGCGCCCGGGCAGCAGACGCACCTCACCGACGGGATAGAGGCTGCGCTGCGTATCGACGTCGAACGCGCGTATAGACTCGATTTCGTCATCGAACATATCGAGCCGGTAAGGCAAGGCGGAGCCCATGGGAAACAGATCGATGAGCCCGCCCCTCAGGCAGAACTCGCCGGGCGCCGTGACCTGCGTGACGTGGTTGTAATTGGCCAGCGTCAATTGCGTGCGCAGGGCCTGTTCATCGAGCTTGTCGCGCTGGCGGAACGAAAAGGTATAAGCCGCCAGAAAAGACGGCGGCGGCAGACGGTACAAAGCCGTGGTGACCGGAACCGTGAGGATATCGACGGACTGCGTCATGAGCGCATGCAGCGTATGCAGGCGCTCGGAGATCAAGTCCTGGTGCGGTGAAAATGCATCGTAAGGCAGGGTCTCCCAATCGGGTAACTGCCGCACGCGCAATTCGGGCGCAAACAGGGGAATTTCATCTGCCAAACGCTGTGCATGGACCGGATCGGCCGTCAGCACAACAATGGGTTTGCCTGCCCGCCGGGCCAGATCGGCCAACAACCAGCCATCGCCAGAACCGGGCGGGCAAGATTGGACATAGCGCGTGCCGGGCTTCAGGGCGGCCAGGGTGGAAGCGATCGAGGGAAGTTGTATGTCCACTGCTAGGGAAGTCGATGAGTCAGGCATTACCGGGAAATTATAAAATCTCCTGATGAAGTCCGAACCCCTTATCGCAATTGTGCCCGCGGCCGGTGTAGGCAGCCGCGCCAGTCAACCTGGCCAGGAGGCGGTACCCAAGCAGTATCGCACGCTCAACGGCCAACCCATGTTGCGCCGGGCCGTGCTGGCGCTGCTGGCCGACGCACGCATTGGCCAGGTGCGCGTGGCGGTCAGCGCCGGCGACGATTGGGCCGCCGAGGCCCTGCGCGGACTGCCTCGCACCCTGTGGCGTCCCTGCGGCGGCCCGACACGAGCCGATACCGTTGCCGCCGCCCTGGATGATGCGGCGCTAGCCCCCGAGACCTGGGTGCTCGTGCACGACGCGGCGCGCCCCGGCTTGCCGGCCGATGCGCTTGCACGCCTGATAGACGGCTGCCTGGACGATGCGGTCGGCGGCCTGCTGGCCCTGCCGGTGGCCGACACCGTGAAATCCGGCGCGGCGCGCGTGCGCGCCACCCTAGACCGCGACGGTCTGTGGCTGGCGCAGACCCCTCAGATGTTCCGTGCAGGCATGCTGCGCCACGCCTTGCAGACGGCCCGCGAACAGGGTCTGCCCGTAACCGATGAGGCTTCCGCCATCGAGGCGCAAGGGCTGTCACCTCGCCTGATCGGAGGCTCGGCACGCAACTTCAAAGTGACCTGGCCCGACGATTTTGCATTGATGGAGAAATGGCTATGACAATTCCTTTTCGCGTGGGACAGGGCTTTGATGTCCACGCCCTGGTGACGGGCCGCCCGCTGATCATCGGCGGCGTGCGTATCGAGCACAGCCACGGCCTGCTCGGCCATTCCGATGCCGATGTGCTGCTGCATGCCGTCACGGACGCCATCCTGGGTGCTGCCGGCCTGGGTGATATCGGGCGCCACTTTCCAGACACCGATCCGCGCTTTAAAGGCGCGGATAGCCGGGTGCTGCTGCGCGAGGCCATGGCA
This sequence comes from Bordetella avium, assembly GCF_034424645.1. Classification (NCBI taxonomy): domain Bacteria; kingdom Pseudomonadati; phylum Pseudomonadota; class Betaproteobacteria; order Burkholderiales; family Alcaligenaceae; genus Bordetella; species Bordetella avium. Next base: position 2,617,687 of record NZ_CP139969.1, read on the forward strand.
AGAGTGGATGCCGCCGGCTGGCAGGTAGTCAATGTGGACGCCACGGTACATGCCCAGGCTCCCAAGATCGGCCCGCATGCGCCGGCCATGGTCGCCAATATTGCGGCCGATCTAGGCATTGCTCATGACCTGGTCAACATCAAGGCCAAGACCAATGAAGGACTGGGCTATCTGGGGCGCAAAGAAGGCATTGCCGCTACGGTGGTTACCTTGTTGGCGCGCCAGGCTTAAGCCGGGTCTGTGCGAGGCCTTGCAGCCTATGCCAGCGCCAGCTCAATCCTGCCGCAACAAGCAGCAGCAAAGCGCTGTGGCCTAAGAGATAGACAGCCACCGCGGTCTGGCCGCTTTCGGCCAGACCATGCAGCAGCAAGCCCCAGCCCAACAACAGTGTCAAACCGTAAATGGCCTGCGGCAGCAAGGTGTCGCCGATGGCGCGCAACTGCCCCAGCCACAAGGCCAGACGCAGCGTCCAGGCGCATTGGACGGCAGCTCCGCTCGCCTCATGCAGGCTCAGTAAGGCGGTATTGACGACCAGCAAAGCCGCAGCAAGCAGGTAAAGCCAGGCGGCCTGCCAGGCGCCCAATCGCTCAAAACGCGCTGCCCAAACCACGGTCAGGGCAGCCGTGACAAGCAGAGTAAGAAAGGCCAGCCCTAAGGCCAGGCCCAACACCGCGCGACAGACCCGCTGGCTATCCCGCCCCGCGATAAGATTGCCTGCTGCCGCCAGACTCAGCACTGCTATTGTCGCGGGCGGGGCCAGTGTGGCAATCAGATAGGCGCTTGCCGCCAGTACTTGCGTATCTTTATGCGCCGCCAGCGCGAAGATGGCGCTCGCACCGACAAAGGGTACAAAGCGATTGCGTACAAAAGCGGGAAAGTCGCGCCGGAAGTCATGCCAGTAGCTCACGGCATTTCCCCCAAATTGCAGGAATCCGGTAGCCGAACTCCAGCACATGAAGCTTCTGAGTGAATGCAAAAGCGTCGTTGAGGTTCTGCTGGTCAGCCTCACCTCGAGTACCAAAGTAGGGATCGTGATGAAAATACGTACCGAATATTTTTTCAGAATCAAAAAAATACGATTTAGTATCTAAAATATGATGGTGCCAAATCTCATCAATCTCCATAGAAGGAACGAGCCGCCTATCTCGGTGATGGTATTTCTTACTTAAATAAAGGAAGTTTTTGTATAGCGCTAGTCCTAAATGCGCCTCGCTTACGGTCCAAGTTCTGCGCAACAACAGATCCTCGGAACAGATTTTCTTGCGAATATTGGCCAGATCCATCTGGATAATGTGCTGTCTTGCAGAGGCCATATCGGGCATCGGCCGATCAGCATTTTTTTTCTCGTTCTTGAAATCCTGTCATGGTGACTCGTTTTCGCGGCCACCTTTTATGGTGGCCGCCAACTACCTGATCACCACTCGCCTCCTCCACGGCAGTGCCTGGGAACAGCGTCGCTTACCACTTCAAGCAAGCGCTTCATATCAACCTCTAGAAATTCGAGGCCCAGGATCTCCATGTCTAGCTGATTGGTTTGCATGACTTGCCTCCATTAACAGCAGCCGACTTGGCTACCGAGTACGCATAGTGAGACTTTTGTAGACAAGAACATGCTCTGCTCGAATTCAATCAGACAGGCGTACTCATGCTGCCCTCAAGCAGATGGCAGCCGCCTCTGCGCCAATATGTAAAAACCCCCGAAAGCCAGGACGGCGTTCGGGGGTTTACATGATTTTGCCCTCAAGCCGGGCGTGAGCGTTTGCGCAAAAACAGATAGCGGTAGACAAAGCCGGGATAGGCCAACACCAGATAGAGGCTTAGGGTGATGGCGTAAAACTCCCAGGTCTGTGCAAAGGGATTGCCCAACGCGGACTCGAAGGCGCGGCCAGCCAGTCCGACAATCAAGTAATAGACCAGTAGTTCCAGAAAACGGATAGCAACGGTCTTGCCGCCCTTGAGCGCGAACACCGCGAACACCCTGTCCGTCAGGAAGGGCAGATTCGCGCTGACAACAGCCAGCGCGATCAACAACCAGACGGCGAGAGACTGACTCATAAGCCAGCGAACGAGGTCTTGATGACCTGCACGCACAGCGCCATCAAGCCGCCAGGCAAAATGCCCAGGATGAGAATCAGCGCGCCATTGACCGACAGCAGGCCACGCTGCACGCAGGTGGCGGACAGCGGCGCGTCCTCGGCGACCGGCTCGTCAAAGTAAACCACTTTGACGACTCGCAGATAGTAGAACGCACCGATCAGCGAGAACAACACCGCGACCACGGCCAGCGCCACATGACCCGACTCGATGACCGCCTGGAGAATGGCCAGCTTGGCGTAGAAACCCACCAGCGGCGGGATGCCGGCCAGCGAGAACATCAGCAGCAGGACAATCAAGGCATGCCAGGGGCTGCGGCGGTTCAGACCCTTGAGATCGTCAATCTGTTCGCACTCAAAACCCTGGCGCGAGAGCAACAGCACGATGCCAAAGCTGGCCAGCGTGGTCAGCACATAGGTGATCATGTAGAACAAGGACGCGCCATAGGCGGCGGACGCGGCTTCCGCCTTGCCGACGACCACACCCGAGGCCAAGCCCAGGAGCACAAAGCCCATGTGCGAAATGGTCGAGTAGGCCAACATGCGCTTGAAGTTGGTCTGGACGATGGCGGTCAGATTACCGATGGCCAGCGACAGCACCGCCAGAATCATCAGCATGGACTGCCAGTCCGCAGCCAGACCGTGCAGGCCATCGACCAGCAGACGCAGCGTCATGGCGAAGGCCGCCAGCTTGGGCGCGCCGCCCAGAATCAGCGTCACGGCCGTGGGCGAGCCCTGATAAACGTCAGGCACCCACATATGGAAGGGCACGGCGCCCAGCTTGAAGGCCAGACCGGCGACCAGGAAGACGATGCCGAAAACCAGAGGCAGTTCCTTGGCCTGACCGGACCCGATCACGCGGGAGATTTCAGCCAGATCCAGATGGCCGGTGGAACCGTACACCATGGACATGCCGTAGAGCAGGAAGCCGGAAGCCAGCGCGCCGAGCACGAAGTACTTCATGGCGGCTTCGGTGGCCACGACATCATCACGGCGCAGGGCGATCAGGGCGTAGAGCGCCAGCGACATCAGCTCTAGGCCGAGGTAGACCGACACCAGGCTGCCCGCCGAGATCATGACCATCTGGCCCAACAGCGCCAGCAGGGTCAGAACGTAGAGCTCGCCGCCGCGCAGCATGTCACGCGATTGGGCGTAGACACGGCCATAGATAAGCGTGACCGCCACGGCGATATACGACGTGATCTTCAGCAGATGCGAGAACGAGTCCGTCACATACATGCCGTTGAAGGTCTTGCCGGACACGCCGTTGCTCCATTGGAACAGCGACACCACGGTCAGAATGGCCAGAGTGGCCAGCGACAGCACATAGGTGGTCTTGCGATCCGGATGGCTGCTTACCGCGTCGATGAGCAGCACGGCCAGCGCCAGCACCAGCAATAGGATCTCTGGTGTGGCCAAAGCGAAATCGATGTGGGATTGCATCATTGTCTTGTCTTACAGTTTCGAGACGGCAACGTGTTGCAGCAGGGCCTCAACCGAGACGTGCATCACGTCGGTAAAGGGCTTGGGATAGATCCCCATGTACAACACGGCGATCGCCATGACACCGAGAATCCAGAACTCACGGCGGTTCAGATCGGACATTTCACTAACGTGCGGGTTGGTGATGTCACCAAAGACCACGCGCTTGACCATCCAGAGCGAATACGAAGCCCCCAGAATCAGCGCGGTCGCGGCAAGCAGACCGACCCAGAAGTTGTGTTCGACGGCGCCCATGATGACCATGAATTCGCCCACGAAACCGCTGGTGGCCGGCAGACCGCTGTTGGCCATCGAGAAGAGCACGAAGAAGGTCGCGAAACGCGGCATCACGTTGACCACGCCACCATAATCGGCGATGCGGCGGCTGTGCATGCGGTCATAAAGCACGCCAATACACAGGAACATGGCGCCAGACACGAAACCGTGGGAGATCATCTGCACGATGGCGCCTTCGACGCCGGCCGTGTTGAAGATAAAGAAACCCAGGGTAACGAAACCCATGTGGGCGACCGAGGAGTAGGCCACCAGCTTCTTCATGTCTTCTTGAACGATCGCCACCAGACCGATATAGATCACCGCGATGAGCGACAGCGCGATCATCAGGCCCGACAGGCTGTGCGAGGCATCGGGTGCGATCGGCAGCGAGAAGCGCAGAAACCCGTAGGCGCCCAGCTTGAGCATGATGGCGGCCAGCACCACCGAACCGCCCGTGGGCGCTTCGACGTGGGCATCGGGCAGCCAGGTATGCACCGGCCACATCGGCACCTTGACCGCAAAGGCCGCCAGCAGCGCGATGAAGATCAGGATCTGCGGCGTGTAGCCCAGCTTGGTTTGCTGCCAGGTCAGGATGTCGAACGAACCGCCCGACACATTCCAGAGATAGACAAACGCAACCAGGGTCAAGAGCGAACCCATCAGCGTGTAGAGGAAGAACTTGAACGCTGCGTAAACGCGGTTCGGTCCGCCCCACACGCCCACGATGATGTACATCGGGATCAGGGTCGCTTCAAAGAACACATAAAACAGCAGGCCATCGAGCGCGCTGAACACGCCGACCATCAGCCCCGAGAGAATCAGGAAGGCGGCCATGTACTGCGGCACGCGGTTGGTGATGACTTCCCAGCCCGCCGCCACCACGATGATGGTGATGAAAGCCGTCAGCAGCACAAACCAGACGGAAATGCCGTCGACGCCGAGGTGATAGTTGACGTTGAAGGACTCGATCCACGAGGCCTTCTCGACAAACTGCATCGCGGCGGTGGTTTTGTCGAAACCGGTATAGAGAGGAATGGTGACCAGGAAGCCAGCGACCGCGCCGATCAGCGACAGCCCCCGCGTCAGGCAGGGACGGTCGTCCCGGCCGAGCGCCAGCACCAGCAGACCGAATACGATCGGGACAAAGATCGCAAGCGTGAGCCAGGGGAAATTGTTGGATGCCATTTCGCTTGCCATCATTGGGGAATCAGCACAAAGAAAGTCACCAGCGCCATGATGCCGATGATCATCGCGAACGCGTAGTGATAGATGTAACCCGACTGGAAGTGGCGGCTGACCGCGGCCACCCAACCCACGACGCGGGCACTGCCATTGACCAGCAGGCCGTCGATCAGGCGGCGGTCACCGGTTTGCCAAAGGCCCTGGCCCAGGCAACGCACACCGCGAGCGATGATCTTCTCGTTGATCCAGTCCACGTAGTACTTGTTGGCCAGAAGAGTATGCAGGCCGGACAGGCTGTGAGCGACCTTGGCCGGAACGGCGGGATTGATCAGATAGCAATACCAGGCCGTGACAGCGCCAGCGACCACCAGCCAGAACGGCAGCGTCTGAACCGCATGCAGGCCGAAGGCGACCCAGCCGTGCCATTCTGCTTGCAGCTCATGCATGGCGGGATGCTGAGGCAGAACCTTGATCACGCCATCGAAGAACTTGCCGAACAGCATGGGCTCGGCAGCCCAGGCGCCGACCAGCACCGAGGGAATGGCCAGCAGCACCAGCGGCAGCGTGACAACCCAGGGCGATTCATGCGGCTTTCCGCCGTGGCCGTGGCCATGATGACCATCCGGCTCATCGCTGACGTCATGCTCATCGTGCGTCGGATAACGCTCATTGCCATGGAAGACCAGGAAGTACAGGCGGAACGAGTAGAGCGAGGTGATGAATACACCAATCAGGGTGGCGTAGTAGGCGAAGCCCGCGCCCCAGACATTGGCGGCTGCGGCGGCTTCGATGATGTTCTCTTTCGAGTAGAAGCCCGAAAAGAACGGCGTGCCGACCAGCGCCAGCGTACCCAGCAGGAAGGTGATCCAGGTGATGGGCATGTATTTGCGCAGGCCGCCCATATGACGGATGTCCTGGTTGTGGTGCATGCCGATGATGACCGAACCCGCACCCAGGAAGAGCAGCGCTTTGAAGAAGGCGTGCGTCATCAGGTGGAACACAGCGACCGAATAGGCCGAAGCGCCCAGCGCAACCGTCATATAACCCAGTTGGGACAGCGTCGAATAGGCAATGACGCGCTTGATGTCGTGCTGAATGATGCCCAGCACGCCCAGGAACAGCGCACCGATGGAGCCGATCACGATGATGAAGGACAGTGCGACATCCGACAGTTCGAACAGCGGCGAGAAGCGCGCAACCATGAAGATCCCTGCCGTCACCATGGTGGCGGCGTGAATCAGGGCCGAGATCGGGGTCGGGCCTTCCATCGAGTCGGGCAGCCAAGCGTGCAGCGGAACCTGCGCCGACTTACCCATTGCGCCGATGAACAGGCAAATACACGCCACGGTCAGCAAGGCCCAGTCGCTGCCCGGCAATTGCATGCCGGCCAGTTTATCGGCCTGGGCGAACACCTCGCCGTAGTGCATGGTGCCGGCATAGGCGAACAACAGGCCGATGCCCAGCACAAAGCCGAAGTCACCGACGCGATTGATCAGGAAGGCCTTCATATTGGCGAAAATCGCCGTCGGGCGGGTGTACCAGAAACCGATCAGCAGATAGGAGACCAGGCCCACGGCTTCCCAGCCGAAGAAGAGCTGCACCATGTTGTTCGACATCACCAGCATCAGCATGGAGAAGGTGAACAGCGAGATGTAGGAGAAAAAGCGTTGATAGCCCGGATCATCGGACATGTAGCCAATGGTGTAGATGTGCACCATCAGCGAAACCGAGGTCACCACGACCATCATCATGGCCGAAAGCGAGTCGATCAAAAAGCCGATTTCCAGCTTGGTGTTGCCGATCAGGGTCCAGGTGTAGACCGCGCCGTCAAAGGTGTGACCGTCGAGCACGTCACGCAGCACGAACAGAGATCCGATGGCGGAGAACGCCACGAACAGAATCGTGATGCAGTGGGCAGCGCGGCGGCCAACCGGACGCCCCAGGAACCCGGTGCCAAACAGGCCGGCCACGATCGCGCCAGCCAGTGGGGCCAGCGCGATAAGCAAATAGAGATTGGGTGAGCTAGACATTTTCTTCCAATACCCCGTCAGCCCTTCAGGCGATCGAGATCGTCAACGTTGATCGTGTTCAGGTTGCGGAACAGCAGCACCAGGATCGCCAGACCGATGGCGGCCTCGGCGGCGGCCACGGTCAGGATGAAGAACACGAACACCTGGCCGGCGGTGTCGCCGAACCAGCTGGAGAACGCCACGAAGTTCATGTTGACGGCCAAGAGCATCAGCTCGATGGACATCAGCAGAATGATCAGATTGCGGCGATTGAGGAAAATGCCAAAGATGCCGATGGCGAATAGGATCGCCCCGAGAATCAGGTAATGGGCCAGGGTAATGGTCATTGTTTTTCTCCTTGCTCGGCGGCAGTGCCCTGGGCGCGCTCGCTCTGGGCCTGCATCTTGACCATGCGGAAGCGATCCTTGGCGCGGACGCGGACGGCGGCGGCCGGATCGTTGTACTTGGCATCGCGGCGACGGCGCAGCGTCAGTGCAATCGCGGCAACCATGCCGACCAGCAGCAGCGCGGCGCCGACTTCGACGCCGAATACGTATTGCGTGTACATGGCTTCGCCCAGTGCGCGAGCGTTGTTGTAGTCGCCAGCCATCACGACTTGCGGACCGGCGTCGCCCCAGGTCGTGAACAGCACGAAGCCCATTTCGACCACCATGATGCCACCGATGATCAGGCCCAGCGGCAGGTAGGTCTTCAGGCCGTGGCGCAGATGGTCGATGCGGATATCGAGCATCATCACGACAAACAGGAAGAGCACCATCACGGCGCCCACATAGACCAGCACCAGCAATAGCGCCAGGAACTCGGCGCCCAACAACATCCACAGCATGGCCGCGTTGGCGAATGCCAGGATGAGGTGCAGAACAGCCGTCACGGGGCTACGCGCGGTGATGACGCGAAACGCCGCCACCACCAGAACGAAGGCCAGTAAGTAGAACAGGACAGAAGTAAAAGTCATGGATCAGACCCTGGCGATCAACGGTAAGGAGCGTCTTCGGCCCGGCGTTGGGCGATATCGGCTTCGTAGCGGTCGCCAACGGCGAGCAGCATGTCTTTGGTGAAATACAGATCGCCGCGCTTTTCGCCGTGGTACTCGTGAATATGCGTTTCCACGATGGAGTCCACCGGGCAGCTTTCTTCACAGAAGCCGCAGAAAATGCACTTGGTCAGATCGATGTCATAACGCGTGGTGCGGCGGGTGCCGTCCTCGCGCTGATCCGACTCGATCGTGATGGCCAGCGCAGGGCAGACCGCTTCACAGAGTTTGCAGGCGATACAGCGCTCTTCCCCGTTGGGGTAGCGGCGCAATGCGTGCAGGCCACGGAAACGCGGCGAAGCCGGCGTTTTCTCCGTGGGGTAGCGCAAGGTCATCTTGCGCTTGAAAAAGTACTTGCCCGTCAGGCGCATGCCCTTGAACAACTCGGTCAGCAGCAGGCTGCCGAAAAAATCCTTGATCGCTTCCATATCCAGCCTCGATCCGGCGCCTTAACGCCAAATATTCCAGGGCGTCTGCATCCAGATCGCCACGACGACCAGCCACACGCCGGTCAGCGGGATGAAGATTTTCCAGCCCAAACGCATGATCTGGTCATAGCGGTAACGCGGGAATGATGCGCGGAACCAGATGAACAGCGACACGACGAAGAAAGTCTTGATGCCAAGCCAGATCCAGCCGGGAATCCAGTTCAACGGCGCAATGTCGATGGGCGACATCCAGCCACCGAGGAACATGATCGACGCCATCGCTGACAGCAAAATCATGTTGGCGTATTCGCCCAGGAAGAACAGGGCAAAAGCCATGCCCGAGTATTCGACCATGTGGCCGGCCACGATTTCCGACTCGCCTTCCACCACGTCAAAGGGGTGACGGTTGGTTTCCGCCACGGCCGAGATCACATAGATCACGAACAGAGGCAGGAGCGGCAACCAGTTCCATGACAGGAAGGTCAGGCCACGCTCGGCAAACCAGCCGCGGCCCTGGCCAAGAACGATTTCGTTCATGTTCAGGCTGCCGGACACCAGCAGCACCGTCACCAGCACAAAGCTGATGGCCAGCTCATACGACACCATCTGTGCCGAGGCGCGCAGCGCACCCAGGAAAGCGTACTTGGAGTTCGAGGCCCAACCGGCCACGATGACACCGTAGACGCCAATCGAGGTGATCGCCATCACGTAGAGCAGACCGGCATTGACGTTGGCCAGCACGGCTTCCGGACCAAAGGGCACGACGGCCCAGGCCGCCAGCGCCGGCATCAAGGTCACGACAGGCGCGACGATGAACAGGATCTTGTTGGCCTGCGACGGGACCACCACTTCCTTGGTCAGCAGCTTGAACACGTCGGCAAAAGGCTGCAACAGCCCCTTGAAGCCCACGCGATTGGGACCCAGGCGGACGTGCATCCAGCCGATCATCTTGCGTTCCCAGTACGTGAGATACGCCACGCACAGAATGATGGGCACCGCGATGATCACAATCTTGATGATCGTCCAGACCACTAGCCAAGCCGTGGGACCGAGCAATGCCTGACCCTGGCTTTCAAGAACATTAAGCCATTCCATCAGGCACGCTCCACGCTGATTTGACCAAAGGCACCGCCCAGAGCGGCAGTTTGAGCGAACGCGGCGGAAACCCGCACGGCATTGTCGGCCACCGCATCATCTTGCGCGGTTTCGAGTTCGACCGCGCCTTGCGCCGAGGCGACACGCACCTTGACGCCTGCGGTCAGACCCAAGGCGGCCAAAGTACGGCCGTTCATGCGAGCCTTGGGCGCGCGAGAAGCGAGATGTTCTTGCAGCGGCTCGGAACGGCGCACGATGGCATCGCTACGGTAGATCGGCACATCGGCCACGCGCTCCAGCGCACCGGCGGGCTGACCCAGACCGATGGCTGCCGAGATCGCATTGGACAGGCGGCCTTCAACACCGCCGGCCAGCGCGGCATCACGCACGGATTCCGAGGTTTCATCGTCGAAACCGGCCAGATGCAGCACATTGCCCAGCACACGCAACACCTTCCAGCCCGGGCGGGTCTGGCCGTAAGGCGTGACCGTACCCTTGAAGCTCTGCGCCACGCCCGCGGCGTTGACATAGGTGCCCGAGGTTTCCGTAAATGGCGCAACCGGCAACATCACATCGGCCCAGGCTTCGGCGGAAGACCGATAGGACGTCAGCGCGACGGCGAACTGCGCGCCCTTCAAGGCGGCCAGTGCCTGCGGACCGTTATCGGCATCCAGCAAGGGCTCGGCGTGCAGCACGATATAAGCCTTCAGGGGTTCGGCCAGCATCTGGGCGGCGGTCTTGCCGCCACGGCCCGGCACGGCGCCGGCCAAATAACCGCCCACCGTGTTGCCGCCTGCAGTCAGGAAACCGAACTTGGCTCCCGCCAGGTCTGCCACCGCGCGGCCATTGGCAGCCAGCGTGGAAGCATTGGGCGCGGCCACCGCCAGATTGCCCATCAGCACGGCCGTATTGCCACCCGAAGCCAGGCTGGCGGCGATGCGCTTGGCATCTTCGCCCGGCGTGACCGAGGCGAACTCGGCCGGCACGGCGGCCTGCTTGATCTGGGCCAGCGCCACGACCACTTCGGCCAGACCGCGAGCCAGCTCCGAGGGAGCCAGCGTCAGGCGGGCAGCCACGGGCAGCAGCGGATCATCGGCCGAGCTATCAAGTAGCAGCACCTGCGTGCCACGCTTGACGGCCTGGCGCAGACGCTGAGCCATCAGGGGATGATCTTTGCGCAGGAAGGAACCGATCACCAGGACGCGGTCCAGATTATCCAGCTCGGCCACCGGCATGCCCAGCCACGGCGCGCCCGACAGCGCGGCGTCGAAGCTGGCGTCGGTCTGGCGCAGGCGGAAGTCGATGTTTTCGGAGCCCAGAGCGCGCGTCAGGCGAGCCAGCAGCGAGAACTCTTCCGTGGTGGCATAGTCGGTGGCGAGCGCGCCGATCTGACCGGCGCCAAAGCCTTCGCGCACTCGCGACAGGCCCTGAGCAACAGCCTGCAAGGCATCAGCCCAGGAGGCCTCTTGCCACTTGCCGTCAGCGCCCTTGATCATCGGCGCCGCCAAACGGTCTTCGCTGTTCAGACCCTCGTAGGAGAAACGGTCACGATCGCTGATCCAGCACTCGTTGACGTCTTCATTCTCGAAGGGAACCACGCGCAGAACACGGTCGCCCTTGACCTGGACAACCAGGTTGGCGCCGACGCTGTCATGCGGGCTGACGGAGCGGCGGCGAGCCAGCTCCCAGGTGCGGGCGCTGTAGCGGAAAGGCTTGGAGGTCAGCGCGCCAACCGGGCAGATGTCGATCATATTGCCCGACAGCTCGGACTCGATCGAACGACCCACGAAGGAAGTGATTTCGGAATGCTCGCCACGATTGAGCATACCCAGCTCCATCATGCCGCCGATCTCCTGGCCGAAGCGCACGCAACGGGTACAGTGAATGCAACGCGACATTTCCTCGGCCGACACCAGCGGGCCCAGGTCTTTGTGGAAAACCACGCGCTTTTCCTCGTGATAACGCGAGGACGAACCGCCGTAGCCCACCGCCAGATCCTGGAGCTGGCATTCGCCGCCCTGATCGCAGATCGGGCAGTCGAGGGGGTGATTGATGAGGAGGAATTCCATGACCGACTTCTGGGCGGCACGGGCCTTCTCGGAGCAGGTATGCACCACCATGCCATTGGTCACGGGGGTGGCGCAGGCCGGCAGCGCCTTAGGCGCCTTTTCCACTTCAACCAGGCACATCCGGCAGTTGGCCGCGATGGACAGTTTCTTGTGGTAGCAGAAATGCGGCACGTACAGCCCGATCTTCTGGGCCGCATGCATCACCATGCTACCTTCGGGCACTTCGACTTTATTGCCGTCGACGGTTAGTTCAACCATTGCTGTTCCTGAGACCTACAGATATTGCGGGACCACACAAGACTTGTGCTCGATGTGGTGCGCGAATTCGTCGCGAAAATGCTTGATGAAGCTGCGTACCGGCATGGCTGCGGCGTCACCCAGCGCGCAAATGGTGCGGCCCATGATGTTGCCGGCCACGGTGTCCAGCATGTCCAGATCCTCGGCCCGGCCTTGGCCGGTCTCGATGCGGTGGACCATGCGGTACAGCCAGCCCGTGCCTTCGCGGCAAGGCGTGCATTGACCGCAGCTTTCTTCAAAATAGAAGTACGACAGACGCAGCAGGGATTTGACCATGCAGCGGGTCTCGTCCATGACGATGACCGCGCCCGAACCCAGCATGGAGCCCGCCTTGGCGATGGAGTCATAGTCCATCGTGCATTCCATGATGATGTCGGCAGGCAACACCGGGGCGCTCGACCCGCCGGGGATCACCGCCTTGAGCTTCTTGCCGCCGCGCATGCCGCCCGCGAGCTCCAACAGCTTGGAGAACGGCGTGCCCATCGGAATTTCGTAGTTGCCCGGACGCTCGACATCGCCCGTGATCGAAAAGATCTTGGTGCCGCCGTTATTGGGCTTGCCTACCTCGAGATAGGCCTGGCCGCCATTGCGGATGATCCAGGGCACCGCCGCGAAGGTCTCGGTGTTATTGATGGTGGTGGGCTTGCCGTACAGACCGAAGCTGGCCGGGAACGGCGGCTTAAAGCGCGGCTGCCCCTTCTTGCCTTCCAGCGATTCCAGCAAGGCCGTTTCTTCGCCGCAGATATAGGCGCCGTAGCCGTGGAAAGCGTGCAACTGGAAGTTAAAGTCCGAACCCAGCAGCTTATCGCCCAGGAAGCCGGCGGCGCGCGCCTCTTCGAGCGCCTCTTCGAAGCGCTCGTAGACTTCGAAGATTTCGCCGTGGATGTAGTTATAGCCGACGCTGATGCCCATCGCATAGGCGGCGATGGCCATGCCTTCGATCACGATGTGCGGATTAAAGCGCAGAATGTCGCGATCTTTGAACGTACCCGGCTCGCCCTCATCCGAATTACAGACCAGATACTTCTGGCCCGGAAAGGCGCGCGGCATGAAGCTCCACTTCAGGCCGGTCGGAAAGCCCGCGCCGCCACGGCCGCGCAGACCCGAGGCTTTCACCTCGGCGATGACGTCTTCCGGCTTCATGCCGGTGGTCAGGATTTTGCGCAGGGCTTCGTAGCCGCCGCGCTTGACGTATTCGGCCAGGCGCCAGTTGTCGCCATCCAGGCCTTCCAAAATTTGCGGACCGATATGACGGCCGTGGAAGATCATGGAAGTGGACAGATCGGCGCCGGGGTTGGCGGTCAAGCCAGTACCCATCTGCTTGAACAATTCCAGCGTGTTCATGCCGGCTCTCCTTGCGACTTCAGGCCGTCAACCAGGGCATCGAGCTTCTGCTCCGACATGCGCACACACATATGCTTGTTATTGACGATGAGCACCGGGGCATCGCCGCAAGCGCCCATGCACTCGCCCTCGATCAGGGTGAATTTGCCGTCGGCGGTGGTCTCGCGGTAGCCCACGCCCAGCTTGCGCTTGAGATACTCGCCCGCCTTTTCGCCGTCGCGCAAGGCACAGGGCAAATTGGTGCAGACAGCGATCTTGTGAACGCCAACGGGTTTGACGTCGAACATGTTGTAGAACGTGGCGACTTCCTGAACCGCGATAGGCGCGACGCCAATGTACTTGGCCACGTCTTCGATGATTTCAGCAGACAACCAGCCCTTCTCTTCTTGCGCGATGGCAAGCGAAGCCATGATGGCCGACTGCCTCTGGTCGGCCGGGAACTTCGCGAGTTCGCGGTCGATCTTCTGGTAGGCCTGTGCGGAAAGCAGCATAGTTTGAATCCGGATTTATGCGGGCGCTCTAGACTGATAAATCAGCGGTCGATTTCGCCGAAAACGATGTCCTGTGTGCCGATGATGGTGACGGCGTCGGCGATCATGTGGCCGCGCGACATCTCATCCAGCGATTGCAGGTGGGCAAAACCGGGCGCCCGAATTTTCAGGCGGTAAGGTTTGTTGGCGCCATCGGACACCAGATAGATGCCGAATTCGCCTTTCGGGTGCTCCACCGCGGCATAGGCTTCGCCGGGAGGAACATGGAAACCCTCGGTGAAGAGCTTGAAATGGTGGATCAACTCCTCCATGTTGCTCTTCATGGCCTCGCGCTTGGGCGGGGCGATTTTGTGGTTCTCGATCATGACCGGGCCGGGGTTGTTGCGCAGCCACTCGACGCACTGGCGGATGATGCGGTTGCTTTCGCGCAACTCGGCCACACGCACCAGATAACGGTCATAGCAATCGCCGTTCACGCCGACGGGCACGTCGAAGTCCATCAAATCATAGACTTCATAAGGCTGCGTCTTGCGTAGATCCCAGGCCACGCCCGAACCGCGCAACATGGGGCCAGTAAAGCCCAGCGCCTTGGCGCGATCGGGATCGACCACGCCGATACCGACCAGACGCTGCTTCCAGATGCGGTTGTCGGTGAGCAGCGTTTCGTACTCATCGACACAGGCCGGGAAGCGATTGGTGAAGTCTTCGATGAAGTCCAGCAAGGAGCCCGAACGCGCGTCGTTCATGGCGCGCAGTTCTTTGTCGCTGCGATACTTGCTGGTCTCGCCGTACTGGGCCATGGTGTCCGGCAGATCGCGGTAGACACCGCCCGGCCGGTAATAGGCCGCATGCATGCGCGCGCCCGAGACCGCTTCATAGCAGTCCATCAGGTCTTCGCGCTCGCGGAAGGCGTACAGAAACACCGCCATGGCGCCCACGTCCAGCGCGTGCGAACCCAGCGACATCAGATGATTCAGGATGCGGGTAATTTCATCGAACATCACGCGGATGTATTGCGCGCGCAGCGGCGCTTCGACACCCAGCATTTTTTCGATGGCCATGACGTAAGCGTGCTCATTGCACATCATGGACACGTAATCCAGGCGGTCCATATAGGGCAGCGCCTGAATAAAGGTTTTGTGTTCAGCCAGCTTTTCGGTGCCGCGATGCAGCAGGCCGATATGCGGATCGGCGCGCTGAATCACTTCGCCGTCCAGTTCGAGCACCAGGCGCAACACACCGTGGGCGGCCGGGTGCTGCGGGCCGAAGTTAAGCGTGTAGTTCTTGATTTCTGCCATGATTAACGCCCCATGCCGTAAGAGGATTCACGAACGATGCGCGGCGTGATTTCACGCGGATCGATCGTGACCGGCTGGTAAATGACGCGCTTTTGCTCGGGGTCGTAGCGCATTTCCACGGTGCCCGAGAGCGGGAAGTCTTTGCGAAACGGATGCCCGATGAAGCCGTAGTCGGTCAGGATGCGGCGCAGATCCGGATGGCCTTCAAACACGATGCCATAGAGGTCGAACGCTTCGCGCTCATACCAATTCACGCCAGGCCAGCACTCGATCAGCGACGCGACGATGGGAAACTCTTCATCGACCGCGTAGGTGCGCACGCGCAAACGCCAATTGTGTTCAATCGACAGCAAATGGATCACCACGGCAAAACGGCCAGGCCGCGCTGGCTCGTCGTGGGCATTGGCATGGCTGCCATCGCCCCAAGTCTGGTAATCCATCCCACAGAGGTCGATACAGCTTTCAAACCGCAGGCCAGCGTCCGTGCGCAACTTGTTGCACACCGTCAGCCATTGATCGGCCGGCACTTCGAGCGTCAGTTCGCCGAGCGCTTCGGTCAGGGCGATATCCTGGCCGAGTGTGGCCTGCAGGTTGTTTTTCAGGGTTTCGAGCCTGGTCATCATCTTTTACGCATTGGTAAACCGGTACTGCTACGCCGCGCTAGGCCGCGAACGGCCTGCGCCATGGCCTAGCGCGCGATCGTGTTGGTCAGGCGGATCTTGTTCTGCATTTGCAGCAGACCATAAACCAGCGCCTCGGCCGTGGGCGGGCATCCGGGGACGTAGACGTCAACCGGCACAATGCGGTCGCAACCCCGCACCACTGAGTAGGAGTAGTGGTAGTAGCCGCCGCCATTGGCACAGGAGCCCATCGAAACCACCCAGCGCGGTTCCGGCATCTGGTCATAGACCTTGCGCAGCGCCGGACCCATCTTGTTGCACAGCGTGCCGGCCACGATCATCAGATCGGACTGGCGCGGGCTGGGGCGGAAAATAATCCCGAATTGGTCAAGGTCATAACGGGCGGCGCCCGCATGCATCATTTCCACCGCGCAACAGGCCAGACCAAAGGTCATGGGCCACATCGAACCGGTTTTTGCCCAGTTGATGAATTTATCAGCGCTGGTGGTAATAAAACCTTGTTTAAGAATACCGTCAATAGCCATATTCGTCTCTGCTAGCGTGCGAGGAGAGTGTTACTCCCAATCCAGCGCGCCCTTCTTCCATTCGTAGATGAAACCGACCGTCAAAACGGCCAGGAAGACCATTACCGTCCAGAAACCCACCAATCCAACCGTACCCTGAGCAATCGCCCAAGGGAACAAGAAAGCGATTTCCAGGTCAAAGAGGATAAAGAGGATGGCCACCAGGTAATAGCGCACATCAAATTTCATGCGCGCGTCTTCAAAGGCCTCGAAACCGCACTCATAGGGAGAGAGCTTCTCAGCATAGGGACGTCGCGGCCCAAGGAGAGAGCCGGCCGTAATCAGCGCGAAGCCGATCAAGGTGGCTACGGCGATAAACAGCAGGACGGGAAAATACTGTTGCAGGTTCATTCAGGGCGTCCGTCAAATGCGCAAACCTTCAGATTGTAGCATTTACACGGTTACTTCCGGCTGAACTCTATAGGCTGGAGAAGGTATTCCAAGAAGAAAAAAGCCACCCAAAAGGGTGGCTTTTTTTTAAACAGACAGGGCGAAGGACTGTCTGTTTACGCTTTAAGTGCGAGCGGGGATAAATCCCCGCAAGCCATTAGAAGCGGTGGCGAACACCGACGCCGACAGCCGTGCTCTTCACGTCGTCTTGGAAGGCGTAGTTCTTGGCGTACGAAGCGTAGGTGTACAGGTTGGTGCGCTTGGACAGATCGTAGGTGTAGCCCAGCGAGAAGACGTTCATCGTCTCGTCAGCACCCTTGACACCAGTCAACTTGTTGTTGCTGGGGTCAACCATTTGCCACGAACCGAAGACGTTCGAAGCACCGCCGATCGGGGCGCTCAGGCCGACCATGTAGCTGTTGGCCTTGAAGCCGTCAGCAAACACGTTGGTGCCGAAGCCGGACAGGCTGGTGCCGCTCGGCAGCGATTGACCAGCGAACCAACCGTCGGTGGTGCGGCCGTAGGCCAGCGCCAGCTTGACGACTTCGAAGTCATACGAACCGCCGATGGCGTAAGCGCGCGGCGTAGCGTTCGTTTGAGCGTTCGACAGCTTGTTCGAAGCGTTCAGTTGGTCGTACGACAGAGCAACATTCAACGGGCCGTTGGTGTAACGCAGACCGGTGGTGATGGCGCGGGTGTTGTCGGCGGTAGCGAAGCCGGTTTGGCCAGGAACGCCGTTCTTGGTGTAAACACCGTTCACGAAGCCGTCTTTGTCCGACTTGGTGTCATCAGCCGAGAACGAGTAGCCGATACCGAACTGGAAGCCGCTGAACGACGGGGTTTGGTACATGACCATGTTGTCGTAGCGGACGGTGTTGGCAGCGCTCAGGCCAACGCCGATGTTGGCTTGACCGAAGCCGGCGCCGAACGGATCGATCGAACCGAAGTACTTCGAAGCGATGTTGGTTTGACGACCGAAGTCCAGACGGCCCCAGGAGGCGCTTTGCAGACCGACAGTGGCTTGACGACCGAACAGACGACCGCCTTGAGCCGAGTTACCGTTGCTCGAGTCAAAGCCCGATTCCAGCTGGAAAACGGCTTGCAGGCCGTCACCCAGATCTTCCGTGCCACGCAGGCCCCAGCGGGAGCCGTTCTGCACGCCGTTGATCATGCCGACGCGGCTGGCGTCGTAGCCCGTACCCTTGACCTTGTTGTAGCCGATACCGGTATCGATGATGCCGTAGAGGGTCACCGACGTTTCAGCTTGGGCGACACCAGCGAAGCCAGCGAGCAGGGCGGCTGCGAGCAGAGTCTTTTTCATTTAAGAAATCTCCGTAGATTTGAGTGACAAGAGCAGCACAGCCGCACGACCAGGCCTGCCGCCCCCCTAACTCCGCTAAGGGAAGTTGACGCTATTGCATCAAAATTCCCGGGGGCTGGCTATGCCGAGCTGCAGAAAACACCCGCTTTGCCTCGGCACTGTTGGCTCAATGCAACACCCCGTCCCCTTTAGCCCCGTTGAGCGCGGGCTTACCCTTAGCCAGCAGGAAGACGCTTTTCCGACACCAAACAACGATCTACCTAGATACTATGATTTAATAACAGCGTTATTTTTTTAAAACATTGATATCCCTTTGACTTGATATGACAGAGCCCTCTCGGTCGGATCGGCTGGCCAAGCTGCGGCGCCAGATCATTCTGGACGCCGCGGAACGCGTGTTCGCACGCGACGGACTGGAACAAACCACCATTCGGGCCATCGCCAGAGAGGCGGGCTGCACAACAGGCGCCATCTACCCTTGGTTCGAGGGCAAAGAAGCCATTTATGGCGAGCTGTTGCGCTCGTCTCTGCTGCGCCTACTCAGCCACCTCGACCTTGAACTGAGCCTGGCGGCGCCCGCCGGGGCCGCGCGCGCGGCTATCGAGGGTTTCTTCGCCTATTACGCCGACCGGGAAACCGAGTTCTCGCTCGGCCTCTATCTTTATAGAGGCCTGGCGCCGCGCGGCCTGGGCCGGGAGACGGACGAGGCGCTCAATGCACTACTGCGCCAGTGTGTAGACCGCCTCGGCAAGGGATTGGCCGCCAGCAAGGGTTGGTCGGCCGAACAGGTGGCGGTGGAAGAAATCAATGTGTTTACCTATTTGATGGGCCTGCTGCTGATGCATCACACCCGGCGGGTCAAATCCCTGCACCAGCGCGCCGACACGCTGCTGGACCATTATTGCCTGGCCTTGGAGCAACGCTGATATGGATACGCAGAGCGCCCGGATGACGCTTGCCGAGTTTCGCCAGTTGCTGGCCGACCAGCACCCCTTCTCTCAGTTACTAGGCATCGAGGTGGAGGCGATAGGCCCCGGCACGGCAAACCTGCGACTGCCGCCCAGCGAGCGGCATCTGCGCCTGGGCGACATCGTGGCCGGCCCCATGCTGATGGGGCTGGCCGATGTCGCACTGTATGCGGCCGTGGTGGGCGCAACCGGCCAAGCAGGCGCGTTAACCGCCAGCCTGACCATCAACTATCTGCGCAAGGCGCCAGCGGGCGCGATCCTGGCCGAGGCCCGCCTGCTAAAGGTAGGCCGCCTGACAGCCGGAGAGGTGACGCTACGCGCCGAGCGAGGCGGCGAGCCGGTGGCGCATAGCGTCAGCACCTGGTCTGTGCCTGCGCCATGAAGGTCAGCATCATCGGCATGAAGGGCCCCGGCGGGCGCGCCGCCCGACTCTTGCTGGCGCAACGGCCGGAACTCGACCTGACCGTCTACGACCGCGCCCCCGAACGCTGCGAGACCTTGCGCGGGCTGGCCACCCTGGCCGGCAGCGCGGCCGAAGCCCTGCGTGAGTCGCAGATCATTGTGCTGGCCCTGGATGACCCGCGCGAGATCGACCGCAGCCTCAAACGCTATAGCGATGGCGCCGTCAATGTCCGGCTGGCAGGCAAACAGGTTTGGGATCTCTGCCCCCAGGCCGGCGAATGGGGCCGGCGGCTGAGCGGCGCGATCGGACAGGCGGGCGCGGCCTACCGGCCCGCCACCCCGGAGACCCTGCCAAGGCTTATCGCCGCAGCCCCCGTTCGGCCCCTGTGATGCAGAGCAGCAGCCAAAGCGCACTGACGGCGAAGCCCGCCACCACATCGCTGAAATAATGGACTTGCAGCAACACCCGGCTCACGCCTATGGCCGTCACCAGCGCGGCGGTCAGTGCCACGCAGACGGGCCGCAGCCTTTCCGGCAGGAGACGCAATAGCAAATAGCAGGCAAAGCCATAGACCGCCATAGAGGCGGAAGCATGCCCACTGGGAAAGCTGAAACCGCTAGCATGGGCGAAGCCGTGACTGAAGTCCGGCCGATCGCGCTGAATGAGATGCTTCAGCACCCAATTGAGCCCCCCGCTGCCTGCCGTGGCCGCCACCGCCAGCACCCACTGCCGGCGCAGAAGCAAGAGCAACACCATGACAAGGGCCAGGGCGCCCAGTACACGGCGGTCACCCAGATAGGTGAACCAGGACAATATCCCAAGCAGCTCCGGCGAGGCCGAACGGCCGAGCGCGCGCGCCAGGGCAGTATCGAACGCCACCAGACTGCCGCCCTGGCGCACGGCCAGGGCCAGCCAGAGAAACAGCGCGGCCATTAGAACGGCGAAGGCGCCGTAGAGGAGGCCGCGCCGCCCGGGTCGGGCGTCTCTGAAGGCGTGCCAGAACAGGCCGCCCAACACGGCGCTCAGGACAGGAAGGCCGCAGAGCCAGTAATAGGGATGAGCCGCAGCCCAGATGGCGAAATCATTCATCTTTCATTGGCCTTGCGGCCTTCTCTTTCCTGCTTTCTTGATCAGGGACGCGACAGCGTCAAGGTTTGCACCACCGTCTCCTGAAAACCGGAGGCGGCGTTGAAGTCCCAGCGCTGCACCAGGCAGACATCATGACCGCCGTGCTCAATCAGATTAACGGAATTCGGCATGCCGCCCCGCAGGCGGCTCGACACGGCCGTTCCGGCCTGTAGACACCAGGCGCAACGGCTGCCGCCCAAAGGCAGCATATAGGGCAAGTGGGCATGGCCCGCCGCGATGAAATCGGCGCCGGCATCCACCCAGGCCGGAACCGCCAACTCCCGGCGGATGAGCAGATTGGCGCTGTCGCCCGCTTTCGGACCGCGCACCGGATGATGCAGCATAACGATGCGCAACTGCCCCGGACGGGCGGCGCGCAGCCGACTCGCAACGCGCTCGATCTGCTCGGGCGAGACCTCTCCATGCTTGCGCCGCGAGGGACGCGAGCTGTTCACGCCAACCACCAACAAGTGCTCGCCGTCAAAAACCGGCTCAAGATTTACCCCCATCGCTCGCCGGTAATTGCCGTAAGGGTTGAACAGACGCGCCGCCAGATTGAAAAGCGGCATATCGTGATTGCCCGGCACGGTCAGCACCGGGCGCCGCAGGCCCTGGACGAATTGCCGCGCGGCGGCGAACTGCCCCCGGCGCGCCCGCTGCGTGATATCGCCGCTCAGCAACACGAGATCGGGGTCGAGACGCTGGATCAGCACCTCGAGCGCCTGCACCACCGGCACGACCTGCCTGCCGAAATGGGTGTCGGAGATGTGCAGCACCCGCGTCATATCCGTACCGGCGGGTAAACCTCAACAAGGCTGAGGCGCCCGGCGAAGCGGGCTAGAGACGGGAAAGTCATGGCAGCGAAGATAGCCCAGGCTGCGGCCTGGCTGCAAGCGGCCTATCAGCCGAATGGGCCGAATGGGCGGCATGAGCCTTAAGCATGCGCACAAAGCGCTGTGTGTGGCGGCTAGGCCGCTCAAAACGCGAACGGACCAAACTAAGCGCCAACGGGATGGCCTCCCGCAAGGGCCGGACCACCACGCCAGGCCAGCCCTGACCGCTGACGGAGAATTCATCGACGATGGCGACCCCGGCGCCGCTGCCCACCAGCGCGCAGGCCAATTCGGCGCGCACGATGTCCACGGCGGGACGCCAGGCGATGCCGGCACGCTGAAAAGCCGCCGCCACCAATTGGCCGAAGGGAATATTGCGGTTGTAGAGCACCAGCCGTTCACGGGCCAAGGCCTCCAGCGCCACGACCGCATTGTCCGCCAGGGGATGGCCCGCCGGCAGAATGCACACCATATGGCCGTCGGCAAAGGTCTCGGCCACGAGATTGGGATGGTCGATCGGCAGCACCGACACGGCCAGCTCGACCTTGCGCCCGAGCAGCTCATGCGCCATATCGGAGAGCAGCGTGGTGTGGTATTTCACCCGCACATCGGGATGCTCGGCGATATAACGGGCGATCACCGGCGGCAGGAAATTCAAGGCCAGACTCGGGCTGGAACACAGATTGAGCGTGCCTTCGGGGCGCACCGCGAGGTCTCGCGCCAACTCGTCAATGCGCAGGGCCTCATCGAAGAGCGGACCGATTTCTTCAAACAGACGCAAGGCTTCGGGCGTGGGCGTCAGCTTGCCCTTGTCGCGCTCGAACAAGCGCAACCCCAAGGTCTGCTCCGTATGGCTGATGAGACGGCTGACGGCGGGCTGCGAAACGAAAAGCAAACGCGCTGCGCCATTCATGGAGCCGGTCAGCATAACGGCCCGAAAGGCCTCCATCTGCCTGAGTTTGAACCGCATGGGGCGCGTCTTTCCAATTGAATCGATAACAGATTGTTATAACCTGGATTTAAGTTTGCATTACCGCATAAGCACATGCTGCCGCTAGGATTTTCGTTTTCATCCGGATCACGCCGGATGCTTCGATAAGGAATAGGCATGATGCAGAAACTGGGTTTCATCGGCTTAGGCATGATGGGGCTGCCGATGCTGGAAAATCTGGCCCGCGATGCGCGCTGGCGCATTCTGGCTCACGACAGCGCGCAAGCCCCTTTCACCCGCCTGGCCGCGCACCCTGCCTGGAACCAACGCCTCAGGCGCGCGGCTGATCTGGCGGACCTGGCCGAATGCGATGCCGTCATCACCATGCTGCCCAACAGCCTCATCACCAATGCCGTCGTGCTGGGTAGCGCGGGCCAGCCCGGCCTGATCGAGATTTTGCGGCCGGGTTCGCTGCTGATCGATATGGGCTCTTCTAATCCGGCCGACACACTGCGACTGGCCGAAACCTTGAACACGCGCGGCATCAGCATGCTCGACGCGCCAGTGTCCGGCGCCGTCGCCAAGGCCATCGACGGCACGCTCGCCATCATGGCGGGCGGCCTGCCCGCCGATCTGGAGCGCGCGCTCCCTATTCTGGCGAACATGGGCGCAACCATTATCCCGACCGGAAAGATCGCCTCGGCACACGCCATCAAGGCCCTGAACAACTATGTTTACGCTGCGGGACTGCTGGCCGCGTCCGAGGCGCTGGCGATCGCCCGCCGCATGGATCTTGACCTTGCCGTTCTGGCGGACGTTCTGAATGTTTCGAGCGGCCGCAACGTCGCCACAGAGACCAAGCTCAAGCAGTTCATCATCCCCGAAACCTATAACGGCGGCTTCGCGCTGGCGCTGATGGCCAAGGATCTGGACACCGCGCAATCCTTGCAGGCCCTTACCGGTTTTGAGGCCCGCCAACTCGCGCTGTGCGCAGGTCTCTGGAAAGAAGCGCTGGCGCAATTGCCGGCTGGCAGCGACAACACCGCCATCTACCGCCATTTGGAGCAACAGGCCATCTAAACGGATCGCGCCGCACCATAACGACAAAGGAGACAACCATGTATAAAACCCTGCTCGCCTTCGTGCTCGGGCTGACGCTGAGCGGACTGGCCGGACCCAGCCGCGCCGCCTATCCGGAACGTCCCATACGCTTAATGGTGCCCTTCCCGCCCGGCAGCATCACCGATGTGGTCGCACGCAGTCTGGGCCAGGGCATGGCGGCCGATCTGGGCCAGCCGGTCGTCGTGGAAAACAAGCCTGGCGCCAACGGCATCATCGGCACGCACGATGTTGTGCGCGCCAAACCCGATGGCTATACCCTGGTCGTGGTCGGGGTATCGACCGCGGCCAGCGCGGTCAGCCTGTTCAAAAACCTGCCCTATGACCCGGCGCGGGATCTGATGCCCATCGGCGCTGTGGCCGAAACGCCTTATTTGCTCGTGGGCAACCACGATGTCGCCGGCGCTAATGTGGGCGAACTGTTCGAGTACGGCCGCAAACATCCCGGCAAGCTCAGCTATGCCTATGGTTCCGGCAGCGCACAGGTGTTCGGCGCGAAACTGGCCGCCATGGGTGATATGAGCGTCACGCACGTGCCTTATCGCGGCGGCCCGCAGGCGCTGACCGACGTCATCGGCGGCACGGTTGACCTGACCTTCACTGACCTGGCAAACGGCCTGCGACAGGCACGCGCCGGCAAGGTCAAGATCTATGGCGTGAGCACACCCGAACGCTTTTCCCTCACACCCGACATCCCGACCCTGAACGAAAGCGGGGCGCCAGGTTTTGATCTGACGGTCTGGTTCGGCCTCATGGCCCCCGCCGGCATGCCCGCCGAAGTCACCCAACGTCTGGCGCAAGCCCTGGACAGGGCGCTGGACTCGCCTGCCCTGCGCGAGGCCTATGCCCGCCAAGGCCTGAGCGTAAAGACTCAAAGCCCGGCGCAATTTGGCGCTTTCGTGCGCAGCGAAATCGACAAATGGGCAGACATCGTCAAAGAAACCGGCATTCCCCCCCAATAATTTCTGAAGGACGATTCATGTCACTGATCGACATCCGCAAACGCACTCTCACCATCGAAACCACCTATCACGAGAACGGCCCCGCTCCAGCGCAGCCGCTCAAGCTGGCAGCGGCCTGCGCGGTCATCCGCAATCCCTATGCCGGCCGCTATGAGCCCGATCTGATGCCTTTCATGGCAGAACTGCGTTCACTCGGCACCTTGCTGGCCACCGAGCTGGTCGACACCCTCGGCAAGGAAAACGTCGAGGTATACAGCAAGGCCGCGATTGTCGGCGTGAATGGCGAGATGGAGCATGGTGCGGTCTGGCACGAGGCCGGAGGCTGGGCAATGCGCACGGTGCTGGGCGAGCCTCGCGCCATGGTGCCTGCCGTCAAGGCGGTCGCTTCGGCCGGCTACCGCATGATGGTGCCGGTGCACTACATCCATGCCTCCTATGTGCGCAGCCATTTCAACAGCATCGAGATCGGCATTCAGGACGCGCCGCGCCCGGATGAGATTCTGTTCGCGCTGGTCATGGGCACGGGCGGCCGGGTGCATTCGCGCCTGGGCGGCCTGAGCAAGCAAGCTGTTTCGATACACGACGGCCAACGCTGAACACCGTCAGGGCAGCCGGCAAGGCGCGGAAAAATCCACCGCGCCCATCACTTCCGTGCGCATCTTCTCGACCAGCACCCGATTGTCGTCACCCCGACATTGAAAGGCGTAGGGCAACACGCCCGGCGCCGGATCGCTGGCCAGGATGCGCAGGCTGCCCTCGCGCGCCAAAGCCTGCGCCCAATGCAGGGGCAGCAGGCCTACGCCCGTGCCCTCGACCAGCATGCCGACAATCGCGCCCCAGTTGTTGCAATGCAGGCGCTGCTGCGCCTCGGTCAGCGTTCTGAGCCAGGTTTGCAACAACTGGGTGGTGCCTGCCCCTTCCGGCAAGGAAACCAGCGGACACCGTTGCAGCAAGGCCGGCGTGACCTGCGTCGCCTCGCCCACCGCGCGCGGCGCTCCCACCCAGACAAAACGGGCCTCGCCAACCGGCGTCGACACAATACCTGCCCGGGAAGAACGGCCTGCGATCACGGCGAAATCGAGCTCGCCATCCGCGACCTTGCGCTCGAGCACCTGCCCGACATCCACATAGGGCTCCAGCGCCAGCGAAGGATAGCGCTGGCGCACACTGCCTATCAAAGACGGCAGCCAGGTCAGCGCGCTCAATTCACCCACCCCGAAGCGGCAGCGTCCGGCAAGCTCGTCGCGCGCGCCCATCGACGCCCGGATGCGGTCGGCCGCAGCCAGCAACTGGCGTGCCTGGGGCAGCAAGCGGTCCCCGGCTGAGGTCAACGCAGCGCGATGCCCGCCACGATCAAACAGCGGCTGCCCAAGGTCTTCCTCCAATTCCGCGATGCGTTTGGACAGGGACGACACCGACAGATGCAGCCGCTGCGCGGCCACCGCAAAGCTGGCGCACGTGGCGGCCCAGTAAAAGGCTTCGAGTTGCTTGAGCGTCATGCCGCGATCCGCAAAATGAGGCCGCGCCGGTCTGGGCGCGGCGCAAGCGCTCCCAGCTCGGCGCCAAACGTCGCGAGCAGCTCCCGGGCTATCCAGGCCGCACGCAACAGCCACTGACACGGGGGGCAAACAGGAATAGCGATACGCGGCGCGGCCATCAGCCCTCTCCCGGACCTGCCACCGCTGCGCCCTCGATACCGTGACGCCGCAGGGCCTGCGCCACGAAACCGCTGGCCTTCATCTCCTCGACAAAAGCGGCCAGATAGGCCTGCGCCGCGACGCCGCGCGACTTGGGCAGGCCCATGGCCTGACGGATCAACATAAAGTGGCCATCCAGCACTCGCAAGCCGCCTAAGCGCCGGGCATCTCCCTCTAATTGCTGGCGCACGCCCGCAGCGACGTCCGCGCCTTCAGCCAGAAAGGTCTCGACGACCGCTGGCGAGGTAGCCGCGCGCGCAATACTGGCGTGACGCAACTCACGGGTGAGATAGAGATCGTAGGCGCTGCCTTTGCCCACCATCACGGTCATGCCGCTGGCATCGACCTCGTCGCGCCGGGTGATGGCAGACTGCGCGCGCACCAGATAGGCCCCTTCGATGATGACGTAGGGGCCGGTAAACGCGATGTGCTCGCCGCGCTTGGGATCAATGGCGAAAAAGCCGAGGTCGGTCTCCCCGGCCGACACCGCCTCGACAGACTCGCCGGCCGAGGCAAACACCCGCAATTCGAGATGGGCGCCCAGCCGTCTTGCGAACTCGCGCGCCAAATCCACCGACACGCCCGCCACGCCGCCCTCGGCATCGCGGCGCGCGAGAATGGGGTTGCCCACATTGATGGAAGCGCGCAACTTCCCCTGGGACAAAAATGCCGCGCCTGTCTCGTCGTCCAACGTCATAGTGTGTGCTCCTTAGCTGCTCGCAATCAGCATCCTGCCAGCCGCCTAGCCTACCGCGCAAATGCCGTTTGCGGCCTCGGAAGCCGCCTATGGCGCCGCCCTCCCATCCGTGGCAGCCGCCATGTCAGGCACCGCGAAACGCAGGACTTGCGAGCTGCCCGATTGTAGTGAGAAGCGAAAGGTCGCCTGCGCCGAGTGGCTAGGCTTGCCCCCCGAGCCGCTGAGGGCACTGCGACCTTGGTGTAATTCACTATAAATGTATTTTTATCTTTAAAAGTACAATCAAACCGCCCTCAACATCCTCGCTTTCCTGAGGAAAACCCTTGGAAAAATTGGCGCCAAAATAGGCTAAGATTTTCTCTGCCCCCCTTAATAACTTTGTCTTATATTCCTGTATCCGCCCATGGCAACGATCGAGCAGTTCCCTTTTATTTCCGTCTCCGGCAGCCCGGAAGAACGTGGCCGCTCCTATGGCCAGCAAGCCGCAGACCGCGTGCGCAAAAGTGCCGCCCTGTACGGCAAAACCCTGGTCGATCTGGGCTATGACGGCCCGGCACGCAGCCGTCTCATCGCTGGCTTTGTCTCGGAAATCGAACAGTTTGCCCCGCACTATATTGAAGAAATGCGCGGCATCGCCGCAGGCGCCGACCTGCCCTTCGAAGACATTGTGATGATCAATGCGCGCACCGAAGTCGTCGCCAAGGCCCGCGCCGAAAAAAAGAAGATCACCGAGCTAGATGGCTGCACGGGCGCGCTGATCCTGCCCGAGCGCTCGGCTACCGGCAACCTGATCCATGGACAGAACTGGGACTGGCGCGCCGAATGCGCCGACACTTCGGTCGTGCTGCGCGTGCGCAATGACAATGGCCCCGACTTTCTGACATTCGTCGAAGCGGGCGGCCTCTCGCGCTCCGGCTTCAATGCCTGTGGCATTTCGATCACCGCCAACTACCTGGAATGCGAGCGCGATTTCACCCAGCTCGGGGTGCCGCTGTCGCTCATCCGCCGCAAGGTGCTGGAGCAGGAACATTTCGCACTGGCGATCAAGGCCGTCGCCACGACGGCCAAGTCCTGCTCGAACAACATCATGATCGGCATGGCCCAGGGTTTCGGCATCGACTACGAATGCACGACCGACGAGGCCTTCCCGATTTATCCGGGCGAGGACCAGTTGATCGTACACGCCAACCACTGGGTGAGCGATGTGGCGCTGGGCAAGCTGCGCGATACCGGCCGTCCCTCGACACCGGACAGCGCCTACCGCGACTGGCGTGTGCGCAAGCTGCTGAATCAGACCGACAAGCTGAGCCGCGACGATATGAAACGCGCCTTCTTTGACGATTTCGGCGCGCCCTATTCGGTGTGCCGCCCACCCCGTCCCGGCAGCCACGACAATATTTCCGCTACGGTCGCGATGGTCATCATGGAGCCGGCCGAGGGCGTTATGGAAGTCGCTCCCCTGCCCGCCCTGAACCGTGTGTTCACGCGTTACAGCCTGACCGAAGATCCTCAAGTGCTGCCCGCCTTCGTCTGACCCTTCTTAGATTAGGGATTCACTATGACTTTGCACCGATTAGCCGCAGCGCTGGCCTGCGCCGCGCTGGCTCACCCCGTGCTGGCCGCTGAGCCGCTGCGCATTTCTTTCACGACCGACATCCGCTCCACGGAACCCGGCGTCAACCGGGACAGCAATAGCGATGCGGTCGTGCCGCACATCGTCGAAGGCCTGGTCGCTTACGGCGAGGACACGGAAATCCGGCCGCTGCTGGCCAAATCGGTGGATATCAGTCCCGATGGCAGGACCTATACCTTC
This sequence comes from Bordetella avium, assembly GCF_034424645.1. Taxonomy (NCBI): domain Bacteria; kingdom Pseudomonadati; phylum Pseudomonadota; class Betaproteobacteria; order Burkholderiales; family Alcaligenaceae; genus Bordetella; species Bordetella avium. The sequence continues at coordinate 2,646,271 of NZ_CP139969.1, forward strand.
AAGCTGCGCGACGGCGTGACCTTCCACAACGGTGAACCCCTGAGCTCGGCCGACGTGCTGTGGAGCTGGAATCACTATATGCGTCCGGACTCGGGCTGGCGCTGCGTGAGCGAATTCGACGGCCGCGGCCTGTCCAAGGTCGAAAGCGTGACCGCTCCAGACCCGAAGACCGTGGTGTTTCAGTTGGACAAGCCCAATGGCCTGTTCCTGGGTACGCTGGCGCGTCTAGATTGCGGCGGCACAGGCATTCTGAACCAAGCCTCCGTCAAGGCCGACGGGAGTTGGGACAAGCCCATCGGCACCGGCCCCTTCAGCCTCGCCGAATGGCGGCGCGGCGAATATGTGAGCCTGAAGCGTTTCGCCAACTACGCCAACCAGGACGGCAAGCGTGACGGCTACACCGGCTCGAAGCGCCCGCTGGTCGACGAGCTGCGTTTTGTCATCGTGCCCGACGATTCGACCGCCAAGGCCGCATTGCTGCGTGGCGACATCGACATCATCGAAGACCTTTCATATAACGATGTCCCGGTGCTGAAGAAAGAGCCTAGCGTCAAGGTCAGCTACGCCCCCTTGATGAGCATGACCGGACTGCTGATGCAGACCCGCGACCCTATACTGTCCAACCCCAAGCTGCGCGAGGCCATCGCCCACGCGATCGACTACGAACAACTGGCTGCCGCCGTGACCGAAGGCCTGGCCAAGGCCAACAACTCGGTGGTGCCACAGGCCTCGCCTTATTACGGCACGGTGCAGAACCAGGGCTGGAAGTACGACCCCGAACTGGCCCGCCAGCGGCTGGCCGAATCCGGCTACCGCGGTCAAGCGCTGAGCATTCTGGCCACCAAACGCTATCCGCAGTCGTATAACGCGGCCGTGCTGATTCAGGCGATGCTGCAAAGCGTGGGGATCAACGCCAAAATGGAAACCCTAGAATGGGCCACGCAACTAGACCGCTACAACGCGGGCAAGTATCAGATGATGACCTTTCCGTACTCGGCACGCCTAGACGCCGCGCTGAACTACGAAATGCTGACCGGCAACAAAGACAAGCAGCCGCGCAAGCTCTGGGACAACCCCAAGGCCATCGAACGGGTCGGCCAGGCTGCGCAGACCACCGATCATGCAGAACGTCAACGCCTGTTCGACGAACTGCACACGCTGTTCCTGGCCGACATCCCTTCGATCCCATCTATAACGGGATGGACGTCGGCGCCGTCCGCGCCAATGTCGAAGGCTATACCCCCTGGGCCGTGAAGAAACCTCGCGGCTGGGAAGTCGAAAAGAAATAAACCGGATTGTCCGGGATGCAGAACCCTGGCGCAGTAAGCGCCAGGGTTCTGCATTCGCGGCGCGCAAGCCTTAATTGCCGCGCTGACGGGCGATCATCTCGCGCTGCAAGGTATTCACATACGATTGAATACGGATACGGATGCCACTCTCGAGATCGACATAGGTGCAGCCGATACGACGGGCGACTTTGCCCTTGCCGATCTCCTGGTCCGCGCAGTGCACCACCCTTACCGTCAGGGCATAGGCACCCATGTCGGGCAGGCTCAGCACCCCGTCGTACTCATCGCCCAAGGCGGTGTCCATCTGTAGCTCTACATCGTTCAGAGCCAGGCCGGTCGAGCTGATGTCTTTCAAGGCCAAGGTCAGGCGGCGCCCTGCCATGGACCAGGTCGCAGGCTTGAGCACGGGCACTTCAATGCGGTAAGAATCGCGCCGCTGCATGCGGGAAATTGCCTGTGGCAACGCCATGCGCAAAGCGGGCCGGCCTTCATAAGTTTGCATGGACATCTGACTGCCCGTGAACGAAACGCGGATGTTGTCCATCGCAGTTTCGAACGATACGTCATCACCCGAAACGATGCGTTCGTTAAGGCTGCCGTTCTGAGCGGCGTCCAGCAGCACCTCCCCACGGTCTGCATCGAGGGCCAGCAGCGTGGTAACGCTATTGATGGGACGGCCCGGCACATGCATGAACACCAGTGTCTGCCGCTGCATGATAGCGAGCAGCAGATGCACGATTTCGAGACGTCCCGTGACCAGATAGTCTTCGTGGTCCATAGCTTTATGTCGTTCGCAGGCTTGCTGCGTCGACGCAGCTGTGACAAATTTCCGTGGCAATTTACCAGATTTTACATGCTCACACAGTGAGGCACGATGCAGGGAGCTATCTGCATCGAATTCCTAGTAAAATGCCGTCAATTACTGGCGATTTGTTACATCCGTGGCGCAACATTCCGATACTTCAGCGCTACCATCCCTTGCCTCAAGCCGCCGCCTGAACGATACGATTGCGCCCCTGCCGCTTGGCTTCATAAAGCCCGCGGTCGGCCTGCTCGATCAAATCCGTGAATGGCTGGCCGTTCCTTGGCGTGACGGTTGACACGCCGATACTCACCGTCAACCAGCTACCGGCGCCACTGCCCTCGTGCGGCAGCTGCATGGCCTCCACACTGCGGCGCAGTTTTTCAGCCGTCAGCCGGGCGCTGCCCGCGGCCTTGCCCGGCAACACCATCGCGAACTCCTCGCCCCCGAATCGCGCCGCAAGGTCTGTCGAGCGGTCGCAGCAAGCCAGGATGGCCGTCGCGACACGCTTGAGCGCCTCGTCGCCGGCGATATGGCCGTAGAGATCGTTAAACAGCTTGAAGTGATCGACGTCGATCATGAGCAGGCTGATCTCATGCTGTTCGCGATAGGCCCGGGCCCATTCCGCCGCCAGATATTCGTCCAGATAGCGGCGATTGCCCAAGCCCGTCAACCCATCGGAATTGGTGAGACGGCGCAGTTCCATATTGGTTTCTAGCAATTTCTGCTGACTCTGGCGCAAGGCCTGATAGGCCTCGTCACGCTGCTGGAGCGCGAGATAAGAACGCGAGTGATAACGCAGGCGTGCAACCAGCTCTATCGTGTCGGGCAGCTTGACCAGATAGTCGTTGGCGCCGGCGGCGAAGGCCGCGCTTTTAATCGCCGGATCTTCCCGGGTGGACAGAACAATGATGGGAATATCGCGCGTGACCGGATGCGCCCGATAGGCCTGCACCAGCGTCAAGCCATCCACGCCCGGCAGCACGAGATCCTGCAGGATGACGGTAGGCCGCATCTGCACGGCAGTCTTGAGCGCATCGTTAGGGTCCGAGCAATAGTGAAATTCGATTTCAGGCTCCGAGAGCAGAGCACGCCGTATCGCCTCGCCCACCATAATCTGGTCATCGACGAGCAACACCATGGCGCCGGCAGCTTCGGGAGCAGGAGGGTTTTCTGGTCTTTGGGCAAGCATAACTCGGATTCCTAGTTAAAGAGCGGATTGGCTGGCGGCGCGAAAACCTTTTCGAGGCGCGGCGCGATATCGCCCAAAGGCAGAATTTCACAGGCGGCGTCCAAAGCAGCAGCGGCCTTGGGCATGCCATACACGGCACTGGTGGCGCGATCCTGGGCAATCGTGAAAAAGCCCCGTTCGCGCATAGCCTTCAGACCGAGAGCGCCATCCTGGCCCATGCCGGTCAGCAGCACCCCGGCGGCGCGGCCGCGCCAATGCTGAGCAACGCTATGGAAAAACACGTCGATCGAGGGGCTATATACGCTTTCGCGGGGCTCTGCGGTGTAGTGGAGCTTGCGCTCGGCGCCCAACACGAGATGTTCGCCCGCGCCGGCCAAGAGCACCACGCCTGCCTCGGGCCGCAGCCCATCGGAGGCAAGCCGCACCGGCAGCGCGCACTGTTCATTCAACCATGCCGCCATGCCTGAGGTGAAGGCGGCGTCTACATGCTGAACCAGCACAATGGCGGCAGGAAAACTGGCTGGCAAGGCCCGCAGAACGGCGGCCAGAGAGGGCGGCCCGCCCGCCGAGGCGCCGATGACCACCAAGGCGGCGTCGGTATCGGAAGAGGCCATGGCGGTCGTTCGCTCGAGCGCCACCGTTTTCTTGCCGATGAGCCAGCCGGCATTACGAATTTTCCGCAGCAGCCGCTGTGCGGCAGCCTTGGGATCGCCCCGGCCCAGCACCGGGGTATCGACAGCGTCGAGCGCCCCATGTCCCATCGCCTCGAACACCAACGACGTGTGCTGCAGGACATCCGAGGTCACGACAATGATGGCGCAAGGCGATTCGGCCATGATGAGGCGGGTCGCCTCCACGCCGTTCATGACCGGCATCATCAAATCCATCAGGATCACATCCGGCAGGTCGGCCGCGCACCGGCGCACAGCCTGCAAGCCATCGCTGGCGATCCAGGCCAGACTCAGCTCCGGATCATGCGCCAGCGAGCGTCGCAAAGCCTCGACCGCCAAAGGCATATCGTTGACGATGGCAACTCTCATTTCTCGGGCTCCCCGATCAAGTCTTCGACGGCCTGCATGAGGGCATCGTCGTGAAAGCTGCTTTTCGCAAGATAGTAGTCGGCGCCGGCATCCAGCCCGCGCTGCCTGTCCTCCTCGCGATCTTTATAAGAGACCACCATCACGGGCGTGCCGCGCAGACGCGGATCGGCTTTCAGGCGGGTAACTAGTTCAATACCATCCATGCGCGGCATATCGACATCGGTGATGACCAGATCGAAGGCGTCGCCGCGCAACATATTCCAGCCTTCCATCCCATCGACCGCCACCGCCACGTCATAACCTCGATTGAGCAAAAGCTTGCGCTCGAGCTCGCGCACCGTCAACGAGTCGTCCACCACCAGCACACGGCGCCGGCTGCGCGCCTGGGCCCCCTGCATCTGGGCTGTCTCGCCCCCCTCGACCCATTGGCGCACCGACGCCAGCACATCCTCGACATCCAGAATCAGCAGCGGCGTACCGTCATCGAGCAAAGCACCCGCCATAATGTCGCGCACCTTGCCCAGGCGAGGGTCCAGCGGCTGCACCACCAGCGTGCGCTCGCTGAGATAGCGGTCCACCGCTACGCCATAGCGCGACTCCTGGTCGCCGATCAGCACCACGCAAACCTCATCGGCCGCCGCAGGTTCGGCGCCCAGCCGCAAAATCTGGCGGGCAGGCACGAGGCCGACGGACTGCCCTTGAAAACGAAAGTACTGCCGGCCCTCGAGCTGGCCGATTTCAGCCAGGGGCACTCGCAAAGCCCGCTGCACGGCGGCCAGCGGAAAAGCGTAGATATCGCCATCGATCTCCACCAGCAAACTGCGCAGAACCGACAGGGACAAGGGCAGCTCAAGCGAAAACCGGCTTCCCTGCCCAGACTCCTGCTGCACCCTGACGCTGCCGTGCAGCTCGCGCAACACACTTTGCACCACATCCAGGCCAACGCCACGCCCCGATATTTCACTGACCTCTGCCCGGGTGGAAAAACCGGAAAGAAACAAGAACTCCAGCAGTTCCGCCTGCGACAGCCGGGCGGCGGTTTCGGCATCGGTCAGCCCACGCTCGATGACCTGCCGGCGCAATAGCTCGACATTCATGCCCGCCCCATCGTCCGTCACCTCTATCACCAGCCGGCCTGCGGCGTGGCGCGCGCTCAACACAATCAAGCCTTCCGGCGACTTGCCGGCGGCGACCCGTGCTGCGGGCATTTCGATGCCGTGATCGAGGGCATTGCGCAACAGCTGCATAAGCGGCGAATCCAGCTTGTCGATGATGTCGCGATCGACCGGAGTGTCTTCCCCCTGAATTTCCAGACGCACCTGCTTGCCCAGCGCGCGCGCCAGATCGCGCGCCACCCGGGGCAGACCATGCACACAGTCACCGAAGGGACGCATGCGGCAGGCCAGCGCCGTGTCATACAGCCGCTGGCTCAGATCTCCCAGGCGCCAGCTGAACTGTTCTACCTCCTGGGCGCGCTGACTCAACTCTCCCTGCACATGACGCAGCCGCGCGTGGACATCCTCCAGCGCCAGACGCAGGCCCTCGGAGGCCCCCTCCTCGTCCAGCGCGGCGCGCGCGAGTTCCAGGGCCTTGATTGCCTGTGCCTGCGTCCGGCGCAAATGCTGCAAGCTGCCGCCAAAAGGCGCGATCCAATGCGACTTGACCAGACTTTGGCTGGACAGGCCAAGCAGGCGGTTCAAGGTGTCGGCGTTGACCCGCAGTACCCGCTCACCCTGCAATCCCGGCGCTTCTGCCGGACTCTGGTCGGCCGCCCGGCGCTGGGGCATTACCGGCATGGCGTTGATGACGGGTTCGGGAACGCCGCTGGCCGAGGGTGCGGCACGCCCCTCCAGCCGCGCGATCCAATCATCGATCTCGGTGTCCAGGGGCGCATTCGTCTGCGCCGCGCGCTGCAACATATCCGCGCCTTGCAGCAAAACGTCGATATTCGCCGCCGACAGCACCAAGCGCATCTGCTGGGCCGCCATGAGGCAGTCCTCCATCGCGTGAGCGATACGCACGGCCGGCTCCAGGTCGACAATGCGGGCCGCCCCTTTCAAAGAATGCACCGCCCGCATGCAAGCCTCGATATCCCGCATCGAGGCGGGATCGCTCTCCAATGCCAGCAGGCCATCGTTTAGGATCTGTACCTGGCTGCTGGTCTCCATCTGAAAGAGTTCCAGCAAGGAGGCATCACGCATTTGTTCCGGATTCATGCGAGGCTCTGTTCCAGCGCGTTCATCAAGATATCTTCGTCCAGCACGCCAACCAGGCGGGATGCGCAATACGCCATGCCGCGTGAAAACCGCGCCGGGGCATATTGCACTGTCAGGGGTATCGGCTCCAGCGCAGCGCCATCCACGCCATGAATGCCGCCCACTTCGTCGACAGGCAGCACCACACGGCGGGCGCCCTTGCCGAAAATCAGCATCCGGGGAACACAGGCGCGCGCCGGCACAGTCAGGCCGAGCACCTGCGCCAGGGAAAGACAAGGGGTCAAGGTGCCACGGATATTGGTCAAACCCAACACCGCCGGGTCGCGTTGATGCGGCAGGCGCTGAATAGGGCGCATGGCCGCAACCTCTTCCAGCGAGCGGCTGGGCAAGGCCAGCCATTCCGGCCCCACCCGGAAAACCAAAAGCGCCAACGAGGCGCGGCTGGCTGCGCGCAAAGGCGCGGGCGCGGACTCCTGCGGCGGCAGGCTATCTAGAACCGTGCGCGCAGCGGCAGCGTAAACATCGCAATTACGGCAATGGATGACCTCCGGCAGGCGCTCGCAACGATGGTCTCCCTGCACGCCAATGCGGTTCCAGCAATCGTTCAGGCGTTTCATCATGGCCCCAATCTCCTGGCGCGGGCGCTCAGACGCTCTGACGCCTCTTGCTTGCCTTCGGCATGCAGCAGGGCTGCAAGCTGCAACATCGCCTGACGATGGGCCGGGTCCAAATACAGGGCCTTGCGGTAGGCATCATGCGCTGCCTCGACCTGCCCGCCGGCATCTTTGATCAGGCCGCGCAGATACCAAATCCCGGCGCTGGCGCCATGCTTGGCCATAAATGCCTCGCTGGCGGCCCAGGCTTCATCCAGCCGGCCCTGATCGGCCAAGGCCGCGACGGATTGCAAGGCCGCGTCACGCTGCGCCGCATCAACCGGCGGGGAGGCCGGCGGAGGGACTGGCAGCAGCCGGACGGCCGACGAAAAGGCCGGAGGACGGGGTGCGGCTTGCGACAAAGCGGCCACTGAGGACCTGTCAGGCGCTCGCCGGGGCCGCAAGGCCGGCATGGGCGCGGGCCTGGCCGAAAAAGCGAAAGCCCCGGCTCCCGCCAGAGCCGGATAGCCACGCGCGGTCAACAGGCTGGCCTCGGCCGGCCCCACGAAAATGGCGCCATCCGTACTCACCATGCGGGTCAGTGTGGCCAAAGCCCTCGCCTGCGTCGTGCTGTCGAAATAAATCAGCAGATTGCGGCAGAACAAGACATCGTAGCCAGGCAAGCCAGCCTGCAGCACCGGGTCAAACAGATTGCCCTGCATGAATCGCACGCAATTCATGACCGCACGGGACAACTGCCCATGCGCATCGAAATAGCGCAAACGGAAGCCCTGCTCTCCACCGCGAAAGGCATTGCGGCCATAACGGCCAGCCTGCGCCACAGCAAGCGCACGCTCACTGACATCCACCCCATCGATGCGGAACGCCTCCGGCTTGAGCCCCGCGTCCAGTAAGGCCATCGCGATGGAATAAGGCTCCTCTCCCGTAGAACAGGGCAGGCTCAGGATGCGCAGTTCGCCACGGTGCCGCAGCGCCAGGCCAGCCAGCGCCTTGAGGGATTCCGGGTAGCGGAAAAACCAGGTTTCCGGCACCACCACGGCCTCGATAAGCTGCTGCATTTCCTCTTCGCTGCTGAGCAGCCGGGTCCAATAGCTGGCCTCATCATCCACACCGCTGGCCTGCATGCGCAAGCGCACTGCCCGCGATACGGCCGCCTCGCCGATACAAGCGGTATCCAAACCGATACGGCGCTTGAGCAGCTCGGGAAAGTCGGGCTGAATCATGGCGCGGGCTCCGGGTAAAGCAGGGCTTTGACCTCGTCATCGAGCAGCCTGTCTAAGTCCGCGCGCTGAATCAAGCCGCGCGCATCGCGAATGACAGGCCCCAGAAAGGGCGCGCCATCCTGGCGTAAACCGCCCGGCTCAAAGCGGTCCGGGTCTAGCCGCAGGGTATCGGTCACGCCCTCGAGCAACAGACCCAGGAGACGCGCGCTTTCCTGCCCAAAAGGCCGCACGACGACGATACGGGTGCTGGTCAGGCGGGGCGCAGCGCCTTCGCCTGCCGCAGCGCTGACATCCACCACAGGCAGGGGGTGTCCGCGGTAGTCCAGCAGGCCAAGCACCCAGACTGGCGTGCCAGGCAATTGCTTGATCGGCGCAGGCCCCAGGACCTCGACCACCAAGGCGCAGTCCAGCGCATAACGGTCGGCGCCGATACGAAATTGCAGGTAGAGACGTTCGCGCCCATAGCGATCGGCATTGCCGCTCATGCGCGCTACACCTTGAAGCGTGCCACACCGCTGCGCAAATCGCTGGCAACGATATTGAGATCATCGATGGCCTGGGCCGATTGGCGCAGCGACTCGACGGTTTGCTGCGCGGCATCGCCGAGCTGCTGCAGGGCCTGATTAATTTGCTCGGCTCCCACGGCCTGGGTCTGCATGCCCTCATTGACCATTTGCACGCGTGGCGCAAGCGACTGCACCTGCTGGATGATCTGCGAGAGCTGCTCACCGATTTCCTGCATATCACTCATGCCGCGCCGCACTTCTTCGGAAAATTTATCCATTCCCATGACACCCGCCGACACCGCCGACTGGATCTCGCGCACGATCTGTTCGATGTCGTGCGTCGCCACGGCGGTCTGGTCGGCCAGACGGCGAATCTCCGTGGCAACCACGACAAAGCCCCGCCCGTACTCGCCAGCCTTCTCGGCTTCGATGGCGGCATTCAGGGACAGCAGATTGGTTTGGTCGGCCACCTTGGTGATCGTGGTCACAACCTGATTGATGCTGCCGGCCTTCTCATTAAGCACGGCCAGCTTGCCATTGATCGAACTCGCCGCGCCGACCACATTGCGCATGGTGTCTTCCATGCGGCCCAGGCCAAGCTGGCCCTGGCCCGCCAATTGGGCGGTTTGTTCGGCAGCGCCCGACACCTCATCCATCGTGCGCACCAAATCCCGCGAGGTCGCGGCGATCTCGCGCGAGGTGGCCCCGATCTCGGTCGTGGTGGCGGCAACCTCGGAGGCGGTCGCCTGCTGCTGGCGCGCCGTCGCGGCGATCTCCGTCACCGAGGTCGCAACCTGTACTGCGGAACGCTGGGTGCGCCCCACCAGGCCGGTCAGCTCTTCGACCATGCCATTAAAGCCGATCTCGATACTATGGAATTCATCACGCCGCTCCAGCGCCATGCGCTGGGTCAGATCGCCCCCGCTCATGCCAGCCAGCATCCTGACGATTTCGCGCACGGGCCGGACAACGGAGCGCAGCAAGAGATAGCCGCAAATCATGGCGACCAAAATGGCAATGCTCAGCCAGATCAGCAGGCTGAACTGCGCATCGTCGATGGTTTTCTGGATACCCTGGGCAGCCCGATCGGCCTGCGCCTTGTTTTCGGCCACCATGCGCGCCAGCACATCGCGCCCGACACTAAAGGCCCGGCGCAGATCATTGCGGATGAAGCGCCGCGCCGCATCGGTTCCGGCAAACTCCGGCAACGTTAGCAAACGCTCACGCAGTGCTTTGTAGGCGGCGTAATCAAGCAGAAACGCTTTGAATATCTCGCGATCGTCGGCGCGCAGAACGGTCTGGTCATACTGCCGGATGAGCTCATCCAGTGCCCGGTCATGTTCGGGCAGGGACTGCAAGGCGGCACGGCGCGCCGCCGGATCTTCGCTGTCGTAAGCGTCCTGCAAGGCCACAAAGCCCATAAACCAGGCGGCGCGGATCGAGGTGCTGTAGTAGATCCCCGGCACCGCGTCCGTATTGATGACGCCCACCTCGTTTTCGATGTGCTCCAGCCGGTTGTAATCCAGCCCGGAGGTCAAACCCATGATGCCAAGGATGACCAGAAAACTGCCTAACAGACGCTGGCGTAGCGTGAGATTCTTCATCGGAGACCTTGAAATTCGCCGCAGGATGCGGCGTCATAACAGGGATGATTATTGCAGGAGCGCACACAATTAAATGCAACGCCTACTAAATATTTCTCTCCGCTGTTTTGGCGCTTACCCGAGGCAGGCCCCGACAGGGCTTTGGCGTCAGCGGCCGGTATCGGGATAATTGGGCCCGGCGTCGTGGAAACCGCCACTGCTGTAGGGATTGACCGCGCCGGGGTGCGGCGGGCCTGGATGCGCAAACTGGCCCGAAACGCAGCCGGACAGCAAGGCGGAAAAACAGATCAGGAACAGGGCTTTCATACGATTTCTCCGGTACCGGCCGAAGCCCGGCAGCAGGTGTGGCAAGGGGCAGCGCTGCCCGCAGGGCAGTTTGAGCGGGCTCGCAAGGATTCTATAACGCCATCGAGACAGGCTTAGCGGGTTACGAGGCTGCACTCAAGCGGAAAACCAAGGTGTCCAGTCTGCTGACGCCGCGCTCGGCAAACTTGGGCTCCTTCTCCAGAATGTCACGACGGTCCCATAGATGGGCCTGCTCGCCAAACAGCGCCTGCACCTCGGCCTCGTCGACCGAGAAAGGCGGGCCTTCCATTTGTGTTTGAGGGTAATCCAGCGTCAGCAACAGCCCGCGGTAGCCGGCCGGCATCTGTCCATAGACATGGTTAGCATAGGCGCGCCGCATCGTCTCGGGCAGCGCCACCAGGGCGGCGCGGTCATACACACCCAGGCAATCCTTTAGCGCTGCGTCGTCGAGCTTGAAGATATCGCCGCAGATCAATTCGACACCGTTGGCCGCGTAATGCTGGCCGTAGGCGCTCTCCCACCGGCGTGGGGCCCAACCCTGTTCGGCGAAAAACTGCTGCACGGCCAGCGACGAAAGCTCGACTCCCAAAACCTCATGGCCCTGTTCGGCCAGCCACACCATGTCCAGCGACTTACCCGCCAGAGGCACCAGCACGCGCGCGCCAGTCGGCAGTGCCAGGCGGGGCCAGTACTTGGGCAAGAGCGGCGTAACACGGTCTTGATGAAAACCTGTTTTTCCCTCACGCCAACGATCCAGCCAGAAATCCGCGTCCATGCTCTCCCCTTGTTCAGCGCACCGCGACAGGCGGTGTCAGCGCATTGTAGAGGCCACGCGCGCCCTTCGATCTCCGGGCCAGCGCAGGCTATTGAGAGGCCTTGATACCGATAGGGCCCGATGAGGCCAGGCGGATCGCGCCGCAGCGACGTTCAGCCCGAGCATCATGGATGAATAATTGCTTTTTAAAATTGAAAAATGCAATAATGCCGGGCATGACTACCGCGTCTTTCTCTCCGGCTACGCTGACTGTCGGCAACGACCGCTATTTCATCGTCGACCTTCCCGCACTCGATGCCGGCCCCCTGCCAGTCGTGTTACGCCTGCTGCTGGAAAACGCCGTGCGCCATATGCGCGGCGCCGAACGTGAAGCCGCTGTCGCCGCGCTGCGCGATTGGCTGCGCGCAGGCTGCAGCCATGCCGAGATCGCTTTCCAGCCTGGCCGGGTACTCATGCACGACACGACCAGCACTCCTGCCCTGGTCGATATCGCCGCCATGCGCGACGCGCTGGCCGAAGCGGGCGCCGATCCTGCCCGGCTCAACCCCTGCCTGCCGGTGGACGTGTCGGTCGATCATTCGCTGGCTGTCAACGCCTATGCCCGCCCCGACGCGGCCCGCCTGAATATCGCGCATGAAATCCGCCTCAACCGCGAGCGCTATCAGTTCCTGCGTTGGGCCAGCAGCGCGCTAAACGGCGTGCGCATTCACCCGCCGGGCACTGGCATCATGCACACCATCAACCTGGAGCAGCTCGCCACGCTGGTGCAGATTGAGCTCCGTGAGGGCGAGCCCTGGGCGGTTCCCGACATGATGTTGGGCACCGACAGCCATACGCCGATGATCAACGGCATCGGCGTACTGGGCTGGGGCGTGGGCGGCCTGGAAGCGCAGACCGTGATGTTCGGCATGCCCACCATGCTGCGCATCCCGGAGGTGATTGGCGTCGAGCTGACCGGCGCCCTGCCGCCAGGCTCGCTGGCGACCGATCTGGCGCTGACCGTCACCGAACGTCTGCGCGCCATCGGCGTGTCAGGCGAGTTTGTGGAGTTCTTCGGCCCGGGCGTGTCCGGCCTGTCTGCCGGCACACGGGCCGTCGTCGCCAATATGGCGCCCGAATACGGGGCAAGCACCGCTTATTTCCCGCCCGACGAAGAAGCGCTGGACTATCTGCGCCAAACCGGCCGCGACGAAAAAGCCCTCACGCTGGCGCGGGCCTATCTGCAACGCAACGGCCTGTGGTTCGATCCGCAGGCCCGGCCGCGCTACACACAGACCCTGCACATCGCGCTGGAGCAGATCGGCGCCAGCGCAGCCGGGCCGCGCCGGCCACAGGACCGCCTGCCCCTGGCGCGCATCCCACAGGCCCTGGCAGGTTTTGCCGGGGGGACGGACAATCTGCCCGCCCATCCTGTCGCCATCGCGGCCATCACCAGTTGCACCAACACCAGCGACCCCGCCTTGCTGATGGCCGCCGGTCTGCTTGCACGCAAGGCCCGCGCGCGCGGGCTGCGCGCCGCCCCCTGGACCAAGACCTCGCTGGCGCCCGGATCGCCGGCCGCCCTCAGTTATCTAAAACGCGCCGGTTTGCTGGACGACCTGGCCGCTGTCGGTTTTGACATTGTCGGCTTTGGCTGCAGCACTTGCATCGGCAACTCGGGCGCCTTGCCGGAGCGCATCGAACAAGCCCAGCGCGCTGGCGCGGCTCGCCCAGTCGCCATTTTGTCCGGCAACCGCAACTTCCCGGGCCGCGTACATCCCGATTTGGAACTCGGCTTTCTCATGTCGCCGCCCATGGTGATCGCCTACGCCCTGGCTGGTGACGCAGGCCTGGATTTGATGCATGGGCCAATCGGCCGGGATGGCCAAGGCCAGCCCGTCATGCTGGCCGATCTCTGGCCGGATGAGGCAGACATTCAGGCCTGCTTGAAACAAGGCCTGTCCACCCATGATTTCGCCCATGACTTCGCGCAGGCCGCGCGCAATCCCGCCTGGCATGCCTTGCCGGCGCCCGCAGGCGCGCGCTTTCCCTGGGACCCCGCATCCACCATCTTGCGCCGCCCTCCGTTTGCCGCAAGTGATGCGGGCTGCCTGCTAGGCCATTACACGGCCTATCCCCTCCTGGTGCTGGGCGATGACATCACGACCGACCATATTTCACCTGCCAGCGCTATCCCGGCCGACAGCCTGGTGGCGGACTATCTTGAAGCATGCGGCGAAAACAGGCATGAGCTGAACGTCTTTGCTTCCCGGCGCGGCAATTGGGAAGTCATGTTGCGGGCGGCCTTCTACAGCCGCACGCTCAGCAACCACTTGGCGCCCGACGCGCCGGTGGCGCACACCCGGCATCTGCCCAGCGGCGAGCTCATGCCGATCTGGCAGGCGGCGGCCCGCTATCAGGCGGAGAAACAAAGCGTCGTGCTGGTCGCGGGCGAACGCTATGGCACCGGATCTTCGCGCGACTGGGCCGCCAAGGGGCAGCGCCTGCTCGGCATCCGCGCCGTGCTGGCGAAGAGCTTTGAGCGCATCCATCGCTCCAATCTGATCGGCATGGGTGTGCTGCCGCTGCGCCTTCCGGCGAATTGGCCCGGACTTCAGACAGGCGAGCGCGTCGAGATCGATGCGGCCGATATTCAACCGCGCGCCACCGTAGCCGTGCGCATCTGGCATGCCGATGGAAGCCGCAGCGCCTGCGACGCCACGGCGGCGGTGGAAACCCAGCTCGAATGCGAGCTGCTGCGCGCTGGCGGCGTGATTCCCAGCATTCTGCAACGCGCCCTATCCTGACGGCGGACCCGCCTGCCAGCCTGGCAGGCCCTGACCGCGATCTCCGGCGCCGCTTCCACGGCGCAGATTCCGGGTTAAAGTCATCCGCATGAACCCTCCAAACGCCATCGCTGCCCAGATCATTCGCTTGATCCAGACGCAAAGACTGGCGCCGGACGCACACTTGCCCGCCCAGTGGCTGGCCGACCAATTGCGCGTCTCGCGCACCCCTGTCAACGACGCGCTGCAAGAACTGGCGGCGCAAGGATTGCTCCTGCGGCAACCCAATCGCGGCTATTTCGTGACCGCCGCCGCGCACCAGGTAACGCTGAACGCGCCGGCCGCGACCGGCGACCAAGCCTATTTCCGCATCGCTGACGACCTGCTGCGCGGTGATCTGCCCGACGCCGTGACGGAAGCGCAATTGCGTCAGCGCTATAAGCTGACCGTCGCGCAACTGAATGCCGTGCTTGATCGCATCGCGGCCGAAGGCTGGATTTCGCGCCGCCCCGGCTATGGCTGGGAGTTCTCGCCCATGCTGCGCACTCCCGACGCCTTGCTGCAATCCTACCGGCTGCGCCTGGCGCTGGAGCCGGCCGCCTTGCTCGAACCGGGCTACCGGCTAGACCCGGTAGTGTTGGCCCGTTGCCGGCAGGCCGAGCAGCATCTCCTCGACGGCGGCATAGACAGCGACAGCGCCGACCAGATTCACGAACGCGGCGTGCGTTTTCATGAATCATTGGTCGAGGCCTCCGGCAATGTGTTCTTCATCGACGCCATCCGCCGTGTGAACCGTGTGCGCCGCCTGCTGTCCTACCGCTTCATGCGCGACCGTACACGCTACCGCAGCCACTGCGAGCAGCATCTGCACATCCTGGATCTGCTGGAAGCCGGACGTTGCGGGGCGGCCTCCCGGGCGCTGCGCGAGCATTTGCAGCACACCCTGCGCGGCATCGAACAACTCGCCCCACTCCTGCACGCCGAGACCCTATCGCCATGATCAACGACGTTATCGACCTCTTCAAACTCACCGGACTGGGCCTGACCCTCATGCTGCCGCTGGCCAATCCGCTCACATCCATGACGCTGCTGCTTTCCTTGAGCGAACACATCCCCTTCCGGGAACGCCAAAAGCAGATTCGCCAGGCAACCTTCTATGTCATTGGCATCATGCTGGTGACCTTCTACGCCGGCACCTGGATCATGAGCACCTTTGGCATTTCGATCCCGGGGCTGCGCATCGCTGGCGGCTTGATCGTCGCGGCCATCGGTTTCAACATGCTATTTCCGCAGACCACCACGGACGATATTCCCGAGGCCGACGCCGCCACCAACATCGCCGAACGCAGCGTGCCCAATATCGCTTTCGTGCCCCTGGCCATGCCGGGCACAGCCGGTCCGGGCACCATCGCCATGATTGTGAGCGCCACGTCTACCATCCACACCGATCACGAGTATTCGCGCTGGGTGCTTGAGGTCACGCCTATCCTGGTGTTTTTGCTCTTGGGCCTGCTGTTCTGGGTCTGTCTGCGGTCCGCGGGCCGCATCGTGAAAATCATCGGGCACGATGGCGTGCAGGCGATCTCTCGCGTGATGGGCTTTTTGCTGGTTTGCATGGGCGTGCAATTCATCATCAATGGGGTGCTCGAAATCGTGACGACCTATCTAAGCAGCCACCCCCACATCGGGTAGTTGGCCGGCGAGGCAAGCCAGACCCAGCATAGCGGGCTGATGATGAAGCTTGGAGGCGGCGTTTTTTTCGTGCTTCTGGCCGGGAAAGACGCCCGACAAGCTCACCGCAGCCTGGTTCAAGAGCCAAGCGGCGGCGCTCAGACCGAGCAGCCAGGAATCCGCGTTAAGGCCGCGCTTAGCGGCCTTGCCCGGAAAGCCGTGGTGCAGACTGCCGCTACGCAAAGACCTAGGTCAGCTGCCCATCCAAACCACAGCATACGGCGCAACTGAGAGCCGCCGCCTCGCAGGACATCAGAGCGAGTTCTTGTAGACCCTGCCATCTTTCATGATGAGCCGCAGATTGCGTTGCGGCTCCGTCAGGAAATCCAGGTCACGCGAAGGATCGCCATCGACCACCAGAAGATCCGCCAATGCGCCAGGGGTGATGGTCCCGACAGCGCCAGCATAAGGGTTGCGCAGACCCGACATGCCCAGCAGTTCACCATTAGCGCCCGTGGCCATGCGCAGCAAATCTAACGGCGCATACAAACGGGTCAGTTTGGCCAGCATATGGCTATGCCGCGCCAGCAACTGCGGCGAAAACAGGATGTCCGTACCCCAGGCCGTCTTGATGTCGAACTGCCGGGATAGCGCATAGGCGCGCTCGGTGCCTTGGGCGACCTGCTGTTGTTTCGCGTGGCTGACCGGATCGGGGTGAGGGTTGGCGTCCTCATCGCCAAAGAAAGGCTGCAAACTCCACCAAGCGCCATGGTCGGCCATCATGCGCGCCGTCTCCTCGTCAGCCAATTGCCCGTGCTCGATGGAACGGACTCCGGCCTTGAGCGCCCGCTGTATGCCCTGGGAACTGTAGACGTGCACCATCACATAAGTGCCCCAATCCGCCGCCGCCTGCACCCCTGCGCGCAGCTCTTCTTCGGTGAACTGTACGCTGGTCAAAGGATCGTAGAGCGAGGTGACGCCGCCGCCCGCCATCAGTTTCAGTTGCGAGGCGCCCAGCATCAACTGCTCGCGTGCGCGCCGCAGCACTTCGTCATGACCGTCCGCAATAGCGCTGACACCGGCCAACTCGAAATGGCTGAGCGCATCCGGGCGCGAAGGCACTTCATAAGGCATGCGGAAATCCCCATGCCCTGAGGTCTGCGACACCATGGCGCCGGAAGGATAGATGCGCGGCCCGTGCACCAGCCCTTCGTCGATAGCGCGTTTGAGCGCGAAACTGGGGCCACCGGCATCGCGCACACTGGTAAAGCCGCGCATCAATGTATGTTGCGCTTCGCGGGCCGCGACCAGATGGATATAGGCGGGGTCGGCGGTCATGGCCGCCATCTGCGTAATGCCGCAGAGCATGCTGTGCCAGTGCGCATCGATGAGCCCGGGCATCAAGACCCGGCCACCGCAATCGACAACGGCCGCACCCTCGCGGCCCTGACCGGCAGGCAGGATATCCGTGATTCGGTTGTGCTCGACGCGCACATCCATGCCGTCGCGCAGGCTCGATGTGAGCCCGTCGAACAAACGCAGATTGGTGAAGATCACCGGCTTTGCGCTGACCTGGGGGTCACCCGCAAAGGCGCTGTCAGCCCGAAACGCGCCAAAGGGACGCACGGTCTCCGCCACGCCGCCCGCGGCCATGCGCAGCACCAGGTCGTTTTCAACTCTGCGATTCATCCAGGCCATCAAAGGCCCGTGCTTGCGGCAACCGCAGGCCTCCGGATTCCGGCGGCGCGCACGCGGCACGCCCGTAAAGCCTGTCATATACATCCGACCCACTCCCGTCATAGTGATAAATACTAAAGACCATCCAAACCGCCCCTACCTTACCCTCCCCATACGGGAACGGAAAGCCTGAGCAGCGCCGGCAGCCGCCGCAGCGACTTTCAAGTACCGCAGCCGCGCTCTGCCTGTAGAATCCTGGCAGTCCTTTATGAATCCGGCTTGAATTACAGGAGTCAGCATGAAGCAATACTCGCGTCGCCCGCTGGGTCATCTACTGGCCCTCCCACTCATCGCCGCCGCATTCAGCGCCTCGGCCGCCGTACCGGAAATCATGCATGTTCCCGCCGGCAACTATGTGTCCTGGCGCGCACCCGCCACAGGCGTCATCACCTACGAATGCCTGCGGCCAGAACCCCTGCCTGGCGCGCCGGGCGCCCCCGTCTGGCGCATCATCAAGGCCAAGGCGACACTCAGCAACAAAACCGCGCAAGCCACGTTCAGCAGCCCTCCGGAAACCTGGCAAGCCTCCGACGGCTCCAACCTGACCGGCATGGAAATCGTGCGCGCCAACATCGGTGAGAACCGGCTGTACGATCAACTGGTCATCGCCAACCCCTCCGGCGGGCCCGGCGGCATCCTGACCGGCGTGACCTATATCCAGCGCCTGGTGAGCAGCGGCGGCGGCGCCCCCACCACGCCTTGCGATGTCAACACGGTAGGCAAGCTCGCCGAGAGCCCCTACACGGCCGAATACGTGTTCTGGTCGCCCAACTGATCCTGCGCACATTGCAGCGAGCCCCCTGCTGGCTCGCGCAGGCCTGTCCGGCACATCCCTGCAGAGCTAAGGAAAATCAATCTGACATGTAGGAAAACCGCAGCGCGATCGCCCACCGGCGCGCGCTGCGTTTTCATCTGAACCTTGTATCATCTTGCCATCAATGCAACGCGACGGCCCTGACGGTGTCACACGACGATTCTTCGGAGAGCATTTTTTGGGCAATATGCAACAACCCGCTGGCCATCGCCTGATTGCCCTGGCGCTGTGGCTCACGCCACTTTTGACCGGCTGCGCAGGTGATCGTCCGCCCTATGTCGTTCTGTTCAATTCCTATTTTCCCTCCTGGCTGCTGTGCGCCACGGCGGGTTGCATCGCCGCGCTGGTGCTGCGCGTCATCCTGGTGCGAACAGGCGTAGACGAATACCTGCCCTTGCATCTCCTGACCTATCTGGCTTTCGCCGCGGCCGTCATGTTCCTGCTCTCTCTGACGATTTACGCTCGCTGACATGCCGACCCCCCACTCCGAACCGGGCAATCGGCGCCGCGCCGCTGTTGTCATCCTAATCGTCATCATGGTCCTGGCCATCGGGCTAGGTTGGGCGTATTTCGCTCGCATCGGCGCTCGCCCCCTATCTGAAGACGCGGTCATCACGGCCAATGTGGCGCGTATGGCCTCATCCGTGCCCGGCCGCATCCAACAATTGGCCGTGCAGGAAAACAGCAAAGTCACCCAGGGCGAACTCCTGTTCTCGGTAGACCCCGAGTTTTATCAGTTGCAGGTCGAGCAGGCCCGGGCCGGCCTGCAGGCCGCCGAAGCGGCGCTCGCGACACGCAAACGCAGTGTATCGGCGGAATCCTCAAACGCCGCCATCGCCAGCGAGCAGGTCGAACGCGCGCGCATCAACGCCGCCCAGGCCGGCCAGACCCTGCAACGCCTACAGGGTCTGCTGCCCAAGGGGTATGTCACCGCGCAGCAAGTGGACGACGCCCGCACGCTAAAGCGCAATGCCGACACCAGCCTGAAAGAAGCGCTCGCGCAACAGGATGCCGCGCGGTCGCTGGTGGGCGACACCGATGCCGCCCTGGCCGTGGTCGCGCAGAACCGGGCCACGCTGGCCATCGCCGAGCGGCAGTTGCGCGACACTCAGGTGCGCGCTCCCAATGATGGCCGCGTCGTCGGCCTGTCTATCGCCAATGGCGATTACCTCGTTCCCGCGCAATCCGCCTTCACGCTGATCGACACGACCCGATGGTGGGCCTCGGCAGGCTTTCTGGAAACCGAACTGAGCGCCATCAAGCCAGGGGCCTGCGCCCGCGCCTATGTCGCCGCCGACCGCTCCAGGCCGATTGCCGGCGTCGTGGACTCCATCGGCTGGGGCGTGGCGAGCGAAGACCTGATCCCCATCCCGCGCAGCCTACCCTATGTTCCCAAAACGCTGAACTGGGTGCGTGTAGGCCAACGTTTTCCGGTGCGCGTGCTGCTGAAAGACCCGCCACCGGAGCTGATGCGCGTAGGAGGCTCGGCCACCGTCATCATTCATACCGATGAACAGTGCTGAATCCTGGTCAGGGTTTCTACGCCTGGCCCGCCATGACCTGATCGACCCCTTTCCGGGCCGTTTCGCGCAAGCCTGGCGCATCGCCCTCACCTGCGCGCTCACTACCATGATGGCGGCCGTTTACGGGATTCCCGAGGCCGCCCTCAGCTGCTATCTGATCTTCTTCGTGATGAAGCCCGACGCGGCCGAGGGTGTCATCCTCGCGGTGGCCCTGACGATACTGGTGGCCGTGGTCGTCCTTGTGCTCTTCATGCTGACCCGCTGGACCATCGATGTGCCAGCGCTGCGCATCCTGGCCATCGCCGTGACCTCGATCGGCCTGCTCTATCTGGGCTCCGCAAGCAAGCTCGGCGAGCTGGGCGGCATCATTGCCCTGGTGCTCGCCTTCGTGCTGACCCTGCTCGATATGGTGCCCTTTGGCGAAGCTGCCACTCGCGCCATTCTTTATGCCTGGCTCATGGCCACCATGCCGATGGCCTGTGTGCTGGCGGTCAATCTCACCTTGGGCCGCAAACCGCTTGCGCTGCTGCGCCATACGCTCGATGTCCGACTGCGCGCCTGCGCCGACCTGGCCGCGCAGGATACGCCGCAGCACCGCGCCCGCCTGCTCGAACTCGTCGGCGACGGCCAGGAAGCATCCATCAAACGGCTGGGCATGACACGCCTGCTGGCGCTGGGCCGCAGAAACGAGCTGCGCCGTGTGGCGCGTGCGCTACAGGAAAGCTATCGCATCGCCAC
This sequence comes from Bordetella avium, assembly GCF_034424645.1. Taxonomy (NCBI): domain Bacteria; kingdom Pseudomonadati; phylum Pseudomonadota; class Betaproteobacteria; order Burkholderiales; family Alcaligenaceae; genus Bordetella; species Bordetella avium. The sequence continues at coordinate 2,667,086 of NZ_CP139969.1, forward strand.
CGCCCTGCAAGTGCTGCCGCCAGACACCCCGCAGGCCCAGCGCGACGAACTGGCGACCCAAATGCGCCAGGCGGCCGAAGCCCTAGCGCGTGGCCAGGCCGCCCCCGCCCCTGCCCCTGCCGCTTCCGGACTCAACGAGACGGCCCGGCACATCCACGCAGCGCTGCGCGAGCTGTCGGGCACGCCGGATCACTACCCCACCCCGGCGCCTGGCCAACCTTTCATGCGCGCCGACGCCCGCCGCAATCCCGAGCACCTGCGCTACGCCATCAAAACCACGGCGGCGGCCATTCTTTGCTATCTCATCTATACCGCGGCGCAATGGCAAGGCATTCACACCGCCATGATCACCTGCTATGTGGCGGCGCTGGGATCGGTCGCTGAAACCACGCACAAACTGGTATTGCGCATCACGGGCTGCCTGATCGGTGCGGCGCTGGGCATCGGCTCCATCGTTTTCCTGATGCCGCACATGACCTCGGTAGGCGCCATCATGGTGCTGGTCTTTATTGGCACTCTGCTCTCGGCCTGGGTGGCGGTGGGCAGCGAGCGCATCTCCTATGCGGGTGTGCAAATCGCCCTGGCTTTTTTGCTCACCGTGTTACAGGGTTTTGGCCCTACCTTCGATATGGATACCGCGCGTGACCGTGTCGTGGGCGTATTGCTGGGCAACTTCGTGCTGTACGTCATGTTCACGCAGTTCTGGCCTGTCGGGGTACTGCATAAAGTATGGGATAGCCTGCAACAATCCCTGAGCTATCTTTCGCGCGTGGCGGCTCCCGGCAACACGGCCGAGGCGCGCGATTTGCGGCTGGCTTACGCTTCCAAGGTCGCAGACAGCCTGGCGCAAACGCGGCAGGCCCTGGGCGTTGCCCATTTCGAGGTGTACCGGCACCGCCCCTCCGACGCCGACATCGCCCAGATCAATGCGATCTGCAACACCATGGATACAGCCAGCCTGCAACTACTGATCAGCCCACCCGCCGACGCTCGCGCCGCCGAGCGTCTGGATGCGCTGGCCCGCGCCGTTGCGGCCAAGGCGCCGGACGGCGCACCGGCGCTGACGCCCTCTGCGGCCCTGCCCGGCGCGCTGGGCGCCGACATCCAACGACTGGAGACTTTGATCGATGGCCGCTGACCGGCTTGCCCCTTTGCGCTGGCTGGCGCTGTGCAGCCCCGTACTGCTGGCGGCCTGCGCCAGCAGTATCGACCGCGCCCCCGCCTCGGCCAATCGCGCCTGGCAGCCGCCCGCAGCGCCCGCGCAATGGCGTGCGCTGGCCACGGAGAGCCCGGCGCTGCCCGTCAGGCCGGCGGCAGACCGCGACTACGATCTGCCCGCACTCATCGATATGGCGCAACGTAATAATCCGGCCACCCGCCTGGCCTGGAGCCAGGCGCGGCAAGCTGCCTCGGCCGTCGGGCTGGCCGAATCCACCTACCTTCCCCGCCTGTCGGCCACCGTCATCACCGGACGACTGGAGACGGATCGGCGCCTGCCCGAAATACTCGGTCAGCGTCCCACGATAGACAGCAGCCTGCGAGGCACGGTACCCGCACTCACGCTGGAATGGCTGCTGTTTGACTTCGGCATGCGCGCCTCAGCCAACGAGGCGGCGCGCAACCTGTCCTTGGGCGCTAACTTTCTATTCAATCTGGTGCATCAAAAGCTGGTTTACGACGTCAGCCGCAACTACTACGAATATGGCGCGGCGCGCCAGCGTACGCGGATCAGCGCCGAAACCCTGCAAAACAGCGAAAGCGTGCTGGCCGCCGTGATGGCCAAGCGCAAGAGCGGCCTGGCCACCTCGATCGAAGAGGCCCAGGCGCGCCAACTGGTCGCCCAGGCGCGCCTGCAACAAGTACGCAGCGCAGGCCTGGAGCGCAACGCCTATCAAGCCCTGCTGGATCACCTCGGCCTGCCGCCAGGCACGCCGGTTCGCGTAGCCGACAGCGCGGCGGCTCCCCTGCCCTCTGCGCAAGAGCTCCCCCAAGGGGCTATCCTGCAACGCGCCCTGGCTGAACGCCCCGACATCATGGCCAGCATCGCTTCGCTCAAGGCGGCCGAGAACGGCGTGGATGTGGCGCAGGCAGACTTTCTGCCCAAGGTGTTCCTGGCCGGCTTTTATATGGGCGGCCACAACAAACTATCCATCGGGCCGGTGTCCGGGCTCTCGAACGGCTCGGTGACGCGCGGCGTGCTGCTGGGCCTCACGATGCCGCTCTACGATGGCGGCATGCGCAGCTCGCGCCTGCACGATGCCAGAGAGCGGGTGCAGGCCGCCCAGGCCGCGCTGGAGAAGCTGCGCAACACCGCCATGAGCGAAATCGTCATCGCCTCCAACCTGCTGGAAACGGCCCTGCAATCCTATGAGGCCGCCTCCACGCTGGTTGACACCACGGCCTTGACCTACGATGCGGCGCTGGACGCCTACAAACAGGGCCTGGGCACCATTACCGTCGCCACGGAAGCGGCCAATGGTTTGCTCAGCGCGCGCATTGCACGGGCCGACGCCCACGCGGCCGCGCAAGTCGCAGCCGTCTCACTTGCCTTTGCGCTGGGCAAACTCAATGACAGCCTTGTGCCTCCCTCAGGAGGAGAATCGCGATGAGCACTTTCGCCATCATCATGGCCATGCTGGTGGCTGTCATGCTTAGCGGAGTCCTGGCGCGCATTTTGCCGCGCGCCATTCCGCTGCCCTTTATTCAGATCGCTTTCGGTTTTCTGATCGCCGCTGTCTTTCAGCGCGGCGTCCTGATCGAACCCGATATCTTCTTCCTGCTGTTCCTGCCACCGCTGCTGTTTCTGGATGGCTGGCGGGTGTCCAAGCTCGCCGTGCTGCAAGAGGCTTCCTCCATCGTCCAGTTGGCCTTCGGCCTGGTCTTCCTGACGGTGCTTGGCGTGGGCTATTTCATCCACTGGATGATTCCCCTGGTTCCCTTGACGGTGGCTTTCGCAATTGCCGCCATCGTCTCGCCTACCGACCCGGTCGCCGTCGAGGCGATTTCCCACCGAGTCAGGATTCCCCGCCGCATGATGGCCGTGCTCGAGGGCGAGTCGCTGTTCAACGATGCCAGCGGGCTGGTCGCCTTTCGCCTGGCCGTCGTCGCCGCCATGACCGGCGCGTTCTCGCTGACTAATGCCTCGATGTATTTTGTCTGGCTGACGGTCGCCGGCATCTGCACCGGCATCGCGCTGACCTGGCTTTTAATGCGCACGCGCGCGCTGCTTACGCGCCGCTTCGGCTCCGAGCCGGGCAGCGACGTGCTGCTCAGCCTCATCATTCCCTTCTGTGTGTACTTCGTGGCCGAACAGGTCGGCGCCTCAGGCATTCTCGCCGCCGTCGCTGCGGGCATCACCATGAGCTATATCGAGATGTCGGGCCGGCTGCTGGCCACCACGCGGGTCGAGCGCACTGCCGTATGGAATATGGTGCAGTTCACGCTCAACGGCATGATGTTCGTCCTGCTGGGTGAACAATTTCCGACCATTCTCGCCAATCTGTCGCGCGCCGCCGCCGAGAGCGGTGGCCATGCCCTCTACTGGCTGCCGGTCTACGGTCTCTTTATCTGCCTGGCCCTAGTGCTGGTGCGTCTGATATGGGTGGCCACCTCGCTCAAGATCAGCGCCTACCGGTCGCGCCGTAAAGGCCACAAACCCCTACCTATCTCTCCCCGCCTCGTTCTGGCCATGTCTGTAGCAGGCGTGCGCGGCGCCGTCACCCTCGCTGGCGTAATGACGCTGCCTTTCGCCTTGGGCGATGGCACGCCCTTCCCCGCGCGCGATCTCGCGATCAGCCTAGCGGCCTTTGTCATTGTGTTTTCTCTGCTGTTCGCCAGCATCAGCCTGCCGCCGCTTTTGCGCGGGCTGACCTTCCCGCCCAATGACCGGGTTCACCAGGAACGGGTGCTGGCGCAAGAGGCCATGCTGCGTGCCGCGCTCGAAAGTCTGGAAGCGTCCACAAAGAAGCAGATTGCCGCGCACCCTGAAGATGCCGCCCTCTACGCCGAGGTCTCCGATGCACTGGCGGCCAGCTTGCGCCGTCAGGCTGGCGAAGCCGAGGCGGATGGGTCAGCCCAAGACCTGGCGCTACGCATCCGTATCGAGCGCGAATTGCGTCTGGCGGCCGTAACGGCTTCGCGTTATGCCGTTTACCGCCTGGCGCGCACCCACCGCATCTCCGATACGCTGGCGCGCGAGCACGCGCAGCAGCTCGACTTGCAGGAAGCCCGGCTGCGCGCCGTGGAATGATGGACGCCGCCACCTCGGGCCGCTACGGGCCGCCACGCGGGCGGCGTCGGCCTGCCGAGCACAGCCTGTTCTGATCTGACACCCTATTTGCATCAAACCACTTCGGATTATTTTAGGGTTTCTTGCTATTTCCAAACCCTTGAACTCCAAGCAAATTGGGGAACTCTCCTCAACAAAGGATATTGAATCATTAGCCTAGAATTCGGGCTCAAAAAAATCTTTTGACCCTCTTTCTACTCATTGGGCGATCACTAGCATCAATGAGATATAGCAATGTTCAAGACACACCCACCCCTGATCCGCAGCGCGCTGATCATTGCCGGGGCCAGCCTCATGGTCCCGGTCTTTGCCGAAACCCTACGCATCGAATTCATCGGCGCCATTACCCAACCCAGTTGTCCCACCACGCATTTCGGCGGTGAGCAGGCCAGCACGAGCTGCCGAAACTTTGATGGCCGTGGCGAACAACTCTGGAGCACGGCTTTGCGCCCCGGCGAAATCATCCAAACCGATAGGGCAGAACAACGCGTGACCGAGATCAAAGAAGAAGGAAAAACCATCGGCCTGTTATTAACGACGGAATACCTCTAATCCTGTCTTGATCAAAACGTCTGATCTCTTGACGGCGAGCTGTACTAGAATCCGACGCATGCGTAGCACGACGGCAAACCATCGCGGTAATCGGTCCTGGCAGATCCTGATCTGTCTGGCGATGGCGGCGTTTTTGCTCCGCGCACTGATTCCCAACGGTTTCATGGCGGCCCCCTCCCACGCCCTGCTGACCCTGTGCAGCGGCGCGGGCACCGTGTTCGTCGAACTGGAAACCCCGGGCAAACCCGGCAATCCCGCCATGGACGCCAAGACCTGCGCCTTCGGCACCCTGCCGGCACAGGCCATCTTGCCGCCGACCGGCCTCATGCCCTCTCCCTCAGCGGCACAGGCCCACAAAGCACCGGTCCTTCCTGCTTATCGCGCCAGCCTGGCCGGACCGCCGCCGGGCCCGCCTCTGGGCTCACGCGCCCCGCCGGCTACACGCGCGTAAAGCAGGCACGCCAGTCCTCCTGGCCAGCCGCCGCTTTCGGTCACGCCTTCTGCGCCCATGCCGGAAGGCACCATCGGGAACCGGCCGCACCGTTGCAATCGGGCGGCCCTATCAAGGAATCAACCATGAAAATCCTCAAACGACTCGGCGCCTCGGCCGCTCTGGGCCTGCTGCTTGCCGCAACCGCACACGCCCAGGTCAGCGTCGACAATGCCTGGATACGCGCCAGCGTGCCGGGCCAGAAGTCCACCGGCGCCTTCATGACGGTGCGCGCCCCCGCGGACAGCAAACTGGTCGAAGCCCACTCGGATGTCGCACGCTCGACCGAAATCCATGAGATGAAAATGGAAGGCGACGTAATGCGTATGCGCCAGGTCGATTCGGTTGCGCTGCCTGCCGGCAAGGCTGTGGAGCTCAAACCTGGCGGCTATCACATCATGCTGATGGACCTACAGCGCCAGATGACCACCGGCGAGCATGTGCCTCTCACGCTGGTCACCGAATCGGCTGATGGAAAACGCCACACCCAGCGCATCGAAGTCGAGGTACGTCCGCTGACCACCCAGCGCAGCGGCAACGCACATCACAAAGCCCACTGACGCACACCAGCGCGGCCGGCATCTGAACGATTGCCGGCCGCGCTTGCCGTCCAGCCCACTGACGCAATAGATGTAACGTCGTCTTTTGTTAAACCGCCGAATACGTCTTTCAATTTCTGCCAAAATAAGCATAAATATGATGAAATTCGTATAAATGCTGCCAAAAAGACAGAACCCCCGCAGGACGACTATAATGGGGCGGCATATAAAGCGGCTCGCCAGCACCCTCTAAAAACCGTATGTCGTCAGCAATCCGGGTTGAAACATCGTTGCGGGGCGCAACAGGCCATCGAGGCGACGCCCTCAGAAAGATGCCTTAATAGAATCAAGACCCAGCACGCAGATTCATGAACGCTCCCGAACGAAATCTCTCCATGCCGCATCACGCGCTGGAGCTGCTTCAACTCGCCATCAATCAGTCATTCAATTCGGTATTGATCACCACAGCCGGTGTCGAGCCTATCATCGTATACAGCAACCCGGCGTTGTGCGCCATGACGGGCTATACCGCCGAAGAACTCATCGGCAACTCGCCGAAAATCCTGCAAGGCCCGCTGACGGACAAAACGGTCATCAACCGCTTACGCCTGTGCCTGAAAAATGGTGATTATTTTCAGGGTTCCACCTTTAACTACCGCAAAGACGGCAGCCCCTATCTGGTGGAATGGAATATCTCGCCCGTACGTGGCGCGCAGGGAGGCATCGAGCACTTTGTCTCGGTTCAACGCGACATCACCGCGCGCACGCTGGCGCAACAGCGCCAGGCGCTTCTGGCGCAGGCCCTCAACGCCACCCATGATGCCGTGCTCATCGCCGATGATAAGGGCCATATCCTATTTACCAACCAAGCTTTCCAGCGCGCCATCGGCTATAGCGCCAAGGAAGTACACCAGCTGACGCCGCAAGCCACCAACTCCGGTCAGCCTCACCCGGATTTCTACAAGAATCTCCTCAGTGTCATCCACGGGGGCAAGCGTACGCGCCACACCTTTCCCAATCAAAATGCGAAAGGCAGCAACGCCTATATTGAACAGGTCATCACCACGCTGACGGACGAATCAGGCAGCGTCAAACACTACATCAGCGTGCTGAAAGACATCTCACAGTTCGTAGCGCGCGAAAAGCTCCTGAGCAAGCAGGTGCGCAGCGATGCCCTCACCGGCCTGCTTAACCGGCGCGGCGCCGCCGCGAAAATACAGCGCCTGCATCGCGCTGCGCACCAAAGCGGCCGTTTCTATTCCGTCATCATGGCCGACATCGATCACTTCAAAAAAATCAATGATCAGTTCGGCCACCTCTTGGGTGATACCGTGCTGAAACGCTGCGCCAACCTGATCAGGGACAATGTGCGCGAGGGCGACGCCGTTGCCCGCTGGGGCGGCGAAGAATTCCTGATCCTGCTGCCCAACTGCCCCCTCATCAAAGCCGTCGCCCTGGCGGAACGCATCCGCAACACTATCGCCACCCTCACCGACCCCATCACGGGCCAGGTCACCTTGTCGCTGGGCGTGGGCACCTCGAGCCCCGCCGAAACCCCTCAATCCCTCATTCAGCGCGCCGACAAAGCGCTGTACAAGGCCAAAGCGCAAGGCCGCAACCAGGTCGCCATCGCCGAGTGGGATCAAACCGGCGGCTGATTCCAGCGCCGCAACAAAGCCGTGCAAGAATCGCCCCGACCCCGCCTCGGGGTTTTCCTGCATGCGCGGCCTGCACTTCCCTGTTTTCCCCAGGGGCCATACCCCAAAGTTATGAATACGGCCGTCTTTGCTATTGGTTCTGTCAGAGTCGCCTCTGCATAATCGGCCGAACTCATCTGGCATGCGTCAGAATAGAGCCTATATAAGCTCACCGCGATAAGCAGGGGGGCATCAGGACTCAAAAAATATTCCTGGGGAAAAACATGTATTCATCCGCCTGTGCGATGCATGGGTTCTCCGCTTACTGACCGGAGAACGAACATGCGAGTTTTCAGCGCAGGCCTGGGCACCGAAACGAATACTTTCGCGCCCATGCCGACCAGCCTTTCTTCATTCCGCGACCGGGATTACTACCCGGCAGGCGCGCATCCCGACAGCGTGACCTTCGCGGGCGCCCCGCTTTACATCGCCCGCCTGCGCGGCCGCGCCGCGGGTTGGGACCTAGCTGAAGGTCTCGTGACCTCGGCCCAGCCGGGCGGCGCGACGACCCGCGAAGCGTACGAAACCCTGCGCGACGAGCTGCTCGCCGACCTGCGCGCCGCCATGCCTGTCGATATGGTCTTGCTGGGTTTGCATGGCGCCATGGTGGCCGATGGCTACGATGACTGCGAAGGCGATCTGTTGGCGCGAGTGCGCGAGATCGTCGGCCCCGACGTCGTGGTGGGCGCCGAACTGGACCCTCATGCGCATATCACGCCCTTGATGGTCGAAAAAGCCACTTTGCTGGTGGCATTCAAAGAATATCCCCATACCGACATCCGCGAGCGCGCCGAAGAATTGGTCGATCTTTGCGCGCTGGCCCAGGCCGGTCGCATCCGGCCAGTGGCGGCCATGGTCGACTGCGAAATGATCGTGCCGATGCATACTTCGCGTGATCCGGCTCGTGGCTTCGTCAGCCGCATGCAGGCCTTGGAAGGCAAGAACGGGGTGCTGTCCATCTCGGCGATCCAGGGCTTTGCCACGGGTGACGTGCCCGAGATGGGAAGCAAGATGCTGGTCTACACGGACGGAGACGCCGCTGCCGCTCAGGCGTTGGCGCGCGGGCTGGCCGACGAACTCATCGCTATGCGCGACGCCCTGATGGTGCCTTATCGCAGCATCGATCAAGCGCTGGATGAGGCGCTGGCCTTTGATGGCGCGCCGGTCGTACTCGCAGACCGGCCCGACAATCCTGGCAGCGGCGCGCCGGGCGATTCCACGTTTGTGCTGCGCCGCGTGCTGGAGCGCGGTATTGGCAATGTCGCCATGGGACCGCTGTGGGACCCGGTCGCAGTGCGCATTGCCTTCGATGCCGGCGTGGGCACCACGCTCATGATGCGTCTGGGCGGCAAGGTCGGCCCCCTGTCGGGAGACCCGGTCGATACCCGCTGCACCGTCAAGGCCTTGCACCCCGGCCTGGTGATGACCGGCCTGTCCGGCGCGCCCGCACAAATGGGCGATTGTGCGCTGATCGAAACCCAGGGGGTGGAAATCGTCCTGACCTCGCTGCGCAATCAGGCCATCAATGTCGATTTGTTCACGCAACTGGGCTGTGACCTGAATGCAAAGCGTCTGGTCATCGTGAAATCGGCCCAGCATTTTTACGCTTCGTTTTCGCAGCTTGCACGACATGTGATTTATGTAGGCGGCCCTGGCGTGGCCACGCCAGATTGGAAGACCCTCAGTTATTCAAAAATCCGCCTGCCTAAGTGGCCGCTTTAAGGCAAGGCTGCGCCCGCACATTACCTTCCCGCACTGGAGTCCGTTCTCATGAAGAAGACTTTGTTTGCCCATCTCCTGACATTTTCCCTGTCGGCCCTCTGTGTATTGGGCGCCGGCGCTGCGCAGGCTCAGGAAAAGACCCTGCGCCTGGTTCCCCACGCCGACCTGAAAGTGCTGGACCCTTCGTTCACCACGGCCTACATCACGCGCAACTTCGGCTACATGGTCTATGACACCCTGTTCGCCATGGATGCCAAGGGCCAAGTCCAGCCGCAGATGGTCGAGAAATACACGACTTCGGACGACAAAAAAACCTGGACCTTCACCCTGCGTCCAGGCCAGAAATTCAGTGATGGCCAGGCGGTCACGTCTGCCGATGTCGTCGCCTCCCTGGAACGCTGGGGCGCACGCGACAACATCGGGCGCGCGCTGGCCGCAGCCGGCGGTAAATGGGCAGTGGTCAATGACAACACGTTCAAGCTGACCCTCGAACAGCCCTTCGGGCTGGTGCTCGACGGCCTGGCCAAGGTATCCAGCTATCCGGCCTTCATCATGCCCGAACGCATGGCCAAGATGCCCACCGACCGTCCGCTGGGTGAAGTGACGGGTTCGGGCCCTTATCTGTTCAAGCGTGACGAGTGGGTGCCGGGCAGCAAGATCGTGTTCGTGCGCAACCCGAACTACGTCGGCCCCAAAGCCGCTCCCTCGGGACTGGCCGGCGACAAGACCTCGCATGCTGACCGCGTGGAATGGATCATTCTTCCAGATTCCAACAGCGCCGTTGCGGCACTAAAGAACAAAGAAGTCGACATGATCGAGCAGGCGCCGCCCGACTACATCGACACGCTGCGCAAAGACAAGTCGGTCAAGATGGGCGTCATGGAGCAGAACCAGCTCTACATTATTCCCAACTCGGCATTCCCTCCGTTCAACAACCCCAAGGCGCGTCTGGCGATTGCACACGTGATCGATCAGGCTAAATTCCTCAGCGCGATGGGCTATCCCAAGGATCTGCGTGTGGAGCACTGTCCCACCGCCTTCATCTGCGGCAGCCCGAACGACACCAAGGCGGGCTCTGAGCCCTTCGCCAAACCCAATCTCGCTCAGGCCAAGAAACTGCTGGCCGAGTCGGGCTACAAGGGGGAGCCGGTCACGATTCTGCTGCCCACCGACCACGCCACGATCAACGCTGCGACACTGGTTGCCGTGCAATTGCTGCAAGAGATCGGCCTGAACCTGGACATCCAGGCGATGGACTGGGCCTCGATGACGGCGCGCCGCGCAAAGAAAGCGTCCGGCCCGCAAGGCGGCTGGAATCTGTTCATGTCGACGGCCTCGGAGTTCAACGTCAACTCGCCCTTGAACAACACCTATCTGGGCGCGGCCTGCGGCAACAGCCTGCCGGGCTGGCCCTGCGATGAAGAACTGGACAAGCGCCGCAACGCCTGGATCGCCGCGCAAGAGCCGGCCGACCGCAAGGCCGCGCTGGACAAGTTCCAGGAGCGTGCTTACGAAGTCTTCCCCTATGTGCCGGCAGGCCAATTCTCGCGCGTGTTCGTCGTGACTGACACGCTCAAGAATGCCGACGGCATCTGGAGCGTGCCCAATATGTGGGTGCTGGACAAGTAATCACCCTCAGAGCCTTTTAAGCATGGAAGATTTATGGGATACGTAGTCAGACGGGTACTTTCCATCATCCCGGTGCTACTGGTAGTGGCGGTCGTGGTGTTCATGTTGATCCATCTGTCGCCGGGTGATCCGGCGGCACTGATCGCAGGCGATTTCGCCACGGCAGAGGACATCGCCAAGCTGCGCCTGGCGATGGGCCTGGACGAGCCCCTGTGGCGTCAGTTCATGCTTTGGGCAGGCCGCTTGTTGCAAGGCGATATGGGCACTTCGATCTTCACCCACGTGCCCGTGACGACCCTGCTGGCGCAGCGCGTCGAACCGACGCTGTCGATCGCCGCGCTGACGATGGGCCTGTCCATTCTCATCGCCATTCCCTTGGGTGTGCTGGCCGCGTATCGGGCCGGCACCTGGATCGACCGGCTGGTGATGATTTTCGCCGTGCTGGCCTTTTCGGTGCCGGTATTCCTGGTGGGCTATCTGCTGATCTACAGCTTTGCGGTGCAGTTGCAATGGCTGCCGGTGCAAGGCTATGTCAGCCTGTCGCAAGGGGTCTGGCCATGGCTGCGCAGCCTTATCCTGCCATGCGTGAATCTGGCTCTGGTGTATATCGCCCTGATTACCCGCATGACGCGCGGTACGGTGCTTGAAGTGCTGCACGCCGATTACATCCGCACCGCCCGCGCTAAGGGTCTGGGCGTCTTGCCGGTGCTCGGCCATGCGCTGCGCAACGCGGCCATTCCCATCGCCACGACGGTCGGCGTCGGCATCGCCCTGTTGATCGGCGGCGTGGTCGTCACCGAAACCGTGTTCGCTATTCCCGGCCTGGGCCGGCTGGTGATCGACGCCGTGCAACACCATGACTACCCGGTGATCCAGAGCGTGCTCCTCGTTTCGGCCGCCACCTATGTCGTGATCAATCTGCTTATCGATCTCAGCTATCGGCTGTTCGATCCGCGCATCCGCTACTAGCGCCCTTCGGAAGTTCACGTATGTCTGATAGCACGCCTATTCCCGTTGCCAGCCAACCGCTCGTGCATGACGCCCTCTCGGCCCAGGCCCGGCGCTGGCGCTGGGTGCGTAAGCACCCCACCCTCATCATCGGCCTGGTCATTCTCATCCTGATGGCCCTTATGGCGCTTGCAGCGCCCCTGCTGGCCACCCACAATCCGCTGGCCATCAATCCGCTGGAACGCCTGAAGCCCCCTTCCGCCGAGCACTATTTCGGCACGGATGCGCTGGGCCGCGATATCTTCAGCCGCGCTGTCTGGGGCGGCCGGGTGTCGATTACCGTGGCGATTTCCGTGGCCCTGCTGGCCACCGCGATCGGTGTTCTGCTCGGTTTGATTGCGGGCTTCGTGCGCTGGGCCGACGCGCTCATCATGCGCATCATGGACGGCATGATGGCGATTCCCGACATCCTGCTGGCCATTGCCCTGATGGCCGTGATTCGCGGCAGCCTGACCACCGTCATCATCGCCATCACGATCCCTCAGGTGCCCCGCGTCGTGCGGCTGGTGCGCTCGCTCGCCCTGACGCTGCGCGAACAGCTCTTTGTCGAGGCGGCCCATGCCATCGGCACCCGCCTTCCGGTGATTTTGTGGCGCCACGTGCTGCCCAACACCATGACACCCCTGGTGGTGCAGGCGACCTTCATCGCCGCCACCGCAGTGCTGACCGAAGCGGTGCTGTCGTTTTTGGGTGTCGGTGTACCGCCCCAGGTTCCGAGCTGGGGCAACATGATGGCCGAAGGCCGCAACTATGTTGCGGTAGCCTTCTACACCATTCTGTATCCGGGCATCCTGCTCGCCGTGACCGTGCTGTCGATCAATATGATCGGCGACGGCCTGCGCGATGCGCTCGATCCCCGCCTGGCCAATCAACTGTAGGAGCGCGAGATGTCCGCCATTCCGAACCCGGCTGGCGCCTCCGAGGCGCCCCTGCTGGAGATCGATGGGCTGTCCACCTATTTCGACACCGTCAATGGTACGGTGCGTTCGGTGGATGGCGTGTCTTACCGTGTCGAAGCCGGCCGTACACTGGGCGTGGTTGGCGAATCCGGCTGTGGCAAGAGCGTTACCGCGCTCTCCATCCTGCGCCTGATTCCCACCCCGCCCGGACGCTATGTGTCGGGCGCCGTGCGCTATCGCGGCACAGACCTGCTCAAACTGAGCGAAAAGGAAATGCGTGAAATCCGAGGCAACCGGATTTCCATGATTTTCCAAGAGCCCATGACCTCGCTCAACCCGGTGCTCACCATCGGCCGGCAGATTGCCGAAGCGGTGATGCTGCATCAGGGGCTCAAACGCGCGCAGGCCTATAAACGGGCTGAAGAAATGCTGCGGCTGGTGCAGATCGCGGAACCCGAACGGCGTGTGCGCGAATATCCGCACGAGCTGTCTGGCGGCATGCGCCAGCGTGTCATGATCGCGCTGGCCCTGGCCTGCAACCCGGAACTGTTGATTGCCGACGAGCCGACCACCGCGCTCGACGTCACCATCCAGGCGCAAATCCTGGACCTGCTGCGCGAGCTGCAACGCAAACTCGGCATGGGCATCGTGATGATCACGCACGATCTGGGCGTGGTCGCCGAATGCTGTGACCGCGTGGTGGTGATGTATGCCGGCCGCAAGGTCGAGGAAGCACCTGTCGCCGAACTGTTCGACCGGCCACTGCATCCCTACACCCGGGCACTGATGGCATCCATGCCATCCATGAACACCTCGTCGGCCCGGCTGACTGAAATCCCGGGCATGGTGCCCGCCTCGCACGAGCTTGGTCAGCGTTGCAGCTTCGCGCCGCGCTGCGCCTATGCCACCGAGCGCTGCCGCAACGAAGATCCCACGCTGCAGTTGCAGGGCGACGATCATGTCGTGGCCTGCTTCGAGGCCGCTGATATCGCCGCCGGCATCGCAGGCGGCGCTCAACCTGGCGGCGAGCCCGCCACAAGCCGGAGCCAAGCATGAGCGCCGAACGTCCCACTCCGACGAGCCAGCCCCTGCTGCAAGTCCGCGACCTGAAGATGCACTACGGCTCGCCTGGCGGCCTGTTGCGCAAGAAAAAACCCGTAGTGCAGGCTGTCGATGGCGTGTCCTTCGATGTCGCGCGCGGCGAGACCCTGTCTCTGGTGGGCGAGTCCGGCTGCGGCAAGACGACGACCGGCAAAGCCGTATTGCGCCTGATTCAACCCACGGCCGGCTCCGTGCGCCTGGAAGGCGAAGAACTGCTGGGTCTGTCGGCCGAACAGATGCGCCAGCGCCGGCGCGACATGCAGATCATTTTTCAAGACCCCTACGCTTCGCTCAATCCGCGTATGACGGCAGGCGAGATCGTGGGTGAGCCGATGCGCAACTTTCCGGCCCTCGCCGGATCGCGCAGCCGCCAGGAAGAACTGGCCTGGCTGTTCTCCAAAGTCGGCCTGCGCCCTGAGGCCATGAAAAAGTACCCGCACGAGTTTTCCGGCGGCCAACGTCAGCGTCTGGGCATTGCCCGCGCGCTCGCGCTGCGGCCCAAACTCATCGTCTGCGACGAACCGGTCTCGGCGCTGGACGTATCCGTGCAGGCGCAGGTCATCAACCTGCTGATGGACCTGCAAAAAGAGATGGGCCTGGCCTACCTCTTCGTCGCCCATGACCTGGCCGTAGTGCGCCATATCAGCCATCGCGTCGCGGTCATGTACCTGGGCCGCATCGTCGAAGTCGCCGACCGCGATACGCTGTTCTCCGGGCCGCTACACCCCTATACCGAGATTCTGCTGTCGGCCGTGCCGGTGCCCGACCCACACCAGCCCGCGCAACGCCGCTTGCTGCCTGGAGACCCGCCCAGCCCGGCCAATCCCCCCTCGGGCTGCCGTTTCCATACGCGCTGCCCGCTGGCCAAGCCTATTTGCAGCGAACAGCAGCCCGCGCTCACCGAACGGCCCGTAAGCGTAGCGGGCGCCTCACACTGGGTGGCCTGCCACTTCCGCTAAGCCGCAACGATGCAGGACGAGATCTTCGAGGCGGATATCGCCACCTTGCAAGCGCGGATGGCCGATGGCTCGGCCACCGCCGAGAGCCTGCTGCTGGCCTGCCTGGCGCGCATCCGCGCTTACGACCAAGATGGCCCAAAGCTGAACAGCGTCGTCTGTCTGGCGCCCGGCGCTCTGGAAGAGGCCCGTGCGCTGGACCAGGAACGCGCCCGGCATGGGCCGCGCGGACCGCTGCATGGCATCCCCCTGCTGGTCAAAGACAATTACGACAGCGCCGACATGCCGACCAGCGCCGGCGCACTGGCGCTAGCCACGCATCAGCCCACGCAGGACGCCTGGGCCCTAGGCCGTTTGCGAGAAGCCGGGGCAGTCATCGTTGGCAAGACCACGCTGCACGAGCTGGCTGCCGGCATCACGAACACCTCCTCACTGACCGGCAGCACCCGCAACCCCTATGATCCCCGGCGGGTGCCGGGCGGCTCTAGCGGCGGCACGGCGGCCGCCATCGCGGCGAGTTTCGCAACCGCCGGCCTGGGTAGCGACACCAGCGGTTCCCTGCGCATCCCTGCAGCCGTCAATAATCTGGTCAGCCTGCGAGCGACGCCGGGGCTGATCGGGCGCAGCGGCATCGTACCCCTTTCTCCCACTCAGGATTGCGCAGGCCCCTTGGCGCGCAGCGTGCATGACCTCGCCTTGCTGCTCGATGCGCTGGCCGGTGCTGATCCGCAAGACCCGGCCAGCAGGATGGGGGGTGGCGGTTTCCATGCGCGTCTCAACCCTGAGGGTTTGAAAGGATTGCGCATCGGCGTCATCGGCGAACTCTTCGGCAGCGACGCCGACGAGGAGGAGATTTCCCGCCGCTGCCGCGAGGCGCTTGACGCCATGCGCGACTTGGGCGCCGACGTGGTCGAAATACAGATACCGCAACTGACCGAACGCCTGCGGGCCAGCAGCCTGACACCGCTGGAGTTTCGTACGGCGCTTGCAGCCTATCTTGCACGCCACCCGCAGACCCCGATCCACAGCCTGGGCGGCATTCTGAAACGTGGCCTGCACCATCAGGCGCTGGATGCGGTCTTGCGCCTGCGCAACGCGACTGAGGACAGCAACGGCAGCCGCTTAGCCGCCACCCTGCTGCTGCGGCAAGCCCTGCGTGACTCCGTACAGCAGGCCATGCACGGCCTGGATGTACTGGCCTATCCCTCCCTACGCCGCCGGCCAGCCATGATCGGCGAGCCGCAAGGCGGCGCCAACGCGCAATTAAGCCCTGGCATCGGCTTTCCCGCCCTCTGCCTGCCGGCGGGCTTCACCAGCGATGCGCTGCCCCTCGGCCTGGAATTGCTTGGCCGGCCCGGCAGCGACCAGGCGCTGCTCGACGCCGCCCTGCACTGGGAGCGGGCCAGCCAGCCGCGCCGCGCACCGTTCACGACCCCGCAATTACTCCGCCTGCCCGCCTCAAGACGGCGCACCCTGCACCATGCGCCCGCCGATCCTGCCGACATCGCGGTGACTCTGCACTACGAGGCCGATCTGCCGCGCGCTGAACTGCGCTTTCAGGCCCAGGCGGAAGGCCGAGACAGCGACGCCCTGATCGCCCTCACGCTGCACAGTCCGCTAGGCCCGGTCATCGCGCCCTTGCTGCGCGCGAGCCTGTCAGCAGAGGGGGTGCTGCCCTTGCAAGGCGATTGGGCGCAGGCTTTGCTCGGGCCCGGTCTTATTGTGCGGCTGTACACGCAGCGCCATCCCCTGGGGGTGGATTGCGGCCGCGTGCACACAGGCTGACCGCAGGACAGCCCTCTTGCCGCCGTCTCAAACCTTGCGCAGCAGTACGCGACGCATACACTCGATGGTCCAGATCCAGAGCGCTGTACCAAAAAATTCCGAGATATAGGCGTCGACGCCTATGTGCCAGGGCAGCGGACCGATACCCAGCAAGGGAAACACAATGCCATGGGCGCCGATGGTGGCGGTGAGCCAGGCGAAAGGCAGGCCCCACCAGATGCCGACTTTGGAGCAGACTTCCATCAGCCTGACATAGACAAAGGCCATCACCATCGAGAACAGAATGTGCACGCCATTGCCGCCCCAATTCACAGCAGCCTGATTGAACGCATAATTCATCGACCCGGCATCAAAGCCCATCAGGTTCAGCAAGCCGATGGGAGGCGGCACCGCCCCCGGGGGCCGCGGCGGCAAGAGGGTTTCCACCCCCGACTTGACCAGGGCGGAGAGAAAGCCCGCCCAGATGCCAAAGCCGATCAGGACACTCAGAGAATGCTTGCGTTCACAGGCGCCACCACAGGTTTGTACCAACTCAGCTACTCCTAAAAGAAGCGGGCTACCGCCCGCAACATGCCTCTGCTGCCAGATCTGGCTGGCAAGAGAGGTCGTTTTCATCGACGCCCAGCGTCAACCCCGCCGCGCATGATCCGGAATCCTCAGTCCGAGACACAGGCAAGCCGATCTAAATAGGGCAAATCCGATAAAAACGTGGCGGAGAGACTGCGGCCAGGCGCTGCACCTGGCCAAGCCGTTTGAACGGCAGGCCTTGCGAGCACAGTGGCGCACCATGCAAAACGGCGGTGGTTGCCCACCGCCGCGCTTCTTCAGGCCAAGACGACCTCAGGTTTTGCGCAGCATCACGCGGCGCACGCACTCGATCGTCCAGATCCAGATGGCGGTACCGACAAACTCGGAGATAAAGCCATCCGTACCGATGTCCCAGGGACGCGGGCCGATGCCCAGCAAGGGCAGCACGATGCAATGCGCGCCAATGGTGGCGGTAATCCAGGCAAAAGGCACCCCCCACCAGACACCGACCTTGGAACAGCGTTCCACCAGCCAGGCGTAGACGAAGGCGATCACCATCGAGAACAGAATGTGCACACCATTACCGCCCCAGTTCACGGCGGTCTGGTTAAACACATAGTTCATCGACCCAGCATCAAAACCCATCAGGTCGAGTAAGCCGATAGGCGGCGGCACCGCGCTGGGAGGACGGGGGGGAATAATGGTTTCCACCCCCGACTTGACCATTGCAGAGATGAAGCCCGCCCAAATACCCACACCAAGCAGCGTGCCAAAAGAACTTTTACGTTCGCCTGCCATGCTCGTCAAATTCACGGGGCACTCCTGAAAGATGCGGGCCGAAGCCCGCGAATGGGACGGACAAAATGGGACGGACGATTACTACCGACCTTGCGCCGCATCGATCTTGTCCTGGGCGTCTTCCTGGGCCTCGAACAACACCCCAGCAGAAGCCGCGACCAGAATCATCAATCCGGTACCCAGCACCCAAGACAAGTACCAGGGACCGTAATCCCCCAGGAGGACACCCAGCACGATGGCGATCAGCGAGACCCCCAGCCAGAAGATGTATTTGAAAAATGCCGCCATGAATACCTCCTCAGTAAGCGTGATCGTTGGCGTTGACGCTCTTGGCATCAACCTTGCCGCGCATGACCCAGAATGCCCAGCTCGTATACAGAATGATCAGCGGAATGAAGATCACGGTAAAGCCCAGCATCCAGCCCTGGGTCAGCGTGCTGGCGCCCGAATTCCACACGGTCAAGCTGTGCGAAGGATTGGTGGACGACGGCATGATGAAGGGGAACATCGCGGCGCCTGCCGTGCCGAGCACGGCGATCCAGGTGATGGCGCCCAGCCACCAACCCAGGATGCGCTGCCTCCTGGCCGTGGCCAGCATACCCAGCACGATGGCGACGTAGGCCACGATAGGCAGAATCCACAGAATGGGATGCGCGGCGTAATTGTCCAGCAAGCCGCCCACACTGCGCTCGACCACCTGATGCAAGGGAGTTTGCGCAACGCCGGCGCCAGGTTGCTTCACCAGCTTGAAGCCGTCCAGCATGGAAGCCCACACACCGCCGATCGTGAACAGCACCAAAAACACCACGCCGCCGAAGATCGAGGCCTTGCGCGCGCGCTGCGCCATAGTCGACTCGCCGCTGCGCATCAAGGTATTGCCGCCCATATAGATCGAGAGCGACAAGGACACAAGGCCGCACAGTATGGCGAAGGGATTGAACAGCGCCCAGAAACTGCCGGTGTAGTAAGAGGTCAGGCGCCAGTCAAAATGAAAGGGCACCCCTTGCAGCACGTTACCCACAGCCGCGCCGTAGACAATCATCGGCAGAGCGCCGGACAGGAACAGCGTCCAGTCCCAGGCATTGCGCCAACGCGGCGACGACATTTTGCTGCGGTACTCAAAGCCCAGCGGACGCACGATCATGCTCCAGAGCAAGACCAGCATCACGATGTAAAAGCCCGAGAACGCCGTGGCGTACACCAGCGGCCAGGCGGCAAAAATCGCGCCGCCGCCCAAGATGAACCAGACCTGGTTGCCGTCCCAATGCGGGCCGATGATGTTGAGCGACACACGCCGCTCATCATCAGTCTTGCCCACAAAGCGCAGCAAAGTGCCCACGCCCATGTCCATACCCATCATGATGGCCAGCCCCATAAGGAGCACGCCCAGCAGCAGCCACCAGATAACAGTGAGAACGAATGAAACTTCCATGATTAGCTCCGCGTGTGAGTAGCGGCCAACGCCGGTTGGGGGTCGTGTCCGCCGGTGTCGTCCGGACCCTTACGGATGGCGCGCACCATGAGGAACATCTCGATCACGATGAAGATCGTGTAAAGCGCCACAAAGCCCACTACCGAGAAAATCATATAGCTGACGCTATGCGTGGAAGCAGACAACCAGGTCGGCAATACCTCGTACACCGTCCACGGCTGACGCCCGACTTCGGCCACGATCCAGCCCGCTTCGCAGGCGATGAAGGGCACGGGAATCATCCAGAGACTGAAACGCAGGAAGCGGGGGCGGTTTTGCACCTGATTGGTCAGCGTGTACATGGTCGCCAGCACGAAGAAGGCCAGCATCAACAGACCGGCAGCCACCATCACCCGGAACGACCAGAACACCAGCCATACCTCGGGGATCGTGTCCTTGGACGCGCGCGCCACATCGGCGTCGGTGACCTTGGTGAGATCGCCGTCCGGCGCGTAGCGCTGCACCAACAGCCCATAACCCATGTCGGCCTTGTGCGCTTCGAACTGCGCCCGCGCCTCGGCGTCTTGAGGATTGCTGCTCAGACGCTGCATGGCCTGCACCGCAGGAATGCCGTTGCGGATGCGCTCCTTGGCCTGCTCTTGCAAGACATCGGCAGCGGGCACGGTGCCCGTCAAAGAGTGCGTCACCAGCAGCGACAAGGCGCCCGGCACCTGCAACTCATACAGGTTGCGCTCCTCACTTTGCGACGGGAAGGCAATGGCGTTGAACGCCATCGGCGCTTTTTCCGTCTTCCAGAGGGCTTCCATCGCCACCAGCTTGGAAGGCTGAGCGTGGGCGCCGACGAAACCCAGGGCATCGCCCAGGGTCATCACACCGCAGGTGCCCACCACGCCGAAGAGCGCGGCGATGCGGAAAGAACGGCGAGCCAGATCGTTATGGCGGTTGCGCAGAAGATAGTAGGCGCTCACACCACAGACGAAGATCGCGGCTGTCACATAGCCGGCCAGCACCGTGTGAACGAACTTGGCCTGCGCGTCGGGGTTGAAGAACAGGGTGGAAAAACTGCTCAACTCCATCCGCATGGTGACGGGGTTGAACTCAGCGCCATGCGGGGCCTGCATGAAGGAGTTGGCCACCAGAATCCAGAGGGCCGACAGGTTGGAACCGATCGCGACCAAATAGGTGACAACCAAGTGCTGCGCCTTGCTCAGGCGGTCCCAGCCAAACACCATCAGGCCGACAAAAGTCGACTCCATAAAGAACGCCATCAGGCCTTCCACGGCCAACAGCGTACCAAAGGTATCGCCGACGAAGCTGGAATAGAACGACCAGTTCGTACCGAACTGGAATTCCATCGTCAGACCCGTCGCTACGCCCAGGGCGAAGTTGATGAGCAGGAGCTTGCCCCAAAACTGCGCCATCTGACGGTAGATAACCCGTCCGGTGGTGACATAAACCGTTTCCATCACCGCGAGGATGAAGGATAGGCCCAGTGTCAAGGGGACAAACAAGAAGTGGTAAAGCGCTGTCGCGGCGAACTGAAACCGCGATAAATCGACGACAAGATCATCAACCATCACACCGTCCTTTCTAAAAGCCCAAAAAAAACGAAATTACCGGATCAGGCCATAGCCCTGAGGCTATGCCTGTCCGGGATCGTGCAATATGAAAAGGCCGCAGAACGGCCTGACGCCTCCCCGTGCGCAAACATGGTGGGACGATGCACTTGAAAAAGGAAATGGCTGAAGCGCCTACAGCTTTCAGCCAGCATGACGAGCGCCCTCAGCGGGCCGGCAGGCCGCTGGCGCTTTATGAGATCTGTCGCTATCGCATCGCTCTGCATATTTTTTGCTCAGCTGCAATCGGTCTCGCATGGAGGCCGCAGCCAGGGTGTTGCCCCAGCCCCCGCCTTCATGACCTGGCGCCCCTCGCGCCAAACGCCGTCCGTCCCGCTCTTTCCCAACGTCGCCTCATCGGAATCACACACGCCCGAGGCCGGACAAACAGCACATTCGATTGGATCATGATGATCAGGCTACAAATTTAGTACAAGAACGAATTCCCCCTCCGCCGAGGCCGGTAAACCAATTACTTGACACATCAAAGCCCTCAGAGAAAATACTGCGCCTCTCCGGGTACGGCAATTCTGAGCAGCCCCAAGCAAACCGACGGGCCTGCTTTTCAAACCACCGCAGGATATCCGCAATACTGCATGCGCTACTGGCCTGCTAAGGCCGGAACAAACCGGCCAGCATTGTCTTTGCATACAGGCATGGATAGCGCGCCCGCCATTTTGAACCAGACATGATCCGGGCAGCCGATCAAACTATGGCTGTGCTTGATCCTTATCATGCCGCCATTAAATATGAAACGGCTTAGGGCGAGCCATTTATCCCGACCGTTGTTGTTTATTACCAACCAAGCCGGACGATCACCCACAGCCGACACATGACAATCTATGCCAGCATTGTCGGCTCTCTTTGTTTCAAACTCAGCGCCTGCGCCAGGGGCAGCATGGATAAAACAAATTCGCGCCCCGGCAATACGACGGCCTACGCAGCTGCCAGCATTTTCCCGTATCACCGCGCCCATCAATCATCTGATTAATGGAGCGTTTCAATGCCTCGGGTTCGCATCGACCTCATCGCCGGTAAACCGGCCGCCTATCGCCAGGCCGTCGCCAACGTTGTCTACGACGCCCTGCTCAGCACGCGCAACACGGCGCTGCCATTTACCCTGCTGTTCTGGCGCTTGAAGGGGGAGCGGGCCGGACTACATCGACCACTACCTGAGAGCGGACGAATAAGCGTGCCAAACACCGGCAACGCATGACGCGGGCCCAGCGCCTAGACATTGCCGGCACGGCGTAGTCGAGCCGCCTCGCGCAAACAGTCGGCGAAACGCTGTGCCACTGGTGTCAGCGCATTGAGATCACGCGCCAGCAGGCTGACACGCAGCGTAGCCGGCACCGGTTTTCTCAAGGGCACAGGACGTAAATCATGGGCATTGCGCAACGTGGCCAGCGACTTGGGAGCCATCATGCCAAGCGCGTCAGTAAACCGCAAAAGCGTGAACGCGATCTGGCTCGACAAGCACATGACATAACGCCTGGGAGGAGCAAGTCCCGCCGACTCGAACAAACGCCGCAAAAGCGCCGGCCCATACTCCGGCAACACCCATAAAGCATCTTGCAATTCGGCCAGCGAACGCGCCTTCCCTAACGGATGGCCGCTGCGCGCCATGACGGTAAGCGGCAAGCTATACAGCAACTCTCGAGGGTGCGCATCAGCAGGATGCTCATCGACCTCGCTGGACACAATGAAGTCGTAGGTGCCATCCAACCACCCCCGATCGTGCTCCGAGCTGCTCAACTCGGAAAGCGCCAACGTAACGCCTGGGCAGGCCTCCTGAAAACGACTCAAGGCCAGCGGGAGCAAACTGGTCGCCGCCGAGCTGAAGCCGACCGCAACCCGCCCCCCACGCTCGCCCTGCAAGCGCGCGATTTCTTCCTGCGCGCGATGCAATTCGTTCAATGCTAGCTGGCTGTGCCTCAGCAAGGTCTGCCCAATGCCAGTCAAACTGCTGCCCTTAGCCGAACGCACAAACAGCGGCGCCCCCACACCCTGCTCCAGCACCTTCATCGAATGCGTCAACGTTGGCTGACTCAGGCCCAGGTGCCGTGCAGCGGCGCGCAAACTGCCACGCGTGGCCACTGCACGAAACAGTTCCAACTGCCGCAGGCTGACACTCCAGCCAATATCAGGGTTTTCATGAAGATCAATCATCTCTATCACCTTCCAAGAAGGGCTGTCTTTTTTTATCGCTGGTTATTTCCTATTCTGCCCAAAAACCACGCCCCCTAGGGCAAGACCTGGAGCCTGCAATGAACCTACCGCTTACCCGCCGCAGACTATTGACGGCGATCGCATTAGGCAGCGTAGCCGGACGGCTTCAGGCCGCCCCGGTGACCCGCATTCTGGTCGGTTTCTCGCCTGGCGGCGGCGTGGATGTCATTGCACGCTTACTTGCACGCCAGATCGAAGGGGGATTGGGCGAGGTTGTGGTCGTGGAAAACCGCGTTGGAGCTGGCGGACTGCTGGCCGCGCAGGCGATGCTGGCCGCCGCCCCTGACGGCCGCACGCTGCTTCTCACCAACGACCATACCCTGTCCATCCTGCCTCATACGCTGAAAAAACCCGGCTTCGCCTCCCCGGACGACTTTGCGCCGGTAGCGCAGATTACCGACAAGAGCATCCTGGGCCTGGCAGTGAAGGCCGACTCGCCTTTGCGGACCCTGCAAGACCTCAAGACGCTGTCCGGCCCGATCTCTATCGGCGTTCCCGCCCCAGGCAGCATTCCGGAATTCGCCGTCGAACTGCTTGGCGAACGCATGAGCCTGCCGATTGCTGCGGTTCCTTATCGCGGCGGCTCGCCGCTCGTGATGGATGTTCAGGGCGGACATCTGGCCTTGGGGATGACCTCACTAGCGGAGCTGTTGGAGCCCATGCGCGCCGGACGGATTCGCTTGCTTGTCGTGTCGGGATCAGGCAGACACCCAGATATCCCTGAGGTGCCCACCTTCAGCGAAGAGGGCATCAACGGTATGGAGCAAGGTGGCGTCGTCGGTCTCTTCGCCCCGCGCGGTCTGCCACAAGCGCGCGCCGACCTGTTACAGGGCCTGGTAGCCCGGGCGCTCGAATCGGAGGAGATGCATCGGCAAATGCAAGTGCTCGGCACACAAGTCAATTTCGGCGATGCCACTACCCTCGCCCACAACATGAAAGCCATCCATCAAGCCTGGGCCCTGCGCGCGCAGCGACTCGCTGCACGCTAATTCCTCCCTGCCCTTATTTAACTACGTCCAGGACCCCATCCATGCTCCAGCCACGCCAGTATTTCTGCCACAACTACGTCGAAGCCCGCAACGCTTTCCAAGAGGCCGCCCGGCAACAAAAGGCGGATCTCTCGACCCATCTGCTGCCCGGGCGGCTCGGTGCGCAAGGCGAAGCGCTAGCGATGGACCTGGCCTATCTAGGCCCACCCGATGCAGATCAACTATTGATCCTGTCGTCAGGCACACATGGCGTAGAGGGATTTTGCGGCTCGGCCTGCCAGCTTGCCTTGTTGAACGACGACGGCCTCTTGGAGCTGATCCGTCGCAAACAGTTGGGCTGTCTTCTGATTCACGCCATCAATCCGCATGGCTTCTCGCATCTGCGCCGGGTCAATGAAGACAATATCGATCTGAACCGCAACTTTCGTCCGAACGACGAGCCAATCGAAAACCCTGCCTACGATCAGCTGCACGAGATACTGCTTCCAAAACAATGGCCACCGTCTGCCGACAACGACGCCGCCCTTCTGGACTATCAGCAAAAACATGGCTACGCGGGTTTTCGTGAAGCCGTCACCACGGGACAGACCGCGCATCCCGATGGCCTCTTCTATGGCGGCCAGACCCCGAGCTGGAGCAACCTAACCTTACGTACTGCCCTACACAGGTATGGCCGTACCCGCCAACGCATCGCCTGGATTGATGTGCATACCGGTTTGGGTCCTTATGGCCATGGCGAAAAAATCCATGGCGGGCGGCCTGAAGATCACGACAACCTGGCGCTCACACGCCAGATATGGGGCAGCGACGTCATCGCTGCCTGGGAAAACGACTCGGCCTCGCGCCAAGTCAAAGGCCACGCGCTAGGCGCCCTGTTCGAAGCCTGCCCCGACACGGCCAACTTTGCCATTGCCCTGGAATTCGGCACCCGGTCGCCGACTTCCCTATTTCAGCTGCGTGCGGAGCAATGGTTCGAACAACGCCCGCATCTTGCGAGAAGCAGCGGGCAAATCCAGGCCAAACGCGAACTGCGCGATGCCTTCTATGTGGACGAGGACATCTGGATGGCCATGATACTGGCGCAAAGCCGCAGCACCATCTTGCAAGCTTGCCGAGGACTTTGAATTGCCCAACTGACATCAAGGTCCAAGCAAAGCGCGCCCCTAGCGGGGCCACCACGCTGCTGCAATATTCTGCGCCTGCGTCATGTATCTGCTGACGCCCCATCAGGCAGCAACGGTACAGGGCACGACCTAGGGAAGCTCGCAGTTCGTTCGTCTCCTCGATGAAGAGCAATGAACTGAGCAGCGCGCGCATCGCTACCATGATTCCCGAGGATCACCCAGCGCACGAGAAACGCGTCGTTGAAAGCAGCAAGGGGGCGGATCGCATCGAGCTAGATGCCGGACCTCTGGGCCAGTGGTTTCTGCAACCATCCCGCCCAAGCAGACCGTCGTAAACCTGCCAGTCTCCCAGGCCACGCTCGAGGCCTGGGTCCGTCCCAAAGACAAGCCCGCCGAACAAGACGCGCAGCCCCGCTCCGGCACTGCGCCGCGAGCGGTAAGCCAAAAAGCTCGCCGCTAACCCAGCACGATCTGCCATAGCCAGATGATCAGACGCAGCACTGCAGCGCCGCCGAAAAGCCAAGCATGACCTAAGAAGTAGCCGAAAGTCATCCAACCTGCCGCGCCGTCGACTCGGCGGCCCGCCCACTCGCTGCGCAACACCAACGCGATCAAGGCAAGCTCGAATACCACCGCCGTGGGAATAGCCCAATGGCCAGGAAAATCCAGCAAGGCCACCCAGCCGACAAAGAGCAGGGCCAGCCCCGACATATAGCCGGCTATGGACAACAATTGTTTTATGTAATTGCGATCAACTGCGCGCATGGATATCCGAATTAGGAAGACAGGACCTAGGCCGAGAGGTCACGGCGGACCGCAAGGATACTGAAGCGCAATCCAAACGCCAATGTCTATTCATCAATCCCTGAAACACCCATGGCAAAACCTGACCATGCCAGATCAGGAAAACCCTGCCTCCTTCCCCCCGCTCCTCTATGACGCACTGGGAATATCCAAATAAAAATTCGTAAGTTCTCTAGACAGCCTTTCGTTGATAACTTATTGTTCGGATCAAATTCCATTATGTCCGGTCAATTAACGTTGAGGAACGACAATGAAAAAGGGATTACAAGCCGCATTTTTGGCTGCCGGGCTGTTGACGGCGCTAACGGTGCAGGCGGAGACATTGAAGCTGGGCGTGGTCGGCGGCATGACGGGGCCGGGGGCGCCGTGGGGGCTGGCCATTGATGGCGGCGTCAAGGTCGCCGTCGAGGAGGCTAACCAGGCTGGCGGCTTGGACGTGGCGGGCAAGAAATACAAGGTAGAGGTCATCACCTACGACGACCACTACAAGGCAGCCGACGCGGTAACCGCCGTCAATCGGCTGATCGATCAGGACGACGTGAAATTCATCATCGGCCCGATCGGCTCGGCTTCGGTCATGGCGATGAAACCCATCACCGAACGCAACAAGGTCTTGCTGCTGTCCAACAGCTACTCGACCGAGATTCTCGATGCCAATACGCGCTATCTGTTCCGCGTGCTGCCCACCACCTATGAATACAACGGCCAACTGATCGGTTGGCTGAAAAAAAAACACCCCGAACTCAAGCGCGTGGCCATTCTTTCGCCCAATGACGCGACCGGCTGGAGCACACAGAAAACGCAGAAGAAAGCCTACGAAGACGCCGGCTACACCGTCGCCGACGCCAAGTTCTTCGAGCGCTCGCAGAATGATTTCCGCACACTCTTGACCAGCATCCTGGCCAAGAACGTGGACTTCATCGAGCTGGACACCGTGCCGCCCGGGCCTGCCGGCATCGTCATCCGCCAGGCGCGTGAAATGGGCTTTAAAGGCCGCTTCACGAAGTTCGGCGGCAACAACGTGGCGGAAACCGTGAAGTCGGCGGGCGCTGACAACGCCGAAGGCACGCTGGTCTACCTGTCTGCCGACCCGACCAGTGCGCCCTATGCGCGCCTGAGCGCGGCCTATGGCAAGTATCACAGCAACAGCATGGATGACTTTGCCTTTTACTTCTACGACGCGACACGCCTGCTGTTCAAGGCCATCCAGGAAGCCGGCACGATCACCAACACGGCGGCCGTGGTCGAGAAGATCGAAGCCAGCCCGAGCTTTGAAGGCATCCAAGGCAGCATTGTCTGGGGCGGCAAAGACGTCTATGGCGTCAACCACCAGATCGCCACCCCGGCCTACCTGGGTGTGATCAAGGGTGGCAAGGCCGAAGTCGTCGAAAAATTCGACGCCCGCTGACCACCAGCTGCGCGCCCGCAGAGGGCGCGCAGCCATGACCACAACGGTTTGAACCATGCAGATTACCTTGCAGATCGTCATCATCGCCTTGATGTCGGCCTTCGTCTACGCGCTCGTGGCACTGGGCTTCACGCTGGTGTTCGGCATTCTTCGCGTCGTGAACTTCGCGCACGGCGAGTTTTACATGCTGGGCGCCTATGCGATGTTCATTTTCTACGGCACCCTGTCCTGGCCCTATCTGCCGGCGCTGGCCACGGCAGCCCTGGCCGTGGGGGTGCTCGGGCTGCTGGTCGAACGTGGGCTGTTTCGTCGTTTCACCGGCGATGAAATGGGCGGCATGATCATGTCGCTGGCCCTGGCCATCACCTTGCAGGCCGCGATATCCCTGGTGTTTTCCGTAGACGAGCAATCCGTGCGCCGCCCGGTCGAGGGCGCCTGGCAGATCGGCCCCGCTTTTTTTGCCAAAGACCAGTTGCTCATTGTCGGCGTCAGTGTGATCGCCCTGGCGGCGTTCTACTTTCTCATCGAGCGCACGCGCCTGGGCATCACCATCCGCGCGGTGGCCCAGGACCGCGAAGTCGCCCGCTTGCAGGGAGTCAGCTCACGCAAGATCATGGCCTTTACCTTTGCCCTGAGCTGCGGCCTGGCTGGCCTGTCCGGCGCACTCATGGCGCCCGTCTACACCATCCACCCCTATATGGGCGAAACCGTCGTGGTCAAAGCCTTCATCATCGTGGTGCTGGGCGGCCTGGGCAGTCTGCCCGGCGCCGTCGTCGCCTCGCTCATCCTGAGCTTTACCGAGGCCATCGCCGCAACTTTCTACAACGCGACGGTCGCGACCATGGTGTCCTTTCTGATCGTCATGGCCGTGCTGGTGGTCAAACCCAGCGGCCTGATGGGTAAATCCTCATGACTGCCTCTCCACATCTCGCGCTCTACCGCAAAGACGGCGTCTGGCAATGGCTGCTGCATGGCCTGGCCATTGTGGCGCTGCTTTGCTGGCCTATCTGGACCGGCCAGCCACGCTTCTACCTCCATCTAGCCGTCATGGTCTCGATCTACGCGGCCCTTGCCATGAGTATGAATCTGCTTTTGCGCATCGGGCAGTTATCACTGGCGCATGGCGCGTTGTTCGGGTTAGGAGCTTATGCTTCCGCCATCCTGAGCCGCGATCACGGCTTCTCCTTCCCTGCCGCCTTCATCATGGCGGGTGTGCTGACCGCCCTGGTCGCTGCGCTGGCCGGGCCGGTCTTCATGCGCATCAAAGGCGTGCACTTCGCCCTGCTGACTTTCGCGCTGGGCGAGGCGATCGTTCTGTGCTTCATCGAGTTTCACGGCTTGTTTGGCGGCAACAATGGTTTTGGCGATATTCCTCCCATGTCGGCCGGTCTGCCCATCCCGCCGGGACGTTACGGCGCCTACCTGGTGGCGGTGAGTTTCGCGCTCGTGGTGTATTTCGGCCTGCGCCTGCTGTATCGCCGCGAATGGGGCATGGTCGCCGCATCGCTGCAACAAAACGAGGCCTTGGTGACCTCTGGCGGCCTGAATGTGCTGAGTTTTCGCGTCAGCGTCTTTGTGCTGAGCGCCGCCATCGCCGGCTGCGCGGGCAGCATCTACGCTCACTACCAAGGCTATATCTCACCCGACGCCTTTGGCTTCTGGACTGCGGTCAATGCCGTCATCATGAATGTGCTCGGTGGTGTGGGCGCACTGGCCGGCGCCGTGATTGGCGCCGTCCTGTTGGTGCCGCTGCCCGAACTGCTACGCGGCCTGCAACAGTATCAGCGTCTGATCTACGGCCTGACGCTCATCCTGCTGCTGCTCTTCATGCCCCAGGGTCTGACCGCACTGGCACGCTCGCTGACGCAAGGCCTGCGCGGAGAAAAACCATGACGGCCCAACTCGAGGTACAAGGACTGAGCCGGTTCTATGGCGGCATCCGCGCCGTGGATACCGTGTCCTTCAAGACGGTGCCGGGACAGATCACCGGGGTCATCGGCCCCAACGGCGCGGGGAAGACGACGCTGTTCAACCTGATCGCCGGGTCGGCCCGTCCTTCGGCAGGCAAGGTGCGCATGAACGACGAAGTGCTGACCGGCGCGTCGGCGGCCGCCATCGCCCGGCGCGGGCTAGTGCGCACCTTCCAGTCCACGCACGTTTTCGCCGGGCATAGCGTCTACGAGAACCTGTATCGCGCAGCACTTTTCCGGCAATTCCCCACGCCGCAGTCGCTATTCAATCCCTGGGGGCTGAGGCGCGGTCGCGAGCAGGCCGCCCGCCAGGCCGACGAAGCCCTGGCCCTGATCGGGCTGGCCTCCCTGGCCGACGCCGACGCCGGCTCGCTGGCTTACGGTTTGCAGAAAATCCTGGGCGTCGGCATGGCCTTGACTGCCATGCCCGTCATGTTGCTGATGGACGAGCCGGCCGCAGGCCTGAATCCGGTCGAGACGGTCGCCATGGCCGATCTGATCGAACGCATCCACGCCGCCGGTATCGACGTCGTCGTGGTCGAACACGATATGGGGCTGGTCATGCGGCTTTGTCAGCGCCTGGTCGTGCTGGTCAACGGCAAACTGTTGGCCGAAGGCAGGCGAGAAGAAGTGCAGCAAGACCCCAAGGTGATCGAAGCCTATCTGGGAGCAGACCTTGACGATGCTTGAAATCGACCGACTGTCGGTAAGCTATGGGGCAGTACAGGCCCTGAATGATGTGTCCTTTGGCGTGGAGGCTGGCACGGTATGCGCCGT
The DNA here is from genome assembly GCF_034424645.1 of Bordetella avium. NCBI lineage: Bacteria > Pseudomonadati > Pseudomonadota > Betaproteobacteria > Burkholderiales > Alcaligenaceae > Bordetella > Bordetella avium. The sequence continues at coordinate 2,697,427 of NZ_CP139969.1, forward strand.
CATCGGCGCCAACGGCGCAGGCAAATCCACGCTGATGAAGGCCATCATCGGGCTGGTTCCGCCAAGAGCCGGAGAAATCCGCCTGCAAGGCAAGGCCATCCAGTCTCTGGACACAGAACGGCGCGTAGCCATGGGCATCGCCTTATCGCCCGAAGGGCGGCGGCTGTTTCCCGAATTGAGCGTTCGCGAAAACCTCGTCATGGGCGCTTACCTGCGCCACGGCCGCGCCGGCATCGAGGCCGATATCGCCCATGTCTATGCGTATTTCCCGCGGCTGAAAGAACGCGAGCGCAGCCTGGGCCGCTATCTGTCAGGCGGCGAACAGCAGATGTGCGCGATCGGGCGGGCCCTGATGTCGCGCCCGCGCCTGCTGCTGCTGGACGAACCCTCTCTGGGCCTGGCGCCTGCCGTGACGCTAGAAGTCGCCCGCGCCATCCGCCAGATCAGCCAAGATGGCACCACCATCATTCTCGTAGAACAGAACGCGCGGCTCGCGCTCAAGCTGTCTCATCACGCCGTCGTGCTGGAAACGGGGCGTCTGGCCCTGGCCGGCGACAGCGCATCCGTATCAAACAACCCCCAGGTGGCCGCCGCCTACCTGGGCCATGCCGCCGAGACACATAGCCATGCCTAATATCTATCAAGTCGCGATGTTCAATGCCGAGCGGCACCCTGGCAAGACCGCCATCTCCGACAGCCAGCGAGCGCTGACCTTCGCGCAACTGTGCGCGCGCGCTCGCGCGCTGGCGCACTATCTCACCGGGCTAGGTGTCGCGCCTGGCGACCGCGTGGCGATCATGGCAGGCAACTCCATCGATTACCTGGCCCTGCTGCACGCAACGGCCATCGGCGGCTTCGCCATCGTCCCGGTCAACACGCGCTACGGCTTGGCCGAGCTGGATCATCTGCTGCGCGATGCCGAACCCAAGGTCTTCATCTACGACGCCGCGCATCAGGCGCTAGTCGATACCCTCAGCCAGGACGACGCCCTGCCCTCGCCTCCGGCATGGCTCGACGCGCTGCCCGCCGACCTTGCCGACCCGCACTGCAACGATCCCGTCACACGCCGTTTCGGCAAGGTCGGCGATGATGACGTAGCCCTCATCATGTACACCTCGGGGACCACCTCGACGCCCAAAGGCGCCATGCTGACGCACGGCAATCTGTCGGCCAATGCTGTCAACTACATCATGGAGCTGGGCATCGACGCCGAGGCGCGCTCGCTGCTGGCCACGCCGCTGTTTCATATCGGCGGATTCGGGGTGGTTAACGGCCCCATCCTGTATGCGGGCGGCAGCCTGCACATCCTGCCGCGCTTTGATATCGACGTGGTGATCCAAGCTCTGGCCGAGCAGCAGCCCACGCATATCTTTCTGCTGTCCACCATGTGGGTCGGCCTGACCGACCACCCCGATTTCGGCGCGCTCATACTGCCTTCGGCCAAGTTTGTGCAGACGGCTGCAGCCCCCTTGGGTGAATGGCGGCAGGCGCTTATCCGCAAGGTCTTTCCCAATGCCGAATTCAGTTGGGGCTTTGGCATGACCGAAAGCTGTGTCACGACCATCAAGAACCGCTACACCCGCGAAATCCTCGAACATCCAGGATCGATCGGCTATTTGTGGCGGCATGTGCAATACCGGCTGGTCGACAGCGACGGCCAGGTGCTGCCAGACCAGCGCGGCCCCGGCGAGCTGCAAGTGAGCGGCCCCACCATTTTCAAGGGCTATTGGAAGCAGCCGGCGCTGACCGCGCAGGTGCTGGACCCGCAGGGCTGGCTGCATACCGGCGACCTGATCCGCATCGATGACGACGGTTTCTCCCATTTTCTGGGCCGCAGCAAAGACATGATCAAGACAGGCGGCGAAAACGTGGCCGCGCTGGAAGTCGAAAACTGCCTGACCAGCCACACCGATGTGCGCGAGGCCGCAGCCTTTGGCGTGCCGCATGAATACTGGGGCGAGGAGCTGGTCGCGGCCGTCGTGCCGGCCGCGGGCCGCATGCCCGGGATCGATGCGCTGCGCGAGCACTGCCGCGCCCATCTGTCCGGATTCAAAGTGCCCAAGCGCATTTTCATCGTTGATGCTCTGCCGCAATCCTCTTCCGGCAAAGTGCAGAAATTCCGCCTCAAAGAGCAGTTCATTTCATGACTTCCACGCTTAATCTTTTTGACCCGGCCGTGCTGGCCGCCTGGACACGCCTGGCCTCCCATGACGCCTTCCTGGCGCGACACGCCATCCTGGCGGATCTGCGCCTGGGCCTGCTCAACACTGACAGCGGCCAAGCCCTCTGGCTATCCATCTCGGCAAGCGGCGTGCAAAGCGGCACAGGCCTGGGCGAAGCGGCCTTTTATCTCGAAGGCGGCCAGGGCGCGTTTGACGACCTTGCTCGTGGCCTGCCCTTCAATCGGCTCGTGCGTCAGCACCGCCTGACCGTGCGCGGCGATTTGCGCCGCTGCGTGCAGAACTGGCTGCTGCTCTACGCCTTGACCCGCCTGACCGCCAACCTGGAACGCTGATCATGCCTTATGTTGTCACCGCCGAGGGCCTGCGCGCCTACTACGAACACGCGGGCAAGGGGCCGGCGCTGGTCATGGTGCATGGCGCTAGCCAGGACAGCCTGTCCTGGAAATACGTCATCGACCTTTTCGCGCAGCACTACAGCGTTTATGTGCTGGATTTGCCCGGCCACGGCAAAAGCAGTCTGCCCGCAGGCGGCCCTTACGACGCAACGCCGGACAACGCCCGCTATGTGCTGCAATTTCTCGCGGCCATGCAGATCCGCGACGCCGTGCTGATGGGGCACTCGATGGGCGGCGGCGTCGTGGCTCAGGCGGCCGCGCTATCGCCCGACCAAGTGCGCGGACTGGTGCTGGTGGACGGCGCTTCCGTCAACGTCGTGAAATCCTCGGGCTACAACCCCGACATTCTCAACATGGCCCGCATCAATCCCGGCGATTGGTTCGAGGTGAGTTTCCGCACCCTGATGGGCAGCGCCGTCAGCGACGAGCGTGTGGAAGACATCATCGCCGATGCCCGCCGCTGCAACCCCGCCGTCGCCTTCGCCGATATCTGCGCCTTTGGCGGCTTTCGCATGGAGCACATCCTGCAAGACATACGCTGCCCCGTCGTCATCGTCGAAGGCCTTGAAGACTGGTCCGTGCCGCCGGAATCCGCCCGCGAGGTTGCGCGGCGACTGAGCGAAGCTCAGATAGCAGTGGAATATATAGAATGGCAAAACGTCGGGCACTTCCCTCAAAGCGAATGCCCGGAGCCCTTCTACCAGGACACGCGAGCCGCAATGATGCGTCTCTCGCTCTAGACAACACAGGTATGACCCAGAACAACCAACCTCCCGCAGCAAAACCCACGCTCTACCAGAGCATCAGCGATCATCTTCTCGAGATGATCCGGGAAGGGCAATTTCCGGTGGGCGCAAAACTGCCCACGGAAATGGAGCTGTGCGAGCAGTTCGGTGTCGGCCGCCACACCGCGCGCGAGGCCGTACGCAAACTCACCGATCTGGGCGTGGTCGAGCGCCGCCGCAGAGCCGGCACCACCGTCGTGCGCCAGCATCCCGAGCCACAGTTCGGTCTGGAACTCGAAACCACCAATCAGTTGCAGCGCTATCTGGAATTCACCGACCTGCACGTGCACAAGCGCGTCATGGACTTGTCCAAACTGCCCAGGGAAACAGCGCTCGACGGTGATCCGGCTGACTGGTTCAAGGTGGAAACCTATCGTTGCGTGCCGGGGACCAAACGCGCCATTTCCTGGACAGACATTTATTTGCGCAAAGAATATGAAGCGGTGGCCGACTTCATTTCCAGCAAGCCTGGCGGTGTCTATCCCCTGCTCGAAGAGCATTGCGGCGAAGTCGTCGAAGCCATCGAGATGGAAATCTCCGCGTCGCGCTTTCCGCCGCGCGTGGCGCGCTTCCTCGAATACGAGGCCGCTGATCCCGCCCTGCTCATCATCCGCTCCTTCCGCAACCCGTCCGGCAAACTGCTCGAGGTTGCGGTCAGCTTCTATCCCCCCTACGAGTTCCGCTACGTCACCCGCCTGTCGCGCCGCGACGGGCAGCACAAGACGCGGAGCTGACTCTCCCACAGGAAACCGCCATGAAGGGCAAATACGGCAACAGCGTCACCGTCGACATCCAGGACGCTCAGGCAGTCGTTCGATTCGACCGCGGCGTCAATCGCAATGCCATCGATCAGGACACCCTGCTTGCGCTCACCCATGTCGCGCAAGACCTGGCAGAGTCCCTGGCTATCCACACCGTGTTGCTTACCGGCGCGGCCGACGTTTTTTCGGCCGGCATCGACCTCAAAGATCCTCAAAAATGGCAAGAGGATGACACCCAGATCCTGGTTCGGCGCGATACGGCGCAGCGCGGAGCCCGGCTGTGCCGCCTCTGGGAAGAACTGCCCCAACTCACCATCGCCGCCATCGAAGGCGCGGCAGTCGGCGGCGCGGTCGCGCTGACGCTGGCCTGCGATTGGCGCGTGGCGGCCGAAAACGCCACTATCTACCTGCCCGAAGCCAAAGTCGGCCTCAACATGGGCTGGGGAGCCATTCCTCGCATGGTCAACCTCATTGGCGCACCGCGCACCAAACGCGCCATTCTCCTGGCCGAACGGCTCGGCATGGCGCAGGCCCTGGACTGGGGCCTCATCGATGACATCGCCCCCCCCGGACAGGCGCTCGCCCAAGCCCAGTCCCTCGCCAGGCGTGCCGCACAAACCCCGCCGGCCATTCTTCGCATGACCAAAGAGTCGGTCAACCTCCATGCCAACGCACTCAATCGCTTAGGCATTTACATGGATGCCGACCAGGCCCTGGTCTGCCGCGACAGCGACGAGGGCAGGCGTGCGCGTGAAGCCTTTCTGGTGAAGTAACAGACAAATCGAGCGCCTACAGCTCAAGACCACATGGGGCGAACCGCGGCCTATAGCCGTCCCTGTGCGGGCAGTCGTTTTAATATAAACAAGCAAACTGGAAGTCATTCGATAAAGCCATGCATGCATCGCCGATTGATGGCGCTACAGACCCCTGTTCGCCCTAACCGACAGCGCAAGACATGGCAACGCCCTCGAATGACAGACATTGGCCGACCTAGCATTCGGACATAGCGGGCTTGCATACCGACTGAACGGAAGATGAGAACTGAATCGCGAGGCGTACTATTTCCCAGAGTCTGGAGGCAAGCCCTGCTTCCATGACCTCGGACCCCTGCCGGGTGCAAGCGATGCGCGCCGCCGACGCCAACACGCCTGACACCGAGATTTGCGTTCATGCCATCAACCGCAGACCTAAGCCCTGTACATGCCTGCCAACAACTTCCTGCTCTATGACGGCGACTGCCCTTTCTGCTCAAACTATGTGCAGTGGGTGCAGCTACGCAAGGCCGTCGGGCCGGTAGACATACTCGATATACGGGAGCATCCGGCACTAACGGCCGACTACCTGGCGCGCGGCTACGACCTGGATCAGGGCATGTTGCTGCACCTAAACGGGCAGGACTACTGGGGAGCCGACTGCATCCACAGGCTGGCCATGCTCAGTTCCGGCAGCAATCTGTTTAACCGGATTAACGCAGGCATCTTTCGCCGCCCCAGGCTGTCCGCCATCCTCTACCCCCTCCTGCGAACAGGGCGCAATGCCACGCTGGCCCTGCTTGGACGAAAGAAGCTCCGCCCCTAAGCTACGCCCGGCGGCCTATCGCCCAGCCCGCCCTATCCTGCCGATGCGGGTTTGCTGGTCTGTCATCCCTAAGCTTGCCGGGACGCTCGCCGCTTTTCGCGGTCCGTCTTGATCACATTATTGGCGACGAACAGACCACAACCCAGGACAGCGGCGAGCACGCCAAACATTACCGTCGTTCCGAGATCCATATCAGCCGCCTCGTTCCATACCGTAGAACAAACTCGCCAAGGCGATGGCCAGCGCCGTCGCCAGCAACAGACCGGACAGCTCGAGGCAAAGCATCCACGTCGCCGCTCTCCAGCTTGTTTCAAAAGCCATCGTGGCGGCGGCCATACCACTGAGGATCGCAACCCCGACAAAAAACTGCCCGAAGGCCACTCTTTGCTTGCCGACCGGATGGGTAAACGCCTGCCAAAGAGGCCTCAAGAGGTTTGTTCTCAGATTGCTCAACCTTTCCCGGTTGGGAGGATGGTAGAACTCCGCCACCAGCCACATGAGGGCAATAGGGCTGAGAATCAAACACGAGATAAGCACCGTCCTTTCTTGTAACGCCATACCATCACACCGTCGAACACCGTGCAGCCAAAGGCCGTCCCTAGATTCAGATAATGGCCACAATGTGGCGGTGGCGTCGCGATCATGGCAAACCGCCTCCTCAAAGAGGACCAAACCTGAGGTGAGCGTCGCGAAAAAACCATAGGCGCCCCCCGGGAAGCCCGCGGGTCAGCCGAACAGCATTGACTTCCCGCTTCATGGGTATGGACAGGGCTTGCTCAGCTAGGGGTATGTGTCACGGCGCGGTGTCGTCTGAATCCTGACGATAGGTTTTAGCGCCGCCGCCCAGCGGATGTTCCCGATAGCGATGGCACCGCCAGCGGATGGCGGAGCCCGGCACACCCGCCCTAGCGGCGAACCAGCGCCACCACATAGACGCAGGGCGCGTCCGTCGCATTATGAAATGCACAGGCGGCCGGCAGGCCAAGCTGCAAACAGTCCCCGCGTTCGAGGACATGCGTGACCTCCCCCTCCTGGAACGTCAGCGCGCCTTCGAGAACCCAGATCTGCTGATGCTGGAACACGAAGGCGCTGGCCGGGTAGTCGACCCGTACGCCGGCGGGGAGGGTCACTTGCACCATTTCGAGCATCGTCCCGTTACGGGGTGACACCACACGGCGCTCGTAGCCGGTTTCCGGGTCCACCCATACCGACTGCGCATCCGCCTTGCTTAGGCGTTCGCCGGTGCGCTCGGCCAGTGCCAAAAGCATGGACAACTGCAGCCCGAACGCGCCAGAAAGCTTGCCCAGAATGGTAGCCGTGGGACTGGCTTCGCAGCGCTCGATCTTGCTGATCATTGCCTTAGACACGCCCGACCTGTCGGCAAGTTCGCCCAAGGACCAGCCTCGGGCCTCGCGCTCTATACGCAGCCGCGTGGCGATGGCGATGGAAGGATCAGGGATTGGGTTGTTCATATCGGCAGTGAAATCGGCGGGTCTTGTTCGTGATTGTATCGGCACCGATGACGCCAGCCGCTCAAGCCGCGCTCCTAGCACACAAAGACATTCCGGGTTTGTACCTAGCCAAATCGTCTTTGATAGTAATCAACCGTTTACTATAATTGACGACATAGCTAGACGCGCGATCCGGGCCTCACCCCGGCCCCCCCTAAGTACCGCTTCGGAAAATGATATGCCACGTGAAATCCACTTCAACGCCTTCGACATGAACTGCGTCGGCCACATCCAACAAGGCCTTTGGACGCACCCTCGGGATCAATCCACTCGGCATGGCGAACTGCAATACTGGGTAGATTACGCGAAACGGCTCGAGGCCGGTCTGTTTGACGGAATTTTTTTCGCCGACGTGGTCGGCGTGTACGACGTGCTCGGCGGCAACGCAGATGCGGCCCTGCGCAGCGCGGCGCAAGTGCCGGTTAATGATCCAACCCTGCTTATCCCCGCCATGGCGGCTGTGACCCAGCATCTGGGTTTTGGCGTCACCTCGAATTTGACCTACGAACAGCCTTTTCTGTTCGCCCGTCGCATGTCGACCCTGGACCACCTCACGGGCGGCCGCGTCGGCTGGAATATCGTGACCGGCTACCTCGACAGCGCCGCCCGCGCAATCGGCATTGATGGCCAGATCGCTCACGACGACCGCTACGACCTGGCGGACGAATACATGTCGCTGGTCTACAAGCTGTGGGAAGGCAGCTGGGATGACGACGCGGTGCTCGCCGATCGCGAACGCGGCATCTACGCCGACCCCGCCAAGGTTCGAATGATCCATCACGCCGGCCCCCAATACAAAGTGGACGCCATGCACCTTAGCGCGCCCTCCGCGCAGCGCACGCCGGTACTGTATCAGGCGGGGTCTTCCTCCCGCGGCCGCAAGTTCGCCGCCACGCACGCGGAATGCGTCTTCGTGAACGGCCAGAAAAAGGAGGGCGTCAAGGAAATCGTCGGCGACATCCGCGCCCAGGCCGTACAGCTCGGCCGCCGGGCCGATGACATCAAGGTCTTTCTTGGCGCCACCCTGATCCTAGGCCGCAGCGAGGCCGAGGCCCAGGAAAAATTCGCCGAGTACCGTAAATATGTCAGCAGCGAAGGCGCCCTCGCCCATGCGGCGGCGTCGCTGGGCATCGACTTTGCCAAATACGACCTTGATGAACCCGTAGACACCGGAAAAAGCCAAGCCATTGTGTCGAACGTGGAAGCAATGACACGCGCCAGCGGCCCACAATGGACGCGCCGCAAGCTGCTCGAGCAAATGGTCCTAGGCAGCAGGCAGACGCCCTGGGTCGGCTCGGTCGATCAAATTGCCTCGCAGCTTATCAGCTGGAGCGAAGAGGCCGACGTCGACGGCTTCAACCTGTCGCGCACCGTGGTTCCCGAATGCTTTGACGACGTCATCGAACTTCTCATTCCGCAATTGCAGGAGCGAGGCGTCTACAAAACCGCCTACCGTGACGGTTGCTATCGCCAAAAGCTGTTTGGCCAGCCCCGCCTGCCGGCCTCGCATCCCGCAGCCACCTATCGTAACAACGGCAAGTAAGCCTTTGCCGCCCCCGGGCAAGCCAGGCTAAGCGCCTGTATGCCCGGGCGAAAAAATGAAGGCATCATCATGATTGATAAATTGAACTATCGAGAAGCCATGTCCGGCCTCGGCACAGCAGTCAATGTCATTACGAGTGAAGGTAAGGCGGGGCTCGCCGGTTGCACGGTTTCCGCTGTCTGCTCTGTCACGGATGAGCCTCCCACACTGCTCGTCTGCATCAACAGGGCAAGCAAGAACAACGCTGTGATCCGCGAGAACCGCAACCTCTGCGTGAATATCCTCGCTGGCGATCAAAGCCATATCGCCATGCAATTCGCCTCCAAGGATGTGGCCATGGAATCCCGTTTCGCCGCCGCGACCTGGGATCGACTCGAAACCGGCGCGCCAGCGCTCGTGGATGGCGTCGCTGCGCTGGACTGCGAAGTGACGTCCGCAAACGAGGTTGGAACACACACCGTTTTCTACTGCGAAATCAAGGCCATCCGCAGCGCCGCCGACCGCGAAGGCCTGATGTACTTCGGACGTGACTTCCACCGACTGCCGCGCGCTGCGCGAGCCGCCTAGCGTCCTTCGTCTACCGCGCAAAGAGGCCTCTTGCGTCTCCTCACTCCTAGCCGAGCGGCGCGGGTCAGACCCGAAAACAGAATCAAGATCTTGGATATCAGAATGCACGCTTACCCAGAAATCCGCATGCTTATCGGCGGCCAGTGGCGCCGAGCCGCTGGCGACCCTGTCATCAATCCGTCTGACGGTACGGTCATCGGCTCGGTCCCCAAAGCCAGCGCTCAAGATCTCGACGATGCCATCCAGGCGGCCGCCCAAGGATTCCGCGTCTGGAGAAAGACCGCGCCCGCCCTGCGCGCCGACATCATGTTGCGGGCCATAGCCCTGCTACGCGAACGCGTGGAGGAAATCGCCCACGCCATTTCTCTCGAACAGGGCAAGACGCTGGCCCAGAGCCAGGCCGAAGTGCTCCGTGGCTGCGATCTGATGACATGGGACGCCAACGAAGGCAAGCGGCTCTACGGCCGCGTCGTCCCGGCCGAGCCCGGCATGCGCCACACGGTTATCCGAGAACCCATAGGGGTCATCGCGGCCTTCACGCCCTGGAACTTCCCGATGAGTTCCCCCGCCCGGAAGGTGGGCGGCGCATTGGCCGCAGGGTGCTCGATCATTTTGAAGGCGGCCGAGGAAACGCCGGCTGGCGCCGTGCTGCTCGCCGAAGTGTTCAAAGACGCCGGGCTGCCCGACGGCGTACTCAACCTCGTGTTCGGCGATCCGGCGATGATCTCGGCGCATCTCATCGCCAATCCCACGGTGCGCGGTATCACGTTCACCGGGTCGACGCCGGTGGGCAAGCATCTGGCAGGGCTCGCGGCGCAACACATGAAGCCGGCCATTCTGGAACTGGGCGGTCATGCGCCCGTAGTGATTTGCGAAGACGCAGACCCGGAAAAGGCGGCGATTGCCTGCATCAAGGGGAAGTTGAACAACGCGGGGCAGGTGTGCGTCTCGCCCACGCGCTTCTTCGTCCATGATGCGGTGTACGACGCTTTCGTCGATGCCATGCAGCGTCACGGCAGCCAGATCAAGACAGGCAATGCAATGGACGCAGGCAACGACATCGGGCCCGTCGTCAATCGCCGCCGCTTCGACGCCATCGACGCCCTCACGAAAGATGCGCTCGCACGCGGCGCGCGCCTGGTCTGCGGCGGCAAGCCGCCTGCGGGCGCGGGATGCGTCTACCCCTTCACCGTGCTTGCCGACGTGCCCGACGATGCCCGAGCCATGAAAGAAGAACCTTTCGGCCCCCTGATCCTCATCGTGCGCGTCGCAGACATCGACGAGGCCATCGCGCGATCGAATGCCCTGCCCTACGGGCTGGCCGGCTACGCCTTTACGACATCTGCGGCCAATGCCTACAAGCTGGGCGACGAACTCGAGGTGGGCAACCTGGCGATCAATCACCTGGTGTCTGCCGTGTCCGAAACGCCTTTCGGCGGCGTCAAGGAAAGCGGTTACGGCCGCGAAGGCGGCACAGAAGGCCTTGAGTGCTACACGCACGTCAAGAGCATCTCCCATTTGATGGATTGGGCATAAACCTCCATCGACGATAAGCGGTCGGCGTCGGCCACGCTGACCGTAATAACCACGTGTAGAGATTATCGAGGCGATGAACCGTCGCCTTGAGGTCGACCCACGTCAAATCACAAGGGAAAAACTGGAGATTCATCCATGCGAGCCGTCCACACCCTGGCCTTAGCGCCAGTCCTCATGGTCCTAGTCGGACCGTTCTTTCTCAATCGCGTCACCCCCTTCCTGCTCGGGATGCCGTTTCTGCTGTCTTGGCTGACCCTGTCCCTCGTCCTCACATCCATCGTGATGGCGATCATCTACTTCTCTGACCAAAAAGCGGCCTCCACCCAAGAGGACGGGCACACAAAATGAACAGTGCACTAATCTTTATTGCCTTGGCGGTCGGCATCGCGCTCTTTCTCGGTATCCGGGCGAGACGCGGCAAGGACATGAGCCTGGAGCAGTGGACAGTCGGTGGCCGCGGTTTCGGCGCAGCTATCGTGTTCCTGCTGATGGCCGGAGAAATCTACACGACTTTCGTCTTCCTGGGCGGCAGCGGCTACGCCTACGGCAATGGCGCCGGCGCCTACTACCTCCTGGGCTACGGCAGCCTGCCCTTCATTCTTTCGTACTTCATCCTGCCGCCAGTATGGCGGTATGCCAAAGAGCGCCGGCTGCTGTCGCAGCCCGACTTTTTCGCTGCCAAGTACAAAAGCAATGCGCTGGGCGTGCTGGTGGCCATCGTCGGTTTCATCGCGCTCATCCCCTACCTGGTCTTGCAGCTCAAGGGGCTGGGCATCATCGTCAGCATCGCCTCCTACTCGGCCATCTCCGCCAACCAGGGCGTCATCATCGGCGCGATCGTGGTCGCCTCCTATGTCGCGCTGTCCGGGGTCCACGAATCGGCTTGGACGTCTGTGATCAAGGACGCCTTGGTGATGTTCGTGGCCGTCTTTCTCGGCCTCTACCTGCCGTATCACTACTACGGCGGCATCGAGAACATGTTCACCGCCATCGAGGCTGCCAAGCCCGGCTTTCTGGCGCTGCGTGACGTGGGCCAGAGCCCAACATGGATGGTGTCGACCGTAGTGCTGTCGACCCTCGGCTTCTATATGTGGCCGCACATGTTTATGGCGGTGTACACGGCAAAGGGCGCTGGCGTCTTGCGCAAGAACGCCTTCGTCCTGCCGATATACCAACTCATGCTGCTGTTCATCCTGTTCGTCGGCTTCTCCGCGATTCTGCAGGTTCCCGGTCTGAAGGGCGGCGAAATCGACCTGGCGCTCTTTAAGATCTCATTGCAGACCTTCGACCCCTGGTTTGTTGGTGTGATTGGCGCAGCAGGCATCCTCACCGCGCTGGTTCCCGGGTCCATGATCCTGATGACCTCCGCCACGCTGCTCGCAAACAACGTCTACCGCCCCATGCGGCCCGGCGTGGAAGATGCGCACATTGCCCGCGTCGCCAAATGGCTGGCGCCCGCCATCATGGCGGTGGCCGTCTGGTTCACGCTGGGCGGAGGAGACACGATCGTAGCGCTTCTACTCATGGCATATGCTTTCGTGACGCAGCTATTCCCTGTGTTCCTGGCCAGCCTGTTCAAGTCGAATCCGGTCTCTAAGCCCGCCGCCTTCGCCGGCATCATTGTGGGCGTCTCGATGGTGGCCTATGTCTCCCTCACCAAGCAAACCGTCGCGGGCATGTTCCCCTTCCTGCCGACTGCCCTGAAGGACTTGAACGTCGGCATGATCGCGCTGTTCTTCAACTTAGTCGTCCTGACCGTCGTCTCGGTCTTGACACGCAGTCTCTCCGCCCCAGCCCGACTTTCCCCCAACGCCTCCTAACCCCTGACCCGAGCCTGCGGCGCCGTTCATTGCGAACGGCGCCGCACATCTACGTTTATGCGGAACAAGACACCGACCAGGCGCATCGCCTACATTCAGTCCAGCTGGCATGCCGACCTGCTGGCCCATGCCAGGCTAGCTTTCTATGACAGGATGGCCCATTACGGCTGCGCATCGGATGGCATCGTTACCTACGACGTTCCCGGCGCCTTCGAAATCCCGCTATTGGCCCAGCGCGCCGCACGGTCCGGACAATACGAGGCCATCGTGGGCGCCGCCTTAGTCGTCGACGGGGGCATCTACCGGCACGAGTTCGTCGCGCAAGCCGTCATCGACGGACTGATGCGCGTGCAACTAGAAACGAATGTGCCGGTCTTTTCCATGTCGCTGACCCCCCATCACTTTCACTCCCATAGTGATCACCAGAAGTTCTTCTCCGCTCACCTGAAGCACAAGGGCAAAGAGGTCGCCGATGCCTGCGATGGCATGCTCAATGCGCTGAACCGCTTCGAGCGGTCTCCACAAACCCTCGACCAAGCCGGCCCGCCATGAGCATAGACACCCGCGCCGCCGACGTACGCCCAGACCCGATCGAGGGCCTCTCAGCGTTGCGCAGACAGCTTCATGCTAGACCGGAGCTGCGCTTCGAAGAGCACCTCACCGCGGACGCCATCGCCCAGGCATTGGAAAGCTATGGCTATGCTGTCGAGCGAGGCATTGCCGAGACCGGAATAGTGGCCACGCTGCCCGGCAAAAATCCTGGACGGGCCATCATGCTGCGAGCGGATATGGATGCGTTGCCTATCCAGGAAGCCAACGATTTCGAACATGCCTCGCGACACCAGGGACGCATGCACGCTTGCGGCCACGACGGCCACATCGTCATGCTGCTGGGGGCAGCCCGGGCGCTAAAACGCCTGCCTCAGTTACCCGGAACCGTGCATTTCGTGTTCCAGCCCGGCGAAGAGGGCGGCGCGGGCGCCAAGCGGATGATCGATGAAGGCTTGTTCACCCGCTTTCCGACGGATGCAGTTTTCGGCATGCATAACTGGCCCGCGCTAGCTGTAGGCAGCGCGGGTATCCGGCCCGGACCGATCATGGCTGCCGGCCTGCGGTTCCGCATCCTTGTCTTGGGCAAGGGGGCGCACGCGGCGCAGCCGCATTTGGGCCGAGACCCGATTCCGCTGGCCTGCACGCTCGTCCTGGAACTGCAAACGCTGGCGGCACGGCACAAGAATCCCATCGAACCCGCGGTGATTTCCGTGTGCATGCTCAACGCCGGGCACACCGACAATGTCATCCCCGAAAGCGTCGAGATACGCGGCACGGCGCGCGCGCTCTCCACCGATGTGCTGGAGATGCTGCAAGAGCGCATGCGCAATATCTGTAAGGGCCTGGCGCTGGCCCAGAACACCAGCATCACGCTGGAATGCTTTCAGTTCTATCCCGCCACCGTGAACACGGCCGCCGAGACGCAGCTTTGCGCGAAAGTGCTGCAAGACAGCTTTGGGATCGATAAGGTGGACGTGAACACGCCACCCAATATGACATCAGAAGACTTCGGCTTCATGCTCCAAGAGAAGCCCGGCGCATACGTTCTGATTGGCAATGGGGCGCCAGACGGGCAATCGCCCCCTCTTCACCACCCCCATTACGACTTCAACGATAGCGCCATCGCGCATGGCGTCCAGTACTGGGTCAATCTCGCACAGGCGTATTTCCGACCGGTGCAGGGCCTCAAACCATCGGGCGAATCGGGATGAAAACCCCATCGATTGCCCCTGCCCAGCGCCTGGAAGCAAAACGCTGGCTACGCCCTTCGGCCGTGATCGCCATCGCTCAGCTACTGGGCACCTCGCTGTGGTTCAGCGCAAACAGCGCGGCGCCCGACCTGGCCATCTCTTGGCAGCTCACCGCCTCGGACATCGGCTGGTTGACGAGCGCCGTCCAGGCGGGGTTCATTCTCGGCACACTGCTGCTCGCCTTATTCGGCCTTGCCGACCGCTATCCCGCGAGCCGCGTATTTGCCTTAAACACGGTTCTCGGGGCGGTCTTCAACGGGCTGTTCGCGCTCGCCGCCAATGGTCTTGGCGATGCGATCGCCTATCGATTCTTCGTGGGCCTTTCTCTTGCCGGGATCTACCCCCTCGGCATGAAGCTGATCGTAAGCTGGGAGCCCGCGCGCACGGGCATGGCGCTCGCCCAGCTCGTCGCCATGCTCACCCTGGGCACTGCCCTGCCCCACCTCCTGCGGGAGCTTGGAGCCGGCCTTCCATGGCAATCCGTCGTCCTGGCGTCTTCGGCCCTTGCCTTGGCAGGTGGGCTGATGATCTTCAAGCTAGGGGACGGCCCCTTTCTTCCCGCCCGAGGTCCGCGCGATGCGCAGACACCGGCCGCCGCGCCTGCCAGACCCCATGTGCTCTCCGCCTTCAAGATCAAGGAATTCCGCGCCCCGGCCTGGGGATACTTTGGCCATATGTGGGAGTTATACGCTTTCTGGACCGTGGTTCCCGATCTGGTGACCAGAACGGATCTGGCCTCCCAGCTGCCGGTCGCGGGGATTCCGGGGCTCTCCTTCGCAATCATTGCCCTAGGCGCGCTCGGCTGTATCCTGGGCGGGCTGGTCTCGCAGCGCCATGGAAGCGCTGCCGTCGCCCTCGGGGCCCTCTGCCTCTCTGGGCTGTGCGCCACCCTATTCGCGCTTTTCTGGCATGCCCTGCCCGCCACGGCCCTGATGGCGCTACTGATCTTCTGGGGGGCCTGTGTGGTGGCGGACTCGCCCCAATTCTCGGCGTTGTCGGCACGTAGTTGTCCACCCGAAATCGTGGGTTCGGCACTCGCCATTCAGAACTCGATCGGCTTCGCGATTACCGTCGTTTCCATCGCGCTAACCACGTCTTTCCTGGAGCGAATCGGCCTGGATGCCGTCTGGATTCTGGTGCCCGGCCCGGTGATCGGCTTGCTCGGCTATGTCCTGACAGCCCGGGCCGCCCAGCATTGACCATCCGGGTCCGGATGGTGCGGCAATCGTCAAGAATGGAGAGCCCCCTGACAGGGCGGCTACGGTGAAAAAGCAGGCAAGCCGTGGCGCGCCGCCACCGAAGAATGGCCAATCGCAGGCCACTCGACACGGGTAAACGACTAGAAGAAATTTCGATTTTTCCCTTGCTGAGAAAAATGAAATATCGCTACCATTCTTTTTGTGACCATGTGGTCACATTGCAGAACACCCTTATTTGAATGAGGCTCTGCCTTGGCCTATGTGCCTGCCAAGTCACCAAGGGAAATAAACGACTAATGACCCGTCGTGAGCAAACGAAAAGAAAAATCATGGAGGCGCTTGAAGCGCAGATCCGCGAGACAGGAATGAAAGGCGTCGGCGTCAACGTCATCGCTGCGCGCGCCAAAGTCAGCAAGGAATTGATCTATCGATATTTCGATAGCCTGCCCGGCTTGCTGATGGCCTGGATGCTCGAGCAGGATTACTGGACCGGGCGATCCGACCTCCTGACGGCGAAAGAATCGAGTTATCAAACACCTGCTGAACTCATCCTGGCCATGCTGCGTGCGCAAATCGAGGCATTGGGGAGTAACGAAGCACTCCGGGAAATACGGCTGTGGGAGCTAGTAGAGCGTAACGACATCACCGCTCAATTGGCTGACCGGCGCGAACGGACTGCCCGCGCCTTCATCGACAGGGTAGACGGGCTGACGGATGAGGCAGACGTTCCTGCTCACGTAAGCGTCATGTTGGCGGGCATGATCTACCTCATGCTGCGATCCAAGACGGAGAGCCACTTCCTGGGCGTTCCATTACGGAGCAATGAAGGCTGGGCGCGAATCTTCTCTGCAGTCGAGGCAATGGTAGGCACGCTGCCCGAAAACCTCAAGACCACGCCCCTCTGCGACCTCGAAGGAAAGCGGAACATTCAGGAGAAATCGAAGTGACCCGCGCTGCTGATGTATTTGTTGACAGCTTGATAAACCACGGCGTAGATCGCGTCTTTTGCGTACCAGGAGAAAGCTATCTGAGCATTCTGGACGCGCTATCGGACCGCTCAGCCATCGAGGTCGTGACATGCCGGCACGAAGGCGGCGCCGGTTTCATGGCCCTGGGCGATGCGAGGCTGACAGGCAAACCCGGTGTGCTGTTCGTCAGCCGTGGACCGGGCTCCATGAACGCGAGCATCGCGATTCATTCCGCACAGCAAGATGCGGTGCCCCTCGTCGTATTCGTCGGCCAGGTCGAAAGACCCCATCGCGGCATGGATGCGTTTCAGGAAATCGAGTACCCGCGGGTGTTTGGCAGCATCGCCAAATGGGTAACGGAAGTCAACGATGCAAACCGAATCGCGGACGTCGTGGCGCAGGCTTTTCATGCCGCCGCGAGCGGCACGCCCGGCCCAGTCGTGGTCTCCCTCCCGGAGGACATGCTGGAACAGGATTCAACAGCCTTTCCTGCTGCGCCGTTTGCTCTGCCGGTAGGTGGCGCGGCCCCGTCTCAACTCGCAGAAATCGCGGCGCTCATCGCAAACTCGGCGCATCCGCTGATCATCGCCGGTGGGCTGCTGAAAGGGGACGTAGGCGAGAAGGCATTGCGCGAATGCGCCGAAGCGTTCGGCATTCCCGTCGCCACGGCAGTCCGGCACGCGGATGTCCTGGACAATAATCATCCGCTCTTTGCCGGCCACCTGACATACGGCGCCCCAAAAAAGTTGACCGACGCAGTAGCGCAGGCCGACCTCGTGCTGGCTGTGGGCACGCGCCTGGGAGACGTGACCACGCAGGGCTATACATTCCCCGCCGCGCCGCTGCCAAGCCAACCTGTGGTGCAGGTATGGCCCGACCCTCGCGCCGTCGGGCACGTGCGAGGATTGAAGCTGGGATTGACGGCCGACCCTGCTGCATTCTTGAAAGATCTCAAAGGTTTCGCCCCCGAGGCCCCGGCCTCTTCGCATTTGGCATGGGCCGATCGATTGCATGAGGTCGTCGTTGACCTGCGCAAGTGGGACGGCCCGCTCGATGCGGACGACGGCGTGGTTTTCGCCGCGATGGTCAAGGCCGCGGACCGTCTGCTCGACGACGACAGCATCATCACTTTGGATGCCGGCAACTTCGGCGGATGGGTACAACGATTCCTGCGCTTTGGCGGTGGCCGAAAAATGATCGCTCCGGCATCCGGCGCAATGGGATACGGGGTTCCGGCTGCGGTGGCATGCAGCCTGCGCTTACCCGATCGTAAAGTGGTTTGCTTTGTTGGAGACGGCGGCTTCCTGATGACGGGCACCGAACTGGCCACCGCAATGCAGTCGGGCGCCAAGCCCATCATCATCATTTCCGACAATGCTTCGTACGGCACGATCCGTATGCACCAGGAAAAGCATTTTCCCCGCCGCGTGAGCGCAACGCAGTTGAGCAACCCGGATCTTCTGGGTATGGCGCGTTCCTTTGGTGCATTGGCGCTGAAGGTCGACCACAGCTCGGATGCCGAGCCTGCCCTGAAAGAAGCCCTGGCGGCAGATCGCGCCGCCGTTATCGTGGTGCGAACCAGCCTTGCCCATATTTCAGTGGCCGCCACGATCGCACAGCTACGCGAAGGCGCGTGAGCCATGAAAATTATCGTGATCGGCGCAGGCATCATCGGCATGACTTCCGCCTATGCCCTGGCGAAGCGGGGGCATGAGGTGACGGTTGTAGATGGCCAGCCACAAGCCGGAACCGCCACGAGCCTGGCGAACGGCGCCCAACTCAGCTATAGCTTCGTCTCCCCGCTTGCGGACAAAGGCGTGCTACAGAAGCTGCCCGGCTGGCTGTTGAGCGCGGATTCACCGCTGCGATTCCGCCCCAGGCTTGACCGGGCCCAATGGCGTTGGCTTTGGACGTTCATCGGCCTATGTCAGCATAGCGCGGCAGAGCGCACGACCCGAGAGCTGCTCCAACTTGGGGCCTTGAGCCGCCGGCTTATGCATGAAATGGTGCAAGACCATGATTTTTCTTTCGACTTCGCCCCTAGCGGCAAGCTGCTCGTCTACCAGAATATCGATACCTATCGAGCCGCCCAGGCCTTAGCCAGGTTTCAGGCCTCCCTGGGTTGCGAGCAGCATGACTATACGCCGCAGCAATGCGTCGATGTTGAGCCTGCGCTGACAGATATTGCATCGAGAATCGTGGGCGGCATATTCACGCCCACGGAAGATGCCGCCGACTGCCATGCGCTGTGCACGGAACTCCAACATTATCTGAGCCGGTCTCTAGGCGTTACGTTCCAGTTTGGCACCCGCGTGAATCGCGTCGTGCTAGAGGGCAGCCGCGCCATCGCATTGGAAACGAGTGCAGGCTCCCTCGGCGCTGACGGCTTCGTCATCGCCAATGGCGTTGAGGCGCAAACGCTTTGCGCTTCGGTCGGCATCGACCCGCTCATCTACCCCCTCAAGGGCTATAGCCTGACCTATGAACTGACTTCAGATAGCTGCGCCCCGCACACCAGTCTGAGCGACGTTCACAACAAAGTCGTCTATGCACGGCTTGGCAATCGCCTGCGCGTGGCAGGGATGGTCGATATCGGTGACCGATCACTGGCCGTCGATCGCAAACGGATAGCCGCGCTCAAAGCGCAAGTGGACGACTATCTACCTCGCTTGAACGCGGCGGGCATCCCGACGGAATGGACAGGCTTGAGACCCGCGCGCCCAGACAGCAAGCCCATCATAGGCGCCACCCCTTACGAGCGGCTGTGGCTCAACGTGGGCCACGGCGCCTTGGGTTTCACCTTGGCAGCCGGAAGCGCCGAAGTATTGTCGGACCGCATCGAGGGACGGCGCTCAGCCATCTCGGAGCCACTTTTCAGCTTGACCAGTAGCGCGCGGCGCCGTAACGCCATCGCGCGCCCCTTGCAGCCAAGCTAAGCCGAAAGACCTTTGGGGAAAAAAATGCCACCACTCTACGACACCGTCATCCGAGGCAGCCAGGTCATTGATGGCACCGGCAGTCCGGCCATTGCAGCCGACGTAGCGATACAAGACGGGTTTATCGTCAAAATCGGCGATTTATCGGGAGTACAAGGCCGCAACGAACTTGCCGCAGATGGGCTGACCCTCGCACCCGGCTTTATCGATGCCCACACCCATGATGACCGGGAGCTGCTTTCCAATGGGGCTATGACCCCGAAGGTCAGTCAGGGAGTGACCACGGTCATCGGGGGCAATTGCGGCATTTCGCTAGCGCCCATGGCCGCGGGGCTAACGGCGGCGCCCGTTCCGCCGCTCGATCTGCTTGATGCAACGGGTGACTGGTATCGATTCAAGACCTTCCGAGCTTACTTGGCCGCCCTGCAGGAACAGCCCGCGGCCACAAACTGCGCGATGCTGGTCGGGCACACGAATCTGCGGGTGCTGGAAGTTTCCGATCTCTCTCGCCCTGCCTCAGGCCCGGAAGTGCTTAGGATGCGAGCCCATGTGCAAGAAGCCCTTGAAGCCGGCGCAATCGGTGCATCGACAGGGCTGGCCTATGCGCCCGCAATGGCCGCATCCACCGAAGAGGTCATCGAGGTCTGCCGGCCCTTGACCGCGGCTCAGGGACTGTACTGCACACACATGCGGGACGAGGGCGATCACATTGTCGACGCGCTTTCAGAAACGTTTCGCGTCGGAAAAGAACTGGGCGTGCCGGTAGTCATCTCGCACCACAAGCTGGTAGGGGCAGCCAACCACGGGCGGTCAGTGCAGACGCTCGACATCATTCGACAGCAAATGAAAGCGCAAGCTATCTGCCTGGATTGCTACCCCTACAACGCATCGTCCACGGTGCTGACCCAGACCTTGGTCGCCAATGCCGCCACGACGCTTGTGACGTGGTCCAAGCCCTATCCGCAATATTCTGGCCGCGACATCAAGGATATTGCGCGGGAGTTGGAATGTTCGGTCGCCGAAGCGGTGAATCGCCTACAGCCCGCTGGCGCCGCCTACTTCCGCATGGATGACGGGGACGTGAATCGAATTCTTGCTTTCGAACCCACCATGATCGGCTCGGATGGATTACCCCACGACCAGACGCCACACCCTCGCTTATGGGGCACGTTTGCGCGCGTGCTGGGGCACCACTCCCGGTCTTTGAAGCTGTTCTCCTTCGAGGCCGCGGTCCACAAGATGACCGGGCTTACCGCATCGCGCTTTGGCTTGAAAAACCGCGGCGTCATACGAGAAGGCGCTCACGCCGACCTGGTCCTGCTGAACGCGGAAACAGTCATCGATCGCGCGACATTCAAGGAGCCGACGAGGCCTGCAATCGGTATTCACACCGTCTGGACCAATGGCGTGCCGGTCTGGGAAGCGGGACGAACGACTGGCAAGCGGCCTGGCCAGGTCCTGCGCAGAAGTTAGCAGTAAAAGCCAAACTCGCGTTGCGGACTTAGCCGCACACAGGCGCTTCGCGAGTCGTAAAGCGTATCTAGCAGCAGCAAGCAAGGGGAGCCACCGCATCAGCCGGTAAAGGCCGGGGCATGTTGCCGGCGAAATACGGGCGGCGACGGTGGCGAGCAAGCGCAGGCGTTGCGAAACACCTGCCTTTTACAAAAAAGTTTCGATCCAGCCGTCAGCCGCCATTCGCTGTTTTTCGGATCAAGCGGCATCGGCAACTTCACGGAGCACTTATGACAAGCCGCCGCAGTTTTCTTACCACTCTCGCCGCCGCAGGCGTCCTTCCCTGGGTCCGGATGGCACACGCCGAACCGGGCTTCCCCTCCAAGGTAGTCAAGATCGTAGTGCCCTATACGCCGGGAGGCGCACCCGATCTGATCGCCCGCGTCCTCGCTTCAGAATTGGGTAAGCAATGGGCACAATCTATCGTTGTGGAAAACAAACCCGGTGCTGGCGGTAGCATTGGCACCGATTACGTTGCGCGAGCCGATGGAGACGGATATACGCTGCTGAGCGGCGGCGTGGGCACCCACGCTATCAACCCGGTGCTGTACAAAAACATCCGCTACGACCCGGTTAAGGACTTCACGCATCTCACACTGGTCGGAAACGTCGCGAATATGCTCATCGCCAACGAGAGCTTTCCCGCCAACAACCTGGATGAGCTGGTCGATCTCGTTCGGAAAAACCCAAACAAGTTTGCCTACGGAAGCCCCGGCAACGGCACGTCTCCTCACTTGGCAGGAGAACTGTTTTGCCAGATGACGGGTTTAAAGCTGGCGCATATCCCCTACAAGGGCAGTGCCGGCGCCCTGAACGATCTGATGGGCGGACAGATTCCACTGGCTTTCGACAACCTGACCGCCAGTCTTCCGTTCGTAAAAGAGGGGAAGGTCAAGGTCTTTGCCGTCACGACGAGCGAGCGCTCGCCTCTGCTCCCCGATGTTCCCACCTTTTCCGAAAGCGGCGTTCCCGGCTATGAGCTGTCCGCATGGGCGGGTATTTTCGCCCCCAAAGGCTTGCCGCCCGCGCTGGCCGCGAAGATCAGTGCCGACATCGGCAACATCCTGCAAAAACCGGCGGTCAAGGAGAAACTCTTGACCCTGGGTGTGCAGGCCAGCCCGAACACACCCGAGGCATTCACCGCCTTCGTCAGCAATGAGGGCGCCAAGTTCCGCAAACTCGCGGATCAGGCCAACCTACAGCTCGGTTAGCGCTCGCGACGCCGGCGCTTGCCGGCGGCGCGATCTCGACGGTGTGCGCTGGGCCGGCCTCAGCCCTCGTAGCGCCGTCCCCGCTCCAGCAGCTCGGGCGTACCAATGACCGCGTTCAAGCCGTCGAAATCCAGCATGCTCTCGCGCCACGGCGCAGTCGTGCCGTGCTGGCGCAGGCTGGCGTAATAGCCCTGCAAGGTGTGCGCCACAGCGCGCGCCGTGCCGCCCGGGAAGATCACGATGCGGAATCCCAGCGCGGCCAGGGCGTCGGCGTTTTGCACCGGGGTCTTGCCGCCTTCGACCATATTGGCCAGCAAGGGAGCGCGATGCGCAAACCGGCTGCACGCCGCCTGCATCTGCTCGGGGGTGCGCAGCGCTTCGATGAATAGCGCATCCGCGCCCGCTTCCAGATACGACTCGGCGCGATCCAGCGCGGCTTCCAGGCCTTCCACGGCCAAGGCATCGGTGCGCGCCAGGATCAAGGTCGAGGCATGGACGCGCGCATCCGCTGCGGCTCGCAGTTTGCCGCGCATTTCTGCCGCAGGAATCACGCTCTTGCCGTCCAGGTGACCGCAGCGCTTGGGAGAGGTCTGATCCTCCAACTGGATCATGGCGGCGCCCGCGCGCTCCAGGCCGCGCACCGTGCGCTGCGTGTTCAAGGCGTTGCCAAAACCCGTATCCGCATCGACGATGACGGGCGTTGCCACCCGCTCGGTGATGCGGGCCAGCGTGTCCTCAACTTCGCTATAAGTGGTCAGCCCGATGTCCGAGCGGCCCAACCGCGCATAAGCGATCGAAGCGCCCGACAGATACAAGGCCCCGAATCCCGCCTGCTCGGCGATCAACGCAGACAAGGCGTCGTAAACGCCGGGAGCCAGCACGGCGCCGCCGGCCAGCTGTGCTTGCAGATTCTGTTTTTGCATGGTCAGTTGTATCCTAGGAAAACTCGCGGCCCAGCAAGGATGCGGCCGTCGCGGCGGCGATATGGCCGCCCGCCACGGCGCTGAGCAGGCCGTTGCCAGACAGATAGCCGGACACCTCATTACCCGATACGCCGCGTGCGGCGCCGCCCGCGGCCAGCAGGTTCGGCAGCGCCCTGCCCGCCTGATCCAGCACGCGGCAATGCGCATCGATGTCCAGCCCGCCCTGCGTATGGAAGAGCGCGCCAGTCACCTTGACGGCGTGGTAGGGCGCCAGCAAGGCGCGCTCGAAGCGCCGGCCGTGCGCGTCGGAGATGCCGGGCGCCGCGTCCGCCAGGGTCTGGCGCAACACGCCGGCGTCGCAGCCGATCAGCGCCGCCAACGCCGCGCTGTCCGCGCAGGTCTTGAGCGCCTGCCCCGCCTCGGCCTGGACAAAATCCGGAAAGCCGCGCGCCAGGGCCAGCGTACGGTCATCGAATACATTCCAGGCCACCCCGCCAGGCTGCGCCAGCACATGGACGGCGGCCTCGGAATAGCCATGGGTTTCGTCGTGGAAACGGCGTCCCTCGCGGTTGATCTGCACCCCGCCGTCCATCATCACGGCCCAGGAGATCAACGCGCCCTGGGGCGTGGCCCAGGAGCCGTGGCCCTGGTAGCCGCCCATGTCGGCCAGACGCGCGCCCAGCTGCGCGCCCCATTCGATGGCGCTGCCATCGTTGCCGACGTGGCCGCCGTAGACGGCCTCGCGCATGGCCGGCAAATGCTGGGCGACCATCGCCGCATTGCCGCCAAAGCCATTGCAGGCCAGCAGCAGCACGTCGCAGCCGATCACGTCGATAGAGCCGTCCGGCCGCTCGCAGCCTACTGCGGTGACGCGGCCGTCCTCGTCCGTCCAAATCTGCCGCGCCAGGGCGCGGGTCAGCAGATAGGCGCCGGCCTGCGTGGCGGCGCGCTCTAGCGCGGCGACCAGGGCCGCGCCGGTGCGCTCAGGCAGGGTGTGCATGCGGCGGGCGGTGTGGCCCGGATAAAGAAAGCCATCGAGCACCTCGAAGGTCAGGCCATGGCGCGCCAGATTGTCCAAGGCGGCGGCGGACGCGCCCGCGTAGGCGGCGACCAGATGCTCTGCCGCCGCGCCGCCGGCCTTGGCCTGTATGTCCGCGACAAAGCGCAGCGCGTCGTCCTCGATGCCGGCAGCATGCTGGGCCGCCGATCCCGCTGCGGGAATAAAACCCGAGGACAAGGCGGTAGAGCCGCTGGGCGCGGCATCGCGCTCGATCAGCACGGTTTCGATGCCGGCATCGGCCAGGCGCAGCGCAGCGGTCAAGCCGCAGGCGCCCGCGCCGATGATGGCTATCGGCACATGCACCGTGACCGCGTCGGGCGCGGCCCCGCGCAGGACCTGTGGCGCGCTCACGAGGCCAACCTGCCGAGCAAATCCTGGCAGGACAGCACGTCGGCCACGGTGCGCAGATCCGCCAACGCGGCGTCGTGCATGGCCGGTGTGGGCGCCGCGCAGCCATCAGCCAGCACCGCCACGTGGTAGTCGCGCATATGGGCGTCGCGCGCCGTGCTGGCAACGCCGCCGTTGGTGACGATGCCGGCGATCACCACGCTGGAAATGCCGGCGCGGCGCAACACCCAGTCCAGCTGGGTGTTGAAGAAGGCGGAATACGCCACTTTCCAGACCGACACGTCCACCAACCCGTCCAGCTCCGACACATTGGCCTGTCCCGGCGAACCGGCGACGAAATCGCCCTTGCGCAGGAAGGGACGTAGCTGCCTTAGGTGAGGCGAGATCATGGGTTCGCCCTGCGCGTCCGGCCACAGGGTGAACTGGCTGGCCGCCACAAAGCCGCCCTGCTGCTTGAGCGCGCGGGCCACGGGCGCCACGCGGGCCGGCAGGGCGCGCGCCTGCGGGCTGACCGCGCCGCCGCGGTCGTAAGCGCCGCCAGGCGCGAGGAAGTCGTTCTGCAGGTCGATGATGACCAGCGCGGTACTACGGGGGTCGAAGGCAGACATGGGCCGCTCCTGGGATGGGTTCACACTAGGCCTGGCGGGCGATCAGCAGATTGCCCAGGGTATCCACCTGGCCGACAAAGCCCGGCTCGATCCAGATCGTGGTGTCCGGCTGCTCCAGAATGGCGGGCCCCGCCACTTCGGCGCCTACCGGCAGGTCCAGGCGGGCGTAGCGCACGGCGTCATGCCATTGCCCGTCGTGGAAGACGGCTTGCGTGCCCAGCGCGGCTGGCATCTCGGTGCTGGTCGGGGCCAGCAGTGCCAGGTCGAACTTGGGCCGCTGGCCGATGCGCGCATAACGCAGGTTCAGGATGCGCACCGCGATGCCTTCCAAGCTGCGGCCGAAGGCGGCGCGGTAGGCGCGATCGAAGGCCGCGCCGATGCCGGCGCGGTGCAGCTCGCCGCGGCCGATTTCCACCCGCACGGTATGGCTCTGGCCGACGTACAACATATCCAGCTCGATGCTTTCGTGTATGCCCTCGAAGCTCACGCCGGCGGAATCCAGCCGCTCCTGGCAGGCCAGCGCCAGGCCGTCGATGCGGGCAAGCAGATCGTCCGCGTCCAGCGCATCCAGCGCCACGTTCAGCGTCTGTACGCCATCATGACGCATATCCGCCATGACGCAGCCCAGGGCCGAGGTGACGCCCGGATAGCGCGGCACGATGCCGCGGGCGGCATCCACCTCATTCATCATGGCGCAGACATGCAGCGCGCCGCCGCCGCCAAACGGCATATAAGCGAATTTGCGCGGATCATGGCCGCGCTCGATGGACACGACGCGGATCGCGCCCGCCATCTTGGCATTAGCCACGGTCAAGATGGCCTCGGCCGCAGCATGCACGTCCAGACCCAGCGGCTTGGCCACGTGCTCCTCGATGGCGGCGCGCGCCAACTCCACGTCCATCTGCGCCAGCAGGCCACCGCCCAGCGGGCGCTCGGCCGCGATGCGACCCAGCAGCACGTTGGCGTCGGTCACGGTGGGCCGGGTATTGCCCCGGCCATAGCAGGCCGGCCCCGGGATGCTGCCGGCGGACTCGGGGCCCACCTGCAGCAAGCCGCCCGCGTCCACGCTGGCGATCGAGCCGCCGCCCGCGCCTATGGTCTCGATCTGAATCATAGGCGCGCGCACCACCATGCCGAAGTCGATGGCGGTCTGCGCGGACAGCGAGGCATTCCCGCCCGCCACCAGCGACACGTCGAACGAAGTGCCGCCCATATCGCCGCTGACTACGTTAGGAAAGCCGGCGGCGCGCGCGATAGCGGCGCAGGCGATCACGCCCGCTGCCGGTCCGGACAGCGCGGTGCGCACCGGCACGTCGCAGGCAGTCTGGCGCGACATCACGCCGCCGTTGCTCTGCACCACCAGCAGCTCGCCGCCGAAGCCGTTGTCTTTCAGGTCCGATTCCAGCCGGATCAGATAGCTGCCCACCACCGGTTGCAGCGAAGCGTTGAGCGCCGCCGTGGAACAACGCTCGAATTCGCGGATCTCGGGCAGCACCTCGGTCGCGGCGGTGACATTGCCATTGGGCCACAGCGCGCGCACGCAGGCCGCGGCCTGCGCCTCGTTGACGGGGTTGGCATAGGCATTGACGAAAAACAGGCAGACTGCGTCGCAGCCCTGCTCCAGCAACTGCCGGGCCGCGGCCTCGACCTGGGCCAGGTCCACCGGCGTATGTACCGTACCGTCGGCCAGCACCCGTTCGTCGACCTCGAGCCGCAGATCACGCGGCACCACAGGCTCATAGTTGCCGCGCAGGCCCCAGGTCTGGGGCCGGTCGCGCCGGCGCATTTCCAGCACGTCGCGAAAGCCCGCCGTGGTAATGATGCCGGTACGCGCCACCTTGCGTTCCAGCAGCGCGTTGGTGCCCACCGTGGTGCCGTGCACGATGGTGGCGATGGCGTTCGCGCCATCGGCCACGCGGGCAATGCCATTCATAAAGCCGCGCGCTTCCTCGCCACGGGTCGAAGGCACCTTCACTACGCGGGCGCTGCCTGCGGCTTCGTCCAGCACGAATATATCCGTAAACGTGCCGCCCACGTCCACGCCTACCACCAAGCCTTGTGCCGCGCTCATGCCGCCTGCTCCTTCAGATTTTCACCCACATAACCCATCTTGCGGTCGTGCTCGCGCGCCGCCTGCGTGCGCGCGGCAGGCTCGCCGTAGCCGCCCCCGCCTGGCGTCTCCAGACGCACCCGCTCACCGCGCTTGAGCTGGATGCCCCGCATCTTCGAACTCATGGGTGGGGTCTGCCAACCGCCGTCCTGCTGATAGCGAAACACGTTCAGCGCCGCGTCCCCGCCACCGGCAATGCCCTTGGGCTCGCTGCGGCCGCGCTCGCCGAAGATGAAGGCCTCGGCGCTGTCTTCCAGCAATTCGATTTCATAGATGGCGCCCAGCCCGCCGCGGTGCTGGCCGTCGCCCGCCGAATCCGGCCGCAGCGCCCATTGGGTGAAACGCACGGGATAGGCCGCTTCTAGGATCTCTAGCGGCGGGATAGTGGCCGTAGAGATGGGCGCGTTGCCGTGGCTGAGCCCATCGCCGTCCGAATGGCCGCCATGGCCGCCGCCAAAGAAGCTGAACATCACCCAGCGCTGGCCGCGTCGGGCTTCATCGCTGCGATAGCCGGCGATCGACAAGGCATTGATGGTGCCGTAGGCCTGCGCCAGCGCACGGCCGGGCTCGGCCTGGGCCATGGCGCAGAAGATCACGTCGATCATGCGCAGGATGGTTTCGGTATAGCCGCCCACCGGCCGCGGGCGGTCGGCCGAGATCACCAGGCCGTCCGGCAGCACCACCTCCACCGCGTCCAGCACGCCGGCATTGGCCGGCACGTCCGGAAAAAGATGCTTCAAGGCGACATAGCAGGCCGCGATCGCCGTGGCGCGAGAGATGTTCACCGGGCCGGCGCAGGCCGGCGAGGTGCCGGTGAAATCCAGCGTCAGGCGTTCGCCGTCGACCCTGAGCTTGAGCGCGATGCGCAAGGGCTGGTCGCGCACGCCGTCGTTGTCCAGCATGTCCTCGAAGGCGTACTCGCCGTCGGGCAGCCGCGAGATATGGTCGCGCATCAGGCGGCGCGCCCGCTCGCGCAAGGTGTCCAGCGACTCCAGCACGGTGGCGTCGCCATATTCATCGAGCAAGCCGTCCAGCCGGCCCGCCCCCAGCTCCAGCGCTGCCAGCTGGCCGTTCAAGTCGCCCCACAGGCTGTCGGGCAGGCGGGTATTCGCCTTCAGAATGGCCAGCACATCCAAGTCCAGCACGCCGGCGCGCACGATGCGCACCGGCGGAATCTGCACGGCTTCCTGCCAGCACTCGGTGGCGGCCGGGTTGTAGTTGCCCGGCACGGCGCCGCCCACGTCGTGCCAATGGGCCGCCGACGCCAGAAAGCAGAACAGCTTGCCGCCACGGAATACCGGACGCACCAGTTTGAAATCATTGGCGTGGGTGCCGCCTTCATAGGGATCGTTGAACAGCCATACGTCGCCGTCGACCATGCCGCCGCGCTCGGCGGCCGCCTTGGCAGCGGCCTTGACGGCGAAGGCCATCGCGCCCACGAACACCGGCAGGCCGGACTTGCCCTGCACCAGCGTGGCGCCTGTGGCTGCGTCGTACATGCCATGGCAGGCGTCATGAGCTTCGGCGATGATGGGATTGAACGCGCTGCGGTACAGCGTGGCGTCCATTTCGTCCGCAATCTGTTCCAGGCGGCCCTTGAGGACCGCGAGTGTGACGGGATCTAGCATGATGTCCTTCCTAATGAGTCTTGCGCTGTTTCAGCAGATTCAGCAGTCCGCCGGCCTGCACCATTTCCAGCAGGAAGGCGGGCACGGTGTCGCAATGCAGTTCTGGGGCTTGGCCCCCGGCGCGGCGGATGCGGCCGGCGGCGGGGTCCAGGGAGATGCGTTCACCCTCTTGCAGGGTTTCGGCCTGCTCGCAGGTCAGCAGCAGCAGGCCCACGTTGAAGGCATTGCGGAAGTACAGGCCGTTGATGGACGGCGCGACGACCGCAGCGACGCCCAGGCGCACCAGCGCCGCTGCCGCCTGCTCGCGCGAGGAGCCGATGCCGAAGTTGGGCCCCGCCACCAGCACGTCGCCAGGCCGGACATTGGCGGCGAACTCGGGCCGCACCCGTTGCAGGCAATGGCGCGCGATCTCGTCGATGCCGAACTTCATGTAGGCGCCCGGCGCCAGCGCGTCAGTGTCGATATCCGCGCCCACGCGCCAGACGCGGTGCGTCACAGACTGCTCGCTCATGCCATGAACTCCCGAGGATCGGCGATGCGGCCGGCCACCGCCGACGCCGCAACCGTATAAGGCGAAGCCAGGTAGACCTGGGCCGTTTCCGAGCCCATACGCCCCTTGAAATTACGCGCCGTGGTGGAAATGACGCTGGCGCCGTCGGGGATCGAGCCGCCATAGCCGGCGCAAGCGCCGCAGGACGTGGCCAACACGTCCGCGCCGGCCTCGCGCAGCGCCTGCATCACGCCTTCGGCTTCGGCCTGACGCTGATCCTGCTGGCTGGCCGGCGCCACCATCAGCCGCATGCCGGCGGCCAACCGCCGGCCGCGCAGCACGCTGGCTGCGGCGCGCAGGTCCTCAAGCTTGGCGCCCGTGCAGGCGCCGATATAGGCGACCTGCAGGGGCACGTCGGCATATTGATCTACGTCGCGGGCATTGGCCGGACTGTGCGGAGCGGCCACCTGCGGCGCCAGCGCCGCGGCGTCGAAATCCTGCCATTCGGCCGATACGCCTTCGTCACTGCACCAGCGCGCCAGATCCAGTTCCTCCGTCACGCCCGCCTCGCGCAAATAGGCCGCAGTCGTTTCGTCGGGCGCGATCAGGCCCACCTGCGAGCCCAGTTCGGCGCTCATGTTGGACAGGGTCATGCGCTCCTGCATGGACAGCGCGCGCACCGCTTCGCCGCAGAATTCCACCGCCTGGTAGCGGCCGCCGTTCATGCCGTAGCGGCCTATCATGCGCAGCATCATGTCCTTGGCCGTCACGCCTTCCGCCAGGCGGCCGTTCCAGCGCATCATGAGGGTCTGGGGCACCTTCACCCAGATCTGCCCGGTGACCGCCACGCCTAGCATCTCGGTGCTGCCGATGCCGAACATATAGGCGCCGAACGCGCCGCCGGTGGGCGAATGCGAGTCCCCGCCCACGCAGAACATGCCGGGGCGGATATGGCCGTGCTGCGGCACCACCACGTGGCAAATGCCAAGCGAGTCGTAGACATTGGGCAGCCGCTGTTCGGCCGCCCAATCGCGCGCGATGCGCACGATGCGGCGCGACTCGTCATCGGATTCGGGCACGTAGTGGTCGATAACCAGCACCACCTTTGATGGGTCCCACAGTTTGGCGCCCAGCTCCTCCAGCATGGGCTGCAGGCGGCGCGGGCCGCTAGAGTCATGGAACATGGCCAGGTCGACCGCACAGGTGACGATCTCGCCCTCGGCGACGGACGAACGGCCACAGGCCGCCGCGATCAGCTTCTGGGCCAGCGATTGAGGCTCAGCCATCGCTACATCCCGAGATAGGCCCGGCGCACGTCGTCGCTGGCCATCAGTTCCGAACAGGCGCCGCTATAGCGCACCGCCCCGTTTTCCAGCACATAGGCGCGCTGTCCCATCTCCAGGGACTGGCCCACGTTCTGCTCGACCAGCAGGATCGCCAGTCCCTCGCTATGCAGGCGTCCGATCAGGCCGAACAGCTCCTCGACCATCAGCGGCGACAGGCCCAGCGAAGGTTCGTCAAGGATCAGCAGGCGAGGCTCGGCCATCAGGCCCCGGCCGATCGCCAGCATCTGCTGTTCGCCGCCCGACATGGTGCCGGCCAGTTGCGCCAGGCGTTCACGCAGGCGCGGGAAGATGTGCAACACCTTCTCCAGATTGGCGGCGCGGCGCTCTCGTGCCCGGGTGAAAGAGCCCAGCTCGAGGTTTTCTCGCACGCTCAGGTTAGGAAACACGCGCCGGCCTTCCGGCACCTGGATCAGCCCGGCCTTGACCACCTCGCGGTAATGGCGGCCGGTCAGGTCCTGTCCCTCGAAGCGCACCGTGCCGCCCCAGGGCCGGCACAGCCCGCAAACCGTGTTGTTCAAGGTGGACTTGCCCACGCCGTTGCTGCCCAGCAGCACCACGATCTCGCCCTGGTCCACCCGCAGGTCGATGCCGCGCAACACTTCCATGCGACCGTAGCCGGCGCGCAAGCCCTGGACTTCCAGCAGCGCGCTCATGCCGGCGCTCCCTGCGCGGCCAGCCTGGCCGCCGCGCCCTGGCCCAGATAGGCCTCGACCACCGCCGCATCGCGGGTGACCTCGCCAGGCGTACCCGAAGCAATCAGCCGGCCCTGCGCCAGCACCCATACCTGCTCGGCCAGGCTCATCACCGCGCGCATCACGTGTTCGATCATCAGCACGGTCACGCCGTCGTCGGTCAGTTTTTTCACCACCGGAATCATCTCGTCGATCTCGCTGGGGTTGAGCCCTGCCAGCACTTCGTCCAGCAGCAGCAAACGCGGCCGCGTGGCCAGCGCGCGCGCCAACTCCAAGCGCTTGCGCCCCGCCACCGTCAGGTCCGCCGCCGGACGGTCCAGCAAGGCTTGCAAGTTGACGCGGGCGGCCACTTCCTCGGCCGCGGCCAGCGCCTCGCGGCGATTGCCCAGGCGCAAGTGCGCGCCCACCGCGATGTTCTGGCGCACCGTCTGCGCGCCGAAGGGTTGCACGATCTGGAAGGTGCGCGTCAGTCCCAGCCGCGCCGACTCGTGCGGCGGGCGGCCGGTGATGTCGGCGCCGCCGAAATGCACCGAACCGGAGCCGGGCTTGAGAAAGCCGGACAACAGGCCGAACAGTGTGGTCTTACCCGCGCCATTGGGACCGACCAGGGCCGTCAGCGAACCCTGGCGCACGTCCAGGCTCACGTCCTGGACCGCCTTCAGGCCGCCGAAGGTGATGGACAGATTGCGCGCTTGCAGCAGAATCTCAGACACGGGTGCGCTCCTTGGCGTTGAACAAACGGCTCAGCGCCTGTCCGCTGCCGGTGATGCCGCGAGGCAGGAACATCACGATCACGATCAGCACCACGCCGTAGATGACCATGCTGATGCCCGGCAATTCGCCGAACAGGTTGCGCGTCAGGTCGCTCAGCGCATGCAAGGTGACCGCCCCCAGCAGCGGTCCCCACAAGGTGCCCAGCCCGCCGACGATGGCGCCCACCAGGGCTTCCACCGACACCGCGGTACCGAAGGCGATGCCCGGATCGATGTACTGGAACACCTGCACATAGAAGGCGCCCGCCGCGCTCATGAAGGCCGCCGACAGCGCGATGCCGCCAAGCTTGACCCGCAGCGGATTCACGCCGATGGCGCGCGCCGCGTCCTCGTTGTCGCGCACCGCCTGCAGATAGGCGCCGAAGCGCGAATGGCGCAGCCAGGCCGTGACCAGCAGCGCCAGCAGCACGAAGCCCAACAACAGGTAGATGTAGCCGCGGCGCGAACCGAACTGCATATTCGCCACGCCCTCTTGCAACGGCAACATCAGGCCCGCGCCGCCCCCGGTGAACGACACCGACAGCGCCAGGATGCGGAACACCTCGGCGAAAGCCAGCGTCACCAGCGCGAAGTAGGAACCCTTCAGGCCATAGCGGAACGTCAGCCCCCCCACCGCCAGCCCGACCAGCGCGCCCAGCGCGATAGCCATGGGCAGCGCCAGCCAGGGATTGATGCCCAGGTTCAACTGCGCCAGCGCCTGGGCATAGGCGCCCACGCCGAAAAACAAGGCGTGGCCAAACGACAGCTGCCCGCCATAGCCGCCCAGAATGTTCCAGGCCTGCGATAGCAGGGCCGCGTACAGCGACATCATCACGAAGGTCAGAGCCACGCCCGACTCCGTCAACGCGGTGGCGGCCACCAGCGCCGCGCCGAACAGCGCGATAGTCAACAAATCCTTGCCCATGCTCAGCCCCTCGCCCCGAACAGCCCCTGCGGGCGAAACAGCAGCACCGCGATAAAGATCGCGAAAATGCCCATCTGGCCCAGCGAGTCGCCCAGGAACAGGCCCCCGATGGACTCCACCACCCCGATCAGCAAGCCGCCGACCAACGCGCCCACGAAGCTGCCCATGCCGCCCAGCACCACGATGGTGAAAGCCACCAGCACGAAACCGCTACCCACCTGCGGATTTACGTAATAGGCCGGCAGCAGGAAGCAGGCCGCCGCGCCCAGGCAGGCCATGCCTATGCCGAACGACAGCGCATAGACCTTTTCCACGTCGATGCCCATGAGCTTGGCGCCCTGTTTTTCCTTGGACACGGCGCGGATCGCGCGGCCCAGATCCGTGCTGCGGATAATCCAGAACAGCACCGCTGCCACCGCCAGCGCGCCGCAAAAGGCGATAATCTTGGGCAAGGCGATCATGGCCGGCCCGATCTCTACCGTCGACAGCGTGTAGGCAGTCTCGATGGTGCGCGTATCCGACTTGAACCACACCAGCGCCAAGTTCTCCATCACGATGGCCAGGCCCAGCGTCACCAGCAGGATGTTCTCGTCCTTGCCGTGGCTGGCGCGGTTAATCACATAACGCTGCAAGGCGTAGCCCAGCGCGAACATGCCCGCCACCACCAGCGGCAAGGCGGCATAGGGATCGATGTTCAGGCGGTCCTTGAGCAGGTACACGGCGTACAGCGCCACCATCAAGGCCGCGCCCTGAGCGAAATTGATGATGTGCAGCACGCCGTAGATCAAGGTCAGGCCCAGGGCGATCAGCGCGTACACCGCGCCCGTGGTCAGGCCGTTGAGCACCGAGGAAAAGAGGATGGCGGGATCGAGCACGCTCAGGCCTTTAGCGGAAAGATGGCGTCGGCCTGGCGGTAGTCTGCCGGGATGACGACCTTGATGTCGCCGCCGATCACCTGCGTCAGCAAGGGCTGCGCGCCGGTGTTCTGGCCGTCCACAAACTTGGTCGGGCCATAGGGCATGATGTGGTCCGCGAAGGTGCTGGACGCCAGAGCCTCGGTGATGGCGGCGCGGTCGGCGGACTTGGCGCGTTCCAGCGCGTCGGCCAACAGCATCATCGCGGTATAGGTCATGAAGACCTCGTAGCTGAAGTAGGCGCCCTTCTCCTCGACGCGCGCCTTCAGCGGCGCCACGCGCGCATCCTTGGGATTGAACCAGTGGTTGCAATCGATGATGCCGTTGGCGATATCGGGGAATTCTTTAAGGAATTTATAGCTGGAGGCCGCGCCGCCCAGCACCGAGTAGATTGCCTTGGGCTGCACCTTCTGCTGCCTCATGGCACGCAACAACAAGGCGTATTCGTTGTAGTAATTGGCCGGAATCACGATATCCGGATTGAGAGACTTCATGCGCAGCACGATGTTGTTGAAATCGCGGGTCGGATTCGGGTGCTTGACCACGTCCTTGACCTCGAAGCCGTGCTGCGGCAGCGACTTCGACAGCAGCGCCGCGGTGCCAGTGCCGAACAGCGAATCCTCATGCACGATCATCACGGTCTTGGCGGGCCTGCCCGCAGCGTCGTTCAGCGCCGCCAGGTCGGTGATGGCGCGTTCGCTAGAAGCGCGGTAGCCCGGGCCGAAACGGAAGGTGTTCTTCAGGCCACGCTCGACGATCTGGTCGGCCACGCCCACGTCCACCACATGCGGCAGGTTGTACTTGGCCGCGGTCTGCGTCGTGGCCAGACAGATCGCCGAGGCGTAGGCGCCGACGATGGCCGACACGCCCGCCTCGTTCATCTTCTCGACCTCGGCCGAGCCCGCCTCGGGCCGCGATTGCGCATCGCCCAGCACCGCTTCCAGCGGCGCGCCGCCCAGCGACTTGATACCGCCGGCCTTGTTGATATCCTCGATCGCCAATAGTGCGCCAAGGCGACATTGCTGGCCCGAATAGGCCAGCGCTCCCGTCACCGGGTGCAGGACCCCGATCTTGACGGGCTTGGCGCTCTGGGCGCGGACCACCCAAGGCGCCGAAACTAAGGCGGCAGCGGCGGCGGATTGATAGAGGAAGGTGCGGCGCGAATTCATGGACGATCTCCGGGGGTCAATGGAACTGGGCGGATAGCTCTTCGCTGACCCAGACCTTGGCGTCGATGCTGCCGACGCGTGAAAGCAGCAATTGGTACTGATAGCGATCCGGCCGGTACAGGCCTTGCAGAAGTTGCACGGGCCGTTCGTTCACATCGCACACGATGCGCGTCACGGCCAGCAGCGCGGAACCCACGGCCACGTCCAGGTGACGCGCCACCTGCGCGTCGGCCAGCCGCGCCGATATGGTCTGCGTGGCGGCGCCGAACTCCACGCCGGCCGCCTCCAGCAGCATCAGCAGGGGTTCGCGCTCCAGGTCCTCGCGGGTGAAGTCGGCCACGGCCTGCGGCACATAAGTCGTGATATGAGACAAGGGGCCCGCCTCGGTGCTGCGTACCCGCAGGCTCTTGTGCACCGACGCGCCCGGCGCAAGATGCAGCGCTTCGGCTACCAGGGGCGGCGCCGACACCAGCGTGCTGTCCAGCACCTGCGCCGACGTGCGCAGGCCCATGTTGACGATGTTTTCGAGCAGGCCGGTCAGATTGGCCTTTTGCGGCGGGCCGGCCTTGGGCGCGCTGGCGGGATTCGCCGCCGCGCGCAGCGGCCAAGTGCCCAGACCGGGCCGGCGCGACACCAGGCCATCGGCCACGAGCATCTCCATCGCCTTGCGGATGGTGATGCGGGCGACTTCGAACTGGTCGGCCAGCGCATGTTCCCCCGGCACGCCGTCCTGATCGAAACGCCCCTCCTGCACCTGTTCGCGCAGGACGAGGTAGATCTGGTGATACTTCGGTAGCGGTAGTGAGGTTCCCATGGCGGGAACTCTAGGGGTGTCCTAATGTATCGTCAATGGAACAAATGCCATGGCAACTTGTTCCATCGGGAAAACACTGAGGGCGCCGATTCGATGCGATTGCGGCCGCCTTGCTTGGCGTCGTAAAACGCGCGATCGCTGCAGCGGCCCCGGTGAGCGGCCCGCTCACGAACCGCTCGGCGCCTCGCGCGACCTTAAGGCCAAGGCAGCAGACCGACTACGTGGCTCAAACCACTGACGTTTGAACTGGTTCATGGCTTCGATTGGAACGGCGCGCTGGTCATTGAAGATGCCCGCCAGGGCTACAGCGAAGTTCGCTACCAAACCCTGGGCAAGGTTGACGAACGGCTTTACATGCTTGTATTTACCGTGCACGCCGAAGCCATCCGCGTTATCCGCCTGCGTAAGGCCAACAGCCGAAAGGTAGCCCGCTATGAAAAAACCCAATCCTGAAATGATCGACAAGGACAGCCCCGAATGGGGCGAGGCGGAACTCGCCCGCGCCAAGCCCGCATCCGAGGTGTTGCCTACCGCGCTTCAAGCAAAGCTCGGCCTGCGCCGCCGTGGGCCGCAAAAGTCCCCGACCAAACAGGCTGTCACTATCCGGCTCTCGCCCGAAGTGCTGGATACCTTCAAGGCATCCGGGGCGGGCTGGCAGACTCGTATTGATGCGGCGCTAAAGGACTGGCTCAAAACGCACCGGCCCGCTTAATCGAAAACTGGCCGAAGTTTCTTCTCCAGCCCGGTCGCACGATGACTCACTGTCTCGCGCTAGGGCCAGGGCTAGGCTGCGAGGCAAAAAGGCAGTTTTCGGGATCATATCCACCCAACTTAAAGACCCCGATAGCAGGTCTGCTCTGCGCGCGGCTCAGGCCAAGCTCTGGACTTCGCGTCAAAAGACGCGATGCGTCTGGATAGCCCGTATCGGTAAGCTAAAGGACGTTATCGGGCTGGCCAAATGGACTGTCTACGACCTGATCAAGAAAGGCCCGCATCCGGTCCAACTACGTGCTGGCCGCGTGGGGTGGCGCGCTACCGACCTACAGCGCTGGCTGAATGACCGGCCGACTACCGACGCGATCCCCGAAACTTGACCGAATTCAGGTGGACCAACAGAAAGGCCCCAACCTCGATGAGATTGGAGCCTTTTTTTCAGGTGGCCGGTCCACCTAGAGACTTTTCTTGCACTGCGGGAATCTGAAGACCCGCATGGATATTGGTCGGGGCGGCGGGATTCGAACTCGCGACCCTCTGCTCCCAAAGCAGATGCGCTACCAGGCTGCGCTACGCCCCGAAGGCAGGCACTATAACAGATGCGGACTCACATAGGGGCCAGAGAATGTCCTAAGCGATCCGCCACCCATACAAAACCCCCGGCAACGGCGGCGGCATCGCTGGGCGGGGGCTGGCATCAGCCGAAACGGCCAGTGATGTAGTCCTCGGTTTCCTTGCGGGCCGGTTTGACGAAAATCTGGTCGGTGGCGCCGAATTCCATCAGCTCACCCAAATACATATAGGCCGTGTAATCGGAGCAGCGGGCGGCCTGTTGCATGTTGTGGGTCACGATAACGACGGTGTATTCATGCTTGAGCTCGGCGATCAGCTCTTCGATCTTGGCCGTGGAAATGGGGTCCAGGGCGGAACAGGGCTCGTCGAGCAGCAGCACTTCAGGCTTGATGGCCACGCCGCGTGCAATGCAGAGGCGCTGTTGCTGGCCGCCCGACAGGCTGTTGCCGCTTTGATGGATTTTGTCTTTGACCTCGTTCCACAGCGCAGCCTTGGAGAGCGCCCATTCCACGCGCTCGTCCATTTCCCCCTTGGAGAGTCGCTCGAACAGACGTACGCCGAAGGCGATGTTGTCGTAGATGCTCATCGGAAAGGGGGTGGGCTTTTGAAAAACCATGCCGACCTTGGCCCGGATCAGGGAAATATCGGTCTTGGAAGTGAGCAGGTTCTCGCCGTCCAAAAGGATTTCGCCCTCGGCACGCTGGCCGGGGTAAAGCTCGAACATGCGATTGAAGGTGCGCAGCAGCGTGGACTTGCCGCAACCCGAAGGGCCGATAAAGGCGGTGACCTTGTTCTCGCGGATCGACATATTGACGTTGCGGATCGCGTGGAATTTGCCGTAGTAGAAGTTGAGGTTCTTGACCTCGATCTTGGACTTGACGGCTTGTGCGGTGTTTTCCATGTGTTTTCCTAGTGCCGATACGCAGACTTACGACTTGCGGAACATATTGCGGGCAATGATGTTGATCCCCAGCACCAGCAGGGTGATCAGCGTGGCGCCTGCCCAGGCCAGGTTGTTCCAGTCCTTGAAGGGGCTAGCGGCGTACTGATAAATAACGACCGGCAGGTTGGCCATGGGCGCGTTCATATTCCATGACATGAATTGGTTGGATAGCGCCGTGAACAGCAGCGGCGCGGTTTCACCGGAGATGCGGGCAATGGCCAGCAACACGCCGGTGATGATGCCAGTGCGGGCGGCGCGATAGCAGACCATGGTGATCATGCGCCACTTGGGGCAGCCGAGCGCGGCGGTCGCTTCGCGCAGGCTGTTGGGGACGAGCAGCAGCATGTTGTCGGTCGTGCGAACCACCACCGGGATCACCAGGATGGACAGCGCCAGGGCGCCGGCCCAGCCGGAGTAATGCCCCACCTGCGCCACATACACGGCGTAGATGAACAAGCCGATGATGATGGACGGCGCCGACAGCAACACGTCGTTCAGAAAGCGCGTGGCGGGCGCCAGCCAACCGCGCTGGCCGTACTCCGCCAGGTAGGTGCCTGCCAGAATTCCGATCGGCGTGCCGATCAGGGTGCCTACGCCAGCCATCAGCAGGCTGCCGACAATGGCGTTGATCAGGCCGCCGCCCTGCCCCGGGGGAGGGGTGATTTCCGTAAACAGCGTGTACGACAGCGCAGGCGCGCCTTTCACCAACAGCGTCAGGATGATCCAGAACAGCCAGAACAGACCAAACAGCAGGGCTCCCAGGGAGACGGTGAGCATGCAGCGGTTGACGATGCGGCGGCGGCGATACACGCCGTTTTGCATATTGAGTGCGGATTGAGCCATGTGTATTCCCCCGGTCAGGTCTTGAGGCCTTCCGAGGCCGAGAGGCGAGCCAGCAACACCTTGGACAGCGCAAGCACAACCGTGGTGATGAGGAACAGGATCAGGCCCAACTCCAGCAAGGCGGCCTTCTGGATGCCGCCTGCTTCGTTGAATTCGTTGGCCAGGGCCGAGGCGATGGAGTTGCCCGGCGAGAACAAAGAACCCGACCAGCGAAAGGCATTACCGATCACAAAGGTGACCGCCATGGTTTCACCCAAGGCACGGCCCAGGCCAAGCATGACGCCGCCGATCACGCCCGATTTGGTAAACGGCAGCACGACTCGCCACATCACTTCCCAGGTTGTGCTGCCCAGTCCATAGGCGGACTCTTTGAGCATGGGCGGCACGAGTTCGAACACATCGCGCATCACCGCCGCAATAAAGGGGATGATCATGATGGACAGGATCAGGCCTGCGGTGAAAATGCCGATGCCGAAGGGCGGGCCCGCGAACAGGCTGCCGACCACGGGGATGCTGCCCAGTGTGGCGATCATCAGGGGTTGCACGTATTGCTGGAACACGGGCACGAAGACAAACAGGCCCCACATGCCATAAATAATGGACGGGATGGCCGCCAGCATTTCAATGGCCGTGCCCAAAGGACGGCGCAGCCAGGCAGGGGCAAGTTCGGTCAGGAATACCGCAATGCCGAAGGACACCGGAATGGCGATGGCCAGCGCGATAAACGAGGTCAGCAGGGTGCCGATGATGGGCACGACTGCGCCATAGCTTTGCTGGACCGGGTCCCAATCATTGAGCCACAAAAAAGACAGGCCGTATTTGGCCAGCGATTCACGGCTGCCATAGACGAGAGAAGCCAGAATCGCCGCCAACAGGATAAACACCAAGAAGGCGAACAGGCGAGTCAGGTTCTTGAAAAGCGCATCCATTAGCGCATTACGGTTTTGCTTCATAGGCGAAGGCGTGCCGGTGGTTGTGTCCGCCTTGCCGGTTGGCAGCGGCACACTATTATCCATTACCGCGCTCATGGAGATGCTTTCCTTTTGACGCCGCAACAAGAGCTGAAAAAGAAGGGACTGCGACAAGGCCAGGTGCTGCCTGCGGGAGAGCCTGCCGGCCTCTGCCCGCTGGCAGAGGCCACACTCCAGGCACTTCCTGATTAGTAAACCGCCTTGCCGTCAGTGCTCTTGACCGTCTTCCAGGCGCTACGGATTTCGTTGGTGACGGCTTCCGGCAGCGGCACGTAGTCCAGGGCTTCAGCCGACTTGGCGCCATTCTTGAAGGCCCAGTCGAAGAATTCCAGCACGCCCTTGCCTTGGCCAGGCTTATCCTGAACCTTGTGCACCAGAATGAAGGTGGCGGCGGTCACAGGCCAGGAATCGGCGCCCGGCTCGTCGGTCAGCACCACGCCCATGCCAGGCGCGCTCTTCCAGTCGGCATTGGCAGCGGCGGCGGCAAAGGCCTTCTGCTCAGGCTGAACAAACTTGCCCGCCTTGTTCTGCAACTGGGTCCAGGCCAGCTTGTTCTGCTTGGCGTAGGCATATTCAACATAGCCGATCGAGTTCTTCAACTGGCCAACGTAGGCGGCAACGCCTTCATTACCCTTGCCGCCTTGACCGACGGGCCACTTGACGGCCTTGCCCTCTCCCACGGCGCTCTTCCAGTCGGGCGAGACCTTGGACAGATAGTTGGTCCAGCCAAAGGTGGTACCCGAACCGTCCGAACGGTGCACGACAACAATGTCGGCCGAGGGCAGCTTGACATCGGGGTTCAGCGCCTTGATGGCGGCATCATCCCATTTGGTGATCTTGCCCTGGAAGATGTCGGCCAAAACCTTGCCCGACAACTTCAGTTGGCCAGGGGCCACACCGTCGAGGTTCACGACCGCGACGGTGCCGCCGATCACGGCCGGAAATTGCAGCAAACCGTTTTGCTCAAGGTCTTCAGCCTTCAAAGGATCGTCCGAAGCGCCAAAATCGACCGTCTTGGCCTTGATCTGTTGCTGGCCGCCGCCCGAGCCGATCGATTGGTAGTTCACGCTGTTGCCGGTGGCAGCCTTGTAGTCGGAGGCCCACTTGGCATAGATCGGGTAGGGGAAGGAGGCGCCTGCGCCAGTGATGTCGGCGGCATGAACGGCAAAAACAGCGGCGCTCAGGGCCACGCCCATCGAAACTTGCTTGAAGACACGTTTGAACATTAGGGGTTCCTTCTGTGCTCTGGATAAAAATCTGCGGGCTGTATGCCCGTTCTTGGCTGACGAAGCGAATCTTAAGGAAGCAAGATGACAAGATAGTGACAGTCATATTCCGCCCTTTTTATGGGGATGATCCGCCCCTCTCGTCGGCAAGCCGCGATTGCTGCCCTGGATCGTGGCAGCAATCGCCACGGCGCCAGGACCGGCCCATCCGGACGATATCGTCGCCATCCCTGCCGTCTTTCCTAAAAAAACCCTTCTTACCCTCCTCCTTTAAGCCTGGGGCTATTTTTCCGGCTACCCCTACTCTGACGCCGCGCGGCGCTGTGTTACCCCCCATGAATACCCATTGCTACCGTCTGCGCTGGAGTCACCATACCCGTCAATGTGTGCCCGTCGCTGAAATCCTTTGCAGCGTGGGCGCTTCAGGCCGGCGGGGCGGGCGGCGCCAACGCTGGCGTTTGCTGCCCCTGGCGGCCAGCCTGGTTTTCGCCGGTCTGGACTCGGCGCTGGCGCAGCAACTAGCGGCCGATGGCCGGGTATCGATCGATACCGCGCCCAATGGCGTGGCGGTGATCGCTATCGCGCCGCCCGATGCCCAAGGCGTCTCGCGCAATCCCTTTCCCTCTTTTGACACCCGGCAGCCGGGCGCGGTGTTCAATAACAGCACCCGCGACGGGCGCTCGCAGCTGGCCGGGCAGTTGTTACGCAACCCGCGGCTGAGCGGCGGCCCCTCGGCCGCCCTGATTCTCGCCGAGGTGCAGGGGCTGGCGCCCAGCCATCTGAGCGGGGCGCTGGAGGTCTTCGGTCCGCGCGCGGCCCTGGTCATCGCCAACCCCAACGGCATCCAGGCCGACGGTCTGTCAACGATCAATGTCTCGGCCCTGACCCTGTCCACGGGCCGGGTGCTCGAGGGCGCGCCCAGGCTGTTGCTGGACGTGCGCCAGGGCGAGGTCACCCTTGGCGCGCAGGGCGTCAACACCGATGGGCTTGCCGCCTTTGATGTGGTCGCCCACACGATTCGGGTCCAGGGCGCGATCGCCCCGGGCTCGGGCGGCGCGCCCGCCGCGCTGCGGCTGCAAGCGGGCGCGAGCCGCTACGATGCGGCTCTGCGGGAGGTCATGCCCCAGACGCTGGAGACGGCAACGCCGGCCTTGATCGCCGGCTCGGCGCTGGGCGCCATGCACGGGGCCTACATCCGCTTGCGCGCCAGCGGCTCGGGCGCCGGGGTGCGCATGCAAGGGGTGCTGGCCTCGGCCCAGGACCTCATCGTGCAGGCCGACGGCCAGGTCAGCCTGCGCACAAGCGCCGCGCGGGGCGAGATCCGTGTCCAGGCGGGCCAGGACCTGGAGTTGGGCGCAGCCGATAGCCAGACCCTGGCCAGGCAGGCGCTCGCGTTGCACGCAGGCGGCGCGATTCAGGTGCAGGGCCAGGGGCAGGCGGGCAGGCTCACCATCGAGGGGCGCAGCCTGAGTTGGGATGCGGGCGTATGGCGCGTGCGGGGCGTCCCGGAGCACGAGGCGATCCGCATCACACTGGCCCAGGGGTATCGCAGCGCCAAGGCCGCCACGCTAACCCTGGATCAAGGCCATGCGCGCCTGCGAGCGGGCAGCCTGGCGCAGGCCGGCCTGCTTGCGGCCCGCGATGGGGAGATCCAGTTGCAGCTCGGCGGGGCGGCTCACAATGCCGGCCGCATCGAGGCCAGCCGGGCGCTGGTGATCAAGACACCCGCCACGCTGGACAATGCCGGCGAGTTACGCGGCCAGCGCTTGCAGGCCGAAGCGGCCGCGCTGCAAAACAGCGGCGCAATG
The DNA here is from genome assembly GCF_034424645.1 of Bordetella avium. Lineage (NCBI taxonomy): Bacteria > Pseudomonadati > Pseudomonadota > Betaproteobacteria > Burkholderiales > Alcaligenaceae > Bordetella > Bordetella avium. The sequence continues at coordinate 2,740,591 of NZ_CP139969.1, forward strand.
CAAACGGTTGCGGGCGATCTGAGGCTCTTGAGCCAGACCACGCTGCGCAATAGCGGCCGGATCAGAAGCCAAGGCGAACTCCGCGCGCACAGCCTAGGCGCGCTCCTCAACACCGGCCAGATCGTCGGCGGCCAGTTGCTAGCCGTGCAGGCCAACCATCTGGACAACAGCGGCGCGTTGCAAGCGCAAGACCTGTTGGCGCAAACCCCCGGCGCGCTGGCCAACACGGGGCGCATCGAGGCGCAGCGCAGGCTGGATATCGCCACGGGCACGTATGCCAACACCGGCGTGATGGCAGGTCAGAACACCCGACTCAGCACCTCGCAGCCACTGACCCTGGACGCCCGCGCCGCCGCGCCCCAGGCGAGCAGCGCCCTGCGCATCAGCAGCCCCGCGATCACCGTGGCCGCCCCGCTCGCCTCGCCCGCCGCCCTCACCCTGCAGGCCACCGAAAGCGATCTGGACAACGCCAGCGCCATCACCGCCGGCCAGACCCTGGTGCTGCGCGCCCAAGGCGCCATCCGCAACCGGACGGGCGCGCTGATCTGGAGCGCGCAAGACCTGGGGCTGGCCAGCCAGGATCTCCTGAACGCACGCCATGGCCTGATCTATGCCCAGGGGGCCATGGCCATCGAAGCGCGGGGTCAGCTGATCAACCGCCTGGGCCGCATCGAGAGCGGCGCGGCAATGCAGATCGACACGCCCGATTTGCAAAACCTGGCCGAGGTCAGCGGCGATGTCCGGGTCGATCCCAGCCAGGGCGGCCGGGTGCGGGGCGCGAGGTATTCGGTGGGACGGTTTCTGCGTTCGGCCCATCTCCAGATCGGCGATTTCTCCGGCGGCGACATCGTCTCGACCTTGCAGGCCGAGCAGGGCGTCATTCACGCCGGCGGGGCCATGGCCGTGAACCAGGGCGCTCGCCACGGCCAGCCCAACCAGGTTTTGAACCAGGGCCGCTTGACCGCCCAGGGCCAGCAGGACATCGACGCCCAGGTGCGCAACACCTCCCCCTTCAAGCCGCTGTCGCTCATCGATTACTTCCAGCGCATCCCGGTCCCGTACGAGATATGGGACAGCGCGGCCAGCCTGAGCCCCATCGTACGCAAGCAAAGCCTGTACGCCTTGCTCGACCATGCCCTGACCCGGCATCCCAAGGAGAGCGACAACTGGTACAAGATCTGGGGGCTTTACGACTACAAAAACGCCTGGCTGGGCACCGCCCTGGCGCTGACCGATATGCGCCAGGCGCCCGCGCTCTCCAGCGCGCTGGCGCAGGCGCTGGGCGGTGACTGGCGCGGCCTGAGCGAGGACGAGCGCAGCCAACGCTGGCAGGCCTTGATCCAGGGCGAGCGCGGCGGCATCCTGCCCATCTATCCCGCGCAGACGGCCGTCATCGGCGGCAACCAGGGGGTGACGATACAGGGCGGCCTGCAAAACGGCGAGGCCATGCCCGCTCATTTGGAGGCGGGCCTGGACCCGGCGTTGCGCGCCGCCATGCAAACGGCCAAACAGGGGTGGAAGCCGCTGCCAGCAACGCCTGCAACATCGTTGAGCCCATCGCCAGCACCGACGCAGGCCAACACACAGCATCCACAAGCCGACCCTGCCACGCCGCCGGAGGGTGCGAACCACGCCACGCCAAGCGGAACGCCCTCACCGGCCTTGCCCGCCCAGGAGGCCGACGACTTTGCCGACACGCTGGCGCAACTGCTAGCCAACAACCATCTGTTCGGCCATGCGGGCCCTGTAGGCGCCGTGCCCACGCCCTATTACGAGACCCGGGTGCCGTTCGTGGACCCGAGCCGGTTCTATGGCTCGGCCTACTTCTTTGAGCGCGTCGGCTATCGGCCCCAGGCCCCGATGTATGTCGCAGGCGATAACTATTTTGATGACCGCTTTATCCGGCGTCAGGCCGAGCGGCTGATGGGCGCGCAGCTCTCGCGTATGCCGCACACGAACCTCGCCCGGCAGTTGATGGACAACGCCGCGCAGGCGCAGGCGGCGCTCGGGCTGCAAGTGGGCGTGGCGCCCACGGCCGAGCAACTGGCCCGGCTTCAGGACGATATCGTTTGGTATACCTGGCACGAGATCGACGGCCAGTCCGTGTTGATGCCCCAGGTCTATCTCGGCCAAGGGACGCGCGCCCAGCCCGCGGTCGGCGCAGCGCTGGCCTCGGCAGGCGATATCCGGGTCGAGGGCGGCGCTATCCAGCAGAATAACGCCTGGATCGCGGGCCGCACCGTGCGCTTGCAGGCCGGGGCGAACGATGTGCAAATCGTCAATAGCGACGGCGTACGGGGCGGCGTGCAGGCCGATGAGGCGGTGGACATCGCCGGGCGCAATCTCTATATCAAGGGCGGCGTCATCCAGGGCAAGACCGTGACGCTGGCGGCGCAGCACAGGCTGGAGATCGTCACCGGGCGCGCCGCCGACGGCCAGGGCCAGTTCCGCCGCGATACGCACACCGGCGTGTTCGCGGGCGACAGCCTGTCCGCGCAGGCCGGACAAGACCTCCTTATGCGCGGCGCCCAGCTCGCGGGCGAGCGCGTCGCTCTCCAGGCCAATAATGCTTACCTGGGCGAAGTGCGCCAAGCCTCGGGCCAACGCGAACACCATTTCAACAGCGACTTTCTGACGCTGTTTTTTGCCGAGTCCAATGCCCGCCACACCCAGAACCAGGGGGCCGGCAGCACGATACAGGCCGACACGCTGGATTTGAATATCGGTCATGACCTGGGCCTGCTCGGCGGCCAGATACAGGCCCGCCGCACCACGGGCCAGATCGGCGGGGACATGGTGGCCGTGGCCTCGGCCCGCCACACCATGTCCACGCAGCAAGATATAGCCTTCGAACTCATGATCGGCGCGCGCGCGGGCGCCGGCGGCCAGGAAGCCAGCGCCACGGCCAATCAGTACTCGGGCCACAAGAGCGCGGCCGGTCAGGGCGCGATGTCGGGCGCCGAGGCGCGCACCGGGATCAGTTTCTCCTACGCGCACGCCCACTCCCAGGCGACAACCCATCACAATGCCCAGCTCAACCTCGGTGCGGGCAGGCTCGAAGTCGGCGGGCGCCTGGACCTGGGCGGCGCCGATATCAACGCCGATCGCGCCCAGGACACCGCCGCCCACGCCGGCACCCTGGCGATCTCGGCCCAGGCCATCGAGAGCACCCGCTACCTCGACACGGCAAGCTCGCAGGAAGAAAGCGGCGGCTTCTTCGTGGGGCTCAAGGCCAATGCCCGATCCTCCCTGCTCGATGTCGCCACCCATATCGGCACCACCGCGCAGCAGGGCCAGCAGGCCGAGGTGGACCCCGGGCTGACCGCCTTGCAGGCCGTCGGCGATGTGAGCAATCTGGTGCTCAACGACACCGGCGAGGTCTCGGCCAGCCTGGGCGCCGAGCTGAGTTACGGCCGCAGCGACCACCACCAGCAAAGCGAGAACAGCCACATCCTGGGCGGCAACCTGCACCTCACCAGCACACAGGGCGACATCGAGCTCGTGGGCGCGCGCTTTGCGGGCGGCGAGTCGGTGGTGCTCGATGCCGCCCACGCCCTGCACATCCGCAGCGCGCAAAGCACCGAGTCCGCCAGCAGCCAGTCCCATAGCCTGTCGGGCTATATGAACTACAGCGCCAGTTGCAATGCGGTCCAGGGCGCCTGCGGCGCCAGCGGCAATGTCAGCCTGGGCGGCTCGCACACCACCAGCCAACTCGAGGCACGGCGCTATGCCAACAGCCAAATCCAGGCTCAGCACATCACCCTGAAATCCGGCGGCGACACGAACTTGATCGGCACACGCGCGCAGGCCGATCAAGCGCTCACGGTGCAAGCCGGCGGGTCGCTGCGTCTCGACACCCTGCAAGACCATCAGCGCAGCGCCTCCAACGGCGGAGACTGGAGCCTGTCGGCAGGCGCGGGCGTGAACACCCGCACCCTGGGCGCGGTCCTCTTCAATGCCGGCGTCACGGTGCATCACGAACACGACAACTACGACACCACCACACAGGCCGCCGGCCTGCACGCCGGCCAGCGCCTGACGATGCGGGTCGGGCGCGACGCCGCCCTCACCGGCGCGGCCATCACGGCGGCGGGCCCGGGCTCCTCGGTAGACATCGGGGGCAAGCTGATCGCCCGGACCCTGCAAGCATCCCGCGATCATGACGGCGGCTACGGCGGGGCTTCGGCCGGCATCTCGCAATCGAGCAGCCTGCCCACCCTCACACTCAATGCGGGCCGCATCGCGGGCGAGCACTACGCCGCTACTTTGAACGCGACCGTGGATATAGGTCAAACGCGGGGCAACGGCACACTACAGGCCGCCACCGAAGGGCCGCTCATGCAGCAGGCCACTCAACAAGAGGTCGTCCAGCACAAGCGGCGCTGGGCCCAGAACGACATCCAGATCACCTTCTCCAAGCTGGATGTAGGCAGCAAGCAAGCCAAACAGAAAATGGCCCGGGGCGAGCTCGATGGCCTCACGGCTATGGACCTCAAACGTAACCGGGTCGGCCCCAGTAGCGCCGAACTCCTGCCGGATAAGGTCGCTGCGCACGCCCCCCTTCAGGAGGCGCAAGCCACAGCGAAAGCGCCGCCGGACTCGAGCAAGATCAGGTCGGTCAGTTGCGATGCTGGAAGATGCGTGCCACAGGAGCTGAACGCACTTCGAGCCGCCCCCGAAACCTTGAACCTGCAGGTGCTCGGCGACAGGGGTTTGGGTGCAGGGCAAAGCGATCCGCAAGCTCTCGCGACCAGCGCTCCTGATGTAGGTCAGAAAAAAAGCCCATCGAGCGGCAGCGGAACCTCGAGCACCGAACTTGCGCCAAGCGCATCGATTCCAGACAGCCGGGCACCTAGGGAGCGCAGCCCTTCTCTGCCGCTTGCCACTGGTGATCGCTACCAGCATAGGCTGATTGTGCCGCTGAGCGCTGACGCCACCACGCAAACCGCCGCAGCGCGGCTGGCCGGCAAACATGCCGCAAACAGCATCCTACTCCCGGCCGACAGCCAAGAGGCCTGGCGGACCGCAGCCCAGGCGATGCCCCGGCTTGACGGCCGCATCAAACTTCAGTTCGTCGGGCATGGCTCGAACGACGAGAGCACGCTGGGAGAAAGAAATGCCGCAACCCTGGCCGCCATGATTCAAGGCCTGAGTCCTCGGCTGGGCGTCCGGCTCGATAAAGTGGCCCTGGTCGGCTGCGACACGGGCGCCTGCTCAGGCCGCGATATCGCCAGCCCGTTGCGCGGCCTGCTGCGCCAACAGGCGCCGCAGGCTGTCGTGTCTGCTTATGAGGGCAGGGTCGATGTCAGCAGCCTGGGCAAAAAATTACGTGTGACCGAGGGAGGTTTGGGCATAGGCGGCTCCAAACCGCGCCACGACAGCGCCACTGCGACGCGAGAAGAATCACTCGAAGCGCCTCAGTCTCTGATTCGCTACCGTATTACGCATCCCACATCGGGCTACGAGCTGCTTGGCAATGACAAAGTAGAAATCACGCAGAATGGGACGGCAGATCAACTGATTATTCTGGCTCACGGCTCGTGGACAGGCTTACACCTAGACAGTCTGCGAGACTACAGCGGCTATACGCGCATCCCCCAAGAGCTGGCGCCTGTCTATTTTTACAGCCGTCATGGAGAAACCAGCTATGGGGCCGCGTTGCAAGCGATCTTGGAGGCGCCCGACATCGCCTTGCAAGGCATGCCCGCCATCACTTTCTCGAGCCGCAAGCAACTGCGCTACAACGCGCAAAAAAACGGTTTTTCATTCCACGATCACAAACGTTTTAGTGCACAAAAGGCGCAGCGAGTCGAAGTCGCGCCACCCGGATCATGGGTGCCAAATTACGACCTCAAAGTCGAGGACTTCGGTTTACTCAGCGACGCGCATGCCGGAAATCTCCACCCGCGTTTTGATGTCGCTACCGCGACGGACCGTGGTGGCACGACACCGTTTTCGGACGTACTGAACATGGCGACGGCGACAGGCAGCCAGTACAAAGCCATCCATTTTCTGCCCTGCCGCATTTGTAGAGATGCGCAAGGCCGGCCAATACCTGCCCGCAACGACATTATCTTTGTTGCGCTCGATGACGCCCGCCCTGAGAGTCCCCCCCTGGTTTCACCGCTTCCGGACCCTTATGGTTCGCGCGTCGTCATTCAACTCGACGCCGATCTGGCCAATGAAAAGGCCGCGCGTCGCCTGACCGCCCGACACCCCGAAAACACTGCCTGGCTCCGTCTTCGACCCGGTGATCGCGTGAGCCTGGTCAGCGCTGGCAAGCAGATTCAACCTGGCCCGCAGAAGATTCAATTAGTGGGCAATGCCAGTCAACACAAGGGAACGCCCATCATCGGCGGCATCACCGCGCGCGAAGCGGCACAGTTCATACGTACTGCGAGCACGGCTGTTGAGCCTGGCGCATGGCTGGAGAAAGTCAGCCTCGTGAGCTGCGTCACCGCCGCCTGCGCAAGAAACCGGCTGAGCGACGAAGTTAGGCGCATCCTGAAAAGCCGCGTCGAGATCCAAGACTTCCCCAGTCCTCCCCCCTCGCACGGACAGGACAGGCCCGCACTGAGCGGCGCAATCCCCAAACATAAAACACCGCAGCGGTCCTCCCAGGCGAGCGGGCCTTCGCTTGCTCCCGGCGATCGCTACCAGCATAGGCTGATTGTGCCGCTGGCCACCGACCCCGCCACGCAAACCGCCGCAGCGCGGCTGGCCGGCAAACATGCCGCAAACAGCATCGTGCTCGCGGCCGCCACCCAAGAGGCCTGGCGGACTGCGACCGCGACGATGCCCCGGCTCGACGGCCGCATCAAACTCCAGTTCGTCGGGCATGGCTCGCACGACGAAGCGACGCTAGGCGGCAAAAATGCCGCAACCCTGGCCGCCATGATTCAAGACTTAAGCCCTCGGCTGGGCGCCGACGCCAAGCTCGATAAAGTGGCCCTAGTCGGCTGCGACACCGGCGCCTGCGCAGGCCGCGATATCGCCAGTCAGTTGCGCGGTGTGCTGCGCCAACAGGCGCCGCACGCTGTCGTGTCTGCTTATGACGGCAAGGTCGATGTCAGCAGCCTGGGCAAAAAAACACGGGTCAAGGAGGGAGGCTTGGGAATATGCTGCTCCAAACCCCGCCACAACAACGCTCCTGCATCACCCGGCAAAAACACTAAAACGCCCGTTATTCAATTCAGCACGCCCCACCCCACTTCCGGGGTCACCCTGATGGGCAATGACAAAGTAGAAATCACGCAGAATGGGACGGCGGATCAGCTCATCGTGCTAGCGCACGGATCCTGGACTCCCCCACACCTGGACAGCCCGAGTGACGACATCGGCTATACGCGCATTCCTCATGGAGTGGCGCCGATTTATTTTTACAGCCGTCATGGAGAACCAACCCACGGAATCGCGTTAGAACAAGTCATGGCAGCCCCCGATCTGGCTTTGCGGGGCATGCCTGCCATTGACTTCTCGAGCCGCAAGGAGATTCGGCATGCCGCCCAGGCAGCTGGCTCTGCGTTTCATCAATACAGGCAGTTTCTCGCAAAAAAAACGCAACGCGTCGAAGTCGCTGCCGCAGGGACGCGGGTCCCTGACTACGATCTAGAGCGCGAAGACGTCGATATGTTGGAAAGCGCGCACGCGGGGATGGTCAATACCCGTTTTGATGTCATTACCGCAGCAAAGCCTGAGAATCCCTCCGCCCGATTCTCCGATGTGCTGAAAATGGTAAAGGCAACGGGTCATCCCTATAAGGCCATACACTTTATTGCATGCCGCACTTGCCTGGATAGCGATGGTGAGCCCATAGCGGCCAATGACGACATTGATTCCGGCTTACCCTCTCAGCCCACCAACGGCATCCCTAGCACTGTTGCAAGCAGTCGGGATCCTTATCGCTCGCGTATCGTGCTGCAACTCGAAACGACCCCTTCAACCAGGAAGTCGCACGCAGCCTGAGCACCAAACATTCGACGAATAGCGTCTGGGTAAGCATGGACATAGGCGACTCCGTCTATGTCCACACGATAGGTAAGCAGATCAGGCCGGGCCCGCAGAAGATCCAACTCGTCGGCCATGGCAGTTTTTACAAAGGAAAGCCTGTCATCGGGGGATTCACCACGAAGGAAACGGCGGAACTAATCCGACAAGTCAACCAGACTTTCACGCTGGGAGCCACCTTAAAAAAAGTCACCCTGGTCGACTGCGCCACGACACCCTGCGCGGGGCCAAAACTGCGTGATGACTTGGCCGCCAGCCTGCGCGCCCTCCGACTTGGCCGTCCCCAAATCACCATCTATACCGGTAAGGCCGCTGTCACGCCGACCACAAGCCTAAGTCTAGGGTCACAAAGCGGCGAGACGGCCGGACAATCGCCCCTCAAAAAAAGGGCGGACAAGGATTGAATGGCCATTGATCATTGTGAGCGACACCGCCACTAGCCCCCCAGTTTCTCCATTAAATACTGATGCACGTTAAAAGGCGGGCGGCGGCTTTGCACTCGGGTGTAATCGCCGTCGGCGCGCTGCTGCCAGGACAGCTGGTTGTCGCGCAGCGCAAAGGTGAAGGCCTCGTCGATGACGCGTTTCTTGAGGCTTTTGTCGTAGATCGGAAAAGCCACCTCGACGCGGCGGAAGAAATTCCGGTCCATCCAGTCGGCCGAGGAAAGATAGGTGGTTTCTTGGCCATCGGCGTAAAAGTAAAACACCCGCGAATGCTCCAGAAAACGGCCCACGATGGAGCGCACGCGTATGTTCTGCGACAGGCCTGGCACGCCCGCGCGCAAGGCGCAAACACCTCGCACGATCAGGTCGATCTTGACCCCTGCCTGGCTGGCTTTATAAAGCTCGGCAATCACCTCTTCTTCGAGCAGGGAATTCATTTTCGCCATGATGCGCGCACGGCGGCCCGCCTTGGCGGCGCGGGCCTCGGCGCGGATCAGATCAATCATGCCTTGATGCAGGGTGAACGGCGATTGCAGCAGCGCTTTGAGTTCGCGCCGCGCGCCCAAGCCGGTCAGTTGACCGAACACCTTGTCCATATCCTCACAAAGACGCGGGTCGGCCGTCAACAGGCCAAAATCGGTATAGAGACGAGCGGTGCGCGGATGGTAATTGCCGGTGCCCAAATGGGCATAACGGCGCAGACGGCCCTTTTCGCGGCGCAGCACCAGCGCCATCTTGGCGTGGGTTTTATGCGCCACGACGCCGTATACGACATGCGCACCCACTTCTTCCAGACGGGCGGCCCAATTGATATTGGTCTGCTCGTCAAAGCGGGCCATCAGCTCCACAACCACAGTGACTTCCTTGCCAGCGCGCGCGGCGGCCAGCAGGATTTTCATCAGTTCGGAATCTTCGCCCGTCCGATAGATGGTCTGCTTGATGGCCATCACATCAGGGTCCAGCGCGGCGGCGGTCAGAAAATCGATCACCGGCTGGAAGGACTGGTAAGGATGATGCAGCAGACGGTCGCGCTCGGCGACGGCGGCGAACAACTCGGCAGGCTTGTCTTCGATGCGGTCCAGCGGAGCGGGAACCGGCGCCAGATAGCCGGGAAACAGCAACTCGGGCCGGGTCGCCACATTGCAAAGCTGCATGAGTCGCGACAGATTGACTGGCCCATTGACGCGATAGGTATCGGCTGGCGTAAGCGAAAACTCGCGCTGCAAAAAGCTCTCGAGTTCCGGCGGCGTCAGCTTGTCGATTTCCAGGCGCACGGCTGCGCCGAAATTGCGTTGCGACAATTCGCCCTGCAAGGCATGACGCAGGTTGGTGACTTCTTCTTCATCAACAAACAGGTCGCTGTTACGTGTCACGCGCCACTGATAGCAACCCAGCATTTCCAAGCCAGGGAAGAGCTCGCCGACAAAAGCGCGCAACAAGGAGGTCAGCAGTACATAGCCTTCCGGATGGCCAGACAACTCGGAAGGCATTTTGATAAGACGCGGCAGCGCGCGCGGCGCCTGCACCACGGCGATGGATGCCTGACGCCCAAAGGCATCCGCGCCCGACAACGCCACAATGAAGTTCAGGCTTTTGTTATAGACGCGCGGAAAGGGATGAGCCGGGTCCAGCCCGATGGGCGTGAGCAGGGGCATGACATCGCGGTTAAAGAGCTCATGCGCCCAGGCAAGTTGCTCTTCATTCCATTCAGAGGCATGGTGCAAGACAATGCCCTCTTTTTGCAGACGCGGCAGAATCTGATCATTGAGCAGATCATATTGCCGCGCTACCAGGCGGTGCACGGCGACCTGAACCTCCTCAAAAGCCTGATCGGGCGTGCGGCCATCCGGCCCGACAACCTTGGGGCTCTGGCGCTGCTGCTCTTTCAGACTGGATATGCGAATTTCAAAAAACTCGTCCAGATTGGAACTCACGATACAGACGTAGCGCAGGCGCTCTAACAGAGGCGTATCGGGGTTTTCGGCCATCGCCAGTACGCGCTCGTTGAATTTGAGCAAGGACAGTTCGCGGTTCAGCAGCAAAGGTTCGTCAAACGAACGGATGGACATTCTGAGTTCCATACAAAGAGACCACGCGCCAAGGCGCCAGCCCCACCGCTCGCGGCAAGACCGTGCAAGGCACCTCATCCGGAGCCGAAGGCTCCCCCTCAAGTGATAAAGATGCACCAGCCTGTGAGCCGGGGTTTTTCACAGCCTCTGGTTTTACTGCAAAATCGTGACACTTCTATGACGCGGCCCGGTTTTCATAGGGTACGACAAATTCGGGACACATAACAGAGGCCGATATACTGAGGAAAACGAAAGACCGGCCGGCCTTGTCACATGGGGTCTCTATAATCAAACCGTCACGTCTTACCCGCGAACACATGGATCATCTTCTGGCTGCCGTGGACCTGGGGTCCAATAGTTTCCGCCTCTCTATCGGCCGCGTCGTCCAAGAAGACGGCGTGGCGCAGATATATCAAATCGACCGCCTGAAAGAAACTGTGCGCCTGGCCGCCGGACTCGGCCAGGACAAAATATTGGCCAACGACGCCATCGACCGCGCTGTCAGCGTGCTGGAGCGATTTGGCGAGCGCCTGCGCAGCTTTCATCCCAACCGGGTGCGTGCGGTCGCCACCAACACCTTCCGGGTCGCGCGCAATACCGCTGATTTTCTGCCCCGCGCCGAAGCCGCCCTGGGTTTTCCCATTGAAGTGATCGCCGGCCGCGAAGAGGCCCGCCTGATTTTCACCGGCGTGGCGCACAGCCTGCCCCCCTCGGCCAATAAGCGGCTGGTGATCGATATCGGCGGCGGGTCTACCGAAGTCATCATCGGCAAAGGTTTCGAGCCTGGCCTGATGTCCTCCCTCTATATGGGCTGCGTCAGCTACAGCCGTCAGTTTTTCCCTGACGGCCGCGTCGATGGCAACGCCATGAAACAGGCCGAAATCGCGGCCCGCCGCGAAATCGAGGTAATTTCGCGCCAATACCGCAAGACCGGCTGGAAAGAGGCCTACGGCTCCTCCGGCACCGCGAAGGCGCTGTTCGCCATCCTGACGGAGTGCGGTTTCGCACCGGCCATTACTGCCGCAGGCATGGCCAAACTCAAAGATCGCATCATCCGCAGCGGCAAAGTCGTGCCGGCAGAACTGCCCGGCATCAAACTGGAGCGCGCCGACGTGTTGCCTGGCGGGCTGGCGATCATGAGCGCCCTCTTCGATGAGCTGGGCATCGAGACCATGCATACCGGCGATGGCGCCTTACGCCTGGGTGTATTGCACGACCTGATCGGCCGTGACGACGAGCACGACAAGCGCGACGAGTCGGTGCGGCAATTCATGAAGCGTTATCACATCGACGTCAACCAGGCGCGCCGCGTGCGCCAGACGGCCCTGGCGCTCTTTGATGAACTGATGCCCGCCGGCCCGGAACGGGCTGAACTGCGCAACGCCATCGGCTGGGTCGCGGATTTGCACGAGGTCGGCCTGTCGATCGCCCACAACGCTTATCACAAGCACAGCGCCTACGTGCTAGAAAACGCCGATATGCCAGGCTTCTCTCAGGCGGACCAACGTCTGATGGCGATGCTGGCGCTGGCGCACCAGGGCAAGCTCGCCAAAGCCGAACCCCTTGTGCGCAGCCGTGGACAATGGATCGCCATCCTCTGCCTGCGCATGGCGGTGCTGCTCATGCGCAGGCGTGAAGACACGCCCCTGCCTTTTACGCTGCACGTCCAAGGTACGGATATTCAGGTGGATATCGCCCGCGAGTGGCTGGACAGCCATCCGCTCACCGACTTCACCCTAAGAGGCGAAGTCTCCGAATGGGGCAAGGTGGGTTTCTCTTTCGCGCTGCGTGAACACTGAGCCGAGGAGCGCGTCGCCGGATTCGAATGATCAGGCGACGCGAGCGGTAGTCAGCGCGTGCCGGTGGGACGCAGCGCAGGCGCGTCTTCGATCAAACCAAAATGACGTTTGTAGCGCTCGTCCATCATTTCCATGTCCATCAGGACCGGGAAGTCGGCGGCATTGAAATCCGGGTCCCAGGCCGGCTCGCCGCAGATGCGGGCGCCCAATTTGAGATAGCCCTTGATCAGCGGCGGCACGCGGGCTGGCAGATCACTGCCTAAACGCTCCACCGGATAGCGATGCAAGGGCTTGACTCGCGGTTCGCCATCGGCGGGCAGGCTCTTGGAAACAATACGCCAGACTTCAGCGGCCGTTACGCCGTCATCGCGCAGGCTGACGCTGGCGCAGCCCAAGGCATAACGATAGCCGCCACGACGCAGGTATTCGGCCAGACCGGACCAAAGCAGCATGATGACGGTGCCGCTGCGGTACTCGGAATCCGTGCAAGAACGGCCTAGCTCGACCACCTCGTTGCGCAGCGGCCCCAGGCCGGACAGGTCAAACTCCGACTCGGAATAATAGCCTCCCGCTTCTCGGGCTTTTTCGGGAGTCAGGATACGGTAAGTCCCCACGACCCGGCCGGTATCCAATTCCGTCACCATGAGGTGCTCGCACCAGCGATCAAAACGGTCTTGCTCGATACCGTCGCGCGCATCCGGGAACACCGCCCCCATATCCTGCGTAAAAACCTGGTAGCGCAGACGCAGAATCTGCTCGACCTCCTCGGGCGTGCGAGCCAACCCCACCGCCAAGGTGCGCTGGCTGCCGCCGGCCCAACTGCCGGTGCCGTCGGTCACTTTGTCCATGCGGGCTAGCTCAAGCATTGCGCGGGGCTCCTAAATTTGCAGCAAGTGTGGACGCGCGTCATGTCAGTATTCTGACCAAAATATTACTTGACTATGAAGTTTACGCCGGCCGCGCCAAGCGCGCAGGAAACGGCAAGTTTTCACGTAGTTACACAACGGCCCGCGCAAGGCGGGCCGTTGCAATCCAGGTTTATTGAAAATGGCTCAGCCCAAACTGTCGGCCAGTTTCTGTGCACTCGCCTGAGCCAATGCCAAATCCTCAGCTTCAACCATCAGCCGCAGTTTGGGCTCAGTCCCCGAAGCGCGAATCAGCACACGGCCTCGGCCCGCCAGCTCGGCTTCGACCCCTGCGCGCGCGGCCGCCAATCCGGCATGGGTCTTCCAATCCTGGCCCGGCTGCAAAGGCACATTAATCATGACCTGGGGATAAAGGCGCAGATCGGCAATCCAGTCGGACAATGAGGCTTTATTAGCATGCAATGCCGCCAGAACCTGGAGAGCGGCGATGGTGCCGTCGCCCGTAGTGTGGCAATCGAGGCAAAGCAAATGCCCCGAACTCTCGCCGCCGAACTGCCAACCGCGCGCCAGCAATTGCTCCAACACATAACGATCGCCCACATTGGCGCGCTCAAACGCGACGCCCAGGCGGCCCATGGCCAGCTCGAAACCGTAGTTGGTCATCAGCGTGCCCACGACGCCTTCCACCTTGCCCTGACGCATACGATCGCGCACGATGGCGTAGAGCAACTCATCGCCGTTATAGATGCGGCCGCTCGCGTCCACCATCTGCAAACGGTCGGCGTCGCCATCTAGCGCGATACCGTAGTGCGCGCCGCGCGCCTTCACCTCTTCGGCTAAGGACTCAGGATGCAGGGCGCCTACCCCCTTGTTGATGTTAAAGCCGTCAGGCGACACACCAATGGCATAAACCTCGGCCCCCAACTCACGGAAAACGTGGGGCGCGATGTGATAGGCCGCGCCATTGGCGGCATCGACCACCAGCTTCATACCATGCAGGTCCAGAGAGTGCGGCACCGTGCTCTTGCAGAACTCGATATAGCGGCCTTGCGAATCCGACATGCGCCGCGCGCGCCCGAGGTCCTCCGACTTGACGCAGCCCAACTCCTGTTCGAGCGCGGCTTCGATCTCGGCCTCGACCTCGTCAGGCAGCTTGGTGCCTTCCGCCGAAAAAAACTTGATGCCGTTGTCCTGGTAGGGGTTGTGCGATGCACTGATAACAATGCCGGCCACCAGACGCAAGGCGCGCGTGAGATAGGCGACGCCCGGCGTCGGGATGGGCCCGGCCAGCACAACGTCGATGCCCGCAGCCGACAAGCCGGCCTCCAGCGCGGACTCCAGCATGTAGCCGGAGATACGCGTGTCCTTGCCGATCAGAACCTGCGGGCGGCCACCCTGGCGGCTGGCGTTGCGGCGCACCAGCACCCGGCCTGCCGCATAACCCAAGCGCAGCGCGAAGGCCGCGTTGATCACCGGACCGCCGACTTCGCCACGCACCCCGTCGGTGCCGAAATACTTGCGTTGACTCATGAAAAGATGGCTCCTTGTTCAGCCGCCTGCCAGACCTTCAGGGCATCCACCGTGGCGGCCACATCGTGCACGCGCACGATAGCAGCGCCACGGGCCACACAGGCCAGGGCGGCGGCAATGCTGCCGGGCAGACGCTCGCCGACGGGCCGTCCGGTGGCGGCGCCGATCATGGATTTGCGAGAGACACCAATCAGCAGCGGATAGTCGCGCAAGCTGTCCAGCCCGCGCAGTAACTGATAATTCTGGTTCGCGGTTTTGCCGAAGCCGAAGCCGGGGTCGAGCACGATGCGCCGCGCATCCACCGAGGCGGCCAGCAGGCAGTCTGCCCGGGCATCAAGGAAACCGCGCACCTCACCCAGGACATCGGCGTATTGCGGCGCGTCCTGCATCGTACCCGGTTCGCCCTGCATATGCATGACGCACAGGCCGCAACGCGAGTCCGCAACAGCTTGAACCGCGCCCGGCAGACGAAAACCATAGATATCGTTGATCATGTCGGCGCCGACATCGAGCACCGCACGCATGACCTCAGGCTTGAAGGTGTCGATGGAAAGCGGCACACCGCAATCACGCAGCGCCTCGATGACGGGCAGCAAACGCCGCTTTTCCTCGTCGGCCGACACAGCCGGCGCACCAGGGCGTGTGGATTCACCGCCCAGATCGAGGATATGAGCGCCTTCTGCAATCAGGGCATGGGCGTGCGCGATGGCTGCGTCCGGGTCGTTGTGCAGGCCGCCATCCGAGAAGGAATCAGGCGTGACATTGACAATACCCATGACAAGCGGGCGCCCGAGATCCAGCTCAAAGCGCCCGCACAAAAAAGAATGGACCATGAATCAGGCGCTAGCCTTACACCGCAGCAGCCGTGTTGCCCGCGACGCCACTGGCCGGCGCATCCGGGGTATCCGAGGGACCACCGTGCGGGGTCTTCGGAGGACGGGGCGGACGGCCTTCGATGATGTCATTGATCTGGTCAGCGTCGATGGTTTCCCATTCGAGCAAGGCGTGAGTCATGACCTCGACCTTGTCGCGGTTGTCTTCGAGGATCTTGCGCGCCACGCCGTACTGCTCGTCGATGATGCGGCGGATCTCGTTGTCGACCTTTTGCATGGTCGCCTCAGACATATGGGTCGTCTTGGTCACGCTGCGGCCCAGGAACACCTCACCCTCGTTCTCGGCGTACACCACCGGCCCCAGCTCGTCGGTCATGCCGTAGCGGGTGACGATGTCGCGGGCGATCGCCGTTGCGCGCTCGAAGTCGTTGGAGGCGCCGGTCGTCATCTGATGCATAAAGACTTCTTCAGCGATACGGCCGCCGAACAACACCGCGATGGTGTTCAGCAGGCGCTCCTTGTCCATGCTGTAGCGATCGCTTTCCGGCAACTGCATCGTCACGCCCAGGGCACGGCCACGCGGGATGATGGTGACCTTGTGAACCGGGTCGGTCTTGGGCAGCAGGCGGGCCACGATGGCATGGCCGGACTCGTGGTAAGCCGTATTGCGGCGCTCTTCCTCGGGCATGACGATAGAGCGGCGCTCGGCGCCCATGATGATTTTGTCCTTGGCTTTTTCGAAGTCGGACATGTCAACCGTACGGCCATTGCGACGAGCCGCGAACAACGCCGCCTCGTTGACCAGGTTGGCGAGATCCGCGCCCGAAAAACCAGGCGTGCCACGCGCCAGAATGGTGGCGTCAACGTTGGGCGACAAGGGCACCTTGCGCATGTGGACCTTGAGAATCTGCTCCCGGCCACGGATATCGGGCAGCGGCACCACGACCTGACGGTCAAAGCGGCCCGGACGCAGCAGCGCCGGGTCAAGCACGTCGGGGCGGTTGGTGGCAGCGATCACGATCACACCCTGGCCGGACTCAAAGCCGTCCATTTCAACCAGCATCTGGTTCAGGGTCTGCTCGCGCTCATCGTTACCGCCACCCAGACCGGCGCCACGCTGGCGGCCGACTGCGTCGATTTCATCGATGAAGATAATGCAGGGTGCGTGCTTCTTGGCGTTTTCGAACATGTCGCGCACGCGAGCCGCGCCCACGCCAACGAACATTTCGACGAAGTCAGAACCGGAAATGCTGAAGAAAGGCACCTTGGCTTCGCCAGCGATGGCGCGGGCGAGCAGCGTTTTACCGGTGCCGGGAGAGCCCACCATCAGCACGCCGCGAGGAATCCGGCCGCCGAGCTTCTGGAACTTGCTCGGATCGCGCAGAAAATCAACCAGTTCCTGAACGTCTTCCTTGGCTTCGTCGCAACCGGCGACGTCAGCGAAGGTGACCTGATTGGTGTTTTCATCGAGCATGCGGGCACGCGATTTGCCGAAGCTGAATGCGCCGCCACGGCCGCCGCCCTGCATCTGGCGCATGAAGAACACCCACACGCCGATCAGAAGCAGCATCGGGAACCAGGACACGAAGATGCTCATCAAGAGCGAGGGCTCTTCGCGGGCCTTGCCCGAAACCTGCACACCATATTTGAGCAAGTCGGAGACCATCCAGAGATCGCCCGGCGAGGTCAGGGTATAGGCACGGCCCGTGTCAGGCGTGACGTAAAGCACGTCGCCCTGCACATCGACCTTGCGGATGCGGCCAGCTTTGGCGTCATCCATGAACTGGGTATAGCTAACACCGTCCTGGCTCTGAGCACGTCCGTCGAACTGCTTGAATACCGTGAACAGGACCAGCGCGATCACCATCCATACCGCAACTTTAGAAAACGAATTGTTCAAGGTCGATCTCCTGCTATCGATTCCGACCGGCAGACCCGGCGTTCCCGCGCGCAACAACGCCCGGCCTGCTATATATAGTCAATAAACCATTCTACCCTGACATGGCAGATCGCGCCGGATGGCGCATGGCGGGCCCCCCCCCGCAGGGTTCTTATTCTGTCGTTTGATTCAAGACCGGGTCCTTCAGATCACGCGCCACGAGGAAAGTTTCAGAGGATTTATCACGCGACGCCTTGGGCTTGCGCTCGACGACCCGCTTGAAACGCTGCTTGAAAGACTGGACGATCTGCGAGAACCCGCTGCCATGGAAAGCCTTGACGATCAAGACACCATTAGGCTTGAGATGCGCGCAGGAAAATTCCAGGGCCAGATCACAGACGTGCTGTATCCGGGCGGAATCTGCCACCCCTACGCCCGACAAGTTGGGGGCCATATCCGAGATTACAAGATCTACCGCGTGATTTCCGACGCGCCGCTCTAGTTCATGCAGCACTTCGTCGTCGCGGAAGTCGCCCTGGAAGAACTCGACCCCGGCAATCGGCTCCATGGGAAGTAAATCAAGGGCGATGATGCGCCCGTCGACCACCCCTCCCGGGCCGGCCAGACGCTCGCGCACGACTTGCGACCAGCTACCTGGCGCCGATCCGAGATCGACCACCACATCGCCCTTTTTGAGCAGTTTTTCGACTTCGAGGATCTCGATCAGCTTGAAGGCGGCGCGGGCACGATAGCCCTTTTGTTGCGCCAGCTTCACATAAGGGTCATTGATGTGCTGATGAATCCAGTCTTTGGAGAATTTCTTTTTGGCCATTACCGTACAATTCCAAGCATGCCTATATTAGAACTCACCTCACGCGAGCGTAGCGATCTTCGTTCCGCCGCCCACCCCCTGAAGCCCGTCGTGCTGATTGGCGACGCCGGCCTGACCGACGCCGTCCTGAAAGAAATCGACCGCGCCCTCAACGCCCACGAGCTCATCAAGGTCCGGGCTGGCGGCGACGACCGCGACACCCGCGAAGAGCTGCTCGCGAGCATCTGCGATACGCTGTCTTGCGCGCCGGTCCACCATTTGGGCAAAACCCTGATTCTATTCCGTCCTTCGAACGCCACGCCGGCCGAGGCGTCTTCCGGCAAGCGCCGCGCCAATGAGCCGCACACGCCCAAGAAGATGGCCGCCGAAGGCAAGTCGCTCTCGAAGAGCCGCTCGCGCAAGCCCACCGAGGCCGAAACGGCCTCGCCGCGCGCCGTGCCCCTCAATGAGAAAGGCCGCCCGATGCGCCCGTCTACCCGCAAGCCCAAGGCGGCTGACGCACATGGCATTCCGCGCCGCGCAGGCAGCGCGCTGTCCTTGCGCGCTGGCGCGCGCAGCGGCACCAGCGCCCGGGGCGGCCTGCAGCGCGCCCGCGTGATCAAGAGCAAATAAGCAGTTCTCCAGGAGCCCTGGGGCGCCTGTGCTTCAAGGAGCCTTAGGGCTCCTTTTTCATTTGCACGCGCACTCGGTGCAAAGCAAAAATTCTGGATAAAACCGCGCCCCCCTGGATTCGAGACAACAACGACCGTGCAAAAAAGCGGCCGCTCGAAGGGGGGCGGTTTGACGCGCTTAGAGGTAGCGCACGCCGATCACTTCGTACTCACGCAAGCCCGCAGGGGCTTTCACTTCGACCACATCGCCTTCGGACTTGCCGATCAGGGCGCGGGCTACCGGACTAGACACCGAAATCAGGTTGGACTTGATATCGGCTTCGACGTCACCGACGATCTGGTAGGTCAGGCGGTCACCCGAATCCAGGTCTTCGATTTCGACGGTTGCGCCAAACACGGCGCGGCCTTCCGCATCCAGGGCGGACGGATCGATCAGATGCGCATTGGAGAGCGTGCCTTCGAGCTCGGCGATACGGCCTTCGATAAAGGCTTGACGCTCACGGGCAGCGTCATATTCGGCATTTTCCGACAGGTCACCCTGGGCCCGGGCTTCAGCGATCGCATTGATCACAGCCGGACGTTCAATGGTTTTCAGCCGGTGCAGCTCTTGGTTCAAGCGCTCGGCCCCGCGCACTGTCAAAGGAATGGCAGACATGTGGTTATCCCAGCAAAAGTAGAAAACGCCCCTAAGAGGCGTCTCGGTGAAGCCCGATCCACGCTGTCAAAAGACAGTACTTCATCCCCGCGCCGGCGGGGTCGTCCGGGGCGGAGCAGGGTTTGTCAGAATGTTGGCGGCTGGCCCCAACACTCCCGGGCAGACCGCTAAACATGTTTGGCGCAGCGTGGCTCAGGCCAAAACAAAACCCCGGCTCGGGTCGGAACCGGGGCAGTCAAGTTGTCATTGTGGTCAATCTGCAGGGGAAAAGCAAGCCCCCTGGAAAGCCCCCGGACTTATGGGCTGTTCGGCGCCAATTACCGGCTTTTTTCTGAAAAAAAACCGATGTTATCGACAGAAACCGGGGACAATATCCTACGTTCCGAATGCGCGAAATCTTAGGCTGACTGCGGACCCGACAGCCAGAACCCGACAACTAGGATCGGACCACCAGGACCGAAGCGCATCCTGGCCCTCCTCACAGGGCAAGACCGCGAGAAGGGCACAGGCCTTTCCGGCTGACGGGCAGGAGCACCGCCCGCACACGCCCCCGTAAATCTGCCCCGACAGAGGCCGGACAAGCCTATCCCTAAGGCTTCAGGCTCGACGCGAGCGCCCCAACAGCGCATAGAGAATGATGGCCCCGAAGGTCGCGGTACCGATGCCGCCCAGAGTGAAGCTGCCCAGCTTGACAGTAAAGTCACCCGCGCCCAACACCAGAGTGACCGCAGCCACGATGAGATTGCGGTTATCGCTGAAGTCCACCTGATTAACCACCCAGATGCGTGCGCCGGCAATGGCGAT
Organism: Bordetella avium; assembly: GCF_034424645.1. Lineage (NCBI taxonomy): Bacteria > Pseudomonadati > Pseudomonadota > Betaproteobacteria > Burkholderiales > Alcaligenaceae > Bordetella > Bordetella avium. The sequence goes on from NZ_CP139969.1 coordinate 2,760,919, forward strand.
CAGGCCGAACACCACGATGGACATGCCGCCCAGCACCGGGCCGGGGATGGTCTGGATCAGGGCGCCGAATTTAGGCGAAAACCCCAGCACGATGGCAATCAGCGCAGCCAGCACGAATACCAGCGTGGAATAGATGCGGGTGACGGCCATGACCCCGATATTCTCGGCATAAGTCGTCACCCCAGTCCCGCCCACCGCACCGGACACCATGGTCGCGACGCCATCCCCCACAAAGGCGCGGCCAAGATAACGGTCCATATCGCGGCCAGTCATGGCGCTCACCGCCTTGAGATGTCCAAGGTTCTCGGCCACCAGAATGATGGCGACCGGCACGATCAGGCCCATGGCATCGGCCTTGAACACGGGCGAAGAAAAGTGCGGAAGCCCGAGCCAGGCGGCCGCCATCACACCCGAGAAATCGATCGGCTTGCCTAAGCCCAGGCCATTAGCCAGCACCGCGTAAATGACACAGGACAGAATAAGGCCGACCAGGATCAGCAGCCGCTGCACCATCCCTCGGGTGAACACCGCGATCCCCCCCACGCAAAGAATGGTGACAATGGCCATGGCGGCATCAAAGCCGGAACCGCCCATCGCGCCCTTGGCAGCAATGGGCGCCAGGTTCAGTCCGATCACGGCCACCACCGCCCCCGTCACGACAGGCGGCATCAAGGCCTCGACCCAGCTCGCGCCAGCCCCCCCCACGCGCATTGGCCACCCAAACCACCAGGCCGATCAAGGTATAGGCCAGGCCACAGGCGATGATGGCGCCCAACGCCACCCCCACGTTGGGGTTCGGACCGCTCCCGGCATAACCCGTCACGGCAATCACCCCGCCGATGAAGGCAAAGCTGGACCCCAGATAGCTGGGCACGCGGCCGCCGACGAACAAAAAGAAAATAAGCGTGCCTATCCCAGACATCAGGATGGCGACATTGGGGTCAAACCCCATGAGCAGGGGCGCCAGCACCATCGAGCCGAACATGGCCACCACGTGCTGCGCACCCATCGCGATATTTTGGGGCCAGGTCAGACGTTCATCGGGCGCGATAATAGCGCCAGGGGCGGCATCATCGGCCAACCGCCAGCGCGGAAAATAAGAGTTGGACATAAGATCCGACAGAAGAGAAGGAAAGGTCGGGGCGAAGTGTAAAGGCACGATCAGATCAGGGACAAGCGAGGTTTAAGTTCCTCCTCGGACTGCCGTATCAGGACTTTCCCCCATCTCACACGAGGCAGCCCCATGATCATCCCTCCTTCCGGCGCCCATCCCTACGCCGGGCGACTCTCCGGCAATAAGGCGGAGGCCCAGGAAACCGGCAATGAACCAACCTGGCAGAAAGTCTTGCGCGACCTCCAGCGACAATTGCAGATGGTGATGCAGCAGATGGAGCGGGTGCGCGCCAGCAGCGCTGCGCCCGAACAAAAGCTGCAACAACTCCAGGCGCTGAACAATCAGGCCGCCACGATCCAGGCCCAGATCCAGAAAACGCTGCTGGCGCAGGCTGAGCAGATGCGCAAAGCCCCGGCCTGATCGGGCACATCAAAATTTGTGATTGGACGCAGTGCCGCCCCGCGTCTATGGTCTGAACCACATAAAAACACAGAGGAGACAGACCATGAACGCCGTGCGTACCACGCTGGCGGCCGCCTTGCTCGCGGCCACCGTCCCCGCCCTGGCCGGCACCGTGACCGTCATCACGTCCTTTCCCAAGGACCTGACCCAGGTTTACAAGGCCGCCTTCGAGAAAGCCAATCCGGGGGTCACCCTGGAAATCCTGAACAAGAACACCGTATCCGGCATCGCCTTCGTGCGCGAAACGCCAGCGGGCCAGCGCCCGGAAGTGTTCTGGGCCAGCGCGCCTGACGCCTTCGAGGTGCTGGCCCGCGACAAATTGCTGGCCAAGGCGCCCGATGCGCTGAACAAGGCTGTGCCCGACAAGATCGGCAGTTACCCGATCAACGACCCCTCGGGTCTGTATATGGGTCAGGCGCTGGCGGGCTACGGCATTATGTACAACACGCGCTATATCAAAGCCAACAAGCTGCCTCCCCCGCTGGAATGGAAAGACCTGCTATCGCCGCAATGGTTCGGCCATGTGGGCATCACTGCGCCGTCGCGCTCGGGCACCATGCACCTGACCGTCGAAACCATTTTGCAGGGTGAAGGCTGGGATGAGGGCTGGCAGACCATTTTGCGCATGTCGGGCAATGCCAGCGCGGTCACCGAACGTTCTTTCGGCGTGCCAGATGGCGTGAACAACGGCCAGTTCGGCGCCGGGCCCGTGATCGACTTCTTCGGACTGTCGAGCAAATACTCTAAGTTCCCGGTGGAGTTTGTCTACCCGACAGAAACCTCCATCGTGCCCGCCAATATTGCTCTCATCGAGGGTGCGAAGAACACCGAAGAAGGCAAGAAATTCATCGCCTTCACCTTGAGCCAGGCGGGTCAGGAACTGCTGCTGGAACCCAAGATTTCGCGCCTGCCAGTGCTGCCCTATAAAGACATGCAGGGAAAAATCCCGCCCGGCTATCCCAATCCTGAAGAAATCGCCAAGCGCAGCAAGGTGCATTTCGATGCAAACCTGTCACAGACACGCTACTACATCGTGCAGAGCCTGTATGACCAGACCATCAGCTTCCGCTTGAAGGAACTGCAGGCGGCGACCAAAGCAATCTACGAGGCCGAGGCCAAACTGGGCAAACGCGCCGCCGAAGGCAAGCCGGCCGAACTGCTTGCGCAGGCGCGCAAGCTGGCCTGGGCGCCCGTGGTGGACGGCAAGGCCGTGGCCGACCCGGCCTTCCTCAAACTGTTCGCGGGCAACAAGAAAGACGCCGCCGTCAATCAGAAAATCACCCAGCTCGAGGGTGAATGGAATGCGCAGGCCCGCGCAAACTATGAACAGGCCGTAAAACTCGCGCGCGAAGCCGCCGCGCTGTAATCCAGCCGCTTCAGGCAGGCGCCGCCCAGACAGGGGCGGCGCTTACTCTCATCCCGCAGGAACCCTTATGATGCTAACGGGTCGATCCCGCCTGCCCGCCGGGCCGCTTCTGGCCGCGCTGCTGGTGCTGGCCTTTCTATTGTTGTTTCTGATCGTTCCGGTCGGCACGGTTTTCCACACTGCTTTCGTGAACGCCGACGGCAGTTTCACACTGGGCCATTTTGGCGCTTTCTTCGGCCAGCCGCTCATGAAAGAGGCCTTCTTCAACAGCCTCTATGTGGCGGGTTGGTCTGCGCTGCTGGCATCCCTGATTGCCGTGCCGCTGGCCTATTTCACCGTGCGCTTCGATTTCCGGGGCGCGCTCATCATCCAAACCCTGGGGGTGCTGCCCCTCATCATGCCGCCCTTCGTCGGCGCGGTGGCGATGCAATTGCTGTTCGGCCGTTCGGGGTCGGTCAACCTGCTGCTCGATGATTGGTTCGGCTTCACCATCCCTTTCATGGAAGGCCTCAATGGCGTCATCTTCGTCGAATCGCTGCACTACTTCCCCTTCATCCTGATGAATCTGGTGGTGGCGCTGCGCAATATCGACGGCGCAATGGAAGAGGCCGCCTTCAATCTGGGCTCGCGTGGCTTTCGCCTGTTTCGCCGCGTGATTTTTCCGCTGGCCCTGCCCGGCTACGTGGCCGGCACCTCGCTGGTATTCGTGAAAGTGTTCGACGACCTGGGCACGCCCTTAGTGCTGGGCACGACCAATATGCTGGCGCCGCAGGCCTATCTGCGCATCACGCAGGTGGGGCTGGAAGACCCGCTGGGCTATGTGATCAGCGTCATCATGATCGGCTTTTCCATTCTGGCGCTGTGGCTGTCGGCCCGCATGCTGAGCGGCAAGGATTACTCCACGCTGCAAAAAGGCGGCGGCGCCATCCAGAAGCGCAAACTACGCCCTGCCGAGTCGGTGCTGGCCTATGGCTGGATCATTCTGGTGCTGGCGCTGGTGCTGTCGCCTCACATGGGCGTGCTGCTCCTGTCACTCGCTACCGTCTGGAGCTACGCGCCGCTGCCCGACGGCTACACGCTGGCGCATTACAGCGCGGTGTTCTCCGAGTCGCAAGGCATGATCGCCAACACCCTGCTCTATTGCGGTCTGGCGGCCGGGGTGGATGTGATTCTGGGCACGGCCATCGCCTACCTGATGTTGCGCACCCGCCTGCCTGCGCGTCAATGGCTGGACTTCATGGCCTCCGCCGCCCTGGCCATCCCCGGCATCGTGCTCGCCATCGGCTATCTGCGCACCTTCCGGGGCGTGGAAATCGGCGGCGAATTGCTGACGTCGTCATGGGTACTCATCATGCTCGCGTACTCGGTGCGGCGTCTGCCCTATGCCCTGCGCGCCTGCGTGGCTTCCTTGCAGCAGATCCATATTTCGCTGGAAGAGGCGGCAGAATCGCTGGGCGCCAACCGTCTGCGGACGCTGCGCCGGGTGGTCGTGCCGCTGATGGCAGGCGGGATGCTGGCCGGCTTCGTCACCAGCTTCGTGACGGCCGCAGTCGAGCTATCCGCCACCATCATGCTGGTCACCCGTGACAGCCAAGCGCCCATGAGCTACGGCATTTATCTCTATATGCAGAGCGCCGCAGGCCGGGGCCCCGGCGCGGCCCTGGGGGTGCTGGCCGTCGCCGCCGTGGGCATCGGCACCTATGTTTCCCATTTGCTGGTCGAGCGCGCTTCGGCCCGCCAGCGCCCGATCCGCAACGAGGACTGAACCATGAAAAAAATCAGCGTCGAGTGCCGCAATATCCGGCTCTCTTATGGCAAAAATGAAGTCCTCAAGGACATCAATATCAACATCGAGCCCGGCGAGTTCTTCGCCCTGCTCGGGCCCTCCGGTTCGGGAAAATCGACCTTGCTGCGGCTGATCGCCGGTTTCAATCAGCACAGCCACGGCCAGTTGCTGATCGACGGCAAGGACATCAGCGGCACGCCGCCCTGGAAACGCAATATCGGCATGGTGTTCCAAAGTTATGCGCTGTGGCCGCATATGACCGTGTGGGACAACGTCGCCTTTGGGCTGGTCGAGCGCAAGCTGCCGCGCGCCGAGATCCGGGAACGCGTCGATGCCGCCCTGGATCTGGTGGGCCTGACCCAGTTCGGCAAGCGTCGGCCTAACCAATTGTCAGGCGGACAACAGCAGCGTGTGGCATTGGCGCGCACCATTGTCATCGAGCCGCAGGTGCTGCTGCTCGATGAGCCCCTATCCAACCTGGACAAAAAGCTGCGCGTGCAAATGCGGCAGGATCTGCTCGCGCTGCAACGCCGCCTTGGCATCACCACCATCTTCGTAACCCATGACCAGGAAGAGGCCATGACCACGGCAGACCGCATGGCGGTGCTAGACCGTGGCGTAGTCCAACAAATCGGTTCTCCCACCACCCTGTTCGACTATCCCGTCAACCGTTTCGTGGCCAACTTTGTGGGCACCATGAACGTGCTGGAAGGCAAGGTGCGCGAACGCAGCCGCGACAGCGTGGTTCTGGCCGTGGAAGGCGTGGGCGAGCTGCGCCTACCGGTTAACAGCGAAGTGCCGGAGGGCGCTCGCCTGGCGGCAAGCTTTCGCCCGCACACGGTGCAAATCGACATGGCCGACAGCCTGGGCGACGCACGCTATGTCTGGCTGCCCGCCGTGGTCGAAGCCAGCGAGTTTCTGGGCGAATTCACGCGCTATCAGCTTGCCGTCGGAGAACAGCGCCTGACTGCCGACCAGACCCATATGGCGGGCCTGTCGCCCTTTCCGATCGGCGCGCCGGTCTCGGTCGGCCTGGAGCCCAGCCAGATCCGTTTGCTCGCGGCCTGAGCAAGCCTACACTTGCTCCCATGGAAATTTATCAGATCCGCGCGTTCGTCACGGTGGCCCGGCTGGGCCACCTGACCCGCGCGGCGGAAGCCCTTTCCCTCACGCAACCCGCAGTCAGCGCACAGATCAAGGCTTTGGAACAAAGCCTGGGAGTCGCGCTGTTTGAACGCAGCGCGGGCCGCATGGTGTTGGCCAAGTCCGGCGAAGCCCTGCTACCCACCGCAGAGGCACTTCTGGTTCTGGGCGTTCAACTCAAGTCCGAAGCGCAGCAATTGCAAGGCGCCTTGCAGGGCGCGGTGGACCTGGGCGTGCCTAGCGAACGCCCGGAGTTTCTGCGCCTGGGCGATCTGGCCTCCACCCTGATGCAACGCCTACCCCTGGTGGAACTCAAAACCCATATGCTGCCGGCCGACGCTTTGCTTGAGCAGGTGCAGGGCGGACGATTGGCGGCGGCGCTGGTCATCGTGGCGCATCCTCCCCGTAGCGTGCATTGGCGGGCCCTGCGCAGCGTGCGCTATCGCATCGCCATCCCGCGGCCCTTGAGCGCCACACTGACACGCGCCGGGTGGCGCGATATCGCTCAGCTCCCCTGGCTCGACGGACCGGCAGGCAGCCACTCCCATTTGCTCCTGCGTGACATGTTCGAGCGACACGGGCTGGCGCCGCGCGTGGTCATGCGCAACGATGATCAGGCCAATATGGACGCGATGGTGCGCGCGGGCGCTGGCTGCGCCTTGCTGCGGGAAGAGACCGCGCTATCCGGCGCCGCCGCGGGCGACTTCATTGTTTGGGGTCAGGCCCGCGCTGATGCGACGCTAGGCTTTATTCAGCCTCCCGAGCGCGCTGGCGAAGCCCTGCTGGTCGCGCTAAGCTCCGTGGTTCAAAAAATATGGAAGCCCGGCCCAAACGCCATGCCATCACATGACTGAAATCTGGTTTATCCGCCACGGCGAAACCGACTGGAATCGCCAACGCCGCCTGCAAGGCTGGCAAGACATCCCACTCAATAGCGCCGGCCTGGAACAGGCGCAACGCCTGACTGAGCGGCTGCGCGCCGAGACAGCACCCTTTGATGCCCTCTATAGCAGCGACTTGAAGCGCGCCCTGAGCACGGCCGAACCCGTCAGCCAGGCGCTGGAGTTGAGGATGCGTCTTGAACCCGGCATCCGCGAGCGCAGTTTTGGCGTGCTGGAGGGCCTCGATCTGGAGCGTATCGACGAGCTGGCTCCCGCTGCGGCCGCTGCCTGGAAAAGCCGCGATCCCACGCGCGCGCTAGACGGCGGAGAAACTCTGGGCCACTTCTGCGCCCGCGTAGTGACGGCTGTCGAAGACATCGCTCAGCGTCATGCCGGCCAGCGCGTGCTGGTCTTTACCCATGGTGGCGTGCTCGACATCATTTGGCGGCAGGCAGAAGGTGTCGCGCTGAATGCACCGCGCCATGCCAGCCTGCTCAATGTCAGCATCAATCGTGTCGCGATTGATGGCAAGCAATGGCGAATTCTCGACTGGGGTGATGTTGCCCACGTCAAACAAGAGGTAGGCAACGATATCCAGCCTTAAGGCATTCGCAGGCCCATCCCGCCCACGCCTCAGTAAGCGCCCGCCGCCCGCAGCAAATCGTCCAGCCGCTGGGCATCGCCCACGAAAAGCCGTATGCCCTCGGCCAGCTTTTCACTGGCCATAGCGTCTTCGTTCAAGAGACTGCGAAAGGCGATCTCGCCTGACGGCAGCGCCTTGGGCAGGGCCGCACCGGGCAAAGGTTCGCTCAGGCTCAGCGGGACCTCGCCCTCGGTAGCGTCCAGCCGGGCGAGCAATTCCGGGCTGATGGTCAGCAGATCGCAACCCGCCAGCGCCAGGATCTGCCCCGTATTGCGGAAACTAGCGCCCATCACTTCGGTGGCGACGCCATAGGCCTTGTAATACGCGAAGATGCGTGCCACGGACTGCACCCCAGGGTCATTGACGCCGGACTGCTGCGCCTCGTTCCATTGCGCGCCGGCGGCTTTTTTATGCCAGTCGTAGATGCGGCCCACAAAGGGCGAAATCAGCTGCACCCCCGCTTCGGCGCAGGCGGCGGCCTGCACCAGCGAAAACAGCAGGGTCAGGTTACAGCGTATGCCCTCTTGCTGAAGCAGCCTGGCGGCCTGAATGCCTTCCCAGGTCGAGGCGATCTTGATGAGCACACGCTCGCGGGCCACCCCTGCCGCCTCGTACAGCGCAATCAGGCTGCGCGCCCGCTCGATGGTAGCGCGGGTATCGAAAGACAGACGCGCATCGACTTCGGTAGACACCCGGCCCGGCACGATGTCGAGAATCTGCCGCCCAAAAGCGACCAGCAGACGATCCGTGATCTCGGCCAAGGGCGCGCCACGATGATCACGGGCCACCTGATCGAGCAGGGGGCGATAGGCAGCCTGCTGAACCGCCTTAAGTATCAGGGACGGGTTGGTTGTGGCGTCAGTGGGGCGCAGCGCCCGCATGGTCTCGAAATCGCCGGTGTCGGCGACAACGGTGGTATGGCGGCGCAGGGCTTCGAGCTGTGAGGGCATGGCATCGCTAACAAGATTGAGACAAGCCCTAGGGTAGCACCTGACGCTTACGATGTTGCCGGTCGGCATCGCCAGGCGCCGCGTTCAGAGTCCGCTGAGACGGCGCAGCTCGATCTGACATGATTTTGCAGTCAACCCCCCGGAACACCCACATTTCAGGTTATAATCTGAAAGTTTGATTATCGATTTTGAAACCGGGGTTCACTGTGCTGCCGCAACTTTTTCCCGAGGGAATCAACCGCTTCCCTCCTGCAATTCTGGCTCTGGCGGACGGTACCATTTTTCGAGGCGTATCGATAGGCGCGCCGGGTCATACCGTAGCCGAAGTGGTGTTCAACACCGCCATGACGGGCTATCAGGAAATTCTCACCGACCCGAGCTACAACGGTCAAATCGTGACCTTGACCTATCCCCACATTGGCAATACCGGCGTCAATACTGAAGACGTCGAAGCCAATCGTGTTTACGCCTCCGGTCTGGTGGTGCGCGACTGCCCCGCGCGAGTTTCTAATTTCCGATCCACGCAATCCCTGCCCGAGTATCTGACGGAGCAAGGTGTGGTCGCGATCGCGGGTATCGACACCCGCAAACTGACCCGCATTCTGCGCGACAAGGGCGCGCAAGGCGGTTGCATCTTCGTTGGCGAAGACGCCGAGCGCGCCGTTGAACTGGCGCGCTCTTTCCCCGGCATGGCCGGCCAGGACCTGGCCCGGGTCGTTTCCCAAAAGGAAACCACCACCTGGACACAAGGCACCTGGGAACTGGGCCAAGGCTACGGCCAGCCCGAGCAAGACCGCTTCCACGTCGTAGCCTACGACTTCGGCGTCAAACAGAACATCCTGCGCCTGATGGCCGACCGGGGCTGCCGCATCACGCTGGTGCCGGCGCAAACCCCGGCCGAAGACGTGCTCAAACTCAATCCCGATGGCGTGTTTCTGGCCAATGGGCCGGGCGATCCCGAGCCCTGCGATTACGCCATTGCCGCCGCGCGCGTATTTCTGGAGCGCAAGCTGCCGGTTTTCGGCATCTGCCTGGGCCACCAGATCATGGGCCTGGCAGTGGGCGGCAAGACGGTCAAAATGAAGACCGGCCACCACGGCGCCAATCATCCGGTGCAAGACGTGCAATCCGGCCGGGTGTTCATCACCAGCCAGAACCACGGTTTCGCCGTCGACGCCGCCACCCTGCCGGCCAACACCCGCGTCACGCACATCTCGCTGTTCGACGGCACCCTGCAAGGCTTCGAGCTTACCGACCGCCCGGCCTTCTGCTTCCAGGGCCACCCTGAAGCCAGCCCGGGCCCGCACGACATCATCGTGCTGTTCGACAAGTTCATCAGCCTGATGGCCGGCCAGAAATAAAGATTCCACCATGCCCAAGCGTACAGACATAAAAAGCATCCTCATCATTGGCGCCGGCCCGATCATCATCGGCCAGGCTTGCGAGTTCGACTATTCGGGCGCGCAGGCTTGCAAGGCGCTCAAGGCCGAGGGCTACCGCACCATTCTGGTCAACAGCAACCCCGCCACCATCATGACGGACCCGGAGACGGCCGATGTGACCTACATCGAACCGATCACCTGGCAGGCGGTCGAGAAAATCATCGAGCGCGAGCGCCCCGACGCCCTGCTGCCCACGATGGGCGGCCAAACCGCGCTGAACTGCGCCCTGGACTTGGCTCACAACGGCGTGCTGGCCAAGTACAAGGTTGAGCTCATCGGCGCCAACGAGCACGCCATCGAGAAGGCCGAAGACCGCCAGAAGTTCAAGATGGCCATGAACGACATCGGCCTGGAATCGGCCAAGTCGGGCGTGGCGCACACCATGGAAGAAGCCTGGGAAGTTCAGCGCCGCATCGCTGCTGAAATCGGCACTTCGGGTTTCCCGGCCGTCATCCGCCCCAGCTTCACCCTGGGCGGCACCGGCGGCGGCATCGCCTACAACGCCGAAGAATTCGAAACCATCTGCCGCCGCGGCCTGGAGGCCTCGCCCACCAATGAGCTGCTGATCGAAGAGTCGCTCCTGGGCTGGAAAGAGTTCGAGATGGAGGTCGTCCGCGACAAGGCCGACAACTGCATCATCGTCTGCTCGATCGAAAACCTCGATCCCATGGGCGTGCACACCGGCGACTCAATCACGGTCGCGCCGGCGCAGACGCTGACGGACAAGGAATACCAGATCATGCGCGACGCATCCATCGCGGTGCTGCGCGAGATCGGCGTGGATACAGGCGGCTCGAACGTGCAGTTCGCGGTCAACCCCAAGAACGGCCGCATGATCGTCATCGAAATGAACCCACGCGTCTCGCGCTCCTCGGCGCTGGCCTCCAAAGCCACGGGCTTCCCGATAGCCAAGGTCGCCGCCCGTCTGGCGGTGGGCTACACGCTCGATGAGCTCAAGAACGAAATCACCGGCGGCGCAACCCCGGCCTCCTTCGAGCCCACCATTGATTACGTGGTCACCAAGGTGCCGCGTTTCGCCTTCGAAAAATTCCCGCAGGCCGATGCCCGCCTGACCACGCAGATGAAGTCAGTCGGCGAAGTCATGGCCATGGGCCGCACCTTCCAGGAGTCCTTCCAGAAAGCCCTGCGCGGTCTGGAGGTCGGCGTGGACGGCCTGAACCAAAAAACCACCGACCGCGAAAAATTGCAGGTCGAACTGGGCGAGCCCGGCCCCGAGCGCATCTGGTATGTGGGCGACGCCTTCGCCCAGGGCTTCTCGCTCGACGAGGTGCACAGCCTCACCCACATCGACCCCTGGTTCCTGTCGCAGATCAAAGAGATCGTCGATATCGAACTGGCCCTCGAACAAAAGACGCTGTCCGACCTGGACTACGCCACGCTGTTTGAACTCAAGCGCCGCGGCTTCTCCGACCGCCGCCTGGCCTTCCTGCTGGACTCCTCGGAATCCGAGGTGCGCAAGCTGCGGCACCAGCTCAATGTGCGTCCAGTCTATAAGCGCGTTGACACCTGCGCGGCCGAATTCGCCACCCGCACCGCCTATATGTACTCCACCTATGAGGAAGAGTGCGAGGCGCAGCCGACCGATCGCAAGAAGATCATCGTGCTGGGCGGCGGTCCGAACCGGATCGGCCAGGGCATCGAGTTCGACTATTGCTGCGTCCATGCCTCGCTGGCGCTGCGCGAAGATGGTTTCGAAACCATCATGGTCAACTGCAACCCGGAAACCGTCTCGACCGACTACGACACATCCGACCGCCTCTACTTCGAGCCGCTGACGCTCGAAGACGTGCTCGAAATCGTGCACAAGGAAAATCCGGTAGGCATGATCGTGCAGTACGGCGGCCAGACCCCTCTGAAGCTCGCCCGCGCCCTTGAGGCCAACGGCGTGCCCATCATCGGCACCAGCCCCGAATCGATCGACGTGGCCGAAGACCGCGAGCGCTTCCAGAAACTGCTGAACAAGCTGGGTCTGCGTCAGCCGCCCAACCGCACCGCTCGCACCGAGGCCGAAGCGCTGGCCCATGCTGCCGAAATCGGCTATCCGCTGGTTGTGCGCCCCAGCTACGTGCTGGGCGGCCGCGCCATGGAAATCGTGCACGAACAACAGGATCTCGAGCGCTATATGCGCGAGGCCGTCAAGGTGAGCAATGACTCGCCCGTGCTGCTGGACCGCTTCCTGAATAACGCCACCGAAGTCGATGTGGACTGCCTGGCCGACGGCGAGACGGTGTTCATCGGCGGCGTGATGGAGCATATCGAGCAGGCCGGCGTGCACTCGGGCGACTCCGCCTGCAGCCTGCCGCCCTACTCGCTGTCGGCCGATATCGTGGCTGAAATCAAGCGCCAGACCACTACGATGGCCCGCGCGCTGAATGTCAGCGGCCTGATGAACGTGCAGTTCGCCGTGCAAGACGGCGACGTCTACGTGCTCGAAGTGAATCCGCGCGCCTCGCGCACGGTGCCCTACGTCTCCAAGGCGACCGGCCTGCAACTGGCCAAGATTGCCGCCAGAGCGATGGCTGGCCGCACCCTGGCCCAGCAAGGCGTGACGCAGGAAGTCGTACCGCCTTACTACTCGGTCAAGGAAGCGGTATTCCCCTTCGTGAAATTCCCCGGCGTGGACACCATTCTCGGCCCCGAAATGAAGTCCACCGGCGAGGTCATGGGCGTGGGCCGCAGCTTTGGCGAAGCCTTCGTGAAGTCGCAATTGGCGGCAGGCGTGCGCCTGCCCGAATCGGGCACGGTATTCATCAGCGTGAAAAACCAGGACAAGTCGCGCGCCGTCGAAGTGGCGCGCGGCCTGCACAAGCTGGGCTTCAAGCTGGTGGCCACCCGTGGCACGGCGGCAGAGATCGAGGCTGCCGGCATTCCGGTGCAATTGGTCAACAAGGTCACTGAAGGCCGTCCGCACATCGTGGACATGGTCAAAAACGGTGAAATCGCCCTGGTGATCAATACGGTCGAAGAGCGCCGCAACGCGATTGCCGACTCGCGCACGATCCGAACGCAAGCCCTGGCAAATCGGGTAACCTTCTTCACCACTATCGCAGGCGCCCGTGCCGCGGTCGAAGGGATGCAATTCCTGCGCGAAGGCCTGGGTTTCCAGGTTTATCCGCTGCAGGACCTGCACGCCTCCCTGCATCAATAGGCCCTAGAGGGAAATCGGGGTCCGGATAGCCATCCGGACCCGGAAGGATACGGCATGAAGTGGTTCATACTTGCGTTATTCATCGTCTGCGCCGTGGTCGTGCACTACCGTGGCCGCGTGCGGCACCGATTTTCGCGCCAGGCGCTGGATCACTCAAGCTTCACAGCACCCATCAATGTCTTCATGTACGCCTTTTCGGGCGTGCCCAACCAGCCCTATCTGGACTTGAAGTATTTCCCTCAAGTCAAAGTCCTGATGGACCGCTGGGAAGACATCCGCGCCGAAGCGGAACAGTTGTTTGGCGAGGGCCATATCAAGGCCTCGGACAAATACAACGATGCGGGTTTCAACTCGTTTTTTAAAAGCGGCTGGAAGCGGTTTTACCTCAAGTGGTATGACACTGACCATCCGTCGGCGCGCGCCCTGTGCCCGCTGACCACCGAGCTGGTCAGCAACATTCCAGGCATGAAGGCGGCGATGTTCACAGCCTTGCCGCCGGGCAGCCGTTTGCCGCGCCACCGGGACCCCTATGCCGGTTCGCTGCGCTTTCACATGGGCCTGATCACGCCCAACAGCCCGGACTGCTATATCGACGTCGATGGCCAGACTTACTACTGGCGCGACGGCGAGGCCGTGGTGTTCGACGAGACCTTCATTCATTACGCCGAAAACAAAACCGACCAGAACCGCATCATTCTGTTTTGCGATCTGGAACGCCCGATGAAGTATCGCTGGGCGCAGGCAGTCAATAACTTCTTTGGCAATATTTTGCTGCGCGCCGCCACCTCCCCCAACCAGGAAGGCGACCGCACCGGCGGGATCAACCGTATCTTTGGCACGGTTTACGCAGTCCGCCGCTTTGGCAAGAGCATCAAGAAAAAGAACAAGACGCTTTACTATATTTTGAAGTGGCTGCTCGTTATTGGAATCTTCGCACTGATCTTTTTGTAATCCAGACAGCGTGCAAGCCGCCATTGACGCCCGCGCAAGCGGGCGGTTTCGTTTGCGAACGAAAGCCGGGCAGCCGCACCACGCCGCTAGGTAGCGCGGCGCTCCATCAGCGCCCAGGCAATGGTGCCGGCATCGACATACTCCAGCTCGCTACCCGCAGGCACCCCACGCGCCAGGCGCGTGACTTTCAGGCCGCGCTCGGCCAGCGCCTCGCCAAGAAAATGCGCCGTGGTCTCGCCTTCGGCGGTGAAGTTGGTGGCCAGAATGACTTCCTGCACCAGGCCGTCGGCGGCGCGATCGAGCACACGCTGAAAGTCCAGCTCTCGCGGCCCGACGCCCTCCAGGGGGGCAAGGCGGCCCATCAGCACGTAGTAAAGCCCTCGATAACCATGACTGGACTCGATGACATTCTGATCGGCCGGCGTTTCGACAATGCACAGCAGGGATGCATCACGCTTGGGATTCGCGCAGATGACACAGACATCGTCTTCGGTAAAACTGTTGCAACGGGCGCAACGCCGCAGATTCTGCACCGCGCCCGCCAAGGCCCGGCCAAGCATATCGGCCCCCTGCACATCGTGCTGTAGCAGATGGTAGGCCATGCGGCGGGCAGAGCGCGCGCCCACGCCAGGCAGGCGGCGCAAGGCCTCGATCAGCGCAATAAGCGGCTCGGGTTCGGGTAAGGCGTTGTCCATGATCGCAGCGCGGCGAACCTCAGAACGGCAGCTTCATACCCGGAGGCAGCGGCAGGCCAGCGGTCAGGGCAGACATTTTTTCCTGCGAGGTGGCCTCGGCCTTGCGCAACGCGTCATTGAAGGCGGCAGCCACCAGATCTTCCAGCATGTCTTTGTCATCGGCCAGCAGACTGGGGTCGATGGCGATGCGCTTGACGTCGTTGCGGCACGACATGGTGACCTTGACCAGACCGCCGCCGGCAGCGCCTTCGACCAGAATATCGGCCAGCGCATCCTGGGCCTTCTTCATGTTTTCCTGCATTTGCTGAGCTTGGCGCATCAGACCAGCCAGTTGTCCTTTCATCATGGTATGTCTTCCTCAAGGAATAAGTTGAGTGCCGGCCTCAGGCGGCCGGCGGTTCGACGGCGCGTACCGAGCCCGGCACGACGTGACCGCCAAAATCGTTGATCAGGGCCTGCACGAAGGGATCGGCCGCGACGGCGTCTTCGGCGGCCTGCTGACGCGCCGCGCGCTCAATGCGTGCGACCGCATGAGCGGTGGCGTCACCCGTGGAGCCCACCTCGATTTCCAAACGCAAACCCTGGCCAAAATGCTCGCACAGCACGGTCTGCAAACGCACCCGGCTCTCGCTTTCCGCAAGCGTGCGCACGGCGACGCGCAACATGACCGCATCACCCTGCACGCCAGCCCATTCGCTTTGGCGAGCCAACTCGGCCGCCAGGCCGGTGACCGGCAGGCGCGCCGCCAGGTCTGGCCAGTTCTGGGCCGACATATCGCTCAGGCGGGCACGCGACTGTCGCGGCGCACGTGGTGGGGCGACACGCGGCACAACGGGAGCAGGCGCTTCGACGGCCAGGGTTTCGAAGTCGTCATCGGGGTCCTGGGTGTAGGCCTGCGGCGCATAAGCCTCTTGGGCATCGTCAGGAATAAGCTCTTCCACCCAGGAAGGCGGGCTGTCATTCTTTACGGCCTGCGCCGGCGCTGCCTCTTGCGGCACGACAGCATCCTCGGCCACAGCGACCGGCGCCTCTTCCCAAGGCGGCAGGACAGCAGGCTCGGGCGCCGCAGCGGCGGGCGCGGGCTCGGCCGGCGCAGGGACAGCCGCGACGGCAGGCGGCGGCTCAGCGGTGCCGACAGGCGCTTCGGCCGGCCTAACAGCGTCAACCGCCTTGGCGACCGGTACGGCCACAGGCGCAGGCGATGCCGCGCGCGGCGCCTCGATCTGAGTGGCGGGGCCAGCCTCGCCATTGAGGGCCAACATACGCAAACAGGCCATCACAAACCCAGCGTACTCATCGGGCGCCAGGCTCAATTCACTACGGCTGTGCACCGCGACGGAATAGAAAAGCTGAACCGCGTCGGGATGCAGATTGGCCGCCAAGCGCGCAACATCCTGCGCCAGCGGATCATCGCCCGGCGTCGCGCCCGCCACGCGCTGCTCAATCGCGACACGCGAGAGCAGGACGGCGAAATCGGCCAAGGCGCCGGTGTACGACAGGCCCCGTGTGGAGAGCTCATCGGCCACCGCCAGCACACTGCGGGCATCGCCAGCGGTGAGTGCATCGAGCAGGCGCACCAGATGACGCTGATCGATCGTGCCCAACATCCCTCGCACAGCCTCTTCGGTGAGGTTGCCCGCGCTATAGGCGATGGCCTGATCGGTAAGAGAGAGCGCATCGCGCATCGAGCCCGACGCGGCCTGCCCGATCAGGCGCAGGGCCGGCACTTCGAAACCGATCTGCTCCTGACCCAAGACGGCCTGCAAATGCCCCACGATGGACTCGGGCGGCATCTGCTTCAGGTTGAATTGCAAGCAACGGGACAGCACCGTGACCGGAATTTTCTGCGGATCGGTGGTGGCGAGTATGAACTTGACGTGCGGCGGCGGCTCTTCGAGCGTTTTCAACATGGCGTTGAACGCGTGACCCGTAAGCATATGGACTTCGTCGATCATGTAGACCTTGAAGCGGCCGGCGCCCGGCGCGTAGACGGCCTGCTCCAGCAGCTGGGTCATTTCTTCGACGCCGCGGTTGGACGCCGCGTCGAGCTCCAGATAATCGACAAAGCGGCCGGCATCGATCTCGGTGCAAGCGCGGCAGACACCGCAGGGCTTGGAGGTGATGCCGGTTTCGCAGTTCAGGGATTTGGCCAGAATGCGCGAGAGCGTCGTTTTGCCGACACCGCGAGTGCCGGTGAACAACCAGGCGTGGTGCAACCGCTGAGTATCCAGCGCATGCGTCAAGGCGCGCACAACGTGATCCTGGCCGACCAGGGTATCAAAGGATCGCGGACGCCACTTTCGGGCCAGAACCAGATAAGTCATGCGGGGATTGTAGAGCCTGATGAGCCAGCCTGGGCCGGAACACGACGATAAACGGTCTTGCCGCGAAAACAAAAGGGGCGCCGCGCAGGAACAGGTGACAAACACCAATTATTCCTTGCACGGCGCCCCTTTTGGGAAAACCGGGAGGCGAGCCTTACTCCGGCACTGGCCCTAAACGACTATGGCTGCTTCGTTCCCGACCTGACCAGGTTCACCGTCGAACCATGCGAAGGGGCCCGCCAGCCGCCATTCTATCAGAATGAACCAGACCCCGCTTTAGGCCGCCGGCAGCGCAGCGATGCCGCCCCTTTTGCCACCCCGCCTCGTCGCCCAGAACAACCGCCTGCCTGGCCTATAGCTCGATCCAGGCCTGGGCACGCGGAAAGTAGAGCGCGGCGCGCGCTGGACGGCCGTCCAGCGCCGTGACTTGAGCGCAATACCGCTTGAGCTGCTCGGCGTGGCGCAAACGCATGCGCTGGGCGAAGTGTTCCGCGCCTTCGCCCGGCTGTGCCTGCCCGGTTTTGTAATCGACGATAAGCCAGCCGTCTTCGGTGCTGAGCGCCAGGTCGATGACCGATACCCTGCCCGTGGCATCGATCAGCGGCCACTCCCGGCGGGCCCGCGATTGGCTCAAAAGCCAGATGCCCGGCCCATCCGACAGCGTGGCCTGCAGGGTTTGCAACACAGCATCGGCAGCGTCATCCGCCTGGCTGTCGGGAATGCCCGCCCGCGTGAGCTGACGCCGCATCGCAGGCCGGTGCTCAGACAAACGCGCTGCATCCCAATACTGCCCCCCCTCTTCGCCGATGCGCGCCAGCCAGGCATGAGCCAGCGTGCCAATGGCGGCCTCATAGCCCGCCTCCAATTGCCAGGCCGGATGTTCGGCGTCAGCGAGGAAACCAGCCGCTGCGGCAGGCCACCCAGGACGGGCCGCCAATAGCGCGACCGTCGCATCATCCAGCCGCCTGAGCGGTTCGCCCTGCCAAAACGGCCCACTGGCCTGCGCCTGGGCTGGCGCTGCCTCGGGCGCCTCGCCCGCCTGCACATGGTTCCAAAGCCGGCCCAGCAGGCTGGAGGCCGCCGGTGCGCGCAGCCCTTTTTCGGCGTCGAAGACCAGATTGCCGATCAGGTGCAGGCGTTTGCGCGCGCGCGTGGCCGCCACGTAAAGCAGACGGTCGGTTTCATAAGCGGCGCGCCGGGCTTCGCGTGCGCCGAGATAGCGCGAAAGGGGATCGGCCTCGGCGTCAGCGCGGGCCTTGATCGGGCCCATGAGCACCCGCCCCAGGTTGTTCTCGAAACGCACTAGCGGCGCCTGATCACCGCGCGGCACCCGATGCAGGCCATACAGGATGACGCTGTCGAATTGCAGACCTTTGGATTTGTGCATGGTCATGATTTCGACAGCCCCCTGCTCGCCCTCCACATCCGGTGCGGCGAAAAGACGCGCTACGGCGGTATCCAGCACGGCGATGTCCAGGCCGCCATGCGGGGCCAGCCGCTCGACGAGCTGAAACAGGCTTTCCGCGTCGCTGGCCGCGCCCACACCGGCATACAAAGCGGCGCCGCCCAGCGCCTGCCAGACGCGTTGCAGCCAGGCCGCCAGCGGCAAGGCGCCGGAATCATTGCCTCGGTCGAGCAAGAGCGCCGCGACGCGGGACAGGCGGCGGTGCTCATCCTCAGCCAGAATGGCCGGCGCATCTGGGGCCAGCGCCAGACGCAACAACTCGGGAACGGGCGCCTGGTGATCCGCGCCAAACAGGCGTTGCAGGCTTTCCAGCGTAAGGCCGCACCAGGGTGCGCGCAGCACCGACAGCCAGGCCATACGGTCGGCCGGATGCGACAGCGCGCGCAGCAACTGGACCAGATCCGCGACAACCGGACGCAAGCGCAGAGGCACGAGTTCGACGGCACGGCTAGGAATCCCTTCCTGGGCCAGTCGGCGCGAAAGGCTGCCCAGATGGGCGCGGGCCCGTACCAGAATGGCGACAGGATGCGCGCTGCCCCGATGCTCGGCCAGCGCCTGCCGCGCCAGCGCCACGGCGATATCTTCGGCGGCTGCATCCCCCGAGGCCGGACCATCGGTGGCCCAGGCAGCATGAAAGCGCACCGCCTCGCCAGGCAGGACAGGATGGAAAGCCGCCGATGCACTGTAGCGAATGGCCCCGGCCGCCGCATCGTTCTCGGCAGGCAGCAAATCGGCGAAGCTGCGATTCACCCATTCGACCACACCGCCCTGAGAGCGGAAGTTATCGGTCAGCTGCAGATACTCCAGCCGCAGCTCGCCTATGCCACGCTCGGCCGCCTGCAAGAACAAGCCCACTTCAGCCTTGCGAAAACGATAGATGGACTGCATAGGGTCACCCACCAGAAACAGGGTGCGGCCATCACCCGGCTGCCAGCCGGAGGTCAAAGAAGTCAGCAGATCGATCTGCGTCTGGCTAGTGTCCTGAAACTCATCGACCAACAAATGGCGGATCGAGGCATCGAGCTTGAGGAGCAGCTCGCCAGGGTCATCGGCATCGCCCAGGGCGCGCTGGGCGCGTTGGGCAATCTCGATGAAATCCACTTCGCCGGCCTCGGCGAACACTTTCTGCAACTGCCCCACCGCGAGCGCGAGCGTCACCAATTGCGCGCTCAACACCTCCCATTGCGCCTCAGTGAAACCGGCATCAGGCATATCGCGCAGCGCCGCCAGCCGGCTGATCCAGGCCTCGTCGCCGCTAAAACCCGACAGCCATTGCACAAAGGCTTCCTTGTGCGCGGTCTTGGCAGGAAAACCCAAAGCCTTGGTGACCCCCTTGGGGCTGCGCAGCGTGCCGCTGCCAGTCAGCAGCAAATGGGCGACGGCGCGCCAACGCGGCAGGTCTTGGGCATCGGGAAACAAGGGATCGACCCAGTCGAGCAAGGGGGCCAGCCGCGCATCCTCACCCGCCGACAATTCGGCCGCAGCCATGCGGGCCGGGCCACAAAGGGCCGCGTCGCAACCTGGCGGCATGAGGCCACGCAGGATATCCAACTCTTCGGCCAGGGTTTCGGCCAGGGCTTGCTCCAAGCCCTCACGGTCCAGACCATAGGCCAGCAAAGGCAACCACTGATCCCGCTGGGCCAGCATGCCGGCGATGGCCTGTTCGGCAGCCTGTATGTCCACGTCCAGGTGGGCCAGCAGACTAACGACCGAATCATGCTCATCGGCTAGCGCCAAGGTGGCGCGGGCGGCGGCCTCGTAACAGGCGCGGGCATCATCGGCAATATCAGGCATGCCGCCCAGGCCGGAGAGCCAGGGCATGCCGCGCACCAGGCCGGAACAGAATGAGTCGATGGTGCGGATGGCCAGACGGGCCGGATGCTGTAAGACATGCCAGCCACGCTCGGCATCGCGCGCGAGCGCGGCGCGAGCGAGCCGCCAACTGCGGCGCTCATGCGCGGCCTCGGGCTCCGGCCCCTGCGCACGCGCCAGTTTTTCAAGCACGCGGGCATGCATTTCTGAGGCGGCCTTGCGCGTGAAGGTGATCGCGACGATTTCCTCTGGCCGGTTAACCGTGGCCAGCAGCGCGAGAATACGGTCGGTCAGCAGCTCAGTCTTGCCTGAGCCCGCTGGCGCCTGCACCAGAAAAGAAGTCTGCGGGTCCAGCGCGCGCAGACGCTGGGCATGGTCTTGGGGTTGGCGTTCGCTCATGGTTCAGGCCTCGTCTTCATCCAGATGCAGGCGCAGAAAAGGCATGGCATCGCAGTATTTCAGGTCGTCGCGGCCCCAGGCCACGTTGGCGGCATGGCCGCGCGCATACTCGTCGGCCAGGCTCTCGATGGCGGCGCGCCACCCGGCCAGGATCTGCGCCCAATCGCGGCCCCCAAAGGCTTCGCTTTCGGCCGCCACCCGCAGCCCCTCGATGCCGAGATCCTCTGCGCACAGCCCTTGCGCACCGACATGACGTGCATGAATCTGCGCGAGTATCAGCCCGGCCACCTCCGGGGCGCCCTCACCCAACACCGAGGCATAGAAAGGCAGTTGCAGATTGATGGGCCGCGCACGCGACCAGTCCGCCTCGGGACGCGCCTGCGCCGAACCTGTTTTGTAATCCAGGATGACAGCACGGCCATCGGCCAGCCTGTCCATGCGGTCCAGGCGCAATTTGAGCGCTAAGGCACCGCGCCGCCAAGTGTGCTCGGCCTCGAGTTCGCCAACGGCGAAAGGCAGCCGCTGCGCCTCCAGCGCCATCCAGCGCGCCAGCACGCCGGCGGCGCGCGCGCACTCCAGCGCACGCAGCGCCGGCGCGTAAGCGGCCAGTTCTTGATCCGCCGCCTCTTGAACCGCCTCGTTCAACAGCGTTTGCAAACGGCCTTCGCTCATCGAGAGATGCAAGGACTCCTGATCGGGCAGCATGCGCCAGGCCAGCTCAAGCGCCCGATGCAGAAACTGGCCACGCACATTCTGCGCCGCGGCCTGCGCATACGGCGCCAGTTCGCGGGCGCCCAGCCGATGGCGCACGAAAGCCCATTGCGGGTTGCGTGCCTGGGTGTCGAGCACATCCAGACCGCCGGTACTCAGGCTCGCCGGGTTCAGCGGCGGACCCTGCTCATCCTCTAAGACCTGCTGCGGCCAGCCCGTCTGCGCATCTGCGCCAAGCCGGGCGGTTTCCAGCAAAGGCGCAGCGGCAATCAAGGGGGAAGGACGCAGCTCGCGCTCGCCCTCATGCTCGGCGCAGCTGACGATCATTTCCGGCGCGCAGGTGCGCAGCGCAGCGTAGATGTTCTCAGCCCACTCGCGCTCGCGCTCTGGGGTGGCGCGAGGCGCCCCAGCCTGACGCAGCACCATCAAGGGCAATAGCGGGTTCGGCTTGGGCGAGGCGGGCAAGACCTCGTCGGTCAGGCCAAGCATCCAGACGCCGTCCCAACTGCCGCCTTCGGCTTCGAGCAGGCCCAGCACGTCCAGACGCGCCTGCGGATCACGCTGCGGCTGAAAGCTGCCCGCGCGCGCCGCGCTGCTCAACAGGCGCACTGCCCCACGCCCGTCCAGCGAGCCGACTGCCGGCGCCAGTGCTGCGAAATCGCCCAACAGCTCGCCCAGCGCGCCCATAAGCTGATAGCCCACGCTATCGACCGTGCGCTCGCCAGGAAACCCCAAGGCCTTCAAGGCCTCGCGAATGCGCGGCATCCAGATATCGCAAGGCGCGCGCGCCGGCCCCAGACGCCAGACCGTCATGGCCGCCTCCCAGGCTTGCGCCAGGCGCGGACAATATTGCAAAGCCTGTTTCCAGGCCTCTTCGTTCAGGCTGATGCGGCCCTGGCGCCGCCAGCGTGCATCGATTGCAGCATGCCGTTCGCTGCGATCGCCGGCACAATGACCGGCCAGTAGGGCCGCGCCCAGCACGGGGACCGCCACGCTGCCAGCGGCCGCCATGTCGGCCAAAGCCTGCAACCAGGCCAGCGCGGCGCGCAACGCCGGCCACTCGATCAGCGGACGGCCCACCGCCACGTTAAAAAGCAGCGCGTCTTGCCCGCCGCTGGCCTGCAGGGCCTGATCCAGCACCCGGCGCGCGAACGGCGCCTCGCTTTCTAACTGAGCGGACACGATGGCGTAGCGGCCATGAGGATGCGCGCGCAGGCGCTCGGCGGCCCAGGCCGCGGCGGCCCGCCACTCGGCGCCATGGTCCGCGGCCAGCACACGCCTGGGCTCAGCCAGACGCGGACGCGCCTCGCCCCAGGCCATGAGTTGGGCGCCGCCCTCTTCAAAGGCGGCAAGCAAGCGCGCAAAACGTGGAGAAACTTCGCCAAAACCGGCCAGCACCACGCGTTCGGGCGCACTGAGCTCTCCTGCCCGCAAGGCGCGCAGCACCCGTTCATAGCCCTGGTTGGCATCGTCGGCATCGAGTTCGCCGAGCAAGGCGCGATAGCGTCCGCGCCAGCGGGCAAAGCCGCGATACTCGTCCGTCTGCGCAGCCTCGGGAATCTGCAGCCGCCACTCATCACAGAGCATGTCGGCGTCCATGGCCAGCTTGGCCGCCTGGTCGATATCCAGCAGTTCGCGGTCGGCCTCTTCGCGCACGATGGCGTCGCGCCAGACCAGTTGGGCCGCAAAACCGCCCAGGCGGAACGCCGGCAGCTCGGCTTGCGCAGTAAAGGACAGCTCGTCGGCGGCGCTCACCAGCCAGGCCGATAAAGGCAAAATGCGCGGCAGCTCACTGACCTGGCGCCCCAGGCGCAGCTGAGCGGCCAGCTCCAGGGTGAGACGACGCGACAGCCGGTTATTGACGGTGAGCACCAGCGTGCCCGCGCAAGGTAAGTCACCCAGCCCGGGCGTATCGCAAGAGGGCAAATCCGAGAGTAGAGGCATGCAGAGAAAACGGGCGGTTGCGGTCAGCCGCTAGGATAGCCCGCCCGGCCTTCAAAATCCGCACATTGCCGCCACGCTCTCCCAGTTCAGACGCATGTCGGGCGACAGATAGCCCACAAAACCCAGCAGCAGCACCGCCGCCAGCGCCAACCCGCCCAGATAACGCAGCCAGCGGCGCGGCTTCACGCCACGGCCTCTTGCGTCAACACCCGTTCGCGCACGGGCAGGCAGAGCAAAGCGGCGATCAGCGACAGGGCCAGGGCGAGCCACCACACCGCGTTATAGCTGCCCGTATGGGCATAGGCGTAACCGCCCAGCCACACGCCGCTGAAACTGCCGATCTGGTGACCCAGAAAAGCAATGCCCGAGAGCGTGGCGGCAAAGCGCAGGCCATAGATTTCGCCGATCAACCCCTGGGTCAGCGGCACCGTGCCGAGCCAGAACAGCCCCATCCAGGCCGCGAACACGTAGAGCACCAGCGGGGTAAGCGGGAAGAGCAGCACCACCATGATGCCCATCGCCCGCATGGTGTAAATGCCGGCCAGCAGCCATTTTTTGCTGTAGCGTCCACCCAGCTTGCCGGCATAGAAAGAACCGAACACATTGAACAGACCGATCAAGGCGATGGCAGTCGCGCCATTGCTGGCATTCAGGCCGGCATCGGTCACGAAGGCCGGCAGGTGCAGGGTAATGAAGGCGGTATGGAAGCCACAAACAAAGTAGCTCCAGAACAAAAAGTGGAAGGACGGATGCTTGAGCGCCTGGCGCACCGCCGATCCCAGCGTCTGAGAACCCGCATGCCCCTGAGGCTTGCCACGCAGATACCAGGCCAGCGGCAGTGCGGCCGCCGTCATCAGCGACAGCAGCCACAGCGCCCCGGTCCAATCCATCTGATTGATTGCGAACTGCCCGGTCGGCACGACCAGAAACTGCCCCATCGAGCCGCCCGCGCTGGCGATACCCATCGCCGTACTGCGATAGGCCGGCGGCACGGCGCGAGCGATCACGGGAAGAATGACGGGAAAGGTGGTGCCCGCCTGCCCCAAACCGACGACCACGCCGCTCATGAGATAAAGCATGAAAGGATCGCCCGCGTAGCGCGTGCCCACCATGCCGATGAAATACAGCACGGCGCCCAGCGCGATCGTGCGGCCTGACCCATAGCGGTCGGCCATCATACCCATGAAGATGCTGGATACGCCCCAGACCAGATTCTGCAAGGCGAAGGCAAAGGAAAAAGTCTCTCTCCCCCAGTCATGCGCCAGCCCCATGGGTTGCATAAACAGACCGAAGGTCGCTCTCACCCCCATGGCCAGCAGAACCACCAAGGTGCCCATGAGGATGGTGCGCACGGATAACGCGTCTGTATTCGACATAGCAGTCGGCCTGTCTCTTTCTGGCGTCGTGGCGCCCTGTTATGAAAAACCGCGTATCGTCTGCGCGGCGGCGCCCTCCCGGCGCATAAGACGAATCATAGTCCCAGAGCCATGGCGGCGGCAGCATGACCCCAAGGCCAGGATGGCCTCGATGGGTGCGGATCTGGCCTAGACCCGCATAAAATCCCGCAATGCCAGGGCAGCACCGCAACCCCTGCCGGAAACAACAACTAGCAGCCGTATGGCTGCCGAAACGACAACAGGCAGCCGTGGCTGCCTGTTCGTCTATCGCGTCTCGTCTCGCCAGCCGCCGTTAAGGCAGGTGGCGTCCCCACCAGGAATCGAACCTGGATCTGATTCTTAGGAGGAACCTGTTCTATCCATTGAACTACAGGGACGCGAGGCCGCGACTATAGCAGCAGAAGCAAGGGTTAGACAAGAAAGCAGAAGTTAGCCGCCGGATAAGCAACTGATTGATTATTTAAAGAAAAAAACGCTTCAGCTCGCAGCGGGCTTTAGCATGGACAGCCAGCGCCAAGGCCACCAGCGGCAGCAAGCCTTCATCTGCTTATAAAGAATAGGCCTTTTTGCTGCTGTTAAGCCTATTGAAAGCCCAGGCGATGACGACCCGGCGCGCTCGCTTCCGACACCGCGCAGAAAAAATTGCATACCGTCCGGGTCATGCCGTTCTTTACAGATTTCTGCGTTCGAGCACACCCTCTTTCTGCGCAAGCTCGCCAAACGGCAATTGCCTGTCAGCACCAGGGCTTATGGAATGACGGAAAACATCACCCACCATGCGCTGACGCCTGGAGGTTGGACGGTCTAAGGCAAGACCGGCACAGGTGCCGCGGGCCGCGACAAGCACGATGACGCGAGCCAAGCCTATGGCGGGTACGTCTGCTGGGCAGGCCGAGGCAAGCAGAAAATCGTCTTTGCCCGGCGCATTCAGGGTGAAAAATCCCAATCGCCCAATGCAGGCATCAGGGCGCGCGATCTCTTGCTGCAAAGCCTGCCGGCCCTGATCAGGCCGTGAAGCCTGCCTGGGCCGGAGCGAGTTAAGACATATCCGAAAAAACACGTTCTCTAGGACAAACGCCAACTAAGGTCCGATCCCAGACTTTCCCTAAATCATGTTCACTTTCAAGTGATTGCAAGCAAAATTGGGGTAGGCTCCTGCCGCTGCGCGCCACGCTGCTCATATGGCCCCTGTTCGTTGCGCTAAAAAAATGGGGCCCTACTTGCGCGGAAGTTTAAATTGCTGTTTAAATTTGGCTCGTAAACCCATAATTTAGCTTGGTTTTTTTCTAGCTTCTTCCTAGACGCAACCGGGTCGTACTTTCATACAGACAGATAAGGCCTGCAATCATGGCATTTCCCTGGATACGCGCGGTCGCAGCGGCCATGGCGCCCTTCGCGCTGGCAGCCGGCTCCCTGCTCTCGGCCAACGCCCACGCTGCCAAACCGGCGGACCCCTGCAAAGTCAACGCAAAATCCGCCGAGTGCGCGGCGGCCAAGAAAAAAGCCGCCAGCGCTAAGAAATCCGGCAATAACAACGCGGCCAAGCCCGCAGCCAAGGCGGGAGCAAAGCCCGCCACCAACGCTAAAGCGGGCGCCAGCAAGAACACTTCCGCCAATAAAACCCGCAACGCCAAGGCGGCGAAACCCGCAAGCAAGACCGCAGCCAAGACAACGGGCAAAACTGCCAGCAAGACCGCGAGCCAGTCGGCGACATCTTCCCAGTCGAAAGCCGCAACCAAAAACACAGCGGGCAACAAAAAAGCTTCCCCCAAAGTCCGCAAGATCGCTAGCGCCGGACTGGCGCCGGCCGCCGCCTCGCCAGCAGCCGAGGCGCGTGCGCTGCGCTCTTCCACGGCCTATGTGCAAGACCTCACAACCTCGACGGTGCTGTTCGCCAAGAACGAAAACGTCGTGCGCCCGATCGCTTCGATTTCCAAACTCATGACCGCGCTGGTCGTCGTTGACGCCAACCAGCCCATGAACGAAATCCTCGAAGTCACCGACGAAGATATCGATACGCTCAAGCACACGACCTCGCGTCTGCGGGTAGGTACTCGCCTGTCCCGCGGCGACATGCTGCACCTGGCCCTCATGTCGTCAGAGAACCGCGCCGCGCACGCACTGGGGCGGAATTATCCGGGCGGGCTGGAGGCTTTCGTGGCGGCAATGAATGCCAAGGCGCGCTCGCTGGGCATGATCAACACGCGCTTCGTCGAGCCCACCGGCCTGTCCAGCGAAAACGTGTCCTCGCCGCACGATCTGGCCCGTTTGCTGCGCGCCGCCTCGCAGCGTCCGCTCATCCACCGCTACTCGACCGACACCGAGTACGACGTGGAAATCAACAAACGCACCCAGACCTTCCGCAACACCAATCTGCTGGTGCGCAAGCCGGATTGGGACATCAAGGTGTCCAAAACAGGCTTTATTAACGAGGCAGGCGAGTGCCTGGTCATGCTGGCCCGCATCAATGGGCGCGACATGGCCATCGTGCTGCTGGACTCGCAAGGCAAGCTTTCACGCATTGGCGACGCCATGCGCATCCGCCGCATCGTGCAAAGCGATGTGGCCATGCTGTAGGGCGCTTGAATCAGGCATGAACCGGGTCATAGAGATGGCCCGGCAGGCCTTCGAACACGGCAGCGGCATCCAAGGAACTGATGGGCACAGCGGGCGGAAGACGGCCTGCGGTCTGCAGCATCTGATAGCGCAAACAACAGACGCGCAAAAATGACGTGAAGTTGGCCGCCTCGCCCCGGTAGGCCATCAGCTCGTCATACAGCCTTTCAAGCAGCTTGGAAACACGCAGGCCATCACGCTCGGCGATTTCCTGCAACACCATCCAAAACAGCTTCTCCAGCCTGATGCTGGTGGCCACACCGTGCAGCCGCAAAGAACGGCTCTCGTAGGCATAAGATTGCGCGTTGGCGCGGATGAAGATCTCGCACATGAGCCCCTCCGGTCAGGGCTTCACTGTACGAGCAAGCGCGCGCCGGCGGCAAGTGCGGCCGGCGCGCCCTGACTCAGTGAGAGATACGGGTGCCAAGCACGGCCAGAAACTGCGCCAGCCAGGCCGGATGCGCGGGCCAGGCCGGCGCCGTGACCAGATGGCCGTCCGTGCAGGCCTGATCGATGGGGATATCCGCGTAGGTGCCGCCGGCCAAGCGCACCTCCGGCGCGCAGGCCGGATAGGCCGAGCAGGTACGCCCCTTGAGAATGCCTGCTGCGGCCAGCAGTTGCGCGCCATGGCAAACCGCGGCAATGGGTTTGCGCGCGGCATCAAAGTGCCGCACGATGTCCAATACTTTTTCGTTCAGCCGCAGGTATTCCGGCGCCCGCCCGCCTGGGATCACCAGGCCGTCGTACTGGGACGGATCGACCGAGGCGAAATCATGGTTGAGCGTGAAGTTGTGCCCGCGCTTTTCGCTATAGGTTTGCGCGCCCTCAAAATCGTGGATGGCCGTGGCGACGGTGTCGCCTGCCTTTTTGTCCGGGCATACCGCATGAACCCTGTGCCCGACCGCCAACAGGGTCTGAAAGGGCACCATGGTTTCGTAGTCTTCTGCGTAATCGCCCACCAACATCAAGAGTTTCTTGCTCATTGTCGTCTCCCACTCCATAAGGTGCGCCCCATTGTGACGCCGGAGCAGCGGAGCCGGGTGGTACAGGATTACCGCAGCCGCTATTCGAGCCCCACGCTGACAGGCTTTGCGCCCAGCAGATCGAGCAGCACGGCGGGCGCAATGCCCACCAGATAGCCACGCCGCCCGCCATTGATATAAACCTGAGGACAGGCCAGCACGCTCTCTTCGATATAAACCGGCATCCGCTTGCGCGTGCCGAAAGGCGACGTCCCCCCGACCTGATAGCCTGAGTGACGCTGCGCTACTTCGGGCTGGCAAGGCAGGACTTTTTTCAGCCCTGCCTGGCGCGCCAGATTTTTGGTGGAGACTTCGCGGTCGCCATGCATGACGACCACCAAGGGGCGGGCCGCCTCATCTTCCATGATGAGCGTCTTGACCACGGCATGCGGGTCCAGGCCCAGTTGCCGGGCGGCCTCGCCCGCGCCGCCGTGATCAATGTAGGCGTAAGTGTGTTCGGTGAAAGCCACTTTATGCTGTTTGAGCCATTGGGTGGCGGGCGTTTCGGATACGTGGCGGGTTTTACTCATGGCTCGGACGCTAAGCGCGCGGATGATGGGCCGCATGCAAGGCCTTCAGGCGCTCGCGGGCCACATGGGTATAGATCTGGGTCGTGGAAATATCAGCATGACCCAGCAGCAACTGCACCACGCGCAGATCTGCGCCGTGATTCAGCAAATGGGTGGCGAAGGCGTGGCGCAGCACATGCGGCGACAGGGGGGCATGCACGTCGGCACGCTGCGCGTACTTTTTAACCAATTGCCAAAACGCCTGGCGCGACATGGCCTGAGCCCTTCCGGTGACAAATAGCGCATCGGACTGGCGGGCACCCACCAAAGCAGGCCGAGCCTGGGTCAGGTAACGCTGCAACCAATGCGCGGCCTCGGCCCCCATCGGCACCAGACGGTCCTTGCCCCCCTTGCCCTGCACCACCCGGACCACGCCATCGCTCAGGCTCACGTCCAGCGTCTGCAGCTCGACCAGTTCAGAGACGCGCAGGCCGGTGGCATAAAGGGTTTCGAGCATGGCGCGATCGCGCAGGCCACGCGGCGTGCCAAGATCGGGGGCGCCGAGCAAGGCCTCGACCTGCGCTTCCGACAGGGTTTTGGGCACACGCAAAGGCTGCCGCGCCGCCGCCAGTTTGAGACAGGGATCGGTCCCCGTGCGCTTCTCGCGCAGCGCCCAGGCATAAAAACGACGCAGCGTCGCCAGACGCCGGTTGGCCGTGGCGGGCCGGCTGTCCTGGTGAAGCACGGCGAACCAGGCCTCGATATCGCCGCCCGAGGCCTCGCACAACTGCCCGGACGCGGCCTGGCCAGTCTGTTGCAGCCAGCGCGCGAAGGCGCTCAGATCACGCCGGTAAGCTGCCAGCGTATTGGCGGCCAGGCCATCTTCCAGCCAGAGAGCGTCGATGAAAGCGTCGATATCGGCCTGGGCGAGCAAGGGATCTGGCATGGCAGACAGAGAGTGCGGGGATGCCGCCATTCTACGGGTTGCGGGCGGCCTCTTGCGAGGCTACCGCCTGTAGCCAGGTCTCGAACGCCCTCAATGCGCCAGATGGCTCGCTGTGCTGGGGGTAACCGAAGTAATAGCCCTGGCTGACCTGCAAAGCCTGCGAAACCGGCATGGCCAGTGTCCCGGCATCCAGCGCTGGCCGGGCCAGAAAGCGCGGCATCAGCCCCACGCCGAGGCCAGCCTGCACCGCGGCCATCACCATGGTGAACAACTCATAGCGCGGGCCGCCCGCTGCCTGCGGTCCATAGGGCTGCTTATTGATGGCATACCATTGCCGCCAGGCATCGGGCCGCGAAGCCAGATGCAGATGCGTCATGCCGCCCAGGCCACCGCGCTCGCGCGCCTCGCCAGCGAGCGCCGGCGCGCAGACCGGCACCAGCTCGCGCTCTGGGAACAGCAGCGCGCCCTTGCTGCCGGGCCATACGCCATCGCTGTGATAAAGCGCGCCATCGAAAGGCTGGTCCTTGAACTGGAATGGCAGGGTGCGCACCGACAGGCTAACGCTGATGTCGGGCTGCGTCTGTTGAAAATCGGCCAGACGCGGGATCAGCCAGGTCGTGGCCAAGGTGGGCACGACGGCAATATGGATGCTGCGCCCCATGCCGGTGCGGCTCACCAGGCCAAAGGTGTCGGTTTCGATTTGATCCAGATGGTGGCGGATACGCCCGGCATACTCGGCACCTGGATCGGTCAACACGATACGGCGGCGCACCCGCGTAAACAATTGCACGCCGAGGCGCGCCTCCAGGCTGGCCACCTGCCGGTAGACCGCGCTATGGGTCAGCGACAGCTCTTCCGCTGCGCGTGAAAAGCTGCCCAGGCGCGCCGAAGCCTCGAAAGCCTGAAGCGCGCTCAAGTTGGGAATGCCGTTTCTCATGCAGTGTATGTTTCTCCGTCGGCCTGCCTCGGGTTAATCCGGATTGGCAGGCGCGCCGCCTATTCGCACCCTCCCAGGACCGCTGCCCCGCAGCGGGCCGGCACGTGCTGGCAGCTCACTATCTTGTGCAATTTTATCAATTGCTTTGTGCAAGCGCCGAACACTATTCTGGCGCGACATTCACGACAGGCCGATATGACTCTTTCCAGTTCCCCGTCTTCACCCCCTCCCGCAAGCCGCATCGGCGGACACATACTCGTTGATCAGTTGGCCGCTCACGGCGTCAAACATGTGTTCTGCGTGCCGGGTGAAAGTTATCTGGCGGTGCTGGACGGGCTGCATGATGCCCGCATCGAGGTCACGGTCTGCCGCCAGGAGGGGGGCGCGGCCATGATGGCCGACGCGCACGGAAAATTGACGGGAGAGCCAGGCATTTGCATGGTCACGCGCGGTCCCGGCGCCTCTAATGCCCTGGCCGGCGTCCATATCGCCAAGCAGGACTCCACACCGATGATCCTTTTCGTGGGCCAGGTCGAACGCGGCATGCGCGAACGCGAAGCCTTCCAGGAAATGGATTACCGCGCCGTGTTCGGCTCGCAGGCCAAATGGGTCACCGAGATCGATCAGGTCGAACGCATTCCCGAACTCATCTCTCGCGCCTTTCATGTCGCCACCTCCGGCCGCCCCGGCCCCGTGGTGATCGCGCTGCCGGAAGACATGCTGGTCGAGACCGCTGAGGTGGCCGATGCGCCGCATTACGAAGTCATCGATGCAGCGCCTGGCGCAGGCCAGATGGAGACCCTGGCGCAAGCGCTAGCCTCGGCGCGCAAGCCGGTCGCGATTTTGGGCGGCACGCGCTGGAGCGCCGAAGCCGTCGCGCAATTCGCCGACTTCGCCAAGACGCATGCCCTGCCCGTGGCCGTTTCCTTTCGCCGCCAGATGCTGTTCCCGGCCGACCACCCCTGCTATATCGGCGATGTCGGCCTGGGCATCAATCCGGCGCTGCTGGCCCGCCTGAGCGAAGCCGATCTGATTCTGCTGGTGGGCGGGCGCATGTCGGAAATTCCGAGCCAGACCTACTCGCTGCTGGACATTCCCGTGCCGCGCCAGAAGCTGATGCACGTGCACCCGGACAGCGCCGAGCTGGCGCGCGTCTATCGCCCCAACCTGGCCATCAACGTCTCGCCGGTGTCGTTCAGCGCCGCCTTGGCGGCCCTGCCCGCGCCGAGCGCAGCGCCGGTCTGGGCTACCGACACCGACGCGATGCATCAGAGCTATCTCGCCTGGAGCGACCCCAAGACCATCCAGACCCCGGGCCGGCTGCAATTGGGTGAGGTCATGGCTTATCTGGAAGCCAGGCTGCCTGCCGACGCCATCATGACCAACGGCGCGGGCAACTATGCCACCTGGCTGCACCGCTTTCATCGCTTTACCCGCTACGGCACGCAGCTCGCGCCGACCTCGGGCTCCATGGGTTACGGCCTGCCGGCCGCCGTGGGCGCCAAGCGCGTATGGCCCGACAAGACCGTGGTCTGTTTCGCAGGCGACGGCTGCTTCCTAATGCACGGCCAGGAATTTGCGACGGCAGTGCAATACGACCTGCCCCTTGTGGTGGTGCTGATCGATAACGGCATGTATGGCACGATCCGCATGCACCAGGAAAAACACTATCCCGGCCGCATCAGCGCCACACAATTGAAAAACCCTGATTTCGCCGATTACGCCCGCGCCTTTGGCGGCCATGGCGAACGCGTGGAAACCAGCGCTGAGTTCGGCCCCGCTTTCGAGCGGGCGCTAGCCAGCGGCAAACCAGCCATCCTGCACTGCCTGATCGATCCCGAAACGATCTCGCCGTCAACGACGCTGGAGAAGATTCGTGCTGCGGCGCTCAAGGCGCATGCCTGAGCCAGCGCACGAAAAATTTTAGGTTTAAACTAATAAAACATCTATACCGGAGTACCGAATGTCCTCGACGCCCTCGTTTAACTGGGAAGACCCGCTGTTGCTGGATCAGCAACTGACTGAAGAAGAGCGCATGGTGCGCGACGCGGCTCATGCCTACGCGCAAGACAAGCTGGCCACACGTGTGCTGGAAGGCTTTCGCCACGAAAAGACCGATCCGGCCATCTTCGCGGAAATGGGCGCACTGGGCCTGCTGGGCGCGACCATCCCGTCCGAATATGGCGGCGCCGACCTGAACTACGTCAGCTATGGCCTGATCGCGCGTGAAGTCGAGCGTGTCGATTCCGGCTATCGCTCCATGATGAGCGTGCAGTCCTCGCTGGTGATGGTGCCGATCAATGAATTCGGCAGCGAAGAGCAAAAGCGCAAATATCTGCCCAAGCTGGCCGCCGGGGAGTGGATCGGCTGCTTCGGCCTGACCGAACCCAATCACGGTTCCGATCCTGCCGGCATGGAAACCCGCGCCGTCAAGATTGATGGCGGCTATAAGCTGTCGGGCGCCAAGATGTGGATCACCAACTCGCCGATCGCTGACGTGTTCGTGGTGTGGGCCAAGTGCGTGGGCGGCGAGTTCGACGGCAAAATCCGCGGCTTCATCCTGGAAAAAGGCATGAAGGGCCTGACGGCTCCGGCGATTCACGGCAAGGTCGGCCTGCGCGCCTCGATCACCGGCGAAATCGTCATGGACGAAGTCGAGATCAGCGACGCCCAGATGATGCCCGGCGTCTCCGGCCTGCGCGGCCCCTTCACCTGCCTGAATTCGGCCCGCTACGGCATCGCCTGGGGCGCGCTAGGCGCGGCGGAAGCCTGCTGGCACACCGCCCGCCAGTACACGCTGGATCGCAAGCAGTTCGGCCGTCCCCTGGCCGCCAATCAGCTGATCCAGAAAAAGCTGGCCGACATGCAGACCGAAATCACGCTCGCGCTGCAAGGCTGCCTGCGCCTGGGCCGCATGAAAGACGAAGGCACCGCCGCCGTTGAAATCACCTCCATCATGAAGCGCAACTCTTGCGGCAAGGCGCTGGACATCGCCCGTGTGGCGCGTGACATGCTGGGCGGCAATGGCATCTCCGATGAGTTCGGCGTGGCCCGCCACCTGGTCAACTTGGAAGTGGTCAACACCTACGAAGGCACGCACGATGTGCATGCCCTCATTCTGGGCCGCGCCCAGACGGGCATCCAGGCCTTTTTCTAAGCCAGGCCCCCCCAGTCATGCCCGGCAGCCCATCTTAATAGATGGACTGCTCCCAAAAGGCCTGACCTTGGCCGCAAAAACTTGAGGCGAACACATGGCCTGAATGCGCTAGCGCATCCAGGCCATGTTGTTTCCTGCCTTTGCGCGTCAGACGCCCTCTTCGTCAAACAGCAGTCTTGCTGTAGACGATGGTTCCTGACACCTCCACCGTTGCTCCCGTTGCGATTTGAGTCACTACGATCTTGACGGGGTATGTCCCAGCGGGTACCCAAGATGGCGGATTTTGATCGATATACTTGTCAGCGCTGACGTTAACCGCGCCGCTCCATGCATAAGGGCCGGAAACTTGCAATGCAATGACCTTGACCAACTCTTGCTGATTACGGTCTGAGGGATCGCTAGGCAGCAGCTTCACGCTGACTTTTCCTGAAGTTTGAATGCTGAGTAGGCTGTACCCGTAGCTGCCCACCGAATGTGTGACGGTAAGCCAGAAACCGGCCTGGTCTCCGTTTTCTATCTCGACATCTTTTGCTGACAACCTAACCGCCTCGTCGGCGTAGTTGCGCTTGGTTTCCCGACTACGCTCGGCGCCCTCCAGAAGAACTGCCTTTATCTCGCCGGACTCCTCATCATCGGACGAGGTGGCAGTGTAATCTCCCCCCGCACTGACAGACACTTCACGCTGCGAACCGCCGGGGAAAGTCACCAACACCTTGCCATTGGGCTTGGCGGTACCGCTGACTGTCACGCGACCCGTGTTCGCATCCGTGGTGACGCTGTTGATAACAGGGGCCGGCGGCGCGCTCATGTAGGCCTTGCTGACCTCGGCGCTCTTGTTACCCTCCCTGTCCGTCGCACTGGCCTTGATGTCGCCTGTCGGGATATGACCATCGGATGTTACCGAGTATTGACCGTCAGCATTAAGCTGCACCTGCTTCTCACTGCCGCCGGGGAAGTTGATGGTCACGGTGCTGCCGGGCTCGGCGGTACCCACCACCGTGACCTGGCCTGCCGCATTGCCCGTAACGCTGCTGATCGTCGGCACGGGCGGCGCCGTCCTGTCCACGGTATCGTCATAGGCCTGCGTCGCAGGCGCACTGGGATTGCCGGCGGCGTCCGTCGCCGTCGCCGTAATGTCGCCCGACTGCGTGACATCTTTACTAGAGCGGGCGGTATAGCTGCCATCCTGATCAACCGTCGCATTCACAGCTTGTCCGTCAGGGAAGGTCACCTGCACGGTGCTACCGGCCTCGGTATGTCCGGTGACCGTCACGATGCCGGTGGCGTCCGCAGCTTGCACATTGCTGATGCTCACGACCGGCGGTGTTTTGTCCACCCCATCGGCATACGCTTTGGTGGCTTCTGGGCTCTTATTATTCGCCGCATCGGTGGCCTGGACCTTGATCTCACCAGAGGGCTGGTCATGATCGGAGGTCGCGGTGTAATGGCCGCTGCCGTCAGCCGAAACGGTCTTGCTCGTCCCATCAGGGAAGCTCACCTTGACCTGGCTATCCGCCTCGGCCGTCCCCTCAACCGTGACCACACCCGTCTGGGGGCTCGTATTCACAGTGCTGATAAGCGGCACGGCGGGAGCCGTCTGATCAGTGTAGACCTGAGTGGCCTCCGGGCTCTTATTGCGCGCCTTGTCTGTGGCGCTGGCCTTGATATCTCCACTGGGTTGATTCGCATCCGACGTCACACGGTAGGTGCCTGCGTCAGCTACCGGCACCTGTTTGCTGGCGCCGTCGGGGAAGGTGACGGTCACGGTGCTGCCCACCTCGGCCCTGCCCTCGACCGTCACCAGGCCCGTCGGTCCGGCCGTCACCTCGCTGATGACCGGCGCGGCAGGCGCTGTCGTGTCAAGGTAGTCTCGGCGAACGGGCTCGCTATGGTTGTCATGGCTATCCGTCGCCACGGCCTGTATCGCTCCGGATTCGACAGGCCCCGTTGAACTCACCGTGTAGCCGCCATCCGGGGCCGCTTCGGCACGCGCAGTGCCACGGCCGGGGAAGTTCACCACCACGGAAGCGCCCGGCTCGGAAACGCCCGTCACCGTGACGATGCCGCTGCCTGGCGCCGTACTCACGTTAGTGATACTCACGGGCGGCGGTGTTTTATCGACGATATCGTTATAGGCCTGCGTGGCTGGCGCGCTAACATTGCCCGCCGCATCCCTTGCCGTCGCCGTGATGTCGCCCGATTGCGTAACATCCCTGGTCGAGCTGGCGGTATAGCTGCCGTCCGCAGCGGCCGTGACATTCACGCTCTGTCCGCCTGGGAAGTTCACCGCTACGCTGCTGCCCGCCTCGGTGTTACCTGTCACGGTCACGACACCAGTGGCTGGCGCCGTACTCACGTTAGTGATACTCAGGGGCGGCGCTGTCTTGTCCACTGTATCGTCATATGCCTTGGTGGCTTCGGGACTCTTATTGCCCGCCGCATCGGCGGCCTGCGCCTTGATCTCGCCGCTGGGTTGATCCGTGTCGGAGCTGACACGATAAGCGCCGCCCGCATCCGCCGGCACCTGCTTGCTTTCACCGCTGGGGAAGGTCACGGTCACCTGCGTATCAGATTCCGCCCTGCCCGAGACCGTGACGTGGCCTGTCGCAGCATCGGTCGCGACATTGGTGATCGTCGGCGCGGCTGGCGCTGTTTTGTCTACGGTATCGACGTAATTCCGGCTTGTCTCGGGGCTCTTGTTGCCCGCCGCATCGGCGGCCTGCGCCTTGATCTCGCCGCTGGGTTGATCCGTGTCAGAGCTGACGCGATAGGCACCGCCCGCATCCGCCGACACCTGCCTGCTCTCACCGCTAGGGAAGGTTACGGTGACCTGAGCATCAGGTTCCACCGTGCCGATGACTGTGACATAGCCCGTCGTGGCATCGGTCGCCACATCCGTGATCGTCGGCGCTGCCGGCGCGGTTTTATCGACGGTGTCGGTATAGGAACGCTTCAGCTCTGGACTGCTATTACCTGCCGCATCCGTGGCCGAGACCGTGATGTCGCCACTGGGCTGATCATGGTCAGAGGTCGCCGTGTAACTGCCATCGTCCTTGACCGGCACGACTTTGCGCTCACCGTCGGGGAAAGTCACCGCCACCTGATCGCCGGCCTCGGCTTCCCCCTGCACGGTGACATGCCCCGTGTCAGGATGCGCGCTCACGGACGTGATGCTGGGCATGGGAGGCGGCGTTTTATCGACAGTATCCGCGTAGTTCTTGCTCGCCTCAGGGCTCTTATTGCCCGCCGCATCCACCGCCTGCGCTTTGACATCACCGCTGGGCTGATCACCCTCGGACTCGGCGGTGTAGTGGCCCTCGCCGTCCGCCGTCACCGTTTTTTGCGTGCCGTCGGGAAAGGTCACCGCTACCTGATTGCCGGGTTCTGCCGTACCCGCAGCAGTGACCTGGCCCGTCGTACTGTTGGTGGTGAGACGGCGAATCACGGGCGTGGCGGGAGCGACCGCGTCGGCATAAGCATAACGGGTATCGGGGCTCCTGTTTTTCGCCCTGTCCGTGGCATGAGCAAGGATATCGCCCGAGACCATATTGCCGTCGGAAGTGGCGCGGTAGGTCCCGTCATCATTGGTCGGCACGGTTTTCTCTGTACCGTCTGGGAACATGACCGTCACGACCACATCCGGTTCCGCAGAACCGCTTACCGTCACCCGGCCCGTCGTGGCATCGGTGCTAACCTTTGTGATGCTCGGCGCCTCGGGCGCCGTCTTATCGACCTCGTCCTTGTATTCGCGGCGGGTCGACAAAGGCTGCTCGCCCGCAGCGGGCAAGCGCGTGGCGCGCAACTCACCACTGGGCAAATCGCCCGCCGAGGTCGCGCTGTAATGCCCCTCGTCATCGGCATCCACCACCTCGGTCGTGCCATCGCTGAAGCGGATCTCGACGCGGCTTCGGGGCTCAGCCTCGCCGACTATCGTCACCCGGCCCGTCGCAGGATCCGTCGTCACCTTATCTATGGTGGGTGCGACAGCGGCGGGCGGCTCATACATGTCTTGCGCCACGGCTTCCTGGTCCGTGGACGGATCGGTGACGCGCACCTGGACAACTCCGCGCGGCACTCGCTGCTTGGACAGCGCCGTAAAGCTGCCGTCATCCGCGGATCGAAGCTGCACCACCTCACCATCAGGGAAGGTCACGCGCACATCCATCTTCGGCTCGGTCTTGCCCCGCACCTTCAGTTTGCCATTGGCAGGCAGGGTTTGCATGACGAGGATCTTGACCTCCAGCCCGCCCAGCACCAGACCATCCTCGTATTGATACACCACCTCGCGACTGCGGTCGCCGTATTGATTGACCGCCTTCAGGCGGATGGGACCCGAAGGCTGATCCTTGCGCGACTCGATGCGATAGACACCGGAGGCGTCGGCCCGCGACTGGCCGCTGCTGCCATCAGGCAGGGTCCAATTCACGGTGGCTTGCGCTTGCGTCTGGCCCACCAGCGTGATGCGGCCGCTCACGGAATCCGTAAGCACCGTCGTGACCGTCAGCGGCAGGATGATGAGTTTCTGGCGGGTATTGAGCACGATGCGGTTTTCGCGCTCGACCAGCGCGTTACGATGCGCGTCCAGATTAAAGACCGGCGTTTCACCGCCGCGCCGCAGCTGCTTGGATAAGGGCTCCGACAGATTGAGCGCTACGCCCAACTGCACGCTGGTCTGGCTTGCACCGCCGATCACCCGGGTCTGCTCCACCCCCAGACTCAATAAGGGCACCGGCTTGTACTGCACACCATATTTGAAGCCGGTGGCGCGGTCTTGCGTGCGGCCATTGTCGAAGTAATCGACCGCTGCGCCATTCCAGCGGAAATAGTTGGCCTTAAGGCTAAGACCTGGCGCGAACCCAGGGCTGTACTTCATGCCTAAGTCCATGCCAGAAGCCGGACGCTCTTCACGCCTGTTGTCGCGCTTGGCGCCAGTCCAGCCCGACATGGGTGCATACACATTGCCGTAGAACGAGAACTCGGGTGCGATGGCTTCCACGCCCAAAGATCCGCGCAAATGCTGTTTAGCAAACTCATAGTCCAGAAAAGCGTTGGCGCCCAGCATGAGTCGCTCATTAATATCGCGCCGATAGACCCCGCCCAGATTGGCCGTGGGACGGTTGTTCTGGTTATGCCCGCCCAGTTGCAGCAAACCCGTGTTCGCGCCCTTGCGATATACCTGGTCTATCGTGCGCAACTCCAGCGAGGTGCGCCCATTATCGAAATCGTGACGCAGATCACCTTGCAAATTGCGCAAAAAGCGCAATCCACTTTCATTTGCCGCCCGCACCCCTTCTTGCAGAAACTGGTTGAATTGCGCCTGCCCCTGTTGTTTGAGATAGTCGGCATCGACCTGGGCACCCTCGCGCCGATCCGCCTGGCGGCGCGCCAGATCCTGAGCCCGGACGGCGACTTGTGTAAGCACATCGCTAGGCACGATATCACCGGCCTCGGGTCGGTTCGTCATCTCGGGCGCTCCCTGTGCGAGTACCGCCAGAGGCGCGGCGGCCTGCATGCCCAGGGACAGGCAGACCGCAGAGGAAGCCGCGCGCTGGGCTCGACGACGCCTGTTTCGGCCTGAGCCCTTTGCGTGGCTGACGACACCTTCCTTGACAACAATCCAAGCGTCGCGGGCCTGCGACCAAATAACGCGATACATGCCTCGGTTCACGAACAATCTCCTGTTGAGACCGCAACGACCCTCTGGCCTTCTTGGCTTGGCATCCCAAAAACACGGTCGAACGCCTTCCTGCCCGATGCAGAAGAAGCTCGGAAAAATCAGTTGCAGGAGTGCTATGGCGATACCGCCAGGATGCCCAAAAACGCTGCGCTTCTGGCTTAGACGAGAAACACGATCAAGAAGTGGCTTACACCACAGCCGAAAACCATACTGATACGTACAAACTCAAAAAATCGTCCACATCCTCTCGGTATGCAGGAATACTCTTCGGTCAAGTCGATTAGTTTTGCGGCGGTCAGACATGCTGTCATTTATTGCTGCCACTTCTTGGTGTCGCAACACGCAACGAGGGATCAAGCCTTACCGGCCTCGCCGCAATAGCGTGTGGCTGTGCGCTGCGCGCATCCACACCTCCATAGACAGACCCGACGACAAGCGAAAACATGGGTGCCTGCTTCTCTCCTGACCTTGTGTCCTGGCCTGAGAAGAACCCACCCTTCACCCAAACAATGCGGATTGGCTTCGCCAGTTTTAGCCTGGGCCTTGCTTAACTCGTCCAGATTGAAAGGGCTAGTGGCTCTCGCAGGGACGTAACGTCTTCCTGAGCCGCGTCGATCGGCGTCTCGCCCTATCGCTCATGCCACACCGCCCTATGACTCGCGGGGAGCGCATGGGTATAAGAACCCAGGTAAGCCTTCCCCACTCATGGGCCGCCGCCCTCGCGCAGATCCGCAAACCTCATCTGGCCTATCCGGTGAGCCGCCGATCTCATGCATAAAAAAGACCGTGCCCTCACGCAAGGACACGGTCTTTTTCTGAATGGAACTTAAATGAATAGGACTTAAATGACGGCTTCGATAAGGAAAGGGCCGCGATGCTTCAGACCGGTTTGCAGCGCCTGCGCAAAACTCTCCACCGTATCCACGCGCACCGCTTCGACACCCATGCCGCGGGCCAGACTGACCCAGTCCAGCTTGGGATCGACCAGGTCCAGCATGCGCTGCGCATTGCGGCCCGGCTCTTGCACTCCGACGTTGCGCATCTCGCCATGCAGCGTCTGATAGCTGTTGTTGGCATAGACAATGGTCAGGCAGTTCAGACGCTCCCGCGCCTGCGTCCAGAGCGCCTGCACGGTATACATGCCGCTGCCGTCGGCTTGCATGGTGACGACTTTGCGATCCGGGCAGGCGACGGCGGCGCCTGCGGCCATGGGAATACCGATACCGATAGCACCGCCTGTCAGTTGGAGCCAATCGTGCGGGGCGGCATTGATGCTGTGCGAGCCGATTTCGCGGCCCTGGGTAATAGACTCATCGACCACAATGGCGTTTTCGGGCAGATGACGCATCGTGAGCAGATTGACGGCGGCGCTGGTGAGCTTGCCCGAGGTGGGCAGGGCTTCGGTCCAGCCCGGCGCGGCCAGTTGCGGCGCATCCGGCTTGATGCCCAGCTCTTCGGCCAGCCATTCCAGCGCATGCGCCAGATCCTGCTCCTGAGTGGCCAGGGTGACGGTATGGCAACCCTCGGGGGCCAGCAGGCTGGGCTTGCCGGGGTAGGCAAAGAAAGCCACCGGCGAACGCGAACCCACCAACACCAGATTGCGCACATCTTTTAGAAATTCCAGCGCCATATCCACGGGATACGGCAAACGCTCGACCGGCGCACGGCCCAGGCCGCGCTCGATGCGTCGGTTAGACGTTTCGCTGGCCAGGCGCACACCCGTCGCTTGAGCAATGCGCGCCGCCGCGGCCAGCGCCCGGCCGCGCAAAGCATCGCCACCCAGCAGCAAGGTGGTGTTTTCTCCCGACCGGATGGCAGCGGCGGCGGCGCGCACCGCGTCGCCATCAGGACGCGCGGGGCCATCGAACGCGACCGGCCGGGGCGCGGGCGTGTTGTCGGGAAGGTCGGTCCAGGCGGCGTTGGCCGGCAGGAATAAGGTGGCGACCTGACCCGGCGCCTGACGGGCAGCGCGGATGGCCTCGCCCGTGCGGGCGGCGACCGAAGCGGCGTCCTCGATCCGCCCTACCCAATGCGACATCGGACGCGCAACGGCCTCGCCATCGCTGGTGAGCGGCGCGTCGTATTGCACATGATAGGTAGCGTGATCGCCCACCACGTTGACCATCGGGGTGCGAGCGCGGCGGGCATTGTGCAGATTGGCCAGGCCGTTGCCCAGACCGGGCCCCAGGTGCAACAAAGTCGCTGCGGGTTTGTCGGCCATGCGGGCATAGCCGTCGGCCGCCCCCGTTACCACGCCTTCGAACAGGCCCAGCACGCAACGCATGCGCGGCTTGCGGTCCAGTGCGGCGACAAAGTGCATTTCCGAGGTGCCAGGGTTGGCAAAGCAAACGTCGATGTCATTGACAAGCAGGGTATCGCAAAGGCTGTCGGCGCCGTTCATGGTTCAAGGTCACAGTCAAAGAAAAAGGGCGGGCAGGCCTAGCGCCTGCCCGGTTGCCGGACATGATAGGGACAGGCCGCAACGGCCGCTAGATCCATTTCGGCGCCCCGAGATGGAACCACTCGCAGCCGTCCGCGCGAACCCAGGGTTGTAGAGCGGGTCAGGCAGGACTGAGGATCTGCCCCAGAAAAGCCTGGGCTCTTTCACTTTGCGGCGCGGTAAAAAAACGCTGCGGCGGCGCGCTCTCGACGATGCGCCCCCCATCCATGAACACCACCCTGTCACCGACCTCGCGCGCAAAACCCATCTCATGCGTGACGCAGATCATGGTCATGCCTTCGCGCGCAAGTTCGACCATTGTTTCCAGCACTTCCTTGACCATTTCCGGGTCCAGCGCCGAGGTAGGCTCGTCAAACAACATGACTTTGGGCTGCATGCATAGCGCGCGCGCAATCGCCACGCGCTGTTTTTGCCCCCCCGACAACTGGCCGGGGAATTTATCGGCCAGTTGCGGGATACGCACGCGCTGCAAATACTGCATGGCGCGCGCCTCGGCCTCGGCGGGCGCTACGCGTTTGACGCGCATGGGCGCCAAGGTGCAGTTCTGCAATACGGTCAGATGCGGAAACAAGTTGAAGTGCTGGAACACCATGCCGACATCGGCGCGGATGCGCTCGATATTGGAGAGTTGCTCATTCAGTTCAATACCATTGACGACGATATCGCCCTGCTGATGCTCTTCCAGCCGGTTGATGAGACGGATAGTGGTGGACTTCCCGGAACCCGAGGGGCCGCAGAGAATCAGTTTTTCGCCGGCATGAACGTCCAGGGAGAGGTTGTCGATAACTTTGAAATCGCCATACCATTTGGAGACACCGCGCAGGCTGATAATGGGTTGGGCGCTCATGCTTCAGGCCTTGGTAATGTCATGGTTTTCGCCGG
This sequence comes from Bordetella avium, assembly GCF_034424645.1. NCBI lineage: Bacteria > Pseudomonadati > Pseudomonadota > Betaproteobacteria > Burkholderiales > Alcaligenaceae > Bordetella > Bordetella avium. The sequence continues at coordinate 2,803,780 of NZ_CP139969.1, forward strand.
CGCCGTTCCAGTAGCCGGGCACGGCAAGCCGTTTTTCAGAGCGTCTGAACACCCAAGACAGCACGCTGCACATACAGAAATAGATGATGCCCACCATGGTGTAGACGGTCAGCGCCTGGAAGGTTGCGCCGGCCAGCATTTCACCGGCTCGCATCAACTCGTAGACACTGATGACGGCGACCAGCGAGGTTTCCTTGATCAGCACCAGCGTGTAGTTGCCCAAGGCAGGAAACACGGTGCGCAGCGCCTGGGGCAGCACAATGTCGCGCAGCCTGTGAAAACGCGACAGGCCCAGCGCCCGCGCCGCTTCGTATTGACCGGAATCCACAGACTGGATACCGCTGCGAAACAGCTCGGCGAGGTAGGCGCCAAAGTTCAGCGTGAGGCCTAGCACCCCTGCCGTGAAGCCCCCGATCACCACCCCCATTTCGGGCAGACCGTAGTAGATGTAGAACAGTTGCAGCAACAGGGGCGTACCGCGTATGACCTCGATGTAAAAGCGGGCGGCGCGTGAGAGCACCGCCGACTTGGATAAACGGCACAGACAGACGACCAAGCCTACCGCAACCGCTAAAAACGCCGAACAGAAGAAAAGCGCCAGCGTCCAGAGCGAGCCTTCGGCCAGCGGCGTCAAATACATCTTGAGGGTGGCGATATCCATCGTCATCTCCTGCGCTTATTGGCTCATCAGATCCGCCACACCCCACTTGCGCCCGATCTCGGCCATCTCGCCGTTTTGCTTCATCGTGGCGATGGCCGCGTTCACGGCGTCGAGGAGATCTTTATTCCCCTTCTCAACGGCCAGGCCCACCTGCCACTTCTTCTCGGGGTGATAGGTCGTGTCGAGCTTCACGCCCGGGATCTTGCGGGTCTGGATTTGATAGATGATGCTAGGCGGATCGACGATGCCAAGGTCGATGCGGCCGGCGCGCACATCGGCTAACAGCGTCGCATAGTCCTGGTAGGTCGTGACCTTGGTGCCTGGCATGTCCTTGATCATATTGAACTGCACGGAATCCACGAGCACCCCCACCCGCTGGCCTTTCATGTCGCCAAAGCGGGCATAGCTTTTCTTGCTCTTGTCGCTGACGACAATGCCCTCGCCCCATTCATACACGGGCGCGCTGAAGTCGATGACGCGCGCGCGCTCTTGCGTGATAAAGAGCGGCGCGGACATGACGTCGGCCCGGCCGGATGTCAGGGTGGGGATGAGGCCCGAAAACGGCACCTCGGATAGCTTCATGCTGACCTTCAGGTGTTGGGCCACGCCCTGCGCGACATCGACCATAATGCCTTCGAGCTGGTTGCTCGCCGGGTTCTTGAAACCATGCGGCGGCGCGGAGGCCGTGGTGATGACGTTCATGCTGCCCGCAGCTCGGATCTGCTCCAAGCTGCGCGCCTGTGACAGACCCGCCGAGCACAGCAGGCTGATGGCCAACAGACTGTTGATGATGCGTTTCATCGTTTTCCCCTTGCGGTTGTTATGGCCGGCCCATTTAGGCATGGCGCCGGATAGCGGCGACGGCCAATGCAAGAAACTCCTGCATCACGGTCGCAGCCAGAAAGGCCGTGGCGCCGCCGACATCCTGAGGCGGCGATACGGTGTTCACGTCGAATGCCACGAAGTTCAGGCCCGATAGGCGCCGCAGCAGGGCCAGACCCTCCTTCGCCGTCAACCCGCCCCATTCGGGCGTACACACACCCGGCGCACAAGAAGGGTCGAAAACGTCCATATCGAAACACAGATAGACCGGACGATCGCCGACGCGGCGCTTGATCTCGTCAAGCATCGCCACCTGGTCGCGGTCAAAATCATCGAAGGGAATCACGGTATAGCCGACCTCGCGGCTATACTCGACCACACCGCCCATAAAAGAGTTGCCGCGTGTGCCCACATGAAAGCTGGCGCTTACGTCCAGCAGGGTTTCTTCGGCGGCTCGGGTAAAGGTGCTTGCCGTGTTGTAGCCGGAAACCGGGTAAGTATCGGTATGCGCATCGAAATGCAGCACTACCAGACCGGGATGACGCCGTCCCACCGCCCGCAACTGCGGCAAGGTCACTGCCCCATCTCCACCCATCGTGACAGGAATGGCGCCAGCCTCCAGGATGCGATCCACCGCTGTCTCGATCACAGGATAGGAGCGCTCGGGGTCGCCAGGCCAACACACCACATTGCCCGCATCCACGGCCCGCAAGAACTGCGCGGGGTTCTCCACGCCCGCACGGCGAAACAAATCAAAAGGCCGCAATAGCCGCGACTGTTCGCGGATGGCGTCCGGCCCCTGGCGCGATCCGACACGAAAGGGATGGGTGCCGCAATCAAACGGAATGCCCAATACACAGACCCCTGGCGCTTCATCTTGCACCGACGGCGCAGGCAGGTCCATGAAACGACTCCCTGGCGCAAACACGGTGGTGTCCGCGAGCGCGAATTCCTTTTGCAGCACAAGCCCTCCCCCAAAGCGCCGTAGCGCCTGTTTGTTTAATCATATCGTCTACCGATATGGTCATGTCATTATTGAGCGATGAGAAAACAAACGGAATTAGGGAATTCCCCGGCGGAAAGCAGGCAAGGACAGCGGAAAGGCGATGCGACCGAGCGGCGCGGAACACGATAGCGGCAAGCAGGTTTGCGGCGACCGGCGACATGCGCGAGCGCCTCGAACAGCAGCAGGCCTACACCGTGGATTGTTGTGAAGATGGCGGCCAATGGCGGGCAGGCCTGCCGATCGGCGCCAAGGGCGCATACGTTGCGTGCGCAGCTATTTTTAGCAGGCGCCAGCGCGCCGCTCTACGGCCACTGCCCTGACTGCTAAGCCTGAGTGGGCTGACATCCGCGGCCCCGCCTGCGGCCTGGCTTAAGCGCCTAGACCGGCGCTTCCATCATGTAAAAGGGCTGGGTCAGGCCGATGGTGCGCGACGCACTGATGGCATGCGCGGTCTCGACCACTTGCGGGCCGAAAACCGCCTGCGCCTCTTCGAAAGACCAACGGCTGGCTGGCACGGAAACATTGATCGCCCCCACCGGCGTACCCATCGGATCGAGGATCGGGGCGCTGACGGTGATGTCGCCCGGATAGAACTCGCTATTCGAACGCGCATAGCCATGCTGGCGGGCATAGGCCACCTCAGCCATCAGGGCGTCCAGGTCGGTGATGCTGTTGGCGGTATGGGCGCGGCGTTCGCAGGCCGCCATGAGCGCACGGGCACGATCCTCGTCCAGACGGGACAGCACCGCCCGGCCGGCGGCCGTGCAGTAAATCGGCAAGCGCTTGCCAACCGGCATGTGAACAAACATCTGCTTGTGCGTGGCAAAGCGCGCCACGTACACCATATCCAGACCATCGGGCTCAGCCAGGCTGCAGGTTTCTTCGCTGCTGCGATTAAGCAGATGCAGAAAAGGATTGCCGCCCAACACCAGGGCGCTGGTTTGCGCATAGCGCATGCCCAGCTCCAGCGAACGCGGCGACAGCGAGAATTTCTTGGTTTGCGGATGCTTGCGCAAATAGCCCAAAACCCAGAGCGTATGAGCAAAGCGCTGTACGGCGCTTTTAGACAGGCCCGTGGCCTCGGCCAACTCAGGCAGGGTTAATGCAGGACGGCCCTCACTGAAAGCAGATAGCAGCGAGATGCCTCGCGCCAGCGCGGCGACGTAAAGAGGAGAATCCTCAGCAGATGCGGACATAAGGGCACTCAGATCAGGGTGCGCATAGCGTACCGCAATCCGAACTATCCATATCGCTCACCGATGCAAATTATTTCGCACAGAGGGACCAGGCCGCTATCTTGCACGCAGCGGCACGCACGGCGGATTACGGTGTTTTGCCTTCGGCCAGGCCCGAGGTATCGAGGCTGAAGGCAGCGGCTGCGCGGCCGATACGATCGTTGACGGCATCCCAGGCCGCGTCGGTTGGCGGGGCTTCGACCCAGATACGTTCGTAGCCCTGCGCATCCAGCTCACGCAAGGTGGCGTACAGCGCCTGGGCGTAACGCGCCGGATCTGCCGGCACCCGATGCCAGATCAGCCCGTCGCCTTCCTGCGGCGGCCAGCTATAGGCCACCAGCGCAATGCGGCCATGGATTTTGCCAAGCGGACGAGAGGCCCTGTCCACCAGTTCCAGCGGGGTGCGGGGCGCATAATGCGCCTTTAAGGTGCCCGAAGCGCGCGGCGCGGCTGCATCAGGACGGCGCACCGCCACGCCAAGCACCTGGGCGATTTGTTCGGCGCTGATGTGCCCCGGGCGCAGCAGCACCGGCCCCATGCCCTGATCCAGGCGGGAAAGATCGAGAATCGTGGATTCGATACCCACCTCGGATGCGCCGCCGTCGAGCACCGGCATGCCGGCCGCCACTTCACGCGGAAATTCACTGCGGACATGAGCGGCCAGTGTGGGGGAAACATGGCCAAAGGTATTGGCGGACGGCGCAGCTACGCCGCCCTGCCCGCCCGGCTTTTGCGCGGCGAAGGCCGCCAGCAAGGCCTGCGCGACGGGGTGAGAAGGACAGCGGATGCCAATGCTGTCCTGCCCGCCGCTGACGGCCTCGCCCACACCAGGGCGGCGCTTGAGAATCAGCGTCAAGGGACCGGGCCAGAAAGCCTCGATCAGTTTGCTGGCTTCGGGCGGCACTTCGCTGGCCCAATAACCGGGATCGCCCTGCGGAGCGATATGCACGATGACAGGATGATTGGCCGGCCGGCCTTTAGCGGCATAAATGCCGGCTACGGCCTGAGCGTTCTCAGCGTCAGCGCCCAAGCCGTAAACCGTTTCCGTAGGAAAGGCGACGAGACCGCCTTCGAGCAGCCGCCGCGCGGCAGCCTGGATTTGCGCATCACTCATGATCGGGATCGGGCAGACCCAGCGCCTGCGCCACGCGGGCGGCGCCGCGCCGCGCCTCATCCAGGGTGGCGCCAACGATATTCACATGACCCATCTTGCGGCCATGCCGCGCGTCGCGCTTGCCGTAAAGATGCAACTTGGCCGCGTCCACCGACAGCGCCGCACTCCAGTCGGGCTCGCGCTGGGTTTCGCCCTCGAACCAAAGGTCGCCCAGCAGATTGAGCATGACGACCGGCGCCATGAGATCCGCACTGCCCAAGGGCAGGCCGGCCATGACCCGCGCCTGCTGCTCAAACTGGCTGGTGACACAGGCATCCATGCTGTAGTGACCGCTGTTATGCGGGCGCGGCGCGATCTCATTGACCACCAAACTGCCATCTCGCAGCACGAAAAACTCTACGCACAGCACGCCGTGATAGTCCAGGCCGCGAGCAATGGCCTGGGCCGCCGCGCGCGCCTGCGCTTGCAGGGCCGAACCCTCATCCTGGCCCACCGTCGAAACGGCCAGAATGCCATCGCGATGCACATTGCGGGCAATGGGAAAAACCACGCTGGCGCCATCGACGGCCCGCGCGATCACCACAGAAATTTCATGGTCCAGCGGCAGCAAAGCCTCCAGCACACAAGGCACGCCGCCGAACTCGGTAAAAGCCGCCAGGGCCTCTTGGCGATTGGCGACGCGGGCCTGCCCCTTGCCGTCATAACCCAGGCGCGCCACCTTGAGAATGCCAGGGAACAGCGTGTCGGGCGCCGCAACCAGGTCCGCCTCGGCGCCCACGGCGGCATGGGGAGCGACCGGAATCCCCTGCGCCGCGATAAAGCGCTTTTCGGCAATGCGGTCCTGCACCACGGCGACCGCGTCGCCAGAGGGTGTGACGCGGCATTGCGCAGCCAGCGCACGCAGGCTGTCGGCCGGCACGTTCTCGAACTCCGTCGTCACCGCCGCGCAGCGCTGCGCCAGCGCCTGAAGTCCTTGCGGATCATCGTAGGCGGCACGAATGTGCAGGTCGGCTACCATGCCGGCCGGGCACTCCTCGGCCGGGTCCAGCACCGCCACGCGGTAGCCCAGGCTTTGCGCGGCATGGCAAAACATGCGGCCCAATTGGCCTCCGCCCAGCAGGCCCAGCCAGGCGCCGGGAGCGACAAAGAGTTCGGATCGAGATTGCGACATGGTCAGGCCCGCCAGGGGCGGGAAAAACTGGGCGCTATGAAAGCGCCACGATCAAAAAAAGCCGGCAAGGCCGCAAAAGCGCAGGCCGGCGCGTCATCAGACAGGCAAGGTCATATTGCGCGCGGCCTCGGTCTGGCTGGCGCGAAAGGCAAGCAATTTGGCATGCAGCGCATCATCGGTCGTCGCGAGCGTGGCGATGGCGTGCAGCGCCGCATTGGCTGCGCCTGCCTCGCCAATGGCGAAAGTGGCCACCGGCACGCCCTTGGGCATTTGCACGATGGACAGCAGCGAATCCTCACCGCGCAGATACTTGGACGGCACGGGCACGCCGAACACCGGCACCTCCGTCAAGGCGGCCATCATGCCCGGCAAATGGGCGGCGCCGCCTGCGCCGGCAATAATGGCGCGCAGGCCGCGCTGACGGGCTACGGCGCCGTATTCGGCCATATCCTGAGGCATGCGGTGCGCGGAAATCACACGGGCCTCGAAGGGCACGCCGAAGGATTCCAGCATCGCCACCGCGTTCTTCATGACCTCCCAGTCGCTGGAAGAACCCATGATGACGCCCACCAGAGGGCTGAGGGAGGAAGAAGAAACTGCCGAGTGTTGTGTGGTCATGACCAAAAGCGCGCCGCCTGGGCAAGGATGGATAGCAACCAGGCCGGGCAATGCCCGGCCGCTAAGCCCTTTATTTTACCCGGCCCGGCGCGGCCTGCCGGGGGAAAACGCCCTAGCCGCTGTTTTCCAGGCGGAGACGGTTCTCCGGGAACCGTCTCCGTCCCGAGATCAGGCAGTCAGACGATCCAGCGCTTCGCGGTACTTGGCCGCAGTCTTTTCGAGCACGTCGGCAGGCAGGCGCGGAGCGGGAGGCGTCTTGTCCCAGGTTTGCGTTTCGAGCCAATCACGCACGAACTGCTTGTCGAAAGACGGCGGGCTGATGCCTTCGCGATAGCCGTCGGCCGGCCAGAAGCGCGAGGAGTCCGGCGTCAGGACTTCGTCCATCAGGTGCAGCGTGCCCTGATCGTCCAGACCGAATTCGAACTTGGTATCGGCAATCATGATGCCCTTGGTCGCGGCGAATTGCGCAGCCTCGCTGTACAGACGCAGCGTGACGTCGCGGATGCGCTCGGCCATTTCCTGGCCGACTTCCTTGACCACGTGCGCGAAGTCGACGTTTTCGTCGTGCATGCCGAACTCGGCCTTGGCGGCGGGCGTGAAAATGGCTTCGGGCAGCTTGCTGGCCTGATTCAGGCCGGCGGGCAGCTTGATGCCGCAAACCGCACCCGTTGCCTGATAGTCTTTCCAGCCCGAACCGATCAGGTAGCCGCGCGCGACGGCTTCGACCAGAATGGGCTTGAGACGCTTGACCACGACCGCGCGCCCCTTGACCTGCTCGACCTCGTCGGGCGCTACGACGTCTTCAGGCGCAATACCGGTCGAGTGGTTGGGCAGAATGTGGGCCAGCTTCTTGAGCCAGAACTCGGTCAGCTCGGTCAGCACCTGGCCTTTGCCCGGAATCGGGTCATCGAGAATGACGTCGAAAGCGGAGATGCGGTCGGTCACCACGATCAGCAACTTGTCGTCGCCGACCGCGTACATATCACGCACCTTGCCCCGCCCCAGAAGAGGCAGGGACTTGATGCTGGATTCATGCAAAGCGGAAGTCACGGAATGGGCCTATGGCAGTAAAGATCCCGTCGGCGGCTGACGGGAGGAGACGGCGGAGCCGGCCAGCAGGGCGATGACTGCCCCGCCGCGCACCGCCGTTTGCGCATTAGCGCAGAAAACAGCGGCGATGCGCTTATTGCACAAGCTGAGCCAGCTTGCCGGCAGCGTACTGCTGGGCAATTTCGGCCAGCGGAATCGGTTTGATCTTGCTGCCGTTGCCGGCTGCGCCGAACTCGGTGTAACGCGCCACGCAGATCGCCTTGGCGGCGGCGCGGGCGGGCTTGAGGTATTCACGCGGGTCAAACTTGCCCGGATTTTCGGCAAAGAAACGACGCACGGCGCCCGTCATGGCCAGACGGATATCGGTGTCGATGTTGATCTTGCGCACGCCATATTTGATGGCCTCCTGGATTTCCTCGACGGGCACGCCATAGGTTTCCTTCATGTCGCCGCCGAATTCGCGGATCTCGGCCAAGAGTTCCTGGGGCACGCTGGAGCTGCCGTGCATCACCAAGTGGGTATTGGGCAGGCGGGCGTGGATTTCCTTGATGCGCTTGATCGAGAGGATGTCGCCGGTGGGCTTACGCGTGAACTTGTAGGCGCCGTGGCTGGTGCCGATGGCGATGGCCAGTGCGTCGAGCTGGGTACGGCGCACAAAGTCGGCGGCCTGCTCGGGATCGGTCAGCAATTGTTCCAGCGTGAGCTTGCCGTCGGCGCCGTGACCATCTTCCTTATCGCCTTCCATGGTTTCCAGCGAGCCCAGGCAGCCCAGTTCGCCTTCCACCGTCACGCCCAGTTTGTGGGCCATGTCGACCACCTTGCGGGTCACTTCGACGTTGTATTCGTAGTCAGCGATGGTTTTGCCGTCTTCCTTCAGGGAGCCGTCCATCATGACGCTGGAAAAACCCAGATTGATGGCGCCTTGACAGACCGCCGGGGACTGCCCGTGATCCTGGTGCATGACGACCGGAATATGCGGATACGACTCGACAGCAGCCTGGATCAGGTACTTCAGAAAGCCTTCGCCCGCATATTTGCGCGCGCCGGCCGAGGCCTGCATGATGACCGGGCTGTCGGTCTCCGCAGCGGCTTCCATAATGGCCTGGACCTGCTCCAGATTGTTGACATTGAAGGCGGGGATGCCATAACCGTGCTCGGCGGCATGGTCGAGCAACTGGCGCATGGAAACGAGGGCCATAACAAGGACTCCTGAATTCTCGTATTGATGGATGATGAAATCCGGCTTAATCGCATGATTTTAGCCGTCTTTCATCCCGCGTCTTATGGGATGGCCTCAGGGCGTAACATCTTCACGCGCTTTACCTCCCCCGCGATCCGTCCCCGAGCTGACAACTAGCTGTCAGCTTTGGAGAACCATCATTCGGTCCTACGTTCCGTCCATCTGACGGACATCACCGCGGACTTCATCTGTACTTTCCATGAATACTAAAAAGCTGACACGCTATATCGGCATCTCCATGGTGCTCGGTATTGCGGTGGGTTATCTCTGCAACCGCTATGCGCAGGATGCGCAACATGCTAAGGAACTGGCCTCCTACTTCAGCATGGTGACCGACATCTTCCTGCGCCTGATCAAGATGATCATCGCGCCGCTGGTGTTCGCCACCCTGGTCTCAGGCCTGGCCAGTATGACTGACGGGGCTGCGGTCGGCCGCATCGGTTTGCGCGCCATGCTGTGGTTTATCGTCGCCTCGGCCACCTCCCTGCTGCTGGGCCTCTTGCTGGTCAATCTGTTCCAGCCCGGCGCCCAACTGGGCCTGGCCTTGCCCGACGCCAGCGCCACCACCAGCCTGAAAACCGGCGACTTCACGCTCAAGGCTTTCATTACCCATGTCTTCCCGCGCAGCATCATGGAAGCCATGGCCAACAATGAAATCCTTCAGATTCTGGTGTTCTCGCTGTTTTTCGGCGCAGCGCTTGCCTTTGTGCGGCGCAGCGGCCACACCACCATCGTTTCGGCCATTGATGAACTGGCCAAGGTGATGTTCCGCGTGACCGACTACGTCATGCGATTCGCGCCGCTGGGCGTGTTTGCCGCCATGGCGGCCGCCGTCACGACGGAAGGGCTGGGCGTGCTGGTGAGTTATGGCAAGCTGATTGGCGAGTTCTATCTCGGCCTGGCCCTGCTGTGGGCGCTGCTGTTCGGCGTGGGCTATCTCTTTTTGCGTCGTGATGTGGGCCGCCTCGGCGGGCTGATCAAAGAGCCCATCCTGCTGGCCTTCTCGACAGCCAGCAGCGAATCGGCCTACCCCAAGACCATCGAGGCGCTGACGCGCTTCGGTGTATCGCCGCGCATTTCCGGCTTCGTGCTGCCGCTAGGCTATTCCTTCAACCTGGATGGCTCCATGATGTATCAGTCCTTCGCGGTGCTTTTCATCGCGCAGGCCTATGGCATCGACATGAGCTTCACGCAGCAACTCATGCTCTTGCTCGTGCTCATGGTGACCAGCAAGGGCATGGCAGGCGTGGCGCGCGCCTCGCTGGTCGTGGTGGCCGCAACCCTGCCGATGTTCAATCTGCCAGAGGCCGGTCTGCTGCTCATCATCGGCATCGATCAGTTCTTCGATATGGGCCGTACCGCCACCAACGTGGTCGGCAACAGCCTGGCTACGGCCGTCATCGCCAAGATGGAAGGCGACCGCGCCAGCGACGACGAAATCGCGTCGGCCAGCGCCGAAGACGAGGCCCAGGCTTAAAGCAAGCGGGCGGGCTTGCCCGCCCTCGCCCCTCGGCCTACATCAGCCCAGCGCCTGCTCTTCGGTATCCGGGATCAGGCGCTTGCCCAGGCTCAAGACATCGTCGGGCGCAAAGCCCATCGACGCATAAAACTGCTGTACTGCGGCATTGTCACGGCGAATTTGCAGATTGACTTTGGGACAGCCGGCCGCCAATAGCCGCGCCTGCGCCGCCGCCATCAAGGCGCGGCCATAGCCGCGTTTCTGCCAGGCCGGATCAACCGCCAGATAGTTGATCCAACCGCGATGTCCGTCGTAGCCGGCCATCACACTGGCCACCACCCCTCCTTCGATCTCCCCCACCAAAAACCATTCCGACTGCACGGTCAGTTTGCGGGCGATATCTCTATAGGGACTATTCCAAGGCCGCGTCAGGCCGCAGACGCGCCAAAGCGCGACAACCTGCGCTTCATCGTGATGCGCATAGGGCCGGATTTTCAGGAATGCTGCGGTCATGCTGTGACTCCTTCGGGTTGAAAATTTCTTGAACCGAAGGTCAGATCTGTTCCGCGTGAAAAACAAAAAGGCCACGATTACAGATCGTGGCCTTCGGTAGGGACGCGGCGCGCGCGCTGACCAGCCACTCAACAACGTTGAGTGATTCGTCGGACAGCAATACGGGACGCGGCGGACATCGTATTCATGGGTCATAGACTACCTGCGCCCGGAGCGCCAGGCAAGTCATCTGTACGTCAACATCAAGCCTGTTGCACGCCTACTCGCGGATCAGCGCCCCCTGCCTGCGACGCCTCGCTCATGGACGGACTTTGAACGCGGCCTATTTTCCCGCCACGAGGCATTGCAGGCGCCTATTCGATGCCTGACGGAAATCTGAACAAAAACGCCTGAAACCCCTTTTTTTAAGGGGGTATCTGACACTGTCCTGAACCGAAAAACAAGGCTGTGGTTTTGCCGCAATAGTACTTACGCCTAGTCGAACAAATTCCCTTGAACCTGAAAGCCCACTGACAGCCTGCCTCCCTAGTATCGCGCTCTACACCGACGCTGAAACGGCGTGGGTGTTCGACAAATAATGAAAAAAGGAGGCCATCCATCATGGTTGGGAGTAAGCACAGCGCGGTCCTCGCGAAAGGACGGGCATCATGAATCTGAATAACCGCATCGTGGTTAGGGGTCTATTCATCATGCTGATCGGTATCGTGTTCGGAGGCGCGGCACTCCGCTACCCGATCGGTACGCTCAGCCGTTTTGGCCCTGGCCTGTTTCCACTCATCGTCAGCGGCCTGCTGGTTCTAATTGGCATAGCCACCATTGCGCGCGCCCGCTTTGCAGCCCCCGAGAAGCTTGACTACAACATCAAGAACATCGTGATCGTGCTGTCGGCGCTGATCGCCTTTGTCCTGGTCTCGCACTTCATCAATATGCTGCTGGGCATTGCCTGCCTCGTCTTTATTTCGACGCTGGCCGGCACGTCGTACTCCGTAGTTCGCAACCTGAAGATCACGGTAGGCCTGTGCGCCGTGGCCTTCGGATTCAAATACTTCCTCGGCTTGAGCCTGCCGCTGCTATGACTGAAATCCTCAACAATCTCGCATTCGGCTTCGAGCACGCGTTGACGCTGCAAAACCTGATGTACTGCGCGCTGGGTTGCGTCGTGGGTACGCTAATCGGCTTGCTGCCCGGCCTGGGCCCGCTTTCGACCATCAGCCTGCTGCTGCCGCTGACCTACTCCATCCCAACCGGCGGCGCCCTCATCATGCTGGCCGGTATTTACTACGGCGCGCAGTATGGTGACAGCGTCAGCGCCATCACGATGAAAATCCCGCATGCCAGCAGCATCGTGGCCTGCATCGACGGTTATGCCATGAACCTCAAGGGCAAAACCGGTCTGGCGTTATTTACTGCCGGCGTGTCCAGCTTCATTGGCGGCACCGTCGCCATCGTGGTGCTGTCGACCATGGCGCCTGCGCTGGGCGAAGTCGGCCTGCTGTTCGGCCCCACCGACTACTGCGCGCTGATGCTGCTGGGCTTTTTTTGTGTGAGCTTCGTGAGCAGCGGCAACATGCTCAACGGTCTGGCCATGGCCATGATAGGCGTGCTGCTCGGGGTGGTGGGCACTGATGTCAACACGGGCATGCCACGCTACACGATGGACCTGGCATTCCTGCAAGACGGCATCGGCCTGATCAGTATTGCCCTGGGCTGCTTCGGCATCGCGGAAATCGTCAAGAACCTCGATAACCGCAATACGCTGACACCGTTCAACGGCAAGATAAAGCTGATCCCGACCTGGCCCGAATTCAAGCGCATCATCCCCAGCGCCCTGCGCGGCAGCGTCATCGGCTCGGTGCTGGGCATTCTGCCTGGCGGCGGCCCGACGATCGCCCAATTCGCTGCCTATGCTGCGGACAAACGCTTTAGCAAGTACCGCCAAGAAATCGGTACGGGCGCCATCGAAGGCGTGGCCGGTCAGGCTGCCGCCGACGAGGCCGCAGCACGCACCAGCTTCATTCCGCTCATGGCCATCGGCATCCCCGAAAACGCCGTCATGGCGCTGATGCTGGCGGCCTTCATCGTCAAGGGCATCCAACCCGGCCCCAACATGATAGGCACCCACCCTGACCTGTTCTGGGGCTTGGTGGCCAGCATGTGGATCGGCAACTGCTTTCTGCTGATCCTGAACGTGCCGCTGGTGCGCTACTGGCTGACGGTGTTCAAGATTCCCTACACCGTGCTGTTCCCGTCGATTCTGTTTTTCTGCTGCATCGGCACCTACAGCATTAACAATAGCCTGGACGACATCTACATCACGGCCTGCTTCGGCTTCATCGGCTATATCTTTATGCGCCTGGGGATGGAAGCGGCGCCGCTGATGCTGGGCTTTATTCTCGGCCCGATGCTGGAGGAAAACTTCCGGCGCGCAATGCTCCTGAGCCGTGGCGACTTTGGAGTCTTCGTCACCCGGCCCATTAGCGCTACGCTGCTTGGCGTCATCGCACTGATCGTTCTCTGGCAATTCCGGGGCTTTCTGCGCAAACAGTCACCCGAATTGCAGTAAGAAAATCATTAAGGCCACGCCGCCCCGGTGACAGGTTTCGCGCACCCTTCTCAGGCCGCTTCATCTCTGGCCAAGAAACCCTGGGGCGGCATTCTCTCAAAAGAAAAGGCAGTGCGGACGCGCTCTGCCTCGCTGAGGGCCGCTCACAAGTTCTCGCTGCGGCAGACCGGCCGCACTTTGGGCATAAACCGCGCTTAGCTGGCCGGCCTGCCCGTTCGCACGCGCCAGCCGCGCGGACGCAGCTCGCTCACGATAATACCCAGCACGATCAGAGCGCCACCGAGCAGCGCCAGGGCCGGCAGACGCTCACCGGCAATTCGGCCAAAGACAGCGGCCCAGATGGGTTCACCGGCGTAAATGATGGCGGCACGCGAAGGGTCTACCGTTTTTTGCGCCCAGTTCATCGTGGCTTGGATGATGGCGCTGGTCACGCCCAGGCCAATGGCCAGCGCGGCCAATTGCCAAGAAAACTCAGGAATGGCCGTCTCGCCCGTCAAGGGCATGAGCAGAAAGGCAAACAGCGAGGCGAAACCCAGCTGCGCCACCGTCACGCGGCGCAGATTGACGCGAGGCGCGAAATGGCTGATGAGGATGATTTCGGCGGCAATGGCGAAAGCCCCTAACAGGGTCAGCGTCTGCCCGTAGGAAAATGACAGGCTGACATCGCCGCCAGCAAAGCAGACCAGGCCTGCAAAGGCGCACACCGCGCCCAACAAGCACATGACATGCGGACGCCGCCGCCACACCAGCCATTGCAATAACGGCACCAGGGGCACATAAAGACCGGTCAACATGCCGGACTCGGAGCTGGGGATGTGCCGCAGGCCCATCGTTTGCAAGCCATAGCCCAGGGTGATGGTCGAACCGATGATCGCCCCTGCCATCAGATCCTGACGCGTCATGCCGGGCAAAATGCGCCAGCACAGCAGACCCACCGCCAGCGCAGCCGCGGCGAAACGGCAGCCGACAAAGAACAGCGCGCCGCTGAACTGCATGGCGTACTGCACTAATAGAAAGGTGCCGCCCCATACAACGGTGATCAGGATGAGGGCGAGCTCAGGCAGGCGTGAGGATGATATGCGCATTATATTGCGCAGTATAGACAAGCTCTCGAATTCACGCAAAATGGTGTGCCCCACGCCAGTCCCGACAGGAGAAAAATTTGTCCGAACCCGTCCTAGAACATGTCAGCGCCAATGTGCGCCGACTGCGCGCCGAACGCGGCCTGAGCCAAACGGCGCTGGCCGCAAGGGCTGGCCTGAGCCGGCGGATGATCGTGGGACTGGAAAGCGGGGAAGCCAATATCAGTCTGGCCAAACTGGGCCTGATCGCCACAGCGCTGGACGTGAATTTCATTGAGCTGGTGTCCTCGCCAGGGCAAACTCCAGGCGCGCTCACCTGGCGTGGTCTGCATCCGGGCAGCCAGGCCCATCTGGTGGCCTCTGCGCCAGGCAAGGCAAATACCGAACTCTGGATATGGACGCTGGCGCCGGGCGAGCGATATCAAGCCGAACCCGATCCGCCAGGCTGGAGCGAAATACTTTACGTCATCGAGGGGGAATTAACGCTGCGCTATGAGGGTGTAACCCGATTGCTGGCAGCCGGTTCGGCCACGGCCTACGATAGCTGCGCGGACTATGCCTACCTGAACGAAGGCGAGACAGTGTTGCGTTTCACGCGCAATGTGGTGTATTGAAAGCCCTTGACACTGGTCATAACGTGGTATCCACGCTACAATTGCTTTAGTCTTATCCACAGGGTCTGAACACCAATGGGTCGCCTGCGCGATCTCCCCTCCCCAGACCTAGCGGGCAGCATTGATACCGCTTCCCGCAGCTTCTTCCGGCAAGAACGCGTCTTGCCGCGACCAAGCCGCGCCTTACGGCGCACATTGCCCTCGCGGCGTGAGTACCCGCCTTATTGAGGCCCTTCCAGGGGCCGGCCCGTACCCGTGCCAGTCGCGACGCTGTTGCGCCGCACTGCTCTCTTGCGCTGGGCGTTTGGCGCATGCTCCGGCATGCGCGTACTAGAAAAGGAGTCTAACCATGGCGAAAGAAGAACTCATCGAACTCCAGGGCGTTGTTGACGAAGTGCTGCCCGACAGCCGCTATCGCGTCACCCTGGACAATGGTGTTGCAGTGGGCGCCTATGCCTCGGGCCGCATCCGCAAGCACCGTATCCGCATTCTGGCCGGTGACCGCGTCACGCTGGAAATGTCGCCCTACGACCTGACCAAGGGCCGCATCAACTTCCGTCACAAAGACGAGCGCCCCTCGTCTGCACCAGCCAATCGCAATTTCGTGCGCCGCTAAGCCCAGCGAACTAGCCAGCTTCCCGGCCCGTTCTGGGCCAATCGCCGTGACCGCCGGCATGGGAAAATCGCGGTATGAGTACGACGCATCCCGACCCCGCCGACGCTTTGCGCCAAGCCGCCGACCGCTTGGCGCGAGCGAGGCGGGCGCACGAACACAGTGAGCGCGGCCTGACCCTCTTGATGCAGTCTCGCGAGAACTTCATCAATAGCTTGCGCCATACCGGCCTGAACTACGCCCAGGCCAAAACCAAATTCGATATCTGCCTAGACCAGCAGCGCGATATGCAGCAACGCATCGCCCGGGAGCTGGACTACGCCGAACGCCTGTATGCCCACCAGATTATGCAGGGCAGCCAGGCGCAATGAGCCGCAACGGCCCGCTTATTTGATGAACAAGGCCGGATCTACCCGGGCATCGTTCAGGCTGACGTTCCAGTGCAGATGCGGACCTGTGGCGCGACCCGTCGCGCCCACCTTGGCGACGACAGCGCCTCGCGCCACGTTGTCGCCTAGCTTCACATCGATAGCCGACAAATGCGCGAACATGCTGATCAAGCCCTGGCCATGATCAATAAACAGCGTTTTGCCATTGAAGAAATAATCTCCCACCAGCACGACCTTGCCAGCCGCTGGCGCACGCACCGGCGTGCCGGTCGGCACGGCGAAATCCAGACCAGAGTGCGGATTGCGTTCTTCGCCGTTGAAAAACCGGCGCAGCCCAAAAGGGCTGGACAGCCGCCCCCCTTGCACAGGGCGGTCAAGCAAGACGTTGCTGGGCGTGACATCGGCGCGAAAGGCCGCATAGGCGGCGTTCTGGGCCGCCAGCTCACGCTCGATGCGCTTGAGGTCCTCCGGATCAGGATTGACCTGGCGGCGGTTCTTCAGCGTGATGTGCTGGGCCGCATAGTCTTTGGGACCGACCTTGAACGGGATATCGCGCGCACGCTGCCCGGCCTGCGCCTGCACAGCCAGCTTTTGCTCTCCCACCGGGGTTTTCAGGCCGATACCGACAATCGCCACCCAATCCTGATCGCTGTCGCGCACGACCAGCACTGGCCGGCCCTGAAAGCGCGCCTTGGGCGCCTGCTCCGACGCACCGAGCCCGATCACGGCCACACCGCCGGGCACGGGCTGGTTCAAACTGCGGGCGATAAAGCCGGCCGCCTGAACACCCGGTGCGGCGATCAGCGCAGCCAGGGCGCCAGCGATGATCTGGCGACGGCTCACAGACACAGATTGCCCGCCTCGGCCAGCGGCTGAGCGCGCTGCGCCAAGCGCGAGTTCAGCCGCACGTCGGTCTTGCCGCGATAGGTGCTGGCGCTGAGGACGGCCTCGACGCCCAAGGCGCCGTCGACCGTCAGCTCAAAACCGTCACGCAACGGGTGTTGCTGAAATTTCACGCCCTGCCCTTTCCAGGCTGCTGCCACACACTCGATATAGTCTTGCGCGCTGCGCTGGGTGGAGCCGTAGAACACCGGATCCAGCGAGCTGAGGTCTTTGGCGGTGACACAGGCCGCCAGCGGCGCAGCCAAAGCCAGGATAAGGGCGATACGGATAGACATGAGGAATTCCAGACGGGAAAAAACTGCGGCCAATATACCGCAAGCCTTCAGACGCTCAGACGCTCGGCTGACGCTGGGCCGATTTCGGCCGGAACGCCTTGACCACCTCGGAACGTGTCTCGATATAGGGGCCGCCGATCAGATCGATGCAATAAGGCACGGCAGCGAAAATCCCCGGCACGCGGGACGCCCCCGTCTCGTCTTTGAGACCCTCCAGGGTTTCGCGGATCGCCTTGGGCTGGCCGGGTAGATTGAGAATGAGCGCGGCGTGATCGGGGGTTTCACGCAGCACGCCCACCTGCCGCGACAAAATGGCCGTGGGCACGAATTGCAAGCTGATCTGGCGCATCTGCTCGCCGAAACCAGGCATTTCGCGGGTGGCCACAGCCCGTGTCGCCTCGGGCGTGACATCGCGCCGCGCCGGCCCGGTGCCGCCGGTCGTCAGCACTAGATCGCAACCCACCTGATCGACCAGTTCTATCAAGGCGGCGGAAATGGCCTCGGCGTCATCCGCCACCAGACGCTCGACCGCCCGCCAGGGCGAGGCCAGCGCCTGACCCAGCCATTCGCGCAGGGAAGGCAGGCCCTGATCGGTATACACCCCGGCGCTGGCACGGTCAGAAACCGAGACCAGGCCAACGATGAGTTCATCGGGATGGTTGCGAACAAGGGCCTGCGAACGCGTCATGGAATGTCCATCAAAAAGAATCGGGAGTCAGCCGGAATGCTACCGCAACGGAGGCCGCCCGAGGGCAGGTCACAAATCTGCAATAATTCGGCCACTCCATATCGGCTCCATTCCATGCTCGATCTCTTCTCTGGCCTTGACTTCTGGGTCGGTCTCAGCCTTGTGCTGGCACTGACTTTCGTACTGGCGTTTGAATTCATCAACGGCTTTCACGATACGGCCAATGCCGTAGCCACCGTAATCTATACCAAAGCCATGCCGCCCCATCTGGCCGTGGTGCTCTCCGGGATTTTCAACTTTCTCGGCGTGCTGCTGGGCGGCGTGGGCGTCGCCTACGCCATCGTCCATCTGCTGCCAGTGGAGCTGTTAATCCACGTCGATACCGGACGCGGACTGGTGATGGTTTTCGCCATGCTGGCGGCCGCCATCGCCTGGAATCTGGGCACCTGGTACTTCGGCATCCCGGCCTCCAGCTCGCACACCCTGATCGGCTCGATTCTGGGCGTGGGTCTGGCCAACGCCATGCTGACCGATCTGCCGCTAGGCGCGGGCGTGAACTGGAACAAGGCCATCGAAATCGGGCTGTCCTTGCTCGTTTCACCGGTAGCCGGTTTTGCCGTGGCGGCCGGCCTGCTGCTGCTCTTGAAACGCTATTTCCCGCTGTCCAAAATGCACAAGACGCCGGAACAGCGGCGCGAACTGGATGCCAAGAAGCATCCGCCGTTCTGGAACCGGCTGGTGCTGGTGCTGTCGGCCATGGGCGTGAGCTTCGTGCATGGGTCCAACGATGGCCAGAAAGGCATCGGCCTCATCATGCTGGTCTTGATCGGCATCGTGCCGGCCAAGTTCGTGCTGGATGTGAACGCCACCCCCTATCAGATCGACCGCACGCGCGACGCGGTCTCGCATCTGTCCGCCTTGTATGAGCGCAACACCGATACGCTGGGCGAGTATCTGGCGCTGTCGCGGCCGGGCAAAGCCAGCGATCTCCCCGCCAATTTCCGCTGTGACGCACAACTGACCAGGGCCACCATCGACGCCGTGCAAAGCCGTCTGGCGGGGGTGCACAAGTATGCAGACCTGACGGCAGACGACCGCATCGCCGTGCGCCGCTACCTGCTCTGCCTGGACGACACGGCCAAAAAAGTCATGGCCCAGCCTAACCTGGACGCACGCGAACGCACTGATCTTCAGCGCCTGCGCGCCGATCTGACGTCCACCACGGAATATGCCCCGCTGTGGGTCATCGTCGCCGTGGCCCTGGCGCTGGGCATCGGCACCATGGTGGGCTGGCGCCGCGTCGTGCTGACCGTGGGTGAGAAAATCGGCAAGCAAGGCATGACCTATGCGCAAGGCATGGCTGCACAGGTAACGGCCGTAGGCGCCATCGGTCTGGCCAATGTATTCAGCCTGCCGGTATCCACGACGCATGTGCTGTCGTCAGGCGTGGCCGGCACCATGGTGGCCAGCCGCAGCGGCCTGCAAGGCAACACCGTGCGCAACATCCTGTTGGCCTGGATCTTCACCCTGCCCGCCTCCATGTTGCTGGCCGCGGGCCTGTTCTGGCTCGGGGTATTGTTTACCGGCTAGACTTCAGCACAGCAGCAGCCCGCCGCCATAAGCCAGCAGCCCGGCGATCACCGCCAGGCCGCTGTTGCCAGACAGGCGGGCCGCCAGGGCGGTCACGGCCATGCCGGCCAGATAAGGCGCGATCTGTGCGACGCGCTGTTCGCCCCAGAGGTCGGGCACGATGACGGCGGCGGCAATCGCCGCCAACAGCACCGGCCCCAGCGCTGACAGCGCAGAGTCTTCCTGTGCAAGCTTGCGCAGCAGACGGTGGCGCGGCGGCAACATGAAGGGCAGGCCACGCGACAAATAGGTAACGGCGGCCATTGCCAACACGGCCACCCAGAAATCCAGACCGCTGGTCATACTCGCTCCCTGCGATAACAGAGGCTGCCCGCCACGGCGCCCAATAAAATCCCCAATGTGCCCTGTCCTGATGCCGTCAGCAGGGCGCTGACCGCAAAAGCTGCCGCCAGCGGCAGCAACAGGCCGCGCGTCAAGCTCTGACACACCAGGGCCAGAAACAGCGCAGGCAACGCAAAACGCATGACCTGGGACAGCATCGGATAGTGTTGCTCCAGGCTGTCGCCGGCATAGACGCCCACCGCTGTGCCGCCTATCCAGGTCAGCCAGGCCCCCAGGCCCAGCGCCGTCATCCAACGCGCGTGACGCTCGGGCGGCACCTCAGCCAATTGCTGCAAGGCCGTTGCGAAGACCTCGTCGGTCAGCAAAAACGCCAGACGCAGACGAGTGCGCAGCGACTCAGGGAGAAACCGCGAAAGAATCGGACCGTAAAGCAGATGCCGCGCATTGAGCAGCGAGCACAAGGCCACGACCCAGAGCCAGGGCGTGCCCGACTTGATCGAGGCCAGCAACAGAAACTGGCTGGCTCCGGTATAGACCAGCATGGAAATGAGGAGGCTCTGGTAGGGAGCCAGGCCCACCCCGGTCGCGGCAATGCCAAAGGCCACCGCCACCGGGAAATAACCGATCATGACGGGCAAACAGGCTTTAAGCCCGCTACCCGCGTCAGGCAAGGACGAAACAGTATGCGCTTTCATGGGTTTTGCCGTGATGCAAAACCCGTATTGTAAGGATCGCTGACAGACGCTCAGCCATTGAGTCCGAGCGCGCGCAACTGGCCCTTGAGGCGGCGGATTTCCTGGCTCAGATCGAGGATGAGGGCCGCCGCATCCAGGCCGGCGCCAAAATCGCGTTCCAGACGCCGCGCATCCATGGCGCGGCGCAGATCGGTGCTTTCGAAACGCCAAGCTGCAGGATGCTCGCCGTGGGCGGCGACGATACCGACCTCGACCAGGCGGCGAACCCATTCCAGCTCAGCCTCGCAGGCTCGCGCCAGGTCATCGGCGGTCAGGGGATCGGCCGGGCAGACGATGGTGGTTTGCGTAATGGTGACAGACTTCATCTTCATACCCCAAAATGGCTGCGCGGATTGAACGGCAATTGTTCAGCGAGCGTTTTATAGGCCTGCCTAGCAGCCTCCGTATCTGCCGGAGGCAACACCAGATCCAGCACGAGATACAAATCGCCCGGCGGATCGCCCGGAATGCCCCGGCCACGCAAACGCAGCTTGCGGCCGGCCTTGGAGCCAGGCGGAACCGAGACTTCCAGCGTACCGCCGGGGGTGGGCACTTTCACGGTGGCGCCCAGGGCGGCCTCCCAGGGCGCGACGGGCAGATCCATATGAAGATCGCGTCCGTCCACGCGATAGCGGTCATGCGGCCGGAAGCGCACCTCCAGATAGAGATCGCCGGGCTCCGCCCCGCCATAGCCGGGCTGGCCCTGGCCTGCCAGACGGATGAACTGCCCTTCGCGCACACCGGCGGGGATCTTCACGCTGAGCGTGCGTGACTTGATTTCAGGCTGTCCCTGAGCGTTGGGCTGCATGGAGCGCAGGCTGATTTCGCGGGTGGCGCCATGCAAGGCGTCTTCGACATCGACCTCGATCGCCGCATGCTGGTCTTCGCCACGCGCTCGAAAATTTTCCTGCTGCGCGCGGCGGCGTTGCTGGCCGCCGAAGAGGGAGGAGAAAAAGTCGCTAAAGCCATCATCGTCCCCACCGCCCGGACCATAATGAAACTCGAAACCCTGATCCCATCCGGGAGGCGGTTGGAAGCCGCCACCGGGAGAGACCCCGGCAGCCAGGTTGTCATAGGCCTGACGTTTTTCCTTGTCGCGCAGCACGTCGTAGGCCTCATTGACCTCGCGCATGCGGGTCTCAGCATCGCTTTCCTTGCTGACGTCCGGGTGATACTTGCGCGCCAGCTTGCGATAGGCGCTGCGAATGTCGTCTTCGGTGGCGGAACTCTCCACGCCCAATATCTTGTAGTAGTCCTTGAACTCCATCTTCCGGCTCTTTTTTGCATGACAAATGGGCGGCCGTGCGGATCCCGCACAACCGGACGATCATCACAAGATAGGGCTTATAGCCGGAATTATCAATCGCGCAGACAACATCCTCCGACACGGCATAATCACCCTGTTACTTCAAACGCTCTCTGAGTCAACCGTGATCACGATTACCCTTGCCGATTTTCACAATCCGGCCCACGCCCAGGCCATCCTGAACCTGCTGAATGAATATGCCAGCGAACCTATGGGCGGCGGCGAACCGCTGCCGGCCTGGACGCAGGAAAATCTCATTGCAGAGCTGGCCCGCCGCCCCACCGCGCGCGCCCTGCTGGCCTGGTCCGGCGACCAAGCCGCCGGACTGGCCATCACCTTCGAGGGTTTTTCGACCTTTGCCTGTAAACCGCTACTGAATCTGCATGATTTCATGGTGTCGGCGCGCTTTCGCGGCCAGGGCGTCGCCCAGCAACTGCTCCGTGCGCTGGACGATCTGGCGCGTGAGCTGAACTGCTGCAAGATCACGCTGGAAGTGCTGGAAGGCAATGAAGCCGCACGTGCGCTCTATCGCAAGATGGGCTATGAAGGCTATGCCTTGCAGGAAGCCACGGGCGTCGCCCAGTTCTGGCAGAAAAAACGGGCTGCGTGAAGCCTTGCGCGCCGACTGAGGTCTGTGCGCCACAGGCGCCGTGACCGCAATCGGCGCATGCGCTACTCTGATCGTCTCACCCCGCGCTGCCGGAGACCTGTGTTGAATCTGACGCTTTACGTTGACGCCGATTTCCTGAGCCCCTATGCGATGTCATCGCATGTCGCCTTGAGCGAAAAAGGCTTGCCCTTTGAGCTTCGCCTGGTGGACTTGGGCGCCCACGAGCAATACATGGCGCCCTTCCAGCAGCGCGCGCCGACCTGTCGTGTGCCGGCGCTCTGTCACGAAGGCTTTCATCTCACCGAGTCCAGCGCCATTGCCGAATACCTCGAAGAGAGCTTTCCGGCGCCGCAATTCTCCGCGCTCTATCCCCTTGACCGGCAGGAGCGTGCTCGTGCGCGCCAATTGCAGGCCTGGCTGCGCAGCGACCTGCTCGCCTTGCGCCAGGAGCGCCCGACGGAACACGTCTTTCACGCGAAAATCGCCAGGCCCCTGAGCGAAGCCGCGCTGCCGGCCAGCGCCAAGCTGCTGCGGGTGGCCGAACGGCTGCTCAAACCGGCGCAGCCAACGCTGTTCGCCAACTGGTGTATCGCCGACACCGAGCTGGCGCTAATGCTGAGACGTCTGACGCCTAGCGAACTCCCGGCCTGGCTAGCCGACTACGCCGAACAGCAATGGCAGCGGCCCTCTGTGCAGCGATGGCTGCGCCACAACGCCAGCGCGCGCGCCTGAACGGCATAGGACGAGGAGGCGGACAGGCCGCCTTCAGTCCGAGTCATTGTTGCGACGCACCATTTCTTGCGGTGTAATGGACCCTATCCCCACTCCCCGGGGGGCCAGGCTACACGCCGATCAAGCAGGAGACCTCCATGGCAGACTCGGGCAAACCCCGCAAGACCACAGAAACATCCGCGGATAGCATACCCGCCCTGTTCACCTCCCTTTTTCAGCCCGACCCATCCGCCTTTCAGGCTCTGCCTGGCCCGGCGTTGTGGCAGGCTGCGTACAACTATTCGGTCGATGCATGGCAGCGCAGCATCCTCTATACCGACGTGATGCGCCAGCGCGGCAACCAGTACCTGGTGCACATGGCCAAGTGCGAGCCGAATGTCCTGGCGATGGACAGCGAGGTGCTGCTCGACGGCCGCGAACTGGAACGCCCCGTCAATTACATGCTGCTGCGCATCGTGCCGCCCGCCGACACCCCGGCGGACCCTGAAAAACGCCCTTTTCTGGTGGTTGACCCCCGCGCCGGCCACGGCCCCGGCATCGGCGGTTTCAAACCCGAAAGCGAGATCGGCGTGGCGGTGAAAGCCGGCCACCCTTGTTATTTCGCCTCCTTCTTGCCCCAGCCCACGCCAACCCAGACGGTCGAAGACGTGATGCGCGCCGAGGCGCGCTTTCTCGAAGAAATCATCGCCCGTCATCCCAATGCCGAGGGCAAACCTGTCGTGGTCGGCAATTGCCAGGCAGGCTGGCAGATCATGATGACGGCCGCCATGCGGCCCGAACTGTTCGGTCCCATCATCGTGGCGGGGGCGCCCCTGTCATATTGGGCCGGCTGGCGCGGCAAAAACCCCATGCGCTACTCCGGCGGCATGCTGGGGGGCTCCTGGCTGACCGAATACGCCGCCGATCTCGGCAACGGTAAATTCGATGGCGCCTGGCTGGTGCAGAATTTCGAAAATCTCAATCCGGCCAACACCCTCTGGAGCAAGCAATACAACCTGTACTCCAAGGTCGATACCGAAGCGCCGCGCTATCTGGAATTCGAAAAATGGTGGGGCGGCCACGTTTTTCTGAATGCGTCTGAAATCCAATATATCGTCGACAACCTATTCGTGGGTAATCGCCTGGCCACGGCCGGCCTGGTCACCTCAGACGGCATCCGCATCGACCTGCGCAATATCCGCTCACCCATCATCGTATTCTGCTCAAAAGGCGACAACATCACGCCGCCGCCGCAGGCGCTGGGCTGGATCACGGATCTCTATCAAAACGATAGCGAGGTCATCGCCCACGGTCAGACCATTGTCTATGCCATCCACGAAAGCATCGGCCACCTCGGCATTTTCGTGTCGGGTAGCGTGGCGCGCAAAGAACACCAGGAATTCACCAGCAACATCGACATGATCGATGTGTTGCCCCCCGGCATTTATCAGACCGAAATTAAGGACAAAACGCCCGATACCGTCAATGCCGACCTGGCTCACGGCGATTACGTCCTGTCCTTCCCCCAGCGCACGCTGGACGACGTGCGGGCCATCGTGGACCGCATCGAAGAAGATGACAGGCGTTTCGCCGCCGTGGCGCGCATTTCGGATATCAATCTGGGGCTGTACCGCAGCTTTGTGCGGCCCTGGGTGCAGGCAGCCGTCACGCCGCAATCGGCGGAGTGGGCGCAACGCATGCACCCGCTGCGCCTGCCCTATGAGCTGATTTCGGACCGCAACCCCTTTGTGGCGCCGGTCGCGCAGCTGGCGCAAGAGGTGCGTGCAAACCGTCAACCGGTGGCCCCCGACAACCCTTTCCTGCTAGCACAGCAAATGATGTCGCAAGCCATCGTCGCCGGCCTGGAAATCTATACCGAATTGCGCGATGCCGCCATCGAGCGCAGTTTCATGAATATTTACGGCTCTCTGCTGGTGCAGGATTGGGCCGGCCTGGGCGCACGCCCCGGCGCGCCGCGCAAACATCCGGGGGTATCGCCCGAACACCGGGACTTCGTGCATCTGCGCCACGACGAACTGCGCGCACGGATTTCGCAAGGGGGCGTGCGCGAAGCCGCCATCCGCATGCTGCTGGCGGTGTCGAACGCGGGCGGCGGGCTGGATGAGCGCAGCTACGCCATGATCCGGCAGTTGCGCAGCGATATCGAAACCAATATCGCACTGCAAGACTTCAAGGACACGGTGCGCGACCAGGCCCTGCTCATGCGTCTGGATGGCCCGGCAAGCTTGCGCGCCATCCCCAAGCTGCTCGAGGGCGTGCCTGCCGACCTCATCCGCCTGACGCTGGCGGTCACCCGGCACATTGTCGAAGCCGCCAAACCCCTGTCGCCCCGTGCCCAGGCCATGGTTGCAGAAATGGAGCGTCTGTTCGACTCGGCCGAACGGCGGGCCCGCAAGCATGAAGCAGCCAGCGCGCAACCCGTCGAGCGCCTGCCCCTGCTCGATTCTCTCGGCAACACGGAAGTCGGCCGCGCCGCCCTGCTCGCGGCGGGTCTGCACCTGTCAGAGCAAGGACAAAGCAGCCGGCTGGCCGACAGACCGAAAAGCCCCGCAACCAGGCCTGGCGCAAAAGCTGCCGTGAAGGCCGCAAGCGCCAAAAAGGCGGCGGCCTCCAAGACATCCACCCAAAAGGCCGCTGCCAGGAATACCGCAGGCAACACCTCGGCCCCGGTCGCCAAAGCCCCACCCCGCGCCAGACCCGCTGACGGCACGGCGACCAAGGCCAAACCCCGGACCGCCGCTAAACCGGCCACCCCCCAATCCGCCGGCATCCGCAAACGAGGCTGATTGTTCAAGGGATGAAAACCATGACTGCAAACCATGTACCGCACTACGAACGTCTGATCGCGCACGCGCGCCAGCTGCCGCCCGCGGTCTGCGCCATTGCGCATCCCTGCGACGAGACCTCGCTGAGCTCCGCCCTGGAGGCCGCACGCCTGGGCTTGCTGGAGCCCATCCTGATTGGCCCTCGGCGCAAGATCCGCGAAGTCGCCGAGCGCTGCAGCCTGGATCTCACCTCGATTGAAATTGTCGATACGCCGCACAGCCACGCCTCGGCAGCGGTGGCTGTCGAGCGCGTGCGTTGCGGCCAGGCCACCCTGCTCATGAAGGGCAGCCTGCACACCGACGAGCTGATGCATGAGGTGGTCGCCCGCGACACCGGGCTGCGTACCGGCCGCCGCATCAGCCATGTGTTCATCATGGATGTGCCCACTTACCCCGAGCCGCTGTTCATCACCGATGCGGCCATCAATATCGCCCCCGACCTCGACACCAAGGCCGACATCATCCGCAATGCCATCGAACTGCATCTGGGCCTGGGGTTGGGCACGCCGCGCGTGGCCATCCTGTCGGCGGTCGAGCAGATCATGACCTCGCTGCCCGGCACGATAGAGGCGGCGGCGCTGTGCAAGATGGCCGACCGGGGCCAGATCGTGGGCGGCGTGCTGGACGGCCCACTGGCCCTGGATAACGCCATCAGCCCGCAGGCCGCCCAGGTCAAGGGCATCGTCTCGCCGGTGGCTGGACGCGCCCAGGTTCTGGTCGTGCCCGACCTGGAGGCGGGCAATATGCTGGCGAAAAACCTTAGCTTTCTGGCAGGGGCCGATGCCGCCGGCATCGTGCTGGGCGCACGCGTACCCATTATCCTGACCAGCCGCGCGGATAGCGCCCGATCGCGCCTGGCCTCTTGCGCGGTCGCCATGATCTACGCCCATCATCTGAGCCGCAAGGTGTCCGTCCAATGAAGCCACACGACGACAGCATTCTCGTCATCAACGCCGGCAGTTCGAGCATCAAGTTCTATCTCTACGGTATCGGCGAGGCCTTGCTGCCGCTGCTGGGTGGACAGCTCGAAGGCATCGGCACGCAGCGCCCGCGCCTGCGGGTGCGCGGCGCGCAGGGCCAGGCCTTGACCGAGCGCGACATCTCGCCGCGCCATGCCGCCGATGTGCATGATGCTCAAGAAGTGGTCGGCACATGGCTCAACGGCCACCTGACGGGCTCGCCGCTGGCCGTGGGCCACCGCGTGGTGCACGGCGGTCCCGATCTGGATGCGCCGGTACTGGTCGATGAGGCCGTGATCGAACAATTGCAGGCGCTCAGCCCGCTGGCGCCGCTGCATCAGGCAAACAACCTGGCGCCCATACAGGTGATCCGCCAGCGCCGTCCCGACTTGCCGCAGGTGGCCTGCTTCGATACCGCCTTTCACCGCAGTCATTCTGCGCTGGCCGACCGCTATGCCCTGCCCGATTCGCTCTACCAGGAAGGCGTGCGCCGCTATGGCTTTCATGGTCTTTCTTACGAATATGTCGCCCAGCGCGTCAAACGCGCGTTGCCCGAGATCGCCGACGGCAAGATTGTCGCCGCCCACCTGGGCTCGGGCGTGTCGGCCTGCGCCATCGCCAATGGCAAGAGCGTTGACAGCACGATGGGATTCACGGCGCTCGAAGGCCTGCCCATGGGCACCCGCCCCGGCCGCCTGGACCCCGGCATCGTGCTCTGGCTGATGGAGCGAGGCATGAGCCATGACGAGATACAGCATTTTCTCTACCACGACTGTGGCTTGAAGGGTATGTCGGGCATCAGCAATGACCTGCGCGAACTGGAAGCCAGCGAGGCGCCGGCTGCCCGTATGGCGCTGGATTATTTCGCATGGCGGGTGGCCGAAGGCATGGCCGGCCTGGGCTGTGCCATGAACGGCATCGACGCCATCATCTTCACCGCAGGCATCGGCGAAAACTCCCCCACGATGCGGGCGCGCATCGCCCGCCACTGGGAGTGGCTGGGCGTGCGCATTGACCCCGAACGCAATGCGCACAACGGCCCGCGCATCAGCACCGAAGACAGCAAGATCGGCGTCTATGTGGTGCGCACCAACGAAGAGCTGATCATCGCCCAACACACGCTGGATCTGGTGAGGTCACTATGAACCACCTGCCTCTGGCCGGCAAGCGCGGCCTTGTCACGGGCATCGCCAACGAGCACTCCATCGCCTGGGGATGCGCCAAGGCCTTCCGCGCCATGGGCGCGGAGCTAGCGCTCACCTATCTCAACGACAAAGCGCATGTGCATGTCGAGCCGCTGGCGCGGCAGATCGAGGCGTCCTTGCTCATGCCGCTGGATCTGATGCGCGCAGGCGAACTCGAATCGGTGTTCGAGCGCGTCACACAGACCTGGGGCAGCCTGGATTTCGTGCTGCACTCGATTGCCTACGCGCCACGCGACGATCTGCAAGGACGTGTTGTCGATTGCTCCCGCGAGGGTTTTCTAACGGCCATGGATGTGTCCTGCTGGTCATTCATCCGTATGGCGCACCTGGCCGAGCCGCTGATGCCACAGGGCGGCACCCTGTTCTGCATGAGTTATTACGGCTCGCAGATGGTGGTCGAAAACTACAACATGATGGGGCCGGTGAAGGCCGCGCTGGAATCCGCCACCCGCTATCTGGCCGCCGAGCTGGGCCCGCAAGGCATACGGGTGCACGCCATTTCACCCGGCCCGCTCAAGACCCGCGCCGCCTCGGGCATCGCCGGCTTTGACGACCTCCTTTACAAAGCCCAGGAAAAAGCGCCCATCCGCAGCCTGGTCGACATCGACGATGTCGGCGAGGCCACGGCATGGTTGGCCACCGATGCGGCGCGCCGCATGACCGGCCAGACCCTTTACATCGACGGCGGCTATCACATCGTCGACTGAGCCCTGCGCTGCTCGATCGACGCCACCGCGTGTTCAGCGCTGATGAAAACCTGCTCCGGCCCGACCGCCTCGATCAGGCCGGAGCGCTCCATCGCGGTGCGGAACAGGCCATGGCCGCCTGCAATCATCATCACGGTGTCGCGCGCATCGAGTTCGCGCTTGAGCGTGAACAGAGCCTCGACCGCATCGGCGTCGGCGTGAGTCATGGCCTCGGCATCCAGAACAAACCATTTGGCATTGCCCGCCAGCGCCACGACATCGCGCGCACGGCGGCGGCTGCGCTGGGATTGAGATGCAGCTTGCACAGCGCATGATCGCCCGGCAGCCTGCCCAGCAAAGCGTCGCGCGGATTGGCCGTCACGTACATGACATACATCAGCGTCGCGGTCACAGCCGTGACCACACCGCCCAGCACCCCGAAAAACACCACGCCAACCGCCGCCAGCACCGCAAAGCCCAGTTCTGCGCGTGACACACGCGCCAGTTGCACAAACGCCCCCCACTGAAACAGATGCATGGCTGCGAAGAGCAGGATCGCGGCCAGCACCGGCTGCGGCAGCCAGTACAGCAAGCCAGTCGCCACACTCACAATCACCCCCAACGTCAGGGCGGCAACAATGCTGGCGAGCGGCGACGTCGCTCCCGAAGACAGGCTGACGGCCGTGCGCGAATCGGCGCCCGTCACGACAAAACCCTGAAACAGCCCGGCGGCCAGATTCGCGGCGCCAAAGCCCACCAACTCGCGATTCGGCTCGACCTCTTCACCGCTGACCGTGGCAAAGCTGCGCGCCGTGACGATGCCGCTGGAAAAACTCACCAACAGCACGCCGCCCGCGCCCAGCAGAAAGCCGGGCACATTGCGGAAGTCCTCGGGTAGTTGGAAGCTGGGCAGGCCGGCCGGAATCTCGCCGACGACGGCAATACCCAGGCCGGGAAAGTTCAGGGCCCACGACAGAACGCAGCTTGCGGCGACCAACACAACGGCCCCCGGCCAGCGAGGCCGCCAGATGCGCTGCGCGGCAAGCGCGGCACAGCAGATCAAACCCAAGACCAAGGTGGCGGGATGGGCGCCCGTGACGAGCCGGGTCACGGCATCAAAGGGGCGCAGCAAGTCGGAAGAATGCGGCCCCGCGCCGGTCAGGATGGCCAACTGCGACCAGGCCAGCGTGACGGACACGCCCGCCATATAACCCACCAGCACAGGCCGCGACAACAGATTGGCCAAGACGCCCAGGCGGAACACGCGAGCCAGCAAGCAACCCAGCCCCACCACTACGGCCATGCCGGCTGCGGCCGCCAGACGTGCCTGCGGATCAACGATAGACAGGCCGGTCAGCGTCGCGGCGATCAAGGTGCAGGTGGCGGTATCCGGGCCGACGACCAGGGTGCGCGAGGCGCCGAAGAGCGCGTAGCCCAGCATGCCGGCAATCGCCGCCCACAGGCCGCTGGCGGCAGGCAAGCCCATCATGGTGGCATAGGCCAGGCCTACGGGCAGCGCCACGGCGGCGACGCTCAGGCCAGCCAGCGCATCGCGCCGCGCCGACGCTGCGCTGACACCGCGCCATTTGCGCAGCCCAGGTCCGAACAAGCGTTTCAGATTCATCGACAGGGTCAGAAATGAAATAAACCACAAGAAACCGGGGCCTGGCCGCTCACGCGGTCCAGGCCCCGATCATACCCGCAGCCGTAAAACGTCAGGCCGCGCGCTCTTGCAGCACCGCCACAGCGGGCAAGGACTTGCCTTCCAGAAACTCCAGGAAGGCGCCGCCGCCGGTAGAGATATAGCCAACCTTGTCGCCAATCTTGTACTTGGCGATGGCGGCCAGCGTATCGCCGCCGCCCGCGATGGAAAAGCCTTCCGAGTCGGCAATCGCCCGGGCGATCACCTGTGTGCCATGGGCGAACTGATCAAATTCGAACACCCCCACCGGACCATTCCAGACGATGGTGCCTGCCTGGGCCAAAATAGCAGCCAGCGTTTGGGCCGTTTGCGGGCCGATATCCAGAATCATGTCGTCATCCGCCACCTCGGCAGCCGCCTTGACGGTGGCCTCGGCATCGGCGCCAAAAGACTTGGCGCACACCACATCGGTCGGAATAGGCACGGCCGCGCCGCGGCGGGCCATCATATCGATGACGGCGCGCGCCTCGGCGATCTGATCGGGTTCGGCCAGCGACTTGCCAATGGGCAGGCCCGCGGCCAGCATAAAGGTATTGGCGATACCGCCGCCCACCACCAACTGATCCACCTTACCGGCCAGCGCCTGCAGAATGGACAGCTTGGTCGAGACCTTGGAGCCGCCGACAATGGCCACCAGCGGACGCTTGGGGTCGTGCAGCGCACGACCCAGCGCGTCCAGCTCGGCTTCGAGCAGCGGACCGGCGCAGGCGATGGGCGCGAAACGCGCGATGCCATGCGTGGTGGCCTCCGCGCGATGCGCAGTGCCAAAGGCGTCATTCACATAAACGTCGCACAGCGCGGCCATCTTGCGTGACAGCGTCTCGTCGTCTTTTTTCTCGCCCGGATTGACGCGGCAGTTTTCCAGCAGCACCACGCTGCCCGCATCCACCTTCACGCCGTCAACCCAGTTCTGCACCAGCGGCACGGGCAGACCGAGCAGTTCGGACAGGCGCTGAGCTACGCGGACCAGCGAGTCTTCTTCGGTCAGCACGCCTTCCTTGGGACGTCCGAGATGCGAGGTGACCATCACCGCAGCGCCGGCGTCCAGCGCCATGCGAATGCCCGGCACGGAGGCGCGGATACGGGTGTCTTCGCTGATGCGGCCGGCCTCATCGAAGGGAACATTCAGATCGGCGCGGATGAAAACCCGCTTGCCAGCCAGCTTGCCTTCCTTGGCGAGAGCCGACAGCGTATTCACTTTGGACATATTGTCTTCCTTGTTCTATAGGTCTGCGTGGACAAGAAAAAGGCCGGCACCTGGGGCCCGGCCTGTTGTCCAAGCCGGAGCCTCGCGAAAGGCTCCGTGCGCATGGCAACTTACTTGGCGTTCATCAGCGCGACAGTGGTGTCGAGCATGCGGTTGGAGAAGCCCCACTCGTTGTCGTACCACGACGAGACTTTGACCAGCTTGCCCGACACCTTGGTCAGGGTGGCGTCAAAGTTGCTCGAAGCCGGGTTGTGGTTGAAGTCGATCGAGACCAGCGGTTCGGTGTTGTAGGTCAGGATGTTCTTCAGCTCGCCATCGGCGGCGGCCTTCAGAATGCCGTTGACCTCTTCGACCGTCGTGTCGCGCTTGGCGATGAAGGTCAGATCGACGATGGACACGTTGATGGTCGGGACGCGGATGGCGTAACCGTCCAGCTTGCCATTGAGTTCGGGCAGCACCAGGCCGACTGCGGCAGCGGCGCCGGTCTTGGTCGGGATCATGCTCATGGTGGCCGAACGGGCGCGACGCAGGTCTTCGTGGTAGACGTCGGTCAGGACCTGGTCGTTGGTGTAGGCATGCACCGTCGTCATCAGGCCGGTCTCGACACCCAGCTTGTCATTGAGCGGCTTGACCAGCGGGGCCAGGCAGTTAGTGGTGCAAGAAGCATTCGAGATGACGGTGTGCTCGGCACGCAACACGTCCTGGTTCACGCCGAACACGACGGTGGCGTCCACGTCCTTGCCGCCCGGGGCCGAGATGATGACTTTCTTGGCGCCGCCTTGCAGGTGGGCGCTGGCCTTTTCCTTGGAGGTGAAAAAGCCGGTGCACTCCAGCACCACGTCAACCTTAAGCTCGCCCCAGGGAAGCTGGGCCGGGTTGCGGTTGGCCAGCACGCGGATCTTGTCGCCGTTGACGACCATGTACTCGCCGTCAACTTCGACGGTGCCGGGGAACTTGCCGTGGGCGGTGTCAAAGCGCGTCAGGTGCGCATTGGTCTTGGGATCGCCCAGATCATTGATGGCCACGATCTCGATGTCGTGTTTTTTGCCGTTTTCGTAATGGGCGCGCAGGATGTTGCGGCCGATACGGCCATAGCCGTTGATAGCGACGCGAATAGTCATGACGAAAGCTCCTTTTTTACAAAACCTGCTTGACGGCCTCGGCCACCTTCTCGGAGGTCAGGCCGAAGAACTTGAACAACGTGCCTGCCGGGGCCGACTCGCCATAGCGGTCGATGCCGAGCACCACGCCGTCAAGACCTACATATTTGTGCCAGAAAGCGGTCACGCCGGCCTCGATGGCCACGCGCGGCATGCCAGGAGGCAGCACGGCACGCTTCCATTCCGCATCCTGACGATCGAACACATCGGTGCTGGGCATGGAAACCACCCGCACCGCGATGCCCTCCTGCGCCAGGGCCTCTTGGGCAGCCAGCGCAATCGCGACTTCGGAACCGGTCGCCAAGATGGCGGCGCGCGCTTCGGGCGCATCACGCAGGACGTAACCGCCCTTTTCAACTGCCTTCAAGGTCGCTTCATCACGCGGCACAAAGGGCAGATTCTGACGCGACAGCAAGAGCGCGGTCGGGCCCCCATCATGGACATCCATGCCGATGCTGGCCGGACGGCTTACCGCCAAATTCCAGGCCACGGCGGTTTCCACCGTGTCGCAAGGACGCCAGACCGACAGATTGGGAATCAGACGCAGGCTGGCGGCGTGTTCAATCGATTGGTGGGTCGGACCGTCTTCGCCCAGGCCGATGGAGTCGTGAGTGAACACATGCACCACGCGCTGCTTCATCAGCGCGGCCATGCGAATAGCGTTGCGCGAGTAATCGGAGAAGGTCAGGAAGGTGCCGCCGAAAGGCAGATAGCCGCCATGCAGGGCGATGCCGTTCATGATGGCGGCCATGCCGAATTCACGCACACCGTAATTGATATGGCGGCCGAAGTTCACACCGCCTTGCTCGGCAGCGCGCACAGCAGTCACCCCCTTCCAGTCGGTGAAGTTCGAACCGGTCAGATCCGCCGAACCGCCCAGCAGCTCAGGCAAAAGACCAGCCAGTTCAGTGATGGCGAATTGCGAGGCCTTGCGGGTGGCGACCGTTTCGCCCTTGGCGACGGTGGCCGCAACGAAAGCCTGCGCCTTCTCGGCAAAGTCGGCAGGCAGCTCGCCCTTCATGCGACGGGTGAATTCGGCGGCTTCGGCCGGGAAAGCCTGAGCATAAGCATCAAAGACCTGTTGCCAGGCGCGCTGCGCTGCGGCGCCGGCATCGCGGGAATCCCAGGCCTGGCGCACATCCTGCGGCACCTCGAAGGGCGTGGCGCTCCAGCCCATGGCGGCGCGAGCACCGGCGATTTCCTCGTTGCCCAGCGGCGCGCCGTGCACATTATGCGTGCCAGCCATCGTGGGCGCCCCCTTGCCGATGACGGTACGGCAGATGATGAGCGTGGGCTTTTCCGATTGGGCGCGAGCGGCCTTGATGGCGGCATCGACGGCGGCCACATCATGGCCGTCCACGCCACGGATCACGTTCCAGCCATAGGCCTCGAAACGCTTGGCGGTGTCATCGCCGAACCAATGCTCGACGTGGCCGTCGATGGAAATGCCGTTATCGTCGTAAAGCGCGATCAGCTTGGACAGCTTGAGTGTGCCGGCCAGCGAGCAGGCCTCGTGCGAGATACCTTCCATCAGGCAGCCGTCGCCCATGAACACATAGGTGTGATGATCGACGATCTGGTGGCCCGGGCGATTGAATTCGGCAGCCAGCAGCGACTCTGCCAGGGCCATGCCCACGGCGTTGGCCAGCCCCTGGCCCAGCGGCCCCGTGGTGGTCTCGACACCCGGGGTGATGCCCACTTCGGGGTGCCCCGGCGTCTTGGAGTGCAACTGGCGGAAGTTCTTCAACTCGTCCAGCGAGAGGTCGTAGCCGGTCAGGTGCAGCAGCGCGTAGATCAGCATGGAACCATGACCGTTGGACAACACGAAACGGTCGCGGTTGGCCCAGGCCGGATCGGCCGGGTTATGGCTGAGGTTGTTCAACCACAGCGCCTGGGCGATTTCAGCCATGCCCATCGGAGCGCCGGGATGCCCCGAATTCGCTTTTTGTACGGCGTCCATCGCGAGTACACGGATGGCATCTGCCAAGACAGGTTTGGGGGCAGTCGAGGTGCTCATGCAAGAAGGCTCTTAGGCATTGGCACCTCATATCAAGGCGCCAGAGGTAGATGGTGGAAAGCTCAGCATTTTACCATCTGGGGGTAACCCCATCCGACGCGATTAAAAACCGCTCGTCCGGCTGGCGCCGGACGCCCACTTCAGGCCAAAATGCGGCCTTCCCCCGAGCGCGGCCTTTGATGCGTCCCGTAATTTTTATCGCCCACCAAGCATGAGTCTGCCCCGTTTTTTCTGCGATACCCCTCTAGCTGCCGGACAGCGCCTCGCGCTACCCGAAGCCCTGGCTCATCACGCCATCCGTGTGCTGCGCCTGCGCGACGGCGCCGTCATTGTGCTGTTCGATGGGCGAGGCGGCGAGTATCCGGCCCGGCTGGAAATCGAAGGCAAGACGGGCTATGCGCAGTTGGCGGAACATGTCGCGCGCGAAGCCGAACTGCCCGGCCGCATCACGCTGGCTCAGGGGCTCCCGTCAGGCGACAAAATGGATTGGATCATCGAAAAAGCCGTGGAGCTGGGCGCCGCCGCCGTCGCGCCTATCGCCGCGCAGCGCAGTGTCCTGCAACTGAGCGGTCCGCGCCTGGAAAAACGTCTGTCGCATTGGCGCCGCATCGCCCAGGCCGCCGCCGAACAATGCGGCCGCAACCGTCTGACTCAGGTCAGCGCCCCATCGAGCCTGCGGGAATGGCTGGCCCAGCCGGCCCAGGGGGCAAGGGTGATGTGCCACCCGGAAGCGGCCGATGACCTGCCCGGCTGGCTGGCAAGCCAGCCAGCCCCCGAAGCCCTGACACTGTTGGTCGGCCCGGAAGGCGGCTGGTCGGAAGAAGAACTCGCCGCCGCGCGTGCGGCGGGCGTGGCCTCGGTCAGGCTGGGCTCCAGAGTGCTGCGCACCGAAACGGCGGGTCTGGCGCTTATCGCTTCCGTCACCGCCCTTCTGGGCTGGAACTGATCCCCCAGGCGGCCTCAGACGGTAGTTCAGACCTCGCCGTAAGGCGTAGCCGCCACACCCGGCTCCGGATCGGGATGCCGTCCGGCATGCTCGACCAGATAGCAGAATACCCGGCCGTTCTCGCTGGCGAACTGCGCCGCGTCGGCGCAGGCGTTCTCGATGGCGACGGCATCGTCTGCCAGCGCCGGATCACCCGAATGCAGGCGATACAGCCAAAGCACGACACCCGTCTTGTTATCGAGGATGGTGTCGCACAGGCAATCGTAGAGGGCATCCAGATTGCCGCCGAAGAACTCGGGAAAATCCACTGCCTTGGCGATGGCGCGCAACACCGCCGAACGGCTGCGCGCACGATCGCAATCGGCCACGAGCAGGGCCATGCCCAGTTCGTGGGCAGCATTGACCATGGACTCTTTGTCCGTATCGTCGTGCTCGATTGCGCCGCCGCGGCGCAATTGTTTTATCAGCGTGGTCTGGCCGTTGCGCGTCATGCCTGGGCCTCCTGGAAAAACTGCAATACGTCTTCACTACGCCGCATCGTATCGGCATAACCCAGTTCTATCAATCGTTCTGTGTAGGCACTTTCGAAGAGCAAATAGGATATGAGCGAGCCACCCCCTGCATGCCCCGGCACGGACGATACACCGAGTACGCGAAAAAGGGTACGCGCCTCGACGGGCATCGCGCTCAAATGTTCCAGGGCAAGCTGATCCAGCGACTGGCTGGGCGTGATGGCCAACACCTCCACGGGGCGTGGACCGCCAGACTGTGCACAATGCTCCAGGAGGCGGTTGGTGTTTTCCAGGCGCTCCAGATCCGAAGACAGACCATCCAGAAAAATACTGGCCAAGGCATGACCGCCCACCTGGGCTAGCGACGGATAGGGCGGCTCGGCCGCACGTTTCTCCGGATGGGTTTCATCGCGAAAACTGGTGCCCACCACCAGCACGCGGTGCGCGCCGAGATGGATGGCGGGGCTGATAGGGGCCAATTGGCGCATTGACCCATCCCCGCACCATTCCGTCTGCCCATGCACCGTGACCGCCCGGGCAGGAAAAACGAAAGGAATGGCCGACGACGCCATGACATGATCTGTGCTGATATCCAAGGGCACGGCGCGCCGCAGCGAACGGCGCCAGGGTTCGATCACGCGCTCAGACTGATAAAAAGTCAGATGCTCGCCGCTGGTGTAGCCCGAGGCCGTGATCGCCAGGGCGGATAGCTGCCCCCGGCGCAGATTGTCGCGCATGCGCGGAAAATCCAGCGAACGCTCCAGCAATCGGGCCAAGGGCTCACTATCCAGCAAGGACTGCGGACGGCGGCGGCCGGCAAACATCCAGCCCAGGGCCAGCAAGCCCAGCCACCTGACACCGGTGCGGATCAGCCCTGGCGCATCCGCCCGGTAAACCATGCTGATGTGCAGGGATGACCAGAGGTGGCGCATGCGTCTGACCGCGAGATGCGGCCGGTCAGCGCGGCAGGCCAGCGCCGCTGCGTTGACCGCGCCGGCCGAGGTGCCGCAAATGATGGGAAAGGGATTGGGAAAGCTGGGCCGGCGCTGCGGATCGAGCAAGGCCATCACCGCGCTCAACACCCCGACCTGATAGGCCGCCCGCGCTCCGCCGCCGGTCAGAACCAGACCCGTGGAGCGCGGTGGACCGGCAGGGTCAGAGTGCGAGATTGGCATCGACCACGGTCAGGGCAGTCATGTTGATGATGCGGCGTACGGTCGAGCTGGACGTCAGGATATTGACGGGGGCGTTGGCGCCCAGCAGGAAGGGACCGACGGCCACATTACCGCCTGCGGCCGTCTTGAGCAGGTTGTAGGCGATATTGCCGGAGTCCACGTTGGGGCAGACCAGCAGATTGGCCTCACCCTTGAGCGTGGACGAGGGCAGAATGCGCAGGCGCAGGGCCTCGTCCAGCGCGCAGTCCCCGTGCATTTCGCCATCGACTTCAAGGTCCGGGGTCTGTTCGCGCAGGATATCCAGCGCGGCGCGCATCTTGCTGCCCGATGCCGAACTGCCGGAACCAAAGTTGGAACGCGACAGCAGCGCCACTTTCGGCGCCAGATTCAGGCGGCGCATCTTTTCTGCGGCAGCCTGAGTGATCTCGGCGATCTGTTCGGCAGTGGGATCGTCATTGATGTGCGTATCGGCCAGCGCCACCGTGCGCTCATTGAGCAGCAGGATGTTCATGGCGGCGTAGATATTGGCGCCCGGCTTCTTGCCGATCACCTCGTCGATGAAACGCAAATGGTCGTGGTAGGCGCCCACGCTGCCGCAAACCATGCCATCCGCATCGCCCAGGCGCACCATGACCGCGCCAATCAGCGTCGAGCGGCGGCGCATCTCGACCCGCGCCATTTCCTTGGTGATGCCACGGCGGCACATCAGTTCCCAGTAGGTCGTCCAGTATTGATGGAAGCGTTCGTCGTACTCCGGATTGGTGACCTCGACGTCCTGGCCCAGACGCAAGCGCAGGCCGAATTTCTCGATGCGCGTGGCCAACACGGCCGGACGGCCGACCAGAATCGGTTTGGCGAGTTTTTCGTCCACGATGACTTGCACGGCACGCAGCACGCGTTCATCTTCGCCTTCCGTGAACACGATGCGCGCGCGGCCCTGGTCACGCACGACCTGTTTGGCGATGGCGAACAGGGGTTTCATGAAAGCGCCGGAGTGGTAGACGAATTGCTGCAACTGTTCGACGTAGGCGTCCAGATCGGCAATCGGGCGGGTGGCCACGCCTTCGGCCATCGCCGCGCGGGCCACGGCCGGCGCGATGCGCACGATCAGGCGCGGATCAAAGGGCTTGGGAATCAGGTAATTCGGACCGAAAGACAGATCGTAAGTGCCATAGGCGGCCGCCACGACTTCGTTCTGTTCTTCCTGGGCCAGCTTGGCGATGGCGTAAACCGCGGCCTTTTCCATCTCACGCGTGATCGTGGTGGCGCCGACGTCCAGCGCGCCGCGGAAGATGTAGGGGAAACACAGGACGTTGTTGACCTGGTTGGGATAGTCCGAACGGCCCGTGGCCATGACGATATCGTCACGCACGCTATTTGCGACTTCGGGCAGGATTTCCGGCGTGGGATTGGCCAGGGCCAGAATCAGGGGGCGCGGCGCCATCGCGGCGACCATTTCGGGTTTGAGTACACCGCCGGCCGACAGGCCCAGGAACACATCCGCGTCAGCGATGACATCAGCCAGCTTGCGCGCGTCGGTTTTTTGCGCAAAACGGGCCTTGTCCGGGTCCATCAGCGCGACACGGCCTTCGTAAACCACACCCTCGATATCGGTCACCCAGATGTTTTCCAGCGGCAGGCCCAGGTCCACCATCAGGTCCAGGCAGGCCAGCGCGGCCGCGCCGGCGCCCGAGGTCACGACCTTGACCTGCTTGATGTCCTTGCCCACGACCTTCAGGCCGTTGATGAAGGCGGCGCTGACGGTAATGGCGGTGCCATGCTGATCGTCATGGAAGACGGGAATCTTCATGCGCTCGCGCAGCTTGCGCTCGACCGTGAAGCACTCGGGCGCCTTGATGTCTTCGAGGTTGATGCCGCCGAAGGTGGGCTCCAGGCCGGCGATGATCTCGACCAGCTTGTCAGGGTCGGTCTCGTTGATTTCGATATCGAACACGTCCAGGCCGGCGAACTTCTTGAACAGCACGGCCTTGCCCTCCATCACGGGCTTGGAGGCCAGCGCGCCGATATTGCCCAGACCCAGCACAGCCGTGCCGTTGGAGATCACACCCACCAGATTGCCGCGCGCGGTATAGCGAAAGGCGTTGGCGGGATCGTCGACGATTTCTTCACAGGCCGCCGCCACGCCGGGCGAATAGGCCAGCGCCAGATCGCGCTGATTGGTCAATTGCTTGGTCGGCGTGACCGAGATTTTGCCGGGCCGGCCGTGCTCGTGATATTCCAGCGCGGCTTTGCGAAGATTGGCATCCATAGTTGCGGTCGTATCGTGTAAAAACGTCAATAGAAAAACAGAGAGCCGCCCCATCATGTAGGACGACAGCCTGGCGATATCTTACTCCGCCGCTCGCTCATGACGGGTGTTTCGGGTGGCCTTGAGCACAGATGAAACGTCCCTGCGCATCAAACAAAGCCTTGACCTGCTGATCCACCCGCTCGCCCTCGACGCTGAGGCTTAAGGGGCTGTCCGCGGGCAGACCGGGCCGCCAGCGACTCTCCTGCACCCAGGCTAGCGCCCCCCCATGCCCCAGCAGCACCTGAGCCAGATTGGCCGGCTGGCGCAAGGCATCCAGACGAAAGCGGGCAGGCCAGCGCTGCCCGGCGGCATCCGTGCCAGCAGCGAGCCGAAACAGAGCGGGCACCAGCCGCTGCGTGGTGCCCGACCGTAAAGGCTGGCTGCCGGCAAGCCCGAAAGGGCCAAGGGATTCCACCACGCCATCGGCAAACATGACCGTAACGGCATTCAGGCCGCTGTCGGCGGGGCGCGCATAATCCGTGGCGCTGGCCAGCCAGACCGCCACACTTTGCTGCGGATCGGCCTGCCTGAATTGCGGCAAGCCGGCCCTGGCCAATTCGCCGACCGGACAACCGGGTGCCGCCACCAGCGCCCCGTCCTCCTCGCGCCAGGCCCGCAGCGCACAAGGGTCTAGCCAAAGCCCCTCCGGCGGCCCCGCCAAACCCCATAGGCCTAGCACGATGCCGTAGTGGGCAGCCAGCTCACGCGCGCGCCAGACATCCTGCGGATGCCCCAGGATCAGACGCCGCTGTCGCAATTCACCCACGATGACGGCCCGCAGGCCCTCGCAAAAGGCCTCCCAGGGCGCTCGCTCGGGCCTGCGCCCCAGGAGAAAGGCGCGTCGGGATGATTGCATGGCTAAAATCTCTCTTTCGCTTTGAGACTTATCATGCCGCGCCTTGCCTCCCGTACCAACGATTTTTTGACATTCCAGGTTGTAGAACTTTTTAAAGAAGCGCAAGCGATGGCCGCGGCCGGGCGCGACATCATCAGCCTGGGCATCGGCGAGCCGGACTTCACCGCCCCGCCCCAGGTCGTGGAAGCGCTGGAACGCGCCGCGCGCGCCGGCCTGAGCGGCTATTGCGCCCCAGGCGGCCTGATGCCGCTGCGCGAAGCCATCGCCGAGTTCTACGCCACCGAATTTGGCGCGCGCTTCAACCCCGAGCGCGTCATCGTGACGGCAGGCGCTTCGGGCGCCCTCGCCCTGGCCTGCGCCGCCCTGGTGAACCCCGGTAGCGAAGTCCTCATGCCAGACCCCTCTTATCCGGCCAACAGCAATTTCATCCTGGCTGCGGGCGGCCGGCCCAAGCTGGTGCCCAGCTACGCGGCCAAGCGCTTCCAACTGAGCGCACAGGATGTGCGGGATAACTGGGGCCCGTCTACGCAAGGCGTGCTGATCGCCTCGCCCAGCAACCCGACCGGCACCAGCATCGGCCATGAGGAACTCAAGGAGCTTCTGGCCGCCGTGCGCGAGCGCCAGGGTTACACCATCATGGACGAGATCTACCTGGAGCTGTCGTATGAACAGGCGCCGCGCTCGGCTCTGACCCTGGACGATGACCTCATCATCATCAACAGCTTCTCAAAGTACTTCCATATGACGGGCTGGCGCCTGGGCTGGATGATCGTGCCGGAATCCATGATAGGCGTCCTCGAAAAAATGTCGGCCAGCCTGCAGATCTGCGCGCCCACGCTGGCGCAACACGCCGCGCTGGCCTGCTTCAGCCCGGACGCTTTGAAGATCTTCGCGCAGCGCCGCGATGCGTTTCGCCAACGCCGCGACTACCTGCTGCCCGAGTTCGAGCGCCTGGGCATTCCGGTGCCGGTCAAGCCCGATGGCGCGTTTTATATCTACTCGGACATCAGCCAATTGGGCCAGGACAGCCTGACGTTCTCCAAACGCCTGCTGCACGAGGCGGGCGTTGCCGCCGTACCCGGCGTGGACTTCGGTCCGACCCACGGCCTCACCACCATGCGTTTTTCCTATGCAACCGGCCTTGACCGTCTGCAGGAAGCCGTGGCGCGAATCGGAAAGCTCCTCTAATCATCTTATTTTCGTTCGTGATTGGGTAAAAAAAGAAAAAACCCACACCACACCAGGAAGTCAGCTTACATTCAGTTAGGCGTGCTCTCAATAGAGTAAGGAGCCTCGCAGTCCAGGACTGCCAACGCCTTTGCTCTATTGCTCCATGCCAAGCCCTGCGAGACTACTGACCCTGCTGCTCTGCCCCACCCTGCTTCCGCCCGTCGCCTACGGGAGCGCTATCGAATCCGAGGTCGCCCGCAATCTCTGGACGCGGGCCCAGCATCCGGACACCTCGCCCGGCCTGGCGCAGTCCGCGCTGGACGCCGGCGTTGCCGCCGGCCTGCAAGCCTCGCGGCAAACCGGCTTACCCTGGCTGCGCCATCTCGACGGCGGGCTGCGCTATGACCTCGATCCCGGCCGCCTGTCCTTCAGCTTGCGCACCATCGATGACCTGATGGTGAGCGAGCGCCGCGCTCTGATGCTGCAAGCGGGTCTGCACAACCAGAACCAAAGGCCCACAGCCAATACCGGCATCGTTCTGCGCCAGCAGGCCAGCCCTGGCCTGATCGTCGGCAGCAATGCCTTCCTGGACTACGAGTTTGGCAAACAGCATGTGCGTGGCTCTCTCGGCCTGGAGGCCATTGCTCCGCATTACAGCCTGTACGCCAACTATTACGCCCCGCTATCGGGCTGGAAAGGCGCCCGGCGCGATAGCCGCCGCGAAGAACGGCCCGCTGCAGGCTACGACCTAGGCGGCCAACTCAGCAGCGATGCCGGCCTGAGTCTGCAAGCGGCCTATTTCCGATGGCACGGCGCCGGCATCGACGTCTTCGATAGCGGCCGAGCGCAACGCAATGCCTCCGGTTTCCGCTACGGCGTGGCCTATCAGCCCGGGGCGCTGTTCAATATCGGCCTGAACCAGACCCGCACACTGGATGGCCAGAAACAGACTTCGGTACAGCTGAATGTGCGAATCAATTTGCAGGAACCGCTATCACGCCAGCTACGCCGCGAGTCTCAGCCCTTCAATCTGACCAGCAGACGACATCAATGGGTGGAGCGAGAGTCCCGCATCGTTTTGAACACCCGGCGCAAGGCCATCACCCTGCCTCTGTCCATCGCGCAATTGCGCGGCGACCCGACCAACGGCGCAATCGAAGTCTCCGGGCAAACAGAAGCGGGCGCCCGGATCATGCTGACGTTTCCCGATGGTTCAGGCAACTGGGTCCGAGCAGATGCCAGTGGGCGCTACACAGCCCGTTCGGGTCCCGACATGCCCAGCGGCACCGTGCGCGCCCAAGCGCGCAATGTCCATGGAGACAGCAGCCCGGAGGTCAGCCGCTTTTACACAGCAAACCCGCAGATCGAGATGACGGCCGCTCCGCGCATCGAACGCGTCGAAACCTTGCGCAATGGTCTGCTGCGCGTTTCCGGCCGGGCGGCGGCCGGCGCGGACATCTGGGCGGTATTCCCCGACGACGAAGAGGTTAACGGCAAGGCAGAGGCCGACGGCAGCTTCATACTGAGTTCGACGCGCCCACATGCCTCAGGCGACATCCTGGTCACCGCCAGCCTGCCAGATGGCGGCGTCAGCGAGGCCAGCACCTACGCTTACGTCAAGCAGCCTCCCGGCGAACCCACCGTGGATGCCGTCTCTGC
This sequence comes from Bordetella avium, assembly GCF_034424645.1. Taxonomy (NCBI): domain Bacteria; kingdom Pseudomonadati; phylum Pseudomonadota; class Betaproteobacteria; order Burkholderiales; family Alcaligenaceae; genus Bordetella; species Bordetella avium. Next base: position 2,847,500 of record NZ_CP139969.1, read on the forward strand.
CGACCTGGTAGGCCGGCTTACCATCCAGGGCAGCAGCGAGGCCGGCGCCGCCATACAAGCGAATTTCCCCGACGGCACGGATGCCAACACCACGGCCGACGCCCAGGGCAGATACACCCTGCACTCGCCTGGCGCGGTGCTGCAGTCCGGCGACATCATGATCACGGCCAGCGGCATCGACGGCGCGGTCGGTGACGCCGTGTTCAAGCCCTATACGCCGGAAGCCCCGCAAGCCACCATCACCAGCGTGATTCCCTCCACGCTTGGCGAGCTGACCGTTTCCGGCCTCACTCAGGCAAATGCCGAGGTCTATGTGCAATTCCCGGACGGCAGCTCCACCACGGTCAATGCCGATGCCTCGGGCAACTACACAGCCGTATCGACATCCAAGAGCATGCCTTCAGGCGAAATCATGGTCATCGCTACCGGGCGCTCCGCCGGCGTCGGCAGCGCCGCCACGCAGACCTATACTCGCAACCCTCCCACCGCCCACATCAGCAGCGCCACGGCAGACACCGCCGGCAAACTCAGCATACGCGGCCAGACCGAACCCGGGCTGAGCGTTTTTGTGCTGTTCCCATCGGGAGACGACATGACGGTCCAGGCTGATGCGCAAGGAAACTTCCATGCCACGTCATCCCAGAAAGAAACCGCCGGCATCGTCTCGGTGACCGTCAGCGGCAAGGATGGCGGTGTCGGAGTTCCGGTCGAGTACCACTACTCGACCGCTTGAGCACCGGACCTCAGTCGCGCGCCAAAGCGATGCCCGAAGCCAACGCCAGGCGGCGGCGCTCGGCCTGCACCTTGGCGCCATAACCGCCATCATCCGGGCCGGTTGCCCCGACGTAGCAAGCCAGCCCGCCATTGACAGACCCTCGCCGGTCAATGCAATCCTTCAGGATGGTGGCGCCCACATGAATGTTGGCTACCGGGTCCAGCGCGCTGACCTTGCCGATAGGCAGGGCATCGAACTTGTCCTGGTGAATGCGCGTCATGACCTGCATGAGACCCTGCGCCCCGACCGAACTTTCGGCAAAGGGGTTGTAACGGGACTCGATGGCAATCACCGCCAACAAGAGTAAAGGGTCGAGCTGCTTGTCGCGGCCGACCTTGTAAACCGTATTCACCAGCACGCCGGTCGCGTCATAGGCGACCTTGTATTTACGCGAGATATAGTTGCGCAACGCCTCCACCTGGCCGCTGGTCGTGCCCGCAACGGATTTGCGTTGTGAGGACGCCGTCGATTGATCCGAGCGTAGCGGTCCCAAAAAACCGGTAGCATTGCTGGCCGGTGCATTCGGCACGACCAACACCATGGCGGCGGAACCTTCCGACTCGCCCCCGGCATCGGGGCTGGCGGACAAGGACGTTGGCGCGAGGGCGGTCAACAGGGCTTTGTGCACTTGCAAGGCCTGGTCGCGCAAACCAGGCAAAGCAAACCCCATACTGACGGTCACGATAACCGCGATACCCAGGTAGACCGAGCATAAGCGCAGCCCCTCGGCGAGGTTGTGATGCACTCCCTGGGCCAGTTGTCGAAACACACCGGCCATTGACGCATCGGGCATAGTGCACCTCCTGCGTTGGGAAAGTAAGGGCTGGATGTTAACCTGTAATTGCATCAAAAATGTAACCAACCTGCCGGGATCTGTTGTGAAGTACCGCGACCTCCGAGACTTTCTGAACCAGCTTGAGCGCCAGGGCGAGCTCAAACGCATTGCCGCGCCCGTTTCCACAAAGCTTGAAATGACGGAAATCGCCGACCGCGTATTGCGCGCCGGCGGCCCCGCCCTGCTCTTCGAGCAGGCCCGCCACAAGGGCCAGGCATCAGAAATGCCTGTGCTGGCCAACCTCTTTGGCACGCCCAACCGCGTGGCCTGGGGCATGGGCGCGGAAAACGTCACCGCACTGCGCGATGTGGGCGAATTGCTGGCCTCGCTACGTGAACCCGAACCGCCGCGCGGCTTTCGCGATGCGCTGGCCAAAGTGTCCATGCTCAAAGCCGCGCTGTGGGACATGAGCCCCAAGACCGTGCGGGGCGCGGCCAGCCAGGAAGTGGTATGGGAGGGCAATGACGTCGATCTGTCGCGCCTGCCCATCCAAACCTGCTGGCCGGGTGACGTGGCCCCGCTGCTGACCTGGGGCCTGGTGATCACGCGCGGCCCCAATGCCAAGCGGCAAAACCTGGGCATTTATCGTCAGCAAGTCATCGGTCGCAATAAGCTCATCATGCGCTGGTTATCGCATCGCGGCGGAGCGCTTGATTTCCGTGATCATCGTCTGGCCCATCCGGGCCAGCCTTTCCCGATCGCGGTTGCACTGGGCGCAGATCCGGCTACGACGCTGGGCGCCGTCACCCCGGTGCCCGACAGCCTGTCCGAATATCAGTTCGCCGGCTTGTTACGCGGCTCGCGCACGGAGGTCACCCAGGCGCTAGGCAGCACCCTGTCGGTGCCGGCCACGGCCGAAATCGTGCTCGAAGGCCATCTGCTGCCGTCCAGCGATCCGCGCGCCCTGCCCCCCCATGTTCCCGAAGGCGCCCCACCCGCGCCGGATACCGGCTATGAAATGGCCTTGGAAGGTCCCTACGGCGATCACACCGGCTACTACAACGAACAGGATTGGTTCCCCGTCTTCACGGTCGAGCGCATCACCATGCGCAAAAATCCGATCTACCACACCACCTACACCGGCAAACCGCCGGATGAACCGGCGGTGCTCGGTGTCGCGCTCAATGAAGTGTTCGTGCCGCTGCTGCGCCGGCAATTGCCTGAAATCGTGGATTTTTATTTGCCGCCGGAAGGCTGCAGCTACCGCCTGGCCGTGGTCTCCATCCGCAAGCAGTATGCCGGTCATGCCAAACGCGTGATGTTCGGTGTCTGGAGCATTCTGCGGCAATTCATGTACACCAAGTTCATCGTGGTGGTTGACGAAGACGTCAACACACGCAACTGGGCCGAGGTCATCTGGGCCATGACCACGCGCATGGACCCGGTGCGCGATACCCTGCTGGTCGAGAACACGCCGATCGACTATCTCGATTTCGCCTCGCCGGTCTCCGGGCTCGGCGGCAAGATGGGCATGGATGCCACCAATAAATGGCCAGGCGAAACCCAACGCGAATGGGGAGTGCCCATCAAAATGAACGATGACGTCAAAGCGCGTGTTGACGCCATGTGGCAAGAACTGGGGCTGTAAACACGCCCCAGAGGACGCTCCGGCGTCCTGTCTTTGATACCTGGCGTTTCACTTCTAACCCGCAAAGCGACAATATTCGTTCTGCGAGGCGCGGGCAATGCTCAACGGCCTGAGACCAAGCACGATCAATACGACCAATACGATTGACGCTCGGAATTCTTATGCTAAACAGAAGAGGGCTAGCTCTATTGTTCATAGTAAGCAGCGCAGCATTGCTTCAAGGATGTTCGCCAACGATCAAGACCGCCTGGTCCAAAATACTCGAACGCTGCGCCGACTCAGACATCAACAGCAGCACCACGCTATTCTTCGGCGCCTCCAATACGCTGGGGCCAGGTTCCATCTGGCGCAAGGCACCCGAGGCAGCAGGCGGCGGCTACCGCGTGCGCTGGCGTAACCACGCCATCCCCGACGCGAAAGCCTGGTCACTGGCCGGGCAAACATTTACCTGCGATGGCATTAACAGCATCCATCTTTCTGGCGACGCCGTAGGCAGTTTCAGCACGGAGATTCTGCCAGTCAGCGGCCAGCTGCAGACCGACTTCGCCTTGGCCAAGTCCATCAAAGTGACTGCATCCAAAATGCGATGGAACGAGGTCATGGAAGGGCCCTTCGAACAAACCATCGCCCAACTTCCCGATACCGCTCCCATCAAAGAAGATCTTGCCCGACCTGGGCGGTTGGTTCTATACCGGGCGCTGAAGGTCGAGGGATTCGACACCACGCTGAGTTTCGATGCCCCGATCAGTGCCATGCTGCAAGGCAAATATCCCAACAACCCGCAAATGATTTTGCCCGGGCACGACACGCTTTCGGCGAGTTTCAAATGGGTCAACGACTCCGAGCTGCACGTCTCCGTCCCTTCAGGCTTCTATGTGGCGGGGCAACTTGTGCCCTTTAACACCGTTTCGGGCTTTGCCTCGAATACGACCCCCATCGAAATAGAGTAAACGCCAAAAAAAGCAGCCCTGAGGCTGCATTTTTTGTGACTTGCCGAAGCTATGACTCATCCGACTTTTGCTCTGCCTTCCAGGTGCGGAACAACTGCCATCCCGCCAAGCCGATACCGGCCCAGCGCAAAAATCCCAGCCGTTTGCCCCCACGCATAAACAGGGCAGAGGCGGCAGAACTGACAAAGGGATAGCGGCGAGCCAGGTTATACGCCTGCACAAGCCACTGGGAAGTCTGCCCTTTGCTGAACCTAGGCAGCAGGCTCTTGATCAGATTGGACGGCTCCAGCGCATGGCCGGCTTCAGCGATATTTTGCGCCAAGGCCTCGCGCTCGATGGCGGCGCGAGCACGCAGCAATTCGATACGGACCTGGCGATTAATGACAGGAGAGTGTCGATGCGCCATCACTTCCCCCCTTCCGCCTCGCGGCGATCCAGATCAGCCTGGGCGTCACGCACGCGTTCGAGCAGGTCGGTGTCCCGGCCCAGTTCTTCGAGCGTAGCGGCGAACGGCAATGGGCCGTCAACCAGCTCACGGCGCACCAGCCAAAGCAGCAGCACACCGATCACGCCATAAATGCCGGCCAGCCAACCCAACGCAGCATAGCGATCCGGAGTGGGCCAGAAGGCCACCGCAATCGCAACGGTGAACACCAGGACGGCCAGAGTGAGAAACAGCAGAGCGCCGAAGGACATACCCAGCACTTTGAGCAGGCGCAATTTCTCGTTGCCGGCTTCAAGAGCCAAAAGTTCAAGACGCGTGCGCGCCAGCCCGACCAGGCTGGCGGCCACGCCGAATACCGAGGTGCGTAAACTCATGGGGATAGGTGGGCCTTGCTGCGGCACCGCGCGGCGCCTCGCAAAGACCCAGGCGATCAGCGGCGGCTGATCAGCAAGCCGAGCAGCAGGCCGGTCACGCCTGCAATGCTGATGGCTTGCCAGGGATTGTCGTGGACGTAGTCGTCCGTGGCGCGGGCCGCACGGCGGCCACGTTCAACCATGGCGTCCTGAGCGTCGTAAAGTGCTTCGCGGGTGCGCTTGAGGGAGCCGAGCGCGAGCTCGCGCAATTCGGAAGCCTTTTCGCCGGAGGAGGATGCCGCTTCGCGCAGCAGGCTCTCGACATCGTTCAGGCTGCTCTTAACACTGTCGATCAATTTATCTTTGGAGATGTCTTCGGTTTTTTTCGCGGGCATAGAGGACTCCTTGTGATGTGTCGTCAGTGATTTGATGATACCAGCGTGATCCGCAAGCGGATCACGCGCCTTGCTACGGACTGCTACTTAATTTGGGTAATCTCAACTTGAGACTTGTTTCCAGACAAGTCGATTTCCTGCTTCATAACCAGATGCGTCGCCGGACAATACCAGTCGGTCACCGTGGTGTTCATGCCGGGAATGGGCAGGGTAAGCCCCTTGAACGTGGCTGTCGTGGGATCGCTGGTGCGCGAATAGCTGATCGGCCAGCAGGACTGCTTACCGAGCGCCGTGACAATCTCCCGCCGTGCGCCAACGGTTTTCTCGCCAATGCGAATCGTGGTGCTGGGCTGGCCGCCCACGGGCGCCTCTTTACCGATGTTGATCCGGTAACTGCCCCCCGGCAGCCTTTGCCCCTGGCCCGTGATCTTATCGTAGGCAAATAGGCCCAGAATGCGCAGATCGAACTGGCCGTCCGTAGCGGGAGCCTCGCCGGCCTGATCGTAGCGGACAAAAGCCGCCTGCCCCTTCTTGACGGTCATGAGGTAATCCAGCTTGGACTTGCCCGGCGGCAGACCGCCGTAGGCGAATGTCGCCACCCCACGCACCCGCGCACGGCAGTTATCGGCGTTGCTGCGGCTGACTTCACTGAAAGCCAGATCGGCACCCAGATTGATCGTCCCGGACCCGGTGAACTGCACCTGCCCGCCGTCGTGCATGAACTGGGCGTCGCACACGCCTGCCTGCGCAATCGGGGCCAAGCCAGCCAGCGCCAGTGTGGATATCCAACGAAACAACGGTCGCTCCTGTAGAAGGAATGCGCCAACAACAGCGCCTCCTGATACTACACCGGTTGCGCGCCCGCCCCGCACAAACCTGACGCATTCAACAGAAATGGCGTTTCGCCCTCTGGACGAAACGCCTCCCTGCACTGCTTTTCCCCTTGGGCCATCTCTGGGACGGCCTTCCTGTCCTTGCGGACCTGTTGTCTAAAGCAAACCGCATGCCAGACACAAAAACAGATAAGCCAAAGAACAAACCCTTGTTTTTTCATGCTTTTGCATCGTGTTCGCACCATGAAACGAGCAACGAAGGGCCATGCCGGTGCACGCCACGCACCAAAGATGCGCATTTCAAATCGTTTTTGGCTATAAGAAAGGAAGAAAGCAAACGTTGTAGGGACGCTTTGGGCCTCCTATGATGGGCCGACGATGGCAAGGCACGGCCCGGGTGTTCATGAAGCTCTTTCCGATTTTTTCCGATATCAAAGGCCGATGCGTGCTGGTTGTGGGCGGCGGCGCCGTCGCCACACGCAAAGCGCAGGCCTTGCTGGAGGCTGGCGCGGCCGTGTCCGTCGGCGCTCCAACGCTGACGCCTGAGCTGGCCCGTCTGGCGCAAGGGCAAACCATCACCCATCTGCAAGGGGAGTTCGACGCTGACTGGCTGAAGGACGCCTGGCTGATCATCGCGGCCACGGACGACCGAACGGTCAATACCCGCGTCTACGAAGCCGCCTGTGCCCGGCGGCAGTTCTGCAATGTGGTCGATGACCCGGCGCTGTCGAGCTTTCAGGTACCGTCCATCGTCGACCGCTCCCCCCTCATCGTTGCGATCTCATCGTCGGGGCTTGCCCCTGTGCTGGCCCGGCGCCTGCGCGAACGGCTGGAATCCCTGTTCGATCACAGCCTGGGGGCGCTGGCCGAACTGGCCGCCCGTTACCGACCGGCCATTCGCGCCGCTCGCGCCGATCTGAAAGAACGGCGCCGCTTTTATGATTGGCTCTTGGACGGGCCGGTCGCAGCCGCCTTGCGCCGCGCCCAGCCGCAACAGGCCCAGGAAGCGCTGGACGAGGCGCTGGCCCGCCCTGCCCTGTCTCAGGACGGCCGGGTAGTGCTGGTCGGAGCCGGTCCTGGCGACCCCGGCCTTTTGACGCTCAAAGGGCTGCGCGCACTGAACGAGGCCGACGTCATTCTGCATGACCGCCTGGTAAGCGCCGAAGTGCTCGCCTTGGCGCGCCGGGATGCCGAGCGCATCACCGTAGGCAAACGCCTGGGTGAGAACCATAACGCCACCCAGGCACGCATTCACGAGCTGATGGTCGAGCATGCCCGCGCCGGCCGGCGCGTGGTGCGTCTCAAGGGCGGAGATGCCTTCATTTTTGGACGTGGCGGCGAGGAGCTAGAACATCTGCGCGCCCACGGCGTGGATTACGAGGTCGTGCCCGGCATCACGGCGGCGCTGGCCTGCGCCGCCTATGCCGGCATTCCGCTGACGCACCGAGACTATGCGCAATCCGTGCATCTGGTGACGGCGCATTGCCGGGCCGACGAAGAAGCGCTGGATTGGGACGGGCTGGCCCGAGGCCAGCAGACACTGGCCTTCTATATGGGAGTGGGACAGCTCGACATCCTGTCAGCCCGGCTGGTGGCCCATGGCCGACCTGGCAGCACGCCCTTCGCCCTGATCGAAAACGGCAGCCGCCCCAGCCAACGCGTGGTGACGGGACGCTTATCGCAGTTGGCCGAACGGGCGCGAGAACAGGCCGTCGCCTCGCCCGCGCTCTTGATCGTGGGCGAAGTGGCGGCGCTGGCGGACAGGCTCGCCTGGTTCGGCAAGCCCTGAAGGCCTTACTCGACCTTTTGCTTGGTGCCGAAAATGCGGTCGCCCGCGTCACCCAGGCCGGGCATGATGTAACCCTGCTCGTTCAAGCCCTGGTCGATCGAGGCGGTGTAGATATTCACGTCGGGGTGCGCATCCAGCACGGCCTTGATGCCTTCGGGCGCGGCGACCAGGGTCAGCGCGCGGATTTCACGCGCGCCCGCCCGCTTGAGCATATCGATGGTCGCGACCATCGATCCGCCGGTCGCCAGCATGGGATCGACGATCAGCGCCAGACGCTGATCGAGTTCGCCGACCAGACGCTCGAGATAGGTATGCGCTTGCAGGGTTTCTTCGTTGCGGGCCAGACCCACGACGCTGACCTTGGCGCCAGGGATGAGGCTGAGCACGCCGTCCAGCATGCCGATGCCGGCGCGCAGAATAGGCACGACGGTGACTTTCTTGCCGGCGATCTTCTCGACCTCGACCGTTCCGCACCAGCCTTCGACCGTGGCGGGCGCCAGCGCCATGTCTTTGGACGCCTCATAGGTCAAGAGCGCGGCCACCTCTTGCGAGAGTTCGCGAAAGCTCTTGGTGCTGAGGTCGACGCGACGCATGATGCCTAGTTTGTGCCGCACCAGCGGATGACGGATTTCATGCACGGGCATGTCCGGATTCTCCAAAAATTAAATGCTAGAAACCCGCAGAACGGGCCATATCTTTTTTACTGCTCCGCCAACCAGGCGATCAAGGCATCATCGAAGCTGCGCACCGCGGCGGCGTTTTCGTGGTTGACCATACTGACGACCACATAGCGCTTACCGCTGTTACCCAGCACATATCCCGCAATCGAGCGCACATCGCGCAGGGAACCGGTTTTCAGATGCGCCATCCCCAGAGCGCCCTTACCCTGCATGCGGCGGCGCACGGTGCCATCCACCCCGGCAATCGCCATTGACGCCAGATACTCCGGCATGACGGGCGAACGCCAGGCCAGCGAAAGCATGGCCGCTAGACTGTCTGCCGACACGCGCGCATCGCGCGATAGCCCCGCGCCATTGTCCAGCACCAACTCAGGCATGTTCAGCCCCTGCCCGGACAACAGCTGCTTGGCGACCGACTCACTGCTGGCGACGGTCGCTGGACGACGGCCCCGCTCGGCGCCCAATGTGAGCAACAAGGTGCGCGCCATGACATTATTGCTGCGCTTATTGATCACGCGGATAGCCTCGCCCAAGGTGGGCGACTCGTGGGAAGCGAGCACAATGGCATCGCCTGGCACCACGCCGGGGCGCATCTTACCCTTGAATGTGCCGCCAAGCTCACGCCACAGCAGGCGAAAGACCGCATCCGTGTATTCGGGCTGAGACAGCGCCAGACGATAGAGGCTGAATTCGCCGCAGGAACCGGCCACCGCCCCGGACAGGCGCAGGCTCACGCCCTCCTGGGTCACGACAGGCTGTGTGGACACCGCCGGCGCACCAGGGCAGCGGGCGTCGGTCCATTGGATCGCGCCCTCAAGGCGCAGGCCGGACACAGGAGGATCGACGGTCGCCACCCATTTGCGGGCGACCGGATCGGGGGTGACCAGCAGGCGCAGGGCGCCAAAGCCCACCATCAGGGCATCGGGGCTGGCATTGTACGCCCGGTCGGGTGCGCCATCGAAGGCCCCCGGGTCAATAGCGACCTGCCCGAAAATGCTGCGATCAACCACCAGATCGCTGATCTCCTTGACGCCGCGCAGGCGCAAGTCTCGCAACAGGGTCCAGAGGTCTTGCAACATGAATTGCGGATCGCCGCCGGCACGCCAATACAGCGGGCCGTTGAGCCGGCCCTGCGCATCGGGGCGAACGCCAGGGTCAGTCAGGAAGTCGGTGCGCCAACTGTAATTTGGCCCCAATTCCGATAATGCAACCCAGGTGGTAACCAGCTTCATGACAGAAGCCGGATTGCGCGGCGTCTGGGCATTGATCGCCAGCATACGCGGCCCATTGACCTCCTGGACCACCACCGAGAGCGCCTCATCGGGCAGCTTGGTGGCCTTCCAGGCCTGCATGAGCTTGGGAGGCAGGCCCGCCACCTGAGCCTGGCCCGCGGCTGGCGTCAGTGCGGCCCAGGCCGCAGCCATTATCAATCCCAGCGCCTGCGCGGCGCGCCTCCAAGCCCGATGTCCCATGCCCGCTATCGCAATTTCTGATGGCCGAAGGTGCAAGCATACCTAAGGTGCGCACCGCGTGGTGGAGGGCCTCTTCGCGGCGGGCGTCTACAATAGCAGGCTGCCCCGGTGCCAGACGCCGCCCTTCCATACCAAGCCGCCCGGACGCCATCGTGCCCACGTTTACGCTTTCCGATTTCGATTACGACCTGCCGCCCGAGCTGATCGCGCAGACTCCCGCCGCCCAGCGCGGCGGCAGCCGCCTGCTTCATCTTGACGCCGGCAGCCAGCTGCATGACCGTCAATTTGCCGATCTGCTCGCCCTGCTGCGCCCCAATGATTTGCTGGTTTTCAATGACACCCGCGTCATCAAAGCCCGCCTGACCGGCCAGAAAGCCACCGGCGGCAAGGTCGAGGTGTTGGTGGAACGCATCACCGAACCCGATCGGGCACTGGCCCATGTTCGCGCCAGCAAATCGCCCGGACCCGGCATGCGGCTTGAGCTGGCCGGCGGCGCGGTCCGGGCCGAAGTGATGGGCCGCCAGGGAGAGCTGTTCGACCTGCGCTTCGCAGGCCCGGTGCTGGATTTGCTGGAGGCGCATGGCGCGACGCCCCTGCCTCCCTACATCACCCATAGCGCAGAATCCGAAGACAACGAACGCTACCAGACCGTCTATGCCCGCGAGCCCGGCGCCGTCGCCGCGCCCACCGCCGGCCTGCATTTTGATCAGGACATGCTAGCCCGTATCGAGGCGCTGGGGGTAGCACGCGCTTTCGTGACCCTGCACGTCGGGGCGGGCACGTTTCAGCCGGTCAGGGTAGAGAAGATCGACGAGCACATCATGCACGCCGAGTGGTACACCGTACCCGAAGCGACAGTTCAAGCCATTGCCCGCGCCCGCGCGGCCGGCGGCCGCGTCATCGCCGTGGGCACGACCAGCGTGCGCGCACTGGAGTCCGCCGCCGCGGCGGGCGATGGCCCCCTGGCTGCCGCTCAGGGCGACACCCGCTTATTCATTACGCCGGGCTACCGCTATCGCGTGGTTGACGCCCTGATCACCAACTTCCATCTGCCTCAGTCGACCCTGCTGATGCTGGTGTCGGCCCTCGCCGGCATCGAGCCTATCCGCCGAGCCTACGCCCACGCCGTGGCCGGCCGCTACCGTTTCTTCAGCTACGGCGACGCCATGTTCATCGAATCTCCCCAGCCATGACCGGACTCAAATACGAACTGCTCGCCACAGACGGCGGCGCGCGTCGCGGACGCCTGACGCTCAACCACGGCGTAGTCGAAACCCCTATTTTCATGCCCGTGGGCACTTACGGCAGCGTCAAGGCCATGCTGCCGCATGAACTCAAGGAAATCGGGGCGCAAATCGTGCTGGGCAACACCTTCCACCTGTGGCTGCGCCCCGGCACCGCCATCATGGAAAAGCATGGCGGTCTGCACGGCTTCATGCATTGGGACAAGCCCATCCTGACGGATTCGGGCGGATTTCAGGTGTTCAGCTTGCAGGGCATGCGCAAGATCACCGAGGAAGGCGTCAAGTTCGCCTCCCCCATCGACGGCGCCCGGCTCTTTCTGACGCCCGAAGAATCCATGCGCATCCAGCGCTCGCTGAATTCTGACATCGTCATGGTGTTCGATGAGTGCACGCCCTACGAAATCGACGGCCGTCCCGCCACCCAGGAAGAAGCCGCCCGCTCGATGCGCATGTCCTTGCGTTGGGCGCGCCGCTCACGCGAGGAGTTCGATCGCCTGGGTAATCCGAACGCGCTGTTCGGCATCGTTCAAGGCGGTATGTATGAAAACCTGCGCGATGAGTCGCTGGCCGGCCTGACCGACATCGGTTTCCATGGCTACGCCATCGGCGGCCTGTCGGTGGGCGAGCCCAAAGCGGACATGATGCGCATCCTGGGCCATGTGGCGCCCCGCCTGCCGCAGCATGCGCCGCGCTATCTGATGGGCGTGGGCACCCCCGAAGACCTGGTCGAAGGCGTCTCGCGCGGCGTGGACATGTTCGATTGCGTCATGCCCACCCGCAATGCCCGTAACGGCTGGCTGTTCACACGGTTTGGCGACGTCAAGATCCGCAACGCCAAGTACCGCGACGACACCCGCCCGCTGGACCCGAGCTGCGCCTGCCACACCTGCGGCCATTTCTCGCGCGCCTATTTGCACCACCTGCAACGCGCCAACGAGATCACCGGCGCACGCCTGAACACTTTGCACAACCTGCATTTCTACCTGACCATCATGGCCGAAATGCGCGAGGCGATCGCGGCCGGCCGCTTCCAGACCTGGCGGACGCAATTCGCCGCCGACCGCGCACGCGGCGTGGACTGAACGCGGCCTGCGCCAGCCAGCGCCCAACATCGCTACAATAGCCGGCTACCCTGTCCAAGGCTCGCGCGGGGACAGGGACAAAACAAGGCATCAGCCGCAAGCAAAAACGCAAAAGCGTTAAAACTCAACCAGGAGTACTTCCTATGTCCGTGATCGATACCACTGGCCTCGTTCTGGCCCAGGCCGCCCCCGAAGGCAACATCCTCGGCGGCATCCTGCCCATCATCTTGATGTTCGTGATCCTCTATTTTCTGATGATCCGTCCGCAGATGAAGCGCCAGAAAGAGCACCGCAACCTGGTCGCCGCCCTGGCCAAGGGCGACGAAGTCGTCACCGCCGGCGGCATCCTCGGCAAAGTGGCGAAAGTAACTGACAGCTACATCTCCATCGAAGTGGCTGACCTGGCCGAAAAGCCGGTCGAAATCACGCTGACCAAGAGCTCCGTGACGTCGGTGCTGCCCAAGGGAACCATCAAGGCCCTGTAACAGTCACATTGGGCTCCTCGCGGGGCCCTTTGTCCGTTCCACCCCTTGAATGCGTAGCCGGCAATGAACCGCTATCCCCTTTGGAAGTACATCACGGTTTTGGTTGCGGTCGTCATCGGCCTGCTCTATACCCTGCCCAATTTTTACGGCGAATCCCCCGCCGTGCAGATTTCCAGCGCCAAGGCCACTATCAAGGTCGAGCCGTCGCTGTTGCCCCGTGTTGAACAGATTCTGGCCGACGCCAAGCTATCGGCCACCAGCGTCTACTATGAACAAAACGGCACGCTGGGCACGATCCGGGCGCGCTTTCCGTCCACCGACATCCAGTTGCAGGCCCGGGACCTGCTGGATCGCAGCCTGAATACGGTTGCCGGTGATCCGCATTACACCGTGGCCCTGAACCTGCTGCCCGCTTCGCCGCCCTGGATGCGCTCGCTGGGCTGGTTCGAACCCCGGCCCATGTATCTCGGTCTCGACCTGCGCGGCGGTGTGCATTTCCTGCTGCAAGTCGATATGCAAGGCGCCCTGACGGCACGCTATGACTCGCTGGCCGCCGATGCCCGCTCCATCCTGCGTGACCAGAAAATCGACGCCGTCAACGTCGAACGCAGCGGCCAAGCCATCGTCGCCACCTTCTCCAGCCCCGAACTGCGCGACCGCGCCCGCGAAGCCCTGCGCAGCCGCATGACCGATCTGCAATTCATCGATCGCAACGAGGACGGCCGTTTCGTGCTCGATGGCGCCCTCAGCCCGCAAGCCATCGCGCGCGTGCAGGAAACCGCGCTCAAGCAGAACATCAACACCCTGCACAACCGGATCAACGAGCTTGGCGTGGCCGAACCCGTGATTCAGCAACAAGGCGCTGACCGCATCGTCGTTCAACTGCCCGGCGTGCAGGACGTGGCCAAGGCCAAAGAACTGCTGGGCCGCACCGCCACCCTGGAGCTGCGCATGGTGGACGATTCGCCCGCCGCGCAAGCCGCCCTCGCCAACGGCACCGTGCCCTTCGGCCTGGAGCGCTACTCCGACCGCGACGGCCGCCCGATTCTCGTGCGCCGCCAGGTCATCCTGACGGGCGAAAATCTCCAGGACGCTCAGCCCGGCCGCGACCACCAGACCCAGCAGCCCTCGGTCAACCTGACCCTGGACTCCAAGGGCGCGCGCATCTTCCGCGATGTCACGCGTGACAACGTGGGCAAGCGCATCGCCATTCTGCTGTTCGAAAACGGCAAGGGCGAAGTGGTGACAGCGCCGGTCATCCGTAGCGAAATCGGCGGCGGCCAGGTGCAGATCTCGGGCAGCATGTCTGCGGAAGAAGCGGCCGACACCGCGCTGCTGCTGCGCGCTGGCGCGCTGGCGGCGCCGATGTCCATCATCGAAGAACGCACCATCGGTCCGAGCCTGGGCGCGGACAATATCGCCAAGGGCTTTTATTCGACGCTCTACGGCTTTATTGCCATCGCGGTCTTCATCATCGTGTACTACCACCTGTTTGGGGTGTTCTCCACGATCGGCCTGACCTTCAACGTCCTCTTGTTGCTGGCCTTGCTGTCCATGCTGCAGGCCACCCTGACCCTGCCCGGCATCGCGGCTATCGCGCTCACGCTGGGCATGGCCATCGACTCGAACGTGCTGATCAATGAGCGTATCCGCGAAGAGCTCAGAGCAGGCGCCTCTCCGCAACAAGCCATCTATCATGGCTTCGAGCGTGCCTGGGGCACCATTCTGGACTCCAACCTGACCACACTCATCGTCGGCCTGGCGCTGCTGGCCTTCGGGTCTGGCCCCATCCGCGGCTTCGCGGTGGTGCACTGCCTGGGCATCCTGACCTCGATGTTCTCCTCCGTGGTGGGTGTGCGCGCCCTGGCCAACCTCTGGTATGGCGGCCGCAAAAAGCTCGCCAAGATTTCCATCGGCACGGTCTGGAAACCCGGAACCAAGTGATAGAACCGGGCGGGCGCGGCTTTATCGCCGCGCCGTCCGGCTCCTCAAAAGACAGCAAGGCGAAACATGGAATTTTTCCGGATTCATCGCACCATCCCGTTCATGCGCCACGCGCTGGTGCTGAACATCATCAGCCTGGTGACTTTCATCGCGGCGGTGTTCTTTATCATCACGCGCGGCTTTCACCTGTCGATCGAATTTACCGGCGGCACGGTGATGGAAGTCAGCTACGCCCAGACCGCCCAGCTCGATCAGGTGCGCGGCGTGGTGGGCAAGCTCGGCTACACCGATTTCCAGGTGCAGAACTTCGGCACCTCTCGCGATGTCATGATCCGTCTGCCGGTATCCGCTGGCCAGACATCGGCCACACAAAGCGAAACCGTGCTGGCCGCCCTAAAAGCGGCGGACAACTCCGTCGAATTGCGCCGCGTCGAATTCGTCGGGCCACAGGTCGGCCAGGAGTTGCTGAACAACGGCCTGATGGCGCTGCTGTTCGTGGTGGTCGGCATCATGATCTACCTGGGCATCCGCTTCGAATGGAAGTTCGCCTTGGCTGGCGTGATCGCCAACTTGCATGACGTGGTGATCATTCTGGGCTTTTTCGCCTTTTTCCAGTGGGAGTTCTCGCTCTCGGTACTGGCAGGCGTGCTGGCTGTGCTGGGCTACTCGGTCAACGAGTCGGTCGTTATCATGGACCGTATCCGTGAAAACTTCCGGAAGTACCGCAAGGCCGACGTCCATGAAGTCATCAATAGCGCCATCACGCAAACCATTTCGCGAACCATCATCACCCACGGTTCGACGCAGATGATGGTGCTGGCCATGCTGTTCTTCGGCGGCCCCAGCCTGCACTACTTCGCTCTGGCCCTAACCATCGGCATCTGGTTCGGCATCTACTCCTCGGTATTCGTGGCGGCCGCCCTGGCGATGTGGTTCGGCGTAAAGCGCGAGGATCTGGTCAAACAGCCCAAAAAGGCTGAAGGCGAGATCGAGGCGCCCTGACGCTTTCTCTGTCCTGAGTGACATCAAGCGCCGCACATGCGGCGCTTTTTATTCGCAGCTTGGCAAACCACCAGGAAAGACAGGCCGATACGGCAGGCAACACAGAAACATGCCAGGAAAAAGCAAAAGCCGCTTGATTTTGCAATCAAGCGGCTTTTCGAAATTTTGGCGGAGCGGACGGGGCTCGAACCCGCGACCCCCGGCGTGACAGGCCGGTATTCTAACCAACTGAACTACCGCTCCGCAGCGGTGACACCTTGCGGCATCTTGCCAAGCAAGCTTGGCGTCCCCTAGGGGATTCGAACCCCTGTACTCACCGTGAAAGGGTGATGTCCTAGGCCTCTAGACGAAGGGGACCTCGGTACTGCTTCCGTCGCCGATTGGTGGAGGTAAGCGGGATCGAACCGCTGACCTCTTGCATGCCATGCAAGCGCTCTCCCAGCTGAGCTATACCCCCCGGGTTTCCAGCAATTTGCAGATGATTTTTACGTCAACCGCGAAGAAATGAGATTATGCACGAGTTTTTTGAAGCGTGCAAGCCTTGGCACAGGAAAATATAGAAAAAACGAAAAATTTCGTGTGCCTGCTCTGCCCAAGATGACATCCGAGAAGCGATCGGGCCCACCGCCCTCAATCTCACATGCTAGAGTGGTCCGACTGCCTATGGAGCGATGACGATGACCCTCACTTCTTTTCCGACCCGACAATTGGGCAACACCGGCATGGCCCTATCGCGCGTGGGGTTCGGCGCCTCGGCGATCGGCGGTGCCGATTGGGCCTTTAGTTGGGGGCCACAGGATGACAGCGTATCGGTACGGACTATCCGCCACGCGGTAGACCGCGGCATCAACTGGATAGACACGGCCGCCGCCTATGGCCAGGGGCATGCAGAAGACATGATCCGGCAAGCGCTGGCACAGATGCCTCCGTCGGCACGCCCCTATGTGTTTACCAAAGGCGGCCTGCTGGAGCATCAGGGCGCGACCCGCTGCGTGGGTCAGCCAGACAGCCTGCGGCGCGAGCTGGAGGGTTCGCTCAAACGTCTGGGTGTGGAATGTATCGACCTTTACCAGATGCACCGGCCAGCGACCGACGGTACTCCGCTGGAGGTGTATTGGCAGACGCTGCTGGACTTCAAGCGCGAAGGCAAGGTGCGCGCCGTGGGCCTTTCTAACCACAGCCTCTCACAATTGCAGGCGGCCGAAGCCATGGGTCATGTGGACAGCGTGCAACCGCCCTTCTCGGCCATCCGGCGCGATGCCGGCGACGGCATCCTGCCCTGGTGCGAATCCAGGCAGACCGGCGTAATCGTCTATAGCCCCATGCAATCAGGACTGCTGTCGGGCGCATTCGATGCCAACCGGGTATTGCCCGAGAACGATTGGCGCTCTCGCGACGCAGCGTTTCAAGCGCCCGATCTGGAGCGCAACCTCAGCCTGGCCGACGCACTGCGTCCGCTCGCGGAGCGCCACGGCACGACAGTCGGCACAGTGGCCATCGCCTGGACACTGGCCTGGCCCGGCGTGACGGGCGCCATCGTGGGCGCGCGCAGCCCAGCCCAGGTGGATGACTGGCTGGGCGCCGCCACGCTGGAGCTGGATGACGATGCAATGCAATTGATCGCGGACGCCTGCGCACGCACCGGCGCAGGCAGCGGCCCCTTGCTGCCGCCCGAATCAGAAAGCCTGCCGACGCCGACCGACTTTCTGCGTTGAGACGCTTAAGAACGCTTGCGGCGGCGCGCTGCGGCCGCAACCAGGATCAAGCCGGCGATGGCCAGGGCGAGCTTGTCGCCAAATCGCGCATAGGGCGTCAGGCCAGTCATGCCCTGCACGACCACCGGCAACACCCCCGCCTGATGCGTGGGCAATTGCGCGACGACATGGCCACGGGCATCGATGGCGGCGGTAACGCCGGTATTGGTGGCCGTCACCATGGGGCGTGCCGTCTCGATGCTACGCAAGCGGCCGATTTGTAAATGCTGGCGCAAGGCCCAGGTGTCGCCAAACCAGCCCAGATTGCTGACATTGGCCAGAATGGTGGCGCCGCCCTGATTGTCGGGATAGAGCGCGGGCAGCAGCTCAGCGCCGAACAGATCTTCGTAGCAGATATTGAAGGCGATACGCTGGTCAGCCACCGCGAAGGGCTGTTGATACGCCGCACCGCGATCAAAGTCGCCCAGCGGGATATTCAGCATATCGACAAACCAGCGGAAACCCGGCGGCACGAATTCCCCCCAGGGCACCAGATGCTGCTTGTCATAGCGCATGGCCGTCGTACCGCCCCGCAACTGCTCCAGCGGGGTGTGCGCATCCAGACCGATGACGCTATTGGTGTAGCGCAGCCGCCCCGTGGCGTCAGGCACCTCCAGCGGCACCCCCATCGCGATAGTCGCAGATTGGCGGCCGGCGATGGTTTTCCAGGCTTCCCAGACCGAGGGCGCAAGCTGGTTCTGGAACAAGGGAATAACGGTTTCAGGCAGGATGATGAGATCGGGCGAAGAGGCGCTGCCGGCGGGCCCGGTCAGGGCGGCCAGTTCCAGATGACGCAGCAGGCCGGTCTCGATCAAGGCGGGATCGAATTTCTGTGATTGCTCAACATTGCCCTGCACCAGCCGGATACTGAGCGGATCGCCATAGGGCCGCGACCACGGCAGCAAAGCGAGCAGGCCGCCGGCCAGCACCAGCAACACCGCCAGCCCCGCCGCCAGCGCCTGCCTGGCGGAACCCTCGCCCTTGAGGCCAGCCAGCGCCGCCGCGCAAAACGCCGTAACAAAGGCCATGCCGTAAACCCCCAGCACGGGCCCCCAACCTGCGATCGGGCTATCTACGACGCCGTAGCCGATATTGAGCCAGGGAAAACCCGTCATGAGGGTGCCGCGCAACCACTCGAATACCGTCCAGCAGGCCGCCCAGACCAGGGCGACCCAGACGCTGCGCCAGGGCTTGGCGGCTTGACCGGGGGGACAGATACTGCGCGCCAGCCAGCCCGCCGTAGCCGGGAAAAGCGCCAGAAAAACCGACAGCAACAGAACGCCTGCCGCCGCCAAGGGTGCGGCAAGGCCTCCGTAATCGTGCATGCTGATATACAGCCAGTACAAACCGACCGTGAAGCTGACACTGGAGAAGCCCCAGCCACGCAGCCATGCCGCGCGGCGCGTAGGGGCCTGCAGCACGGCATGGGCCAGCACCGCCAGCATGAATACCTGGACCCAGGCCAGGCTCCAGGAAGGCAGCGGACCCGGAGCGAAACTCAGGGCATGCAATACGCCGGCAAGGGCCAGCAGGCCAGCCAGCGGCCAGCCGCGCCTCACTCCTCCGTCTCCTGACGGACCGGCACCCGGCGCACGCGCAACCACAGCGCACGGCGCGGGTCCGCGCGGATGACTTCGAAGCTGAAATCCTCAAAATCAGCCGTATCGCCCCGGCGGGGGATACGCCCCAACTTGCCGCCCAACCAACCGCCGACGCTGTCATATTCGTCATCGGGCAAATGGGTGCCGAAGGTGTCATTGAAATGGCTGATCTCGGTAGCGGCCAACAGGCGCCACTGATTTTCGCCTTCAGGGAAAATGGACTCTTCTTCGTCTTCGTCGAACTCGTCTTCGATCTCGCCGACGATCTGTTCGAGCACATCTTCCATGGTGACCAGACCCGAGATGCCGCCGTGCTCGTCGATGACAATGGCCAGGTGATTGCGCGCCTCACGGAACTCGCGCAACAGCACGTTCAGGCGTTTAGATTCAGGAATGAAAATCGCAGGACGGATCAGGGCGCGCAGCTCGATGGATGGGTCCAGCATATAGCGCAGCAGATCCTTGGCCAACAAAATACCCAGGATATTGTCCCGGTCGTTCTCGTAGACAGGAAAGCGCGAATGCGCGGTCTCGATGATGGTGGCCAGCAGTTGCTGCAAGGGCTGGGAAACATCCAGCAGATCCATCTTCGAGCGCGGCACCATGATGTCGGCAGCCGTGCGCTCGGAGACCGCCAGCGCGCCTTTGATCATGGCGTAAGACTCGGCGTCGAGCAAGGTTCTGCCGTGGGCGGCTTCTAGGAAGGTCTTGATGCCTTCGCGGTCTTCTGGCTCGCGCCGGACCAGCGATAACACGCGGTCCAGCAGAGATTTGGAGGATTTGTTCGCGGCAGTCGCGGAATCGGCAGCAGGGTAAGGGTCAGACATTGTCCAAATGGACTCGTATTAAAACGATCAGCATAACCGATATCTTTCGAATCCATGCTAGTTCTACCGGCAGCGGCAACACGCCGCTATGTCCGGGTTTTCCTAGTGCAAGCGCCGCCTGCTTGTCAGTCGGCAAGCAGATAGGGATCGGCAATGCCCATGCGGGCCAGGATGCGGGTCTCCAGCGCCTCCATGCGCTTGGCCTCACGGACCTTGATGTGGTCGTAGCCCAAAGCATGCAGCACACCATGTATGGTCAGATGGGCCGCATGATCCACAAAGGATTTTTTCTGCTCCCGGGCCTCGCGGGCCAGCACGGGCGCACAGATCACGATATCGCCGCGCGCCGTGCCCAGCGGGTCTACGCCATATTCGAAGGTCAGCACGTTGGTGGCGTAATCGCGCCCTCGAAAATCCGCATTGAGGCGCCGGCCCTCAGCCTGCCCTACCAAGCGCACATTCAATTCGGCGGCCTGAAAATCAATCAGACCATCGGCCGCCGCGCCGGCCAGAGCGTAGCCCGCCCAGCGGCGCAGCCGCCAGCGCGGCAGACGCGGTTCGGCAACCGCATACTGCACCGCCAGCGCAAGACCCGGCTCGCCTGCCTTCATGACTTACCTTCGGCCTTCTCGGACAATTCGTAGGCATCGACGATGCGCGCCACCAGCGGATGACGCACCACGTCGCGGCTGGTAAAGCGGGTCGTGGCGATGCCCTGCACATCGGCCAGCACCTTGGAGGCATGCGCCAGACCGCTCAACTGGCCGCGCGGCAGATCGACCTGGGACGGGTCGCCGGTGATGACCGCTTTGCTGCCAAAGCCGATACGGGTCAAGAACATCTTCATCTGCTCGGGCGTGGTGTTCTGGGCTTCGTCCAGGATCACGAAGGCATGATTCAAGGTGCGCCCCCGCATATAAGCCAGCGGCGCGATCTCGATGGTCTGCTTCTCGAAGAGACGCTGCACCCGCTCAAAGCCCATCAGGTCATAAAGCGCGTCGTATAGCGGGCGCAGATAGGGGTCCACCTTCTGCGCCAGATCGCCAGGCAAAAAACCCAAGCGCTCGCCAGCCTCGACCGCCGGACGCGTCAGCACCAGACGCTGGACCAAGTCGCGCTCCATCGCGTCAATGGCGCAGGCCACCGCCAACCAGGTCTTGCCTGTGCCGGCCGGGCCAATACCGAAAGTGATGTCGTGCTTGAGAATATTGTTCAGATAATCGCGTTGGCGCGGAGTGCGCGGACGCAGGTCCGAGCGCCGCGTGCGCAAGGCGATGCCATCGCTTTCATCATCGACAGGAGGCAGACTGGGATCGATATCGCGCGGATCGGCCTGCACTTCGACACGCCGCCCCACGCCGATCTCGACCAGGCCAAGCTGGATATCATCGACGGACAGGGCGCGATGCGTGGCCTGCTCGTGAAAGCGGCGCAAAGCCCGCCCGGCCAGCTCAGCCTGCTCGCCCTCGATGGTGACGCGGCTGCCACGACGCGAGAGCTTCACGCCCATGCCGTCAGCCAGTTGCCGCAGATTTTCATCCAGCGGGCCACAGAGGTTGGAGAGATGAATATTGTCGCCGTCCAGGGTCACGATGACAGGGATGCTGCGGCGGCTGCGCGGATTGCTCATGCTGCTCCTTGGTCGCTCTCTTCGGTACCGGCCACACGGCCGCGAAGCGAGTTGGTGAAAGCATGGGTGATGATGACATCCACCATGTTGCCGATCAGACGTGACGGCCCTTCAAAATTGACAATGCGGTTGTTCTCGGTGCGGCCCATGAGTTCATTGGGATCGCGCCGCGACGGACCTTCAACCAGGAGGCGTTGACGCGTGCCCACCATGCTCTGGGCAATGGCGGCGGCCTGCTCGTTGATGAGCGCCTGCAACTGCTGCAAACGTTTGAGTTTAACGTCCTGAGGCGTGTCGTCTTGCAGATCGGCCGCTGGCGTACCGGGACGGCGCGAATACACAAAGGAAAACGAGGTATCAAAACCCACATCAGCGATGAGCTTCATGGTTTTTTGAAAATCTTCCTCGGTCTCTCCCGGAAAACCGACGATGAAGTCGGAGGACAGCGTCAGGTTGGGTCGCGCCGCGCGCAGCTTGCGCACGACCGACTTGAATTCGAGCGCGGTATAGCCGCGCTTCATGGCCGCCAGCACGCGGTCGCTGCCGGCCTGCACCGGCAAATGTAGAAAAGACACCAGCTTGGGCAGGCGGGCATAGGCCTCAACCATGCGCTGCGTCATTTCTTTGGGGTGCGAGGTGGTGTAGCGGATGCGTTCGATGCCAGGAATTTCATGCACGTATTCGAGCAGCATGGCGAAATCGGCGATCTCGTCGCTGCCCTCGATACGGCCGCGATAGGCATTGACGTTCTGGCCCAGCAAAGTCACTTCGCGCACGCCCTGGTCGGCCAGATCGGCGACTTCGGTCAAGACATCCTCGAAAGGACGCGACACCTCTTCGCCACGTGTATAGGGCACCACGCAGAAGCTGCAATACTTGCTGCACCCTTCCATGATGGACACAAACGCCGTCGCGCCTTCGACACGCGAAGGCGGCATATTGTCGAACTTCTCGATTTCGGGAAAGCTGATGTCAACCTGCGACACGCCTTCGTCACGGCGGCGACGGATCAGTTCGGGCAGGCGGTGCAGGGTCTGCGGGCCGAACACCACATCCACATAGGGCGCGCGCTTGACGATGGCCGCGCCTTCCTGGCTGGCCACGCATCCCCCCACACCGATCACGAGATTCGGATTGAGTTTTTTAAGATGTTGCACGCGGCCCAGATCGGAGAAGACCTTTTCCTGGGCCTTCTCGCGCACCGAACAGGTATTAAAGAGAATGACATCCGCCTCTTCGGGGTTGTCGGTCATTTCCAGGCCCTGATCTTCGCGGAGCACGTCGACCATTTTGTCGGAGTCGTACTCATTCATCTGGCAGCCGAAGGTGCGGATATAGATCTTGCCACTGCCGGCGGCGTGGGTGGAAGGCGTGGGATTGGAAGGCGTGCTTGCGCCTTCGCGCTTGAGTGTCGTTTCGTGCATGGAGGGACGCCGTGACGGTTGTAGATCCCGGGGGCGTTATCAAAAAGGATTGGGAAAGTCCCCTATTTTAGCGCCTTAGCCATTAAATCGCCTTTGACCCTGGGGCTTGGGCCATTACTATTAGCCGCCGCGCGGCTGCGCGCGCTTACTTTTTCTGAACGGACCCTTCCACGGTCATGACGACAGGCGTACCCACCCCCTCTCAGCGCACATCGCGCCTTGCTCGCGGCGCAACGGGAGCATTGGCTTTGGCCCTGCTGTTGCTGGCCTGCGCCATTTGGCTCGATCGCCCGCTGAGCCTTTGGTTGAACGTCAATGTTCCGCCCGCGCTAGACAAGGCCTTCGATCGTATCGGCAATCTGGGCGATGCCGGCCTCTATGTCGCTGTCGGCCTCATCTGCTATATCTGGGCGCTCAACGGCCTGGCGCGAGGCTGGAGCTGCCCTTTCAAGAGCGGTTTTGATCGCATGGCGCGCGGCTCGCTGCTGCTGCTTGCCACGATGACGGTGGGGGGCATCATCACCTGGCTGCTCAAGCGCCTGGTTTCGCGCGCCCGACCCGAAGCGCTGCTGGACCACGGCATTTATGGCCTGGGACAGGTATTCGCCGGCAAGCCCTATGACTCCTTCCCCTCCAGTCATACCCTGGCCGCCTTCGCCGTGGCGTCGGTGATCGCGATTCTATCGCCACGCTGGCGCTGGCCCGTCATGACCCTGGCGGTGCTGGTGGCGGCCAGCCGCGTGATCAACCGCGACCACTTCCTGAGCGATGTCTGCGTCGGCGCACTGATCGCGATCTGCTGCGCCGTCTTGCTGGCGCCGCGCATTCTTGACACCCGCTACCATTGGCCGCTGCGCGCGCCATGGCGGTGGTGGAAGGCTTCCTGAACCGATTTCCCGATCATTCGGCGGCTTCCCTGCACACTTTAAAAAAATAGTGCATAATTCGCCCCCGATTCGCCAATCGGCACAAAAACGGCAAAGGCCTTCGGGTAATGCCGCGTTATGTGAGACGGGGGTATAGCTCAGCTGGGAGAGCGCTTGCATGGCATGCAAGAGGTCAGCGGTTCGATCCCGCTTACCTCCACCAATCGGCGACGGAAGCAGTACCGAGGTCCCCTTCGTCTAGAGGCCTAGGACATCACCCTTTCACGGTGAGTACAGGGGTTCGAATCCCCTAGGGGACGCCAAGCTTACTTGGCAAGATGCCGCAAGGTGTCACCGCTGCGGAGCGGTAGTTCAGTTGGTTAGAATACCGGCCTGTCACGCCGGGGGTCGCGGGTTCGAGCCCCGTCCGCTCCGCCAAATTTCAAAAAGCCGCTTGATTGCAAAATCAGGCGGCTTTTTTCATTCGAGGCAAAGGCCCTGAAGGTCTTTATGAAGGGCTTTCGCATTCAGCACGCCATGAGCCGCTCAGCAATCCGAATTGCCGTTTTGCGAGCAGGCAATTCAGGCTTGAATGACGCCCATGAGCAATGCCGCAAAGAGAATTGGCACAAGATAAAAAAATAGTGCATAATTCGGACCCGTTCGCCAAACGGCACAGAAAACGGCAAGCGCCTCAGGGCTCTACCGCCTGATGTGACAACGGGGGTATAGCTCAGCTGGGAGAGCGCTTGCATGGCATGCAAGAGGTCAGCGGTTCGATCCCGCTTACCTCCACCAATCGGCGACGGAAGCAGTACCGAGGTCCCCTTCGTCTAGAGGCCTAGGACATCACCCTTTCACGGTGAGTACAGGGGTTCGAATCCCCTAGGGGACGCCAAGCTTGCTTGGCAAGATGCCGCAAGGTGTCACCGCTGCGGAGCGGTAGTTCAGTTGGTTAGAATACCGGCCTGTCACGCCGGGGGTCGCGGGTTCGAGCCCCGTCCGCTCCGCCAAATTTCAAAAAGCCGCTTGATTGCAAATCAAGCGGCTTTTTTCATTCGCGGCGAAGGCTACCCGTAGCAGGCTAGCAGCCATTGCGGCCTGCCCCACAGACGGCAAGCGCCTCAAACAATGCAAGCGAGCCGATCGGACAGGGTTTCTTTGAGGCGCGCGGGTTCGCGAAACAGACGGGCGGTAATCATCAGCCCCTGCACGGCGGCGAACAGCGCGCGTGCGGCGGTTTCGATGTCGCCATGGAAGACGATACTGCCATCGGCCCGGCCATCGCGAAGCACCCCCATTAGCCACTGCTCCTGCCCGCGGAAGAACCCCTGCAAGGCCTGCCGCACACTCTCAGGCAAAGAGATGATTTCGGCGGCCAACATGCCGCCTAGGCAAAGCTCGTCTCCGGCGCAAAGCTGCGCTTCGATTTTTTCGAAATAACGGTCCAGGCGCTCACGGGGCGCGAGCGTGGCGTCGATATTGCGCAAGGAAGCCAGCGCACGCGAGCTATAGCTTTCCAGCGCTTCGAGCAAAAGATCGTCTTTGCAGGGGAAGTAGTAATGAATACTGGACGTTTTGACGCCCACATAATCGGCCAAGTCGCGGTAACTTAAGCCATTGCATCCGCGTGAGCGAATCAATTTTTGCGCGTGGCTCAGGAGCTGATCGCGGGTCGAGTTTGCTGTTGGCGTATCCATGGCGTTAGTTTACCTACACATAGATCGGGATGCACTCACGCCGGCCGCACGCCTGAGCGGGCGTGCGGCCGCGAGGCGGCGCATCAGCCGGCCGTGGGTGGATAGTCCAACTCAGCGCTGTCGGTCAGACCCTGCGCGCGGGCGGACGCCAGCTCAGCCTTGACCTGAGCGCGGGTGGCCATGGCACCCTGGGCATAAGCGGCGATCGGGTAATCATTTTCGCCAGAGGCCATCAGGCCTGCTTGACGCGCGGAGGCCAGCTCGGACTCGACCTGGGCGCGGCTGAGCGTGCTGCTGCTGTCTTGGGCGGGCGGCCAATCCAACTCACCGGCTTAGGCGGCTCCGGCGAAGGCGGCGGAAAGAATCAGGGCGGAAACAAGGGTCTTCATGGTGAATCTCCGTAAGGACAATCTTTGACAGCGATTTTTAAATCTATCTACCTATAGGTAGATATCAGGAGAAATAAAAAGAGGCGGAGCCTCGTACTGCTTTATTTCTGAACGGCTTCTTTCACAAACGATGCGGCGTTGACCGTTGGATGAATATTACCTACTAGTAGATAGATAAGACAAGCCGGAAACCTGTATGCACTTGTAATTTTGCGGCGCATCCCATCCCGCTTCAGCCCCCCCCGCATGTATGCCCGCCCGCAGGCAAATCTCCCTCTCATCGTACATTTACAATAAGAAACAATTTTCAGGGCAGCTCCGCTTTCTGGAGATGCCGGCAATTTAACCCACTCAGGCCGACATCTCGCCTTCTTTTTCATCCTTCCCCTGCTTATTCGCATTCAATTTTGCCTTTTTTCGGCACATTGCCATTCGAGCAACGGCTTTCTACGATCCGCCGTTCCGCTACTCAGGAGATTCGAATGCAGACCATCCCCCTGCCCATCCGCCCCACGGCCGGACGCTGGCGCACCGCCGACGTGGTGGCCCTGTACGAACTGCCGTTTCCGGAGTTGCTGCACCGGGCTCAGAGCGTCCATCGGGAGCACTTCGACGCCACTGAAATCCAGCTCTCCAGCCTGTTGTCGATCAAGACCGGCGGCTGCCCGGAAGACTGCGGGTATTGCTCGCAGTCGGCCCGCCACGACTCCGGCCTGGCTGCAGAAAAACTGATGCCGCTGGACGAGGTGCTGGCCGAGGCCCGGGCCGCCAAAAACGCCGGCGCGCAGCGTTTTTGCATGGGCGCGGCATGGCGCAGCCCCAAGCCCCATCACCTGGAGGCGGTGGCCGAGATGGTGCGCGAGGTCAAGGCGCTGGGCCTGGAAACCTGTGTCACGCTGGGCATGCTGCAAGACGGTCAGGCCGAACAGCTCAAAGAGGCAGGGCTGGATTACTACAACCACAATCTCGACACCTCGCCCGAGTTCTACGGCAACGTGGTCACCACACGGGGCTATCAGGACCGCCTGGACACGCTGGCCCGTGTGCGGAACGCCGGCATCCATGTGTGCTGCGGCGGCATTATCGGCATGGGCGAATCGCGCCGCGACCGCGCCAGCCTGATCGCGCAACTGGCCAATATGGAACCCTACCCGGAGTCGGTGCCCATCAACCATTTGGTGCCGATTCCCGGCACGCCGCTGGCCGAAGCCGCCCCCGTGGATGTGTTTGAATTCATCCGCACCATCGCCGTGGCCCGCATCACCATGCCGCGCGCCAAAGTGCGCTTGTCGGCGGGGCGCCAATCCATGAGCGAAGCCGAACAGGCGCTATGCCTGCTGGCAGGCGCCAACTCCATATTTTACGGCGCATCCTTGCTGACCACCGGCAATCCTCAGGTGCAGGCCGACCGCGCCCTGATGAGCAAGCTGGGCATGCGTCCCGAGACGGTATGAATTCCGGTCTGCTGTTTCTACCGTTCAGTGTGCTGTGCAGCGTCGGGCTGGCGGTGTTTCTGAAACTGGCCCGCCGCCAGGGCATCGATGCCCGCCAGGCCATCCTGACGAACTACGCCGTCGCATCCGCGCTATGCCTGCTGTTGCTGCAGCCGGACCTGAACCGTTTGCCGCAGGGATCGCTGCTGCTTGCGCTGGGCGGTCTGGGTGTGCTGCTACCGCTGATTTTCATGGCGCTGGCGCAATCCGTGCGCGCCGCAGGCATCGTGCGGACCGATGCCGCCCAGCGCCTGTCGCTCTTCATCGCGCTAGGCGCCGCCTTTGTGCTATTTGGCGAGGTCTTCACGGCGCGCAAGCTGGCCGGTATCGCCCTCGCCTGTGCGGCGCTGTTCTGCCTGCTGCGCAAACCCGCGCACGACGGCGGCGAGCGCGGCGCCTGGCTATGGCCTCTGGTCGTCTGGGTGGGCTATGGCCTGATCGATGTGCTCTTCAAGGTCATGGCGCGAGGCGGCGCGGGCTTTCCGGCCGCTTTGCTCGGGGCCTTTGTGCTGGCCGGTCTGCTGATGCTGGCTTACTTGCTGTGGCGCGGCGCTGCCTGGCGCGCACGCGACCTGGCTGCGGGCGTGCTGCTGGGCCTCATCAACTTCGGCAACATCTACAGCTATATCCGGGCCCACCAAAGCCTGCCCGATCAACCCGCGCTGGTCTTCGCCTCGATGAATATGGGCGTGATCGCCGTGGGCACGGCGGCAGGCGCCCTGCTGTTTTCCGAAAAACTGTCGGCCTTGAATGGCCTGGGACTGGCCCTGGCGCTGGCCGCAGTCGCCGTGATGCTGCCGCTTTGACTCAAGAGCCGGCGCGCGGCTCGTTATTGGGCGGCTGCATGACATCGGCCATCGGCGTGAGCATTTCCATGTCGGGATCGGCGACCGGATCCACCCGGGGATCAAGGGCTACCACCGCAGGTGAGGATTGCAGGGTATCGGGCATGGGTACAAACTGGACCGGCGCCTCATCCACCTGATTGACACCGGTGATGGCGCTGGGCCGCACACGCCAGACAAGAATGAGCGCGCAAAGGGGCACGAAAACATAGTAAGTGGTGTAGCCGCCCAGAGACATGATAAGGCCGGCCACCAGCGGCCCCAGACAGGCGCCCACGCCATACACCATGAGCAAGACAGCGCTCAGGCTGACACGGCGGTCGGCCTCGACATGGTCGTTGGCCAGCGCCGCCCCCAGGGGGTAGAGCGTGAACTGCAAAATCCCCTGCATGCCCGATAGCGCCAGCAAGGCCCAGAAAGGCAGGTCCACCCAACCCCACATAAAGACGGGCAGCAGCACCAGCAACGCGGCATTGAAACGGATCAGGCCGGCGCGGTTGATACGATCGGACAGCCATCCGATAGGCCATTGCGAGAGCAGACCGGCCGTGACGGCGACGGCCACAAAGAGCGCCACCTGCGAGGTATCCAGGCCATACTTGACGGCATAAACCGGCGCCAAACCGTAAAAAGCCCCGCTCAGATTGCCCGCCACGAACAGGACGGTCATGGCCAGCGGCACACGTTTGACGAAGAAAAAGAAATCCAGGGGCGCCGGACGCGGCGTGGGCGGGTGCGAGCGCGCCGTTACGGCGATCGGCACCAGGCAGAGCACCAAACACATGGCCACCAGCACCAGCGGACCGCTGTCGAGGTTGGCGTAGAGCGTCAGCGCCAGTTGGCCAAGCACGGTGCCCAAGCCGGAGACGACCATATAAACCGAAAACACGCGGCCGCGCTGATGATTCTCGGTTTGTTCGTTGAGCCAGCTCTCGATGACCATGAACTCGGTCACCATCATGATGCCGGAGATCAGGCGCAGAAGCAGCCAGATGGGCAGAGAGTCGGTTTGCGCCTGCAGCAGAATCATGCTGGTGGCCACCGCCGCGCACGCCACGAAAGCCCGGATATGCCCCACCCGGATAATCAGTTTATGACCCAGGCGCGCACCGCAAACCAGGCCCAGATAATACCCCGCGATCATGGCGCCGACCCAAACCTCATTGACGGATTTCGCCGTCAGGGTGAGGCCCATATAGGTGTTGAACAAGCCCGTGCCGATGAGCATCAACAACGTGGCGAAGTACAGCGACGAAAACGAGGAAATGGTGGCGAACATGGGGGGGCAGGCGGCAGCGTGCGCAGGGAGGCCAGCCGGCCTCCCGCTAAGGATGGATCAGATTTGCGACAGCAGCGTTTCGGCGTCGCTCACTTCGAACTTGCCGGGAGCTTCGATGTTCAAGCGAGTGACCACGCCGTCTTCGATCAAGGCCGAATAGCGCTGCGAACGCACGCCCATGCCGCGCGCGATCAGATCAAGCTCGAGACCCAGCTCGCGCGTCCAGAGCGCCGAGCCGTCGGCCAGCAGACGCACTTTACCCGTGGCGTGCTGATCACGACCCCAGGCGCCCATCACGAAGGCGTCATTGACCGCGACACACCAGATTTCATCCACGCCCTTGGCCTTGAAAGCCTCGGCCTGCGCCACATAGCCAGGCAGATGCTTGGCCGAGCAGGTCGGCGTAAAAGCGCCCGGCACGGCGAACAAGGCGATTTTCTTGCCGCGCGTCAGGTCGGCCACCTGAAAGGCATTGGGGCCGAGCTGGCAGCCCGGGGTTTCGGTTTCAATGAACTCGGTGAGGGTGCCATCCGGAACACGGGCGCCAACAGAAATTGTCATGCAATTCTCCAACAGGAACAGTTGTTTCTTGGTTTGAGGCGGCAAGCCGCCTGACCTCAATCATAGATCGCGCCAGCCCCGATCGGACTTGCGTCCGATCAGGAAAAAACGCCAAACGTTTGCACACACACCCTCATTTCAGAGAGAAATCCACCCGCGAAGGCTTGCCATCGTCTTTGATGCCCGAAGCGTCGAGCTGGGGCGCGACCAGAAAAATCCGGTCGGCCGGGCCCTCAGTCTGTAATGTCTCGTATACCGTCTGAGCACGCTCATCGGCCAGTTTGCGCAGGCTTTCCTGCGAAATCGGCGCCACCCCCTTGAGCAAAGCCATCATCTGCTCAGCCGGTATCGATTTGGCCATCCCGATGAGGTTACGCGGCTTGCCCTCGATCTTGGTGTCGTCATACACCTTTTCAAGATATTTATTGCGCTCGGCCGGACTGACATCGACCCCGTCGGGATGGATTTTCTTGCCCCGCCCCGCTGTGTCGCGCACCTTGGCCAGACGGATTTGCCGCTCGACCCAGGCCGCGCGCAAGCCGTCTTCATCGGTGTTGAGGTCCGCCCGTCCGGCGATATCCAGCTTCAGGCCCGGCCGGTCGTTCAGCGCCTTAGCCAGCGTTTGCAGGCGTTTTTCGCTCTCGGCCGTCAGTTGGGCGCTGCCTGGTGCGAATTCGATATACGACAGCTCTTCGCCGCCGCCAAAGGCCGAGGCCAGCAGGGTAAAGGGAGAGGTGACGGCCTTGACGATGAGATTCACAAAAACCCGCGCGATAATCCCGCCCACCGAGAACTGAGGGTCATCCAGTGAGCCGGAGATGGGCAGATTGATGTCGATATTACCCTTGCTGTCCTTGAGCAGGGCGACCGCCAGCAGCACAGGCAGTTTCAGCGCATCTTTGCTATCGGTTCTATCGCCGAAGGTGAGCTGGTTGAGTATGACGCGATTGCTAGCCTGCAAGGCGCGATCCTTGATCTGGTACTGAACATCGACCGAGAGCTTGCCCCGCACGATGGGATAGCCCATGTACTTGGCCGAATAGGTCGTGAAACGAGGCAGATCCACGCCCTTGGCGGACGCCTTGAGATCGAGCGCCAGATATTGCGCGAAGGGCTGTACCGTGCCGCTGATGGAAAACGGCGCGGTGGTGTAGACCCGTCCGCCCACCTTCACCGTAGCAGGCTTGGGATTGCGAGAAGACACCGCCGAGATCGACCCTTCGATAGCGGAAAGCTCGGCCGTGTAATTGGGTTGCACGAAGCGGTCGGTAAAGCTCATGCGGCCACGCTTGAGCGTCACGCTGTTGACCGACATATCGGGCATGGCCGCCGCCTGTTTGGCCGACGCCCCGCTGGCCTTAGCGGCCGGGCGAGAGCGGGTCTGCGTGTCTTGCGTGATGGAGCCGCCCGCCTGCCCCGGTTCGGCCACCAGATCCATGACGTTCAGGCTGCCCTGCGCATTGAGCAAGAGCCGGCCGTAGAAATCGTCCAGCACAATATCGCCCAGATTGGCCGAGAAGGCATCGCCGCGCACGGCCACCTGCATATTGCTGAAAGCCAGCTTGCCCCAGTTGAGAAAGTCCGCCTGATTAACGCGGTCTTGCAGATCAAAATCACTGACCTCGGCCGCGCCTCGCCAGGCAGCGGTCATGGGCGTCTGGCCGTTGGCGGCTGCGAACTCGGCCTGCCCCTGCGCGCCGACGGTCACCGCACGCACCGTGGCATTCAGGCTGGAGGCCACATAGGGACCGAATGGCGCCAGATCGAGGCCGCTCAGATCCACCTGGCTCTTGAGACTGAGGGGTGCGGAGGTCAAGACGCCTTGCATGGCCAACCGCCCTTTGCCCTGGATATCGGCAGCCTTCAGCGTGAAGTTTGTCGGGGCGGCGCCCATGGACAACTGGTCTGCCTGAATCTCCATCTGCCCCAGGCGAAGGTCCAGCGCCGGGCGCATGGCCTCGTCACGAACGGTCAGGCTGGTCAGAGAGAGCGAGACATCGCGCGCGCTGAACTGCTGATCCAGCACCAGCCGGGCGTCCAAGCCCAGGCGGCCATCCTGGATGCTCAGCGGCACAGCCGCCAACACCGCCGGCGCAAAGGGCGCCAGCGCCAGATTGCTCAGGTGCAATTGCAGGTCTAGCGCCAAGGGATGGAGCCCCAGCGGCCCCTTAGCGCGCAGCCAAGCGCCATCGGCGCTGCGCGTCATATCGGCCCAGAGACGGATGGGCTGCCCAGCGGGCTGCGGCCATTGCACGTTCTCGGCCGTCAGGTTCAGGCCGTCGAGGGGATAGTCCAGACCGAGCCCGGCATCACTGAGCATCACCTCGGCATCGTGAACATTGACGGCGTCGATCGTCAGCTGCCATCCGGGCGGCGTGGCAGGCACAAGCCGCGCCACGTTTTCGTCTGCCTGCCCATCGGCCTGTCCGCCCGCTGTTGCTGCGATTTTTTCAGGCGGCGCCGCCGCCTGAGCCCTTGCCGGAGAGGCCGGCCCGAGCCGCGGCCCGCTTGCGCCGGCCGCGCCGCCAGACGCAACACGCCCCAGCTTATCGATAATCTCCAGCCAGTTGATGCGCTGACGGGCGTCGCGGCTCACCCAAGCCTGAGGCGCCCAGAGCGCGATTTCCTCGATGGCAAGTTTTTGTTCCAGCGGCTCGCTAAGGATATTTCTCAGATTCAGCGCGCTCCAGCGCAGCAGTTCCGCACCCGAGGTTTCGCGGACATTCAGTTGGCGCAGGCCCGCCTCGCCAGTCAGCTTGAAGGCAGGCGGCCCATCCGCCGCCTGCTGGTAGACCAATTGCAGACGGCTGTCGAGCAAGGCGCGATCGAGAATGAGGGGCAGGTCCAGGGCCAGATATCGGCCCATTGCTGCAAGCCCAGCCCCTCGACACGAAGATCGAGCTTGGCCGAAGGCAGCGCATCGAAGGGGCGCGCCACACCACCGATATCCAGCGGACTGCCATTGATCCGCATATGCACAGCGGGCCGCAGGTCCACGTCGCGATCATGGCCGAAAGTGGAAAGAAAGGGCAGGCTCAGCGACATATCGTCGATGCGCTGCTTGCGGCCGCTGACCTTGTCGTCAAGCTCGATGCGGCCGCCCTCAAGGCTGAAACGATGCAGCGCAAAACGCGGCAAGCCGGCCGGCGGCGTGGCGGGTTCGGCGGACGTTTCGGAAGCGGCCAGCTTTTGCTGGATATCGGAAAAATTAAAGCGCAACAAATCTTCGCGCGTCAGCGCGAGCTGCGGCGCGACGACACGCACGCGATCCAGCACGGGCGCAAACCAGAACAAAGAGCGCCAAGCCGCGCTGACCTCGACCAGCCCGACCTTGAGCAGGGCGGTCTGGGATTGCGGCTGGGCAATGGCCAGATCCTGCGCACGCAGAGTCAGGGTAAAAGGATTGAAGGCAATATCGCCCACGCTGACTTCGCGGCCGAGCATGGCGGCCACATCGTGGGTCAGCGCGCTGCGCAGCACTTTTGGGAGCTGCCATGCCGCCAAACCGGCCAGACCGAGCACCACCAGCACGACCGCCCCAAAAATTTTCGCGCAACGGCGCGAAAGCTTCAGCGCTGGTGGACGCAAGGACATATCGGCAACTCCTGACAGGTTTCTCGGAGATTATCACGCTCCCGAACCGGGCTCGTCTATCATAGGGTGGCCTGCCAGCCGGCAAGGCCAAATCCTTTTTTGCCAGGTTTCCTTTCGAGATGTCTGACTCTCTTCCTACCCTGAGCCATCTGGACGACAGCGGCCAGGTGCGCATGGTCGACGTGGGCGACAAAGCCGATGCCGACCGGCTCGCCATTGCCCGTGCCGCTGTGCGCATGAGCCCGCAAGCCTATGGCCTGCTTACCCAGCCCGGTCAGGGCAAAGGCGAAGTGCTGAATACGGCTCGCGTGGCGGGTGTGCTGGCGGCCAAGCGCTGCGCCGAGCTGATCCCGCTGTGCCACAGCCTGCCCTTGGCCTTTGTCGGCATCGAGTTCTCGCTCGACGATGAAGGCCATCGCGTGGAGATCCGCGCCACCTGCCGCACACGCTATAAAACCGGCGTCGAGATGGAGGCCATGACCGCCTGTAGCGTGGCAGCCCTGACCATTTACGACATGTGCAAAGCGGCCGACAAAGGCATTGTTATCGAACAGGTAAGGCTGGCCTACAAATCCGGAGGTAAGAGCGGTGAGTGGCGCAACGATTGAACTGCGGTATTTCGCCCGAGTCGCGGAAATGCTGGGTAAGCGCGCCGAACGCCTGCCCCTGCCGCAACCGGCCAACACTGAACAATTGATGGCGGATCTGGCCGCACGCTATCCCCAACTCGCGGGCGTGAAGCGCTTGAAAATCGCCATCAACCAGAATCACGTCAAAGGCGAGGCGCCGCTGTCGGCCGGCGACGAAGTCGCGGTCTTCGAGCCGGTCACCGGAGGCTAGCCATGATCGTCGTACAAACCGAAGACTTCGATGCCGGCGCCCTGCTGGCGGGTCTGCGCGCCGAAGCCGGCGCGGCCGCTGGCGCCATCGTGACCTTTACCGGCTATGTGCGCGATTACGCGCCGGACGAAGCCACCGAGACGCTGTTCCTGGAACACTATCCCGGCATGTGCGAACGCGAACTGGCCGAGATCGCCGAGACGGCGCGCTCGCGCTGGCAATTGGCCGGCACGGTCATCGCCCACCGCGTCGGCGCCCTGCCGCGCGAAAGCCAGATCGTGTTCGTCGCCGCCGCCAGCGCGCATCGCGGCGATGCCTTTCGCGGCTGCGAATTCATGATAGACGCGCTGAAAACACGCGCGCCCTTCTGGAAGCGCGAAACGCTGGCCAGCGGCAACAGCTTCTGGGTCGAGCAGCGCGCCAGCGACGAAGCGCGCACCGATGCCTGGAATAAGGACGAGGAGACAGCATGAACGCCAACACCCCTATCCCGCTGGTCTGCGCCGTGCTGACCATCAGCGATACGCGCAGCCCCGCCGAAGACACCTCGGGCGATCTCCTGGCCGAACATATCGTCGCGGCCAACCATCATTGCGCGCACCGCGCCATCGTGCCGGACGACATCTATCAGATCCGGCGCGTGCTCAGCGACTGGATCGCCAACCCTGAGGTCCAGGTCATCCTGACCAACGGCGGCACCGGTTTCTCGCCGCGCAACTGCCTGCCCGAAGCGGTAAGGCCCTTGTTTGACCGCGAAATCGAAGGTTTTGGCGAACTGTTCCGCCAGATTTCCTATGATGATATCGGCAGCTCGACCATCCAGTCGCGCGCCCTGGCGGGCTATGCCAATCAGACGGTGATCTTCTGCATGCCTGGCTCGACCCGCGCCTGCAAAACCGCCTGGACGCGCATCATTGCCGAACAACTCGACAGCCGATACAAACCCTGCAACTTCGCCACGCAGCTCTCGCGCAAGGACGCATCATGATGGAATTCGATCAGGCCCAGGCCCAGTTGGCCGAGGCCGCGGCGGCGCTAACACGCCGCGAGACCCTGCCCCTGGCCAGACTGGCCGGCCGCGTGTTAGCGCAGGACATCACGGCCACGCTGGATCTGCCCTCTGCCGATAACAGCGCCATGGACGGCTATGCCATCCGCTACGCCGATTATCAGGCTGGACGCGCCCTGCCCGTGACGCAACGCGTATTCGCGGGCGAGATGCCGGCGCGGCTGGAGGCCGGGCAGGCGGCGCGCCTGTTCACGGGCAGCCTGCTCCCCGAAGGGGCCGACACCGTCATCATGCAGGAAGACGCTCGTGAAACCGACGGCCAGGTCGAGATTCTGCTCGCGCCGAGCGCAGGCCAGCATGTGCGCAAACGAGGCGAAGACACCCGCGCCGGCGCGCTGCTGCTGGCGGGGGGCACGGTCTTGCAAGCCGCGCACATCGCCTTGCTGGCCTCCCAGGGTATTGCGCAGGCCGAGGTTATCGACCGGCTGCGCGTGGGCATCCTCACCACCGGCGATGAACTGGTGCCGCCGGGCGCGCCCCGCCAAGCCCAGCAGATCTATAACTCCAATGGCGCCATGCTGGCCGCACTGGCCGAAGGCATGGGCGCGCAAGCCACTCATGTACTGCACGCCCGCGACGACGAGGAGAGCCTGAAAGCGGCCTTCGATCAGTTGCTGGACGATTGCGATTTGATCCTGAGCGTGGGCGGCGTCTCAGTCGGCGAGCGCGATCTGGTCAAACCGGTGCTGGAGTCCATGGGAGCTCAGTTGGTGCTCTGGAAGGTACGCATGAAACCGGGCAAGCCGGTAGCGCTGGCCCATGCGCGCGGCAAGCCTCTGGTCTGCCTGCCAGGCAATCCGGTATCGGCCTACACGGTATTCACGGTCTTGGTCTCTCCCTTGCTGCGCCGCATGCAAGGCCGCCGGGAGATCTACCCGCGCGTCGATCATGTGGCTTTACGCACAGCGCATACCCGCCGAGATGGCCGCGAGGAATTTCTGCGGGTGCAATACCGTGTGGGCCTCACGCCCGAGCTGCATGCCTACACCAATCAGAGTTCGGGCGTACTGAGCTCCCTGGCCTGGTCGGATGGGCTGGCGCGGCTGCCCTACGACACCGATATCCAGGACGGCGCGCAGGTACGCTATTACGACATGCGCCTGTGGCAGGCTTAGCCCTGCGCGAAAGCGAAATCTTCCGCCGTATTGAGGTTGATGAAAGCCTGGGGCTCGTCATCGAAAGCCACTTCGATGGCGCCAACCCGATCTTGCCATAGGGCGACCTTGCGGTCGCCTGCGGCCAGATAGGCGCGCAAATCCTGCGCCAGGGCGGCTCTCGCCGCCATGCAGACAGCGTGCCGGCGTCCCTGGCTGGACACCACGGCCATCGACGCCCCGGCATGTTCGGCCGCCTGCGTGAGCCGCAGGACCAGATCTCGCGGAATCAGAGGGGTGTCGCAAGGCACGCATACCAGCCAGTCATCCCGGCAGGCCGCCAAGCCGGCGGCAAGCCCCGCAAGCGGGCCCTGCCAAGGGCCTAGCGCCGCATCGTCGGGCAGCACCTTGCCGTATTGCGCATAGGTTTCGAGATGACGATTAGCGCTGATGTAGAGGGCGCCCACCTGAGGAGCGAGGCGTTGCGCCACATGGGCGACCAGGGGCTGGCCGCGCCAGGGCAGCAGACCTTTATCGGCCTCATTGACCCGCCTGCCCTGCCCGCCCGCGAGAATCAGCCCGGAGATCGCGCGCTTAGCCACCGATGTAACTCATCTCGATTTTTTCCTGAGCAACGCCTGCTTGGCCGCGCCGCTCGGAGTAGTTGTCACGGCGGACCGTCCAGATGCCGCTAAGCGCGGCGGCAAACGACTCGTCGTCGCTGCCATTGCGCAGCAAGGTGCGCAGATCATAGCCACGCGAAGCAAACAGACAGAGGAATAACTGCCCCTCGGGCGACAGGCGGGCCCGCGTACAGCCGCCACAAAAAGCGTGGGTCACGCTGGAAATCACACCGATTTCACCCGCACCATCGGCATAGCGCCAGCGCTCGGCGACCCGCCCCATCGGCGCGTCCTCCAAGGGCTCCAGCGCGAACTCGGTGCTCAGGCGAGCGATTAGTTCGGCGCTGGGCAAGACTTCGGTGAGGTTCCAGCCATTGCTGTTGCCGACATCCATGTACTCGATAAAACGCAGCACATGGCCACTATGACGAAAATGTCTGGCCAGAGGCAGGATCTGATCGTCATTGACGCCACGGCGCACAACCATATTGACCTTGACGGGCAGCCCCGCCGCAGCCGCAGCATCGATGCCGCGCAACACATCGGATGGGGTGTAGTCGGCATCCGCCAGTTGTTTGAAGCGCCCGGGGTCCAGTGCATCGAGGCTGACCGTGACACGGCCCAGGCCTGCCGCTTTGAGGGCGCTCGCCTTGCGCGCCAACAGGCTGGCGTTGGTGGTCAGGGTCAGGTCGAGGGGAAGCCCCTGAGGCGTGCGCAGATCAGCCAGCATGGCGATGAGCTTATCGACATCTTTACGCAGCAGCGGCTCGCCACCGGTCAGGCGGATTTTCTCGGTGCCCAGTCGGGTGAACACACGCGCGGCGCGGGTGATTTCTTCGAATGACAGCAGGGCCGAATGTGGCATGAAACGATAGCTGGCGTCGAATACGTCACGTGGCATGCAGTAAGTGCAACGGAAGTTGCAGCGATCCGTCACCGAGATGCGTAAATCACGCAGGGGACGGCCGCGTTGATCCCGCAGCGGCTCACCCGCTGCGGGCGGCGCGACGGCGACAGGGATGTGTTCATCAACGAGATGGATCACGGAAGACATGATGGGATGATAGCCCTTGAATGACTGCCTAGGAAAAAGCGTCGGCCAAGGCCATTATGCGGCCACAATCGCTCGCGTCATAGCCTGCCAGCGCGCCGATCTCGGCCTGGTAAGCCGGGCTGCGCAGCGCGCGCAGAAAGTCCTGCATGAGCGGCTGGCCCAGCTCGGCCCGGCGCAGGGCAAAGAAATAGCGTTCCTGAACCAGCGGAATGAAATCCAGGCCGAAGCGGCGCGCCGCCGTTTCCACCCCCATGCCCACGTCAGCCATGCCGCTGGCGATATGGGCGGCAATCGCCATATGCGTAAATTCGTTGCTCTGAAAACCTTGCACCTGGCTGACATCGATACCTTCGCGCTGCAACAGCAAATGGGCTAGATAGCGGGTGCTGGACCCCATCTGGCGGTTGACGAAGCGCACATCGGGCCGGGCGAGATCCCGCACGCCGGCGATACCCTTGGGATTGCCGGCCATCACGAAAAACCCGGTATTGCGCCGCGCCAGATGAATCAGCATATGGGTTTCGCGATCCAGCCATTGGGCGTAATGGGCCAAGATGTCGCGCTCGAACTCCCCGCTAGGCAGTTGAAAACCCGCCAGATCGCATTCCCCCCGCGCCAGCGAAGCCAGCGCTTCGCTGGCGTTGCGATAACGCAGCTCCACGCGGGCGCCCTGCTGCATCAGGGCCTCGACAGCAAAGCCATGGCTGGCCTGTAAGCGCAGAGGCGGCAGCTCTTGCGGCAGCAGCCGCTGCAATTCTTCTTGCAACTCCGAGGCCAGGCTTTCCAAGGTGGGCGCCAGCCGGGCCTCGATGCGGCGGTTGGCCCAGAGCAAGCGTTGCGCAAACACAGACAGCTCGCTGCCCTGCCGCCGCCGCGTCAGCACCAGCGCCGTGCCGAACAAAGCCTCAAAACGGCGCAACAAGCCCCAACCATGCCGATAAGACAGCCCGCGACTTTTACAGGCGCCGGCGATATGGCCCTCGGCATCGATGGCGGCCAGAAGCGCCAGCAATTCCTGCATGGAGGTCTCGTCGGCGTCGCCATCAAGGGCCAGATGCCATTGCGGACGCAAACCGACACGAAATTTATATGTCATTTCTTGCATATTGAAGCCGCCTGATCTGAAGCGTAGAGTACCGCCCTAACAAGCCTGCCGCGACGTTTTTTATATGTAAAAATAAACATATTAATCACACTGACGGCAGGTAGCAAACCCGAGAAGGAGACCCGTCATGCCCCCCAATCCCATCGCTGTTGCGCAGCGGCTGGCCGCCCGCTTCGCGGATCAGCCCGGCGCCCTGCTGCCGCTCTTGCACGCGCTCCAGGAAGAACTGGGCTGTATCCCGCCCGAGACGGTCGGGGTGTTGGCTGAAGCCCTGTCGCTGTCGCGGGCCGAGGTGCATGGCGTGATCACCTTCTATCCGCACTTCCGCACGGAGCCGGCAGGCCGCCATGTGCTGCAAATCTGCCGCGCAGAGGCCTGTCAGGCCATGGGTGGCGACGCGCTCGCCGCCCATGCGCAAGCGCGGCTGGGCTGTGACTTCCACGCCCGCAGCGCCGATGGCGCTTTCACGCTCGAACCGGCTTATTGCCTTGGCCTGTGCGCGCAATCGCCAGCGCTCATGCTGGACGGCCGGCCCCATGCCCGGATGACGCCTGCACGGCTGGATCGTCTGATCGATCAGGGAGGCCAGGCATGACAACACCTATCCGCATTTATGTGCCGCGCGATGCGGCAGCGCTGGCAGTCGGGGCCGACGAAGTCGCCGCCGCCATCCTGGCCGAATCCGAACGCCTGAATCAGCCGGTGGACATCGTGCGCAACGGTTCACGCGGCCTGCTCTGGCTAGAACCGCTCGTCGAGGTGGCCACGCCCGAAGGCCGCGTGGCCTACGGGCCGGTCAGCCTCGACGATGTGCCGGGCCTGTTCGCCGCCGGCTGGCTAAGCGGCGCCGCACACCCTCTGGGGCACGGCCTGACCGAGACCATCCCCTATCTGCGTCACCAGGAACGCCTGACTTTCGTCCGAGTGGGCGTGATCGATCCGCTGTCCATTCAAGACTATGCGGCCCACGGGGGACTCGCCGGCCTGGAGCGTGCGCTGAACCTGACGCCGGAACAAATCATCGAAGAGGTCACCGCATCGGGCCTGCGCGGGCGCGGCGGCGCGGCCTT
This sequence comes from Bordetella avium, assembly GCF_034424645.1. Lineage (NCBI taxonomy): Bacteria > Pseudomonadati > Pseudomonadota > Betaproteobacteria > Burkholderiales > Alcaligenaceae > Bordetella > Bordetella avium. The sequence goes on from NZ_CP139969.1 coordinate 2,888,190, forward strand.
TCCGACCGGAATCAAATGGAAAACCGTACACAGCGCGCCGTCTGCCACGAAATACATCGTCTGTAACGCCGATGAAGGCGATTCCGGCACATTCGCGGATCGGCTGCTCATGGAAGGCGACCCCTATGCCTTGATCGAAGGCATGACCATCGCCGGCCTGGCCGTGGGCGCGCGCTATGGCTATATCTACGTGCGTTCCGAGTATCCCCATGCCATCGCCACCCTGCGCGCGGCCATCGGACGCGCCCGTGAGGTCGGCTGGCTCGGCGAGGATATCCACGGCAGCGGCCGATGCTTTGACCTTGAAGTCCGAGAGGGTGCGGGCGCCTATATCTGCGGCGAGGAAACCGCTTTGCTAGAAAGCCTGGAGGGCAAGCGCGGCGTGGTGCGCGCCAAGCCGCCGCTGCCGGCAATCAGCGGACTCTTCGGCCAACCCACCGTCATCAACAATGTGATCTCGCTGGCCACCGTACCCACCATTCTGGCCCGGGGCGCGGCCTTTTACCGCGACTACGGCGTAGGCCGATCGCACGGCACCCTGCCCTTTCAATTGGCGGGCAATATCCGCCAGGGCGGGCTGGTGGAAAAGGCTTTCGGTTTGAGCCTGCGCGAGCTGCTCTATGACTTCGGCGGCGGCAGCGCAAGCGGCCGGCCCTTGCGCGCCGCACAGGTCGGCGGGCCGCTGGGCGCCTATCTGCCGGAATCCCAATGGGACGTGCCGCTGGACTACGAAGCCTATATCGCCATCTCGGCCATGGTCGGCCACGGCGGGGTGGTGGCCTTCGACGACAGTGTGGATATGGCCCGCATGGCGCGCTATGCGATGGAGTTCTGCGCCATCGAGTCCTGTGGCAAATGCACGCCCTGCCGCATCGGCTCCACGCGCGGTGTCGAAACGCTGGACCGCATCATGGCCGGCGGCGAGCAACGCGAGGCGCAGGTGCATCTGCTGCGCGACCTCTGCGACACCATGCTAGGCGGCTCGCTGTGCGCGCTGGGGGGTATGGCCCCCTACCCGGTGCTATCCGCGCTCAACCATTTCCCTGAAGACTTCGGGCAAACCGCCCAGCCCGCCTGAAGGAGACCGACATGCTGGAAACCGTAATCAAACGCGATCGTGACTTCGGCACGCCGCCGCGCCAGAGCGAAAACCTGGTGACACTCACCATCGACGGGCAGACCATCTCGGTGCCGGAGGGCACCTCGGTCATGCGCGCCGCCGCCGAGGCGGGCATCAATATTCCCAAGCTGTGCGCCACCGACAGCCTGGAAGCCTTCGGCTCCTGCCGCCTCTGTCTGGTGCAGATCGACGGGCGGCGCGGCTACCCCGCCTCATGCACGACGCCGGCCGAAAATGGCATGGTCGTCAGCACCGAAACCTCGAAGCTGCGCGAACTGCGCCGCGGCGTGATGGAGCTTTACATCTCCGACCACCCGCTGGATTGCCTGACCTGTGCGGCCAACGGCGATTGCGAACTGCAAGACATGGCGGGCGTGGTGGGGCTGCGCAATGTGCGCTATGGCCAAGACGGCGCCAACCATCTGCAAGCAAAGAAAGACGAGTCCAATCCCTATTTCACTTATGACCCGTCCAAGTGCATCGTGTGCAACCGCTGCGTGCGGGCCTGCGAGGAAACACAGGGCACCTTCGCGCTGACCATCGCGGGCAAGGGTTTCGAATCGCGGGTTTCACCGGGCCAGAGCCAGTCTTTCATGGAAAGCGATTGCGTGTCCTGCGGCGCCTGTGTGCAGGCCTGCCCGACCGCCACCTTGCAGGAAAAGACCGTCATCATGCTCGGGCAGGCCGAGCACTCGGTCATCACCACCTGCGCCTATTGCGGCGTGGGCTGCGGGTTCAAGGCCGAAATGAAAGGCCAGGAAGTCGTGCGCATGGTGCCCTGGAAAGACGGCCAGGCCAATCGCGGGCACTCCTGCGTGAAAGGCCGTTTCGCCTGGGGCTACACGACCCACCGCGAACGCGTGCTCAAACCCATGATCCGCAAACGCATCACCGACCCCTGGCAAGAAGTGTCCTGGGACGAGGCCCTGCGCTATGCCGCATCGGAGTTCCGCCGTATTCAGGCCAGCTACGGGCGCGATGCCGTGGGCGGCATCACCTCATCGCGCTGCACCAACGAAGAAACCTGGCTGGTGCAGAAACTGGTGCGCGCCGCCTTCAACACCAACAATGTCGACACCTGCGCGCGCGTGTGCCACTCGCCCACCGGCTACGGTCTGAAACAAACGCTGGGCGAGTCGGCTGGCACCCAGACCTTTGACTCGGTCATGTTCAGCGACGTGGTCATCGTGATGGGCGCCAACCCAAGCAGCGGCCACCCGGTCTTCGCCTCGCGCCTGAAAAAGCGTCTGCGCCAAGGCGCCCGCCTCATCGTGATCGATCCGCGCCGCATCGAACTGGTGAACTCGCCCCACATCAAGGCCGATTACCACCTGCAAGTACGCCCCGGCACCAATGTGGCGCTTCTCACGGCGCTGGCCCATGTCATCGTCACCGAGGGGCTCGTCAAGCAGGATTATGTCGCCGACCGCTGCGAGCCGGAGGCCTTCGCGCAATGGCAGGAATTCGTAGCGCGCGCCGAGCACTCTCCCGAAGCCACACAGGAAATCACCGGCGTGCCAGCGCAGGCCGTGCGCGGCGCGGCGCGTTTGTATGCTGGCGGCGGCAACGGCGCCATCTATTACGGCCTGGGCGTGACCGAACACAGCCAGGGATCGACCACCGTCATGGCCATCGCCAACCTTGCGATGGCCACCGGCAACATCGGCCGCGAAGGTGTGGGTGTGAACCCGCTGCGCGGACAGAACAATGTGCAGGGCTCTTGCGATATGGGGTCCTTCCCTCATGAGCTGCCCGGCTACCGGCATATTTCCGATGATGCCGCGCGCGGTCTTTTCGAGCAGGATTGGGGAGTCACGCTACAGCCCGAGCCCGGCCTGCGCATTCCGAATATGTTCGAAGCCGCGCTGGAAGGCAGTTTCAAGGGCCTGTACTGCCAGGGCGAAGACATCGTGCAGTCCGATCCCAACACGCAGCACGTGGCGGCGGCCCTGTCGGCCATGGAATGCATCGTGGTGCAGGATCTCTTCCTGAACGAAACCGCCAAATACGCCCACGTCTTCCTGCCCGGCTCATCCTTCCTGGAGAAAGACGGCACCTTTACTAATGCGGAACGGCGCATCTCTCGCGTGCGCAAGGTCATGGAGCCGCGCAACGGCATGGCCGACTGGGAAATCACCGTGGCGCTGGCCAATGCGCTGGGCTACCCCATGCACTACCGCCACCCCTCCGAGATCATGGCGGAAATCGCCAGGCTCACCCCCACGTTCTCGGGCGTGACTTACGAAAAGCTGGAGCGCCTGGGCAGCCTGCAATGGCCTTGCAACGACGAGGCGCCCGAGGGCACACCCATCATGCATATCGATGCCTTCGTGCGCGGCAAGGGCCGTTTCATGATCACGCGCTATGTGCCCACCGATGAGCGCAGCACCCGGCGCTTCCCGCTGCTGCTCACGACGGGCCGCATTCTGTCGCAGTACAACGTGGGCGCACAGACCCGGCGCACCGAGAACGTGCACTGGCACAGCGAAGACCTGCTCGAAATCCACCCCCAGGATGCCGAAGACCGGGGGGTGCGCGACGGCGATTGGGTCGGCATCCAGAGCCGCGCCGGCGAAACGGTGCTGCGCGCCACCTTGACCGACCGTGTGCAACCGGGCGTGGTATACACAACATTCCACTTCCCGGAATCGGGCGCCAACGTGGTCACGACCGACAGCTCCGACTGGGCCACTAACTGCCCCGAGTACAAAGTCACGGCGGTGCAGGTCACGCGGGTATCGCAGCCCTCGGAATGGCAGCGTCACTGGACGCGCTTTACCGAAGTGCAGCAGCGCCTGCTGAGCGAAAGCGCCACGATGGCCGGGAAATAACGCTCAAACCTTCCTGCCATGACATCTGCCCGCGAACCCTCCTGGCCTGCTTACCGTGAAGTCGAAGTGCTGCGCGTGCGCGACGGGCAAGGCCTGCCGCAGCACGACAAGTTAGCCGAAGAAACCCCCGTGGCGCTGGAGTTCAATGGCATCAGCCATGCCACGATGCTGGCCACACCGGCCGACCTGGAGGACTTCGCGCTGGGTTTCGCACTCAGCGAGGGCATCGTCGCTACGGCAAGCGAGGTGCGCGGTATCGATCTCGACCCGCGCGCCGACGGCATCGTCGTGCAAGTGGAAATCGCCACAGCCCGCGAGGTCGGCCTGAAGGAAAGACGCCGCGCCATGGCGGGCCGTACCGGCTGCGGCTTGTGCGGTGTGGAAACCCTGCCCGAAGTCCTGCGCCCGGTTGCGCCGGTCGCGCCCGGCCCTGATTTATCGCTGGCGGCGCTGCTCCAGGCCATGCGCGCGCTACGCGGTCAACAGCGCCTGCACGATCTCACCGGCGCCACCCATGCGGCAGGCTGGGCCGACGCCACAGGCACGCTTAGGCTGAGCCGCGAAGACGTCGGCCGTCACAATGCGCTCGACAAACTCATCGGCGCCCTGGCCCGCGCCGGCCTGCCCGCCGCCCTGGGCATGGCCGTGGTATCCAGCCGCGCCAGCTTCGAGATGGTGCAAAAGACCGCCAGCGCCGGCATTCCGGTGCTGGCCGCCGTCTCCGCCCCGACCGCGCTGGCCTGCCGCCTGGCCGATCAGGCCGGACTGACCCTGGCCGGCTTCGTGCGAGAGGCCAACGCCACCCTTTACACCCACCCCGGCCGTCTCCGCTGAGACGGCCCTGCTATCCCTACGCTCATGGACGCCGCCAATCTCATCCGCATGGTTAATCGCATCGGCGATTTCTTCGACGCTTACCCAGACCACGCCGAGGCGCTGGAGGGTGTGGCCAACCACATTCAGAAGTTCTGGGAGCCACGCATGCGCTGGCAACTGCTGGACTTTCTCGCGGCCTATCCCGAGGGCGATGCACCGGAAATCCGCCTGCATCCGCTGGTGCGGGAGGCCGTCGTGCTCAACATGGCCCGACTGACGCCACGCCAGGCCCGGATCGCCTGAGGCGAGAAAACCGGCTACATTGCCGGCCTATGTCCTTCGCATCTCCTCCCCCCTCTGCCGTCCACTGGACCGAAGCCGACGGCAGCGCCCGCCAGGCACGCTGGCAATCCGAAAGCGGCGCGCCCACGCCGCGCCGCATCGACCTCATCGATGACCGCCTGCCGGCCGACATCGCCTATCGAAAAGCCTGCGAAGGCACCGCCCTGTTATGGCGCGGCGACTTCCAGAATGCCCGGCAGCTGCTCCAGGCCATGGCGCGGCGCCTGGACAAGCGCCAAGCCAAACTGGCTGAAACCCCGCGCGAGTGTTTCAACCAACACCGCATGTGGCAGGCACAACGGGCCCGTACGCTGGGTATGCTGCTCATCGAGGTTGAACCGGACCATGGCCTTAGCCTGCGGCGCGCGCCCGATATCACCGCCGCCTGCGCGGCCGCCGGCATCCCGTCTGGCTCCAACTACCTGATATCGCTGCGCGAGCTGCAAGGCCTGCTCGGCGCACACGAGTGGCATAAGAAAGGCGTGGTCATCCCGGCGCTCAATGGCGAACGCATCCATCCCTGCTATGGCGTGTACTCCCCGGTGCGCGGCGAATACATCGACCTGGTGGCGCGCGCGCCCATGCCCGAGGGCCCTATATTCGATATCGGCACCGGCACCGGCGTATTGGCCGCCGTGCTGGCGCGACGCTGCGCGCAGCCTGTCATCGGCACCGACCTGGACCCGCGCGCGCTGGCCTGCGCTCGCGACAATCTGGCCCGGCTCGGCCTGTCGGCGCGGGTCAGTCTGCAACGCGCCGATCTGTTCCCGGAAGGGAAAGCGGCGCTCATCGTCTGCAACCCGCCCTGGATTCCCGCCAAACCCAGCTCGCCCATCGAATATGCCGTATACGACCCGAACAGCCGCATGCTGCGCGCCTATTTGCAGGGGGTGAGCGGGCATCTGCTGCCAGGCGGCGAAGCCTGGCTGATCATTTCCGACCTGGCCGAACACCTCGGCCTGCGCGCCCCCGATGATTTGCAGAACTGGATTAAGGCGGCGGGCTTGCGCGTGGCGGGGCAACACACGGCAAAACCGCAACATCCCCGCGCCCTGGACAAGAGCGACCCGCTGCATGCCGCGCGCTCGCGCGAAACCACCTCGCTCTGGCGGCTGACCTGCGAGCGTTAAACGCGGCCGCTTTTACGGCCATTTATAGAAAGGCGTCAATGCCGCGCGCATTCCTATCCTTGCAACAAGGTGCTCCACACATCGTCGGATAATGATGCACCCCTCTTAATTGAGACCTATTTTTTGCGGCGTTTGACGGGTCTTAGCGGACATTTACCTAATCTTGCACATCCCTCTCAGGATTCTCGAGATAACGCTTTCACTAGCAAAGGTAATCGTCATAATTCAGGCCTCTCCGGTCCCCTTCAACCCGCCGTCCCCTGCGTCGCTCACGCGCAAAATGCTGGCTGGCCTCTTTTTATCGGCCCCGCTCTATCTGCACATTCCGATGGCTTTGGCCGCTGACGGCGCTCAGCCCGCTGCTCAAGTCGGTGAAAAAGACGAGCAGGAAGCTGGCGACCAGGCCAAAAACGGTGAGGCCGCCGGGAATCATGATGCTGGCGCTCAAGAAGAAGACAAGGACAAAGCTGACGGGGCCAAAGCAGAAGGAGACAAGAGCCAGGATCATCAAGACCAGGGCGAACATGAGCAGCAGGGCACTGCGAGCGACGGCGACACCCATACCGGGATGGGGGGGGGGGATACCCTACCACGCCAAATATCATAGATAAAAAAATCGTTGATAAATCAGAGTCTATTACCTCCTCTTCGTCCGCATCAGACTCGCTTATCGACAAGCTAGAGATCCAAAACGGCCACCTCTTGATCGAGGGTGATACCGTCATGCCCCGTGCGACCGGCGACGCAACCCTCACCAGCACAGAAACAGGTCCCGCCACGCTCACGGTGACCGGTGGCGCCACGCTCACCATCGAAGGCGCGACGACAGCGACAGGCGCCAACGGTCATCCCGCCCTGGTGGAAGTCGAGAAGGGCGCCAAACTGGACCTGCAAAAGCCCGCCAGCTTCGAAAACGCCAGCATCACCGTCAGCGGCACCGGCTCGAAACTGGACATGAAGCAGGCCGAACTGAAAAACCAGGCTACGCTTTCCGTCACCAAGGGCGCCATGCTCACGCTCACTGCAGACGCGACGGCAGACGATGGCAACGGCGGCGATCTGAAAATGTCGGGCCAGGAAAACGACGCATCGTCAGTGCTGGTTGATGGATCGACGCTCTATGCCACCAGCCTGACCTCGGGCCCGGGCATGGCAAGCATCACCGTGCAAAACGGGGCGAAGGTCGTCATCGGCTCCAACAACGGAGCGACGGCAAGCATAAGCCTGAATGCCAAGCCCCAGGCGGCAGCAGCGGCCGCTGAACCCGCCGCCCTGAACGTGAAGGAGGTGCTCAAACCGAAAGCCAGCCTGCTCGTTACCGGCCAGAACTCCACGCTGGATGCCACCGGCATTACCGCCGGCGACAAGGTGAATATCACCCTGCAAAACAGCGCAAAGCTGGAACTGGGCAAGTACGGCCTGGACTTCCAGGGCAAGGACAGCAAACTGATCATCGGCGGCGAAAGCGCCGCAGCCGCGCCGGGTTTTCTCGATAGCAGTGAAAAAGGCGTCAAATTCAGTGGCGACGACACGCAACAAGCCATCGTCTTCAACCACAGCGACAACAGCGGCAGCTATGTATTCGAGCCCAGCATTACGGGCAAGGGCGCAGTGCTGCAACAAGCGGGCTATACCGTGCTGAACGGCCAGACGCTTGAAGGCAAAACCACCGTGACCGGCGGCACGCTGGATGCGCGTCAGAGCCACCTCTCTGGCGGCGCAGAAGTACAAGGCGGCCTGCTGAGCATGAGCGCAGGCACACTGGGCAACACCTTTGTGACCAATAATGGGCAAATAAAAGTGCACGGCCCCGTTGCTGTCACGGGCACTTTTTCGCTTGCCGGCGGCACCACGCTGGGCGTGACAATCGACGACCAGACCGACCCCGCTCAGGCGCAGGTCAAAGCCACGGGAAACGTTATCGTCACGGGCGCCAATCTCCACGTCGACGCCAAGCCTGGCGTCAAAATCGGCGAAGCCTACACCCTGCTGGAAGGCAGTTCGCTGACTGGCACGTTCAAGGACACGACCATAGACAGCAATATGGCCTACTTGACCAGCAAGGTCGGCTACACCGACAAGACTGCCAACGTCACCTTCAGCCAGAACGGCGACCTTGCCTCACTCGCCGAAACCCGCAATGCAGCCGCTGCGGGCAGGGCGCTGGAAACGCTGCCGCATGATAGCGAGTTGTATCAGCACGTGCTGACCCTGCCGAAAGGCGCGCCAGGCGCAGCCCTGCAGGCCCTGTCCGGCGATAGTGCGCTCGGCATGAACGCCGCCCTGCAAACCATGGCTATTTCGGCGCCGCAAATCAACGTGCCCATGACGATTCTGCATCGCAACCTCACGGCCGGCCTGCGCGCCGGGGCGCCGCTGGCCCAGGGCTCGGGCACCTATCCTGCCGCAGCCTTGCCGTCTTCGGCGGCTCAGCCGATGTGGGCGGAAGTGGTCGGCAATTGGCAGCGCGACAAGGGCAACGCCAGCAATCCCGGCATGCGGGCCAGCAACTATGGCCTCTATATCGGCGCGGACCATGCCATCGGCAAACAATGGCGGCTGGGCGCGGCGGTGGGATATTCCAATACCCATGTCAACATCAACAATCGTTCGGCCAGCGGCTCGATCGACAACTACAGCCTGTCGCTCTATGGCGGCCGAGGCTGGGACGCGGGCAACGGCCGATTGAACCTCATGCTCGGCACGGCTTACACCTGGCATGACATCGGCACCTCCCGCAATATGGCGGCGGCGCTGCTGCCCGAGACCCTGACCGCCGACTACGGCGCCAGCACCGCGCAGCTCTTTGGCGAAGTAGGTTATCTGATGCCCTTGTCGAGCAAGGCCAGCGTTGAGCCCTATCTCGGCCTGTCGTGGAACAATCTGCGCACCCGCGCCTTCGATGAATCGGGCGGAACCGCTGCCCTCAGCGGCCAAGCGACGAACCAGCACTCCCTGACCACCACGCTGGGGCTGCGCAGCCAGTGGAAATATGAGTTGGGCAAGACCCAGGGCGTGCTGCGGGCGGGTGTCGGTTACCGCAATCTCAGCGGAGACCTCACCTCGCGCGGCAAAGTGGCCTTTAACGGCAGTCAATCCTTCTCCATCAATGGCAATGCCATCGCACGCAGTACCGGCTTGGTGGAAATCGGCACCGATCTGGCCGTCAGCCGCAATGGCACGCTGGCGCTGAACTACGCTGGCGAGTTCGGCGAAGGCAATACCCAGCACACCGCCAAGATCCAGGCGCGCTGGGCCTTCTAAGCCGCGAAACTGGCGGCCAGGCCTGTGCTAGGGCGCTGGCCGCCACAAAAATGCGCTGGGGACAGGGTGGCGACCGCCACCCTGTCATGACGGCGTTATACCCATCGCGCACTGACGCCAGGCTAATGAGCACGGCGCTGGCGGCCATCAGCCCGGCCCTCACAGGAACGCGGTCTGGTCACACCAAGATTGCTCCGCCCTCCCTCAGCTCGAGCAGGATCACCATCGGCACGCATGAAGGGCCAACGGGTCGCCCATCCAGCCACCTGCCAACCCTCCCCATCAACTTGGGCCCTAGGTCAGTGCCGCCCAAATGCGACGTTCATCCATCGTGCGCCTCGACCACCTGGCGCTGCATCTCGGGCAGGGCGGTGTTGCCAAAGGCCGTGACGCCCACGTAAAAAACGTGTAGAAAAGCCGGCTAACTGGGCGGCGCGAGAGGGACTGTCGGCCCGTAGATCTCGGGTGGGCTGAATTCGAATCATGGCGGCAAACTGGCGGTGCGCCGCTGCGATCTGCGCTTACCGTAGAATCGCGGACTGTTTTTCTCCGCCCACGCCTCATGTCCCGCTCCCCGCTCTACCCGGTTGTTCTGCTCCTGATCGCCATGGCCTCGCTGCAAGGCGGCGCCGCGCTGGCCAAATCCCTGTTTCCCGCCGTGGGCGCGCAGGGCACTGCCGCGCTGCGGCTGTTCTTCTCGGCACTCATTTTGCTGCCCCTGCTCAAACCCTGGCGTCTGAGGCTGGATGCCCGCGGCTGGCGGGATGTCGCGCTCTATGGCTTGACACTGGGCGGCATGAACCTGATGTTCTATATGGCGCTGCGCACGGTGCCGCTGGGCATCGCCGTGGCGTTGGAATTCACCGGCCCCTTCGCCGTAGCCGTGCTGACGTCGCGCCGTTTGAAAGATTTTGCCTGGATTGCGCTGGCCGCCGCTGGCCTGCTGGCCCTGATTCCTCATGGCACCAACCTGAGCTCGCTGGACCCGGTGGGAGTGGGCTATGCCCTGGCGGCCGGTCTGTGCTGGGCGCTTTATATCGTGTTCGGGCAGCGGGCCGGCCTGCGCTACGGCTCGCGCACCGTGGCGCTGGCCGCCAGCATTGCTGCCCTGGGCGTGCTGCCCTTCGGCCTGGCGCACGCCGGGGCAGCGGCGATGTTCGCACCGGCTCTGCTGCCCTGGGCCATCGCCGTGGCCATTCTCTCGAGCGCCCTGCCCTATGTGCTGGAGATACAGGCCCTGAGCCGCCTGCCGGCCCGCACTTTTGGCACGCTGCTAAGCCTGGAGCCCGTTTTCGGCGCCCTGTCAGGGCTGTTTTTCCTGGGTGAAGCGCTCAACACACAGCAATGGCTGGCCGTAGGGGCCATCGTGCTCGCCTCGGCCGGCATTACGGCCAGCAATCGACGAGGTTAGCGCGGTTTGCATCCCGAAGGCGCCCCTGCTCAAATAAGTGACTCACAAACAGGGAGCAGACATGAACCAGCAGAAAATCGCCATCATCACAGCCGGGGGCAGCGGCATGGGCGCAGCCGCCGCACGCAAACTCGCGGCCGAGGGGTTTCAAGTGGCGATTCTGTCGTCCTCGGGCAAGGGCGCAGCTCTGGCGGAAGAACTGGGTGGGCTGGGCGTGACCGGCTCCAATCTTTCGGCCGAGGACATCGCCCGTCTGGTGCAAGCCACCATGCAGCGCTGGGGCCGCATCGACGCCGTGGTCAACAGCGCCGGCCACGGCCCCAAGGGCAAGCTGTTGGAAATCAGCGATGCCGACTGGGCCCTGGGCATGGACTACTACCTGCTGAACGTGGTGCGTATCACGCGCCTGGTGGCGCCCATCATGCAGGCCCAGCGCAGCGGCTCGATCGTCAATATTTCCACCTACGCGACCTTTGAACCCGAAGCGGCCTTCCCGACCTCGGGGGTGTTCCGCGCCGGGCTGGCGGCCTTCGCCAAGCTGTTTGCGGATGAGTATGCCGCCGCCAATGTGCGCATGAACAACGTGCTGCCCGGCTTTATCGACAGCCTGCCCGAGAAAGATGACCGGCTTGCGCGCATCCCGATGGGCCGCTACGGCCGCGCCGACGAGGTCGCCGATCTGATCGCCTTCCTGGCTTCGGACAAATCAAGCTACATCACCGGCCAGAATATCCGTATCGACGGGGGCATCACCCGTTCGGTCTGAGAGGGGTCATCAGTTCAGTTGCCGGTAGATGCTCTCGGCTAGACGCAGCAGCTCTTCGCGCGGAACCTCGCCCGACAAGGCATAGCCCAGACGCCCCTCGATCCAGTAAAACACGCCCACCGGCCCGTCCTGCATATAGCGGAACGCGGCCGTTTCGCCTTTGGCTTCGTGAGTGACATAGAGCGTCAAACGCTGACCGGCGGCGGAGCTATACATGAGTTGCGCCACGGCCCCCTGTCTGCCCGGCAGCACCCGGCCGCCCACCAGCTCATAGCCCGCCGCAGTGAGAACAGGGGCATGAACCTGTTTGCCCAGCCGGCGCGTCAGCCAGGTGACCATGGCCTGTTCCTGATCGGCGCCGACCTCCACGGGACGCCGCATATCCGAGGCGAACACGGCATGCGCCACGGCCGCCCGCTGTGCAAAGCCGCCGCTGTCCATCGCCTGCGCAAGCTGAGTGCGCTGCATATGGGCGTCGAAAGCGCCCCGCGCCAGCCAGGCCGCAGCGCCACTGCTCACGGCGATCAACAGGCCGGCCGCCAGCGCCCAGCCCCAGTTGCGACGCGGCGCCGCACGCAAGGGCAGGCGCAAAGGCAAGGGCTCATCCAGCACGCCCTTCAGGTGCTCGCGCAACAGGCGTTTCTGTTCTATCCATTGCTGCACCTGCTCGCGGGCCGCGGCATTACCGGCCAGATAGGCTTCGACCAGGCTGCGCCGCGCGGGAGGCAACAGCCCATCGGCGTAGGCGTGCAGATCCGCCTCGGCGATAGGCGCGCCGGGCGGCGGCAGGATTAGGTCGTCGTTCATGGTTTGATGCGATGCAAAGAAGCGGAGACGCGAGGCGCGGCCGTATCGGCCAGCATGGCCGCCAGCTTTTCGCGCGCCCGGGACAGACGTGACATGACGGTGCCCAGCGGCACATCCAGCACGCGCGCAGCCTCCTGATAGCTGAATTCTTCCACCGAAACCAGCAGGATGACGGCGCGCAGATCGGGAGTCAGCCGGGCCAGACATCGATCCAGATCGCGCACCTCCAGGCCGTCGTCCTGAGTAGGCCGGATAGGAAGCTCCGGTATATCGGCGTCGGTCGCGAACTCGGGCTGGCGCTTCTGCGCGCGCAGCCCGTCGATGAAATGATTGTGCATGATCCCGAACATCCAGGCGCGCAGTTCGCCACGCCGCTGCCAGCGTGAATAACGGCTCCAGGCGCGCTCCAGGGTGTCTTGCACCAGATCATCGGCCCGGTCGCGGTCTCCGGTCAGTCCGCGGGCATAACGCCGCAGACTGGGGATGCAGGCCACGATCAGGGCTTCGATTTCACCGGACATGGGAAGGCAGGCTCAGGGCTTCACAAGATGCCAGACGTTCTTGAAATTATCGCCCGTTTTGTCGCCGGCCTTGGTGTCCTTCGCGAAATAATAAAGCGGCTTGCCCCGGTAAGCCCATTGCTTGGCGCCATCGTCACGCGTCACGATGGACCAATCCCCCAGGGCTTGCGCGCCGGCGGTGGCCATCAGGGGTGGCCATGCCTTGGCGCAAGCGTCATTGCAGACACTTTTGCCACTGCCGCTGACGTCATTGTCAAAGGTGTAAAGCGTCATGCCTTTGGCATCAACCAAGATGCCGGACTCGGTTTTGGCAGGCGACTGGGCGTGAGCGCCGCCGGCCAACAGGCTCAGACTCACGAGGGCCAGCGCTGCGTAATGTCGTTTCATGGTCGTACTCCTTGAAGTAAGGGGGCATACCAAGCTATCGACGACGGCAAGACCTCGAATATTCCCTGAACGATGAAAAAACCTCCCCCATCTTACTCAGGCGTCGGGCAAGGGTCCGCCCTCAACCCGTTCAGAAAGGCGCGCCAACCGCCAAACGCCGTGATGTCGCGAGCGCCCTGCACCGCATAAGGCTCGCAGATAAACCCTTTGACCTCGCGGCCATCTATCAAGGTCAGCGTGCCGATGCCCAGCGGGGCGGGAATCTCGGCCACAAAGCTGCCAAAGGCCGAGAGCGGCATATCCCAAAGCTCGACCGCGATGGGCGCCCCGCCCTCTCGCATCTTGACTAGACCGGGCTTGGGCGGCGCCGTGTCGGCCAGAGCATAAAGACGGTAATCGCCCGCGGTGCAGGTCTGCTCGACGCGCTTCGCGCCACGTGAAATCAGCTGGTGGTTCAAGGGCATCCCGGTCAGATGCGCTCCTACCACGGCCAGACGCACGCTGTCCTCCGTCGCAGACAGCGCGCGGGCGCTGGCGGGCAAGCGCTGACCCGTCGCCCCCAGGGGCAGATTCAGAGTCTCTTGCCAGCGCTGCCCGAACGCCGCCAGCGCGTGATCCTGCCAGGCCAGGCCGATAAGCGTGATCCCGGCAGGCAGGCCGTCCGCGCGCAAACCCGCCGGCAGCGCCAACGCGCTGAGATCGGCCAGATTGGTGAAGTTGGTATAGATGCCCAGACGCGAATTCAAGCTCAGCGGATCAGCCAACAGTTGCGCGATGGTGTAAATAGAGGGCGTGGTCGGCACGACCAGGGCATCGAATCCTGCCAGGGTTTCTTGAATGCGCCGGGCCAATTCGGCCCGACGGTATTCGGCGGTGAAGGCGTCGACGGCGCTGTATTGCCCGGCCTGTTCGACAATGCCGCGCACCACGGGATGCATGGCGCCGGGATGGCTTTGCAAGACTGCCCGCGATGCCACGAAACGCTCGGCCACCCAGGGGCCCTGATAAAGCAGCTCGGCTAATTCGGCAAAGGGCGAGAAATCCACGGCTTGGATGCTTGCGCCCATCGACCGCAAGCGCTCGAGCGCGGCCTCATGGACTTCGCGAGCCAGGGCGTCGCCATAAAACTCCGTATCGGCCGGCACGGCAAAACGCGGCGGCGTATGCCAAGGACGACGCAGGCCTACGGGTTCGGCGCGGGAATAGGGGTCGAGAGCGTCGTAGCCGCCCGCGATGTCCGCGACGGTCAGCGCATCCTCCACCGTCAGCGCAAAGATTGAAACGCAATCCAGGGTGCGGCAGGCCGGCACTACGCCCGCCGTGCTCAACCAGCCGCGTGTGGGCTTAAGCCCGACGATATTGTTGAAGGCTGCCGGCACCCGTCCGGACCCGGCGGTGTCCGTGCCCAGCGCAAAAGGCACCAGACCACGCGCGACGACCGAGGCCGAACCGGAACTCGACCCACCGCTGATATAGCGCTCATCGAAACTGTTGGCGACCGGACCATGCGGTGAGCGCGTGCCCACCAGACCCGTGGCGAACTGATCGAGATTGGTTTTACCCAGCAGGACGGCCCCTGCCGCCCGCAAACGCGCAACGACCGTGGCGTCCGCCTCAGCTTGATAGGCAAAGGCCGGACAGGCCGCCGTGGTGGGCCATCCGGCTGCGTCGATATTGTCCTTGACCGCGAAGGGCACACCATAAAGCGGCAGATTGCGCATATCGCCACCGGCCGCCCTCAGGCGTCCCTCCAGCTCGCGCAATTGCGCATCCAGCCGTGGGATGCGCGTGATCCAGGCATTGTCCGCAAGCGGCACGGCAAGCAGCGACTCGGGTGTGGCGCCCTCCCGATAGGCCTGACGCCAGTGCGCCAAGGTCCAGCCCTGAGTGGATACGACGGAATCATTCATGCGGGAGTCCTCAGTGGTATACATGTGGGTATACCCAAGCAAGCGCCGTGCCATCTGCGCAGCCTGCCCCCTTTCCCTCACATATCGCCTCGCACGCCGCGCTAGACCAGCGAGGTGCGCACTTGCATGGGGATGGAATGCACCGGTGTTGTGCGCTGACGGGACGCTGGCAGGGAAAACCCGTCCCCAGCGGGACAGAATCCAGCCGCCGGAGAATCCGCAGCGACATTTATCCCTGCTAAATCCAATGCAAAAATATTACTTTCACTGCACTTTTTTAATTATAAGTTTTCAATGTTCGACGGAAAAATAGAGATAAAAATATAAAACCAATGATCTATTCCCTTATCCCTCAACATCTTGACACGATTAAGCACGTAAAAAAACATTACTAAATCGTGTTAAATTTCAACGCTCTGATACGACTCGAAATAAGGGTCATAATGTTGAAATGGTGGTTGGGGAATTTCTGGCGTCAAGCTTCGCAGTGAAAAAATCGATCTCTATGAAGCGCTGGGCGAACGAGGGCAGCCCGTCTACCTGGCCGCGTCACAAATCCTGTCAACACTCAAGCGCCGCCGTCCCGATCTGGCCAGCCATTTCGCCATTCCGCAGGCTAGCGCCGACGGCAGCCTGATCGACTGGTATGCCCCCGAGGCAGGTCCGGTCGTCCCCTGGAGCGCCGCGACGCAAAACGAGCGCACGGCCGCCACGGCCCGTCTGGACGAGGTGCGCCAGCAGATTCAAGATTTGCGCGCTTCACTGGAAGAGGGCAGCACCTCTTTGTTCGCGCAGTTGCTGCCCTGGATCACGCAGCACCCGGACAACAGCCATATCTATCTGGTGAACGGCAAACCCGTCATCACTTTCTGGGGCTTTGTCAGCGCCGGAGCCAGCCGCGATCACACGCCACTCAATAGCCTGAGCGCCGCGCCGTCCAGCCCGGCGGCGCCCTCGGCGCCGGGCAGCCCCCCTGCGCCCCTCCTCCCGCCCGCGACGGCAGACAAACCCTGGTGGCGGCGCTGGTGGCTCTGGCTGCTGCCGCTCTTGCTGCTGGCCTTGCTGTTGTTGGGCTTGCGCGCCTGCATGCCAGACAAGCCAGCATTACCGGTTTCTGCCACGCAGCCGGCCACGCCCAGCCTTCCCAATGTGACGCTCAGCGGCGCCGCCGCCTCAGTGCTGCCCGCCGCCGGACAGGCGCCTGCCTTGGCAACCCCACTGACCCGCGCACAGCACGAAGCCCTCCCTGCCCAGCCCATCGCATCCGAAGCCGCAAGCAAATCCGGCACGACGGCAGATGCCGCCCCGCAAGCCTCGCCCGCGGCAGGCCAGGACAAGGCAGTGCCGCCCCAAGCGCCGAATGACAGCCCTGCCGCGCAGACCGACCCCTTGACCCTGCCGGAGCAGGCGCCGGACGGCCGGGCGGATTTTTTGAACGGCGACTGGCGCGTACGCGCCGGTATCCAGGATCGCAACACCGGCGAGCCGCTGCGCCTGCAATACCAGTTTGAACAAGGCCAGGGTCACGTGACCCTCAAACGCCACAACGGCGTGTCATGCCAGGCGCCGGTAGGCGCGGCCATGAGTGGCGGCGCCCTGCTCATCAACAACGGCGCCGCGGCCCGGTGCAGCGACGGCACAAGCTATGAAATGCCCGCCATCCGCTGCCAGCCCGACGCCAACCGCACTGCGTCCTGCACCGGCAACTATGGTGCCGAGCAGTTCCCCCTGACCATGCGCAAGCCCTGAATCACGAGCATCGCCCATGCTGCCCAAAGTCGAGACCTATACCGAAACTCAAGCCGTCGATCTGTTTGGCGACACTGGCATTCAGTTTCTTGATCTGGCCGTCACGCTGGACCTGCGCCGCGAGCCGGCGGGCCAGTTCGCCCGCTTCGATAACGGCATGCTGGCGCGCCTGTTCGAAGACAAAGACGGCAATCTGTATTACGAAGCGCAAGCCGAGAAAAAGGAGCGCGCGCGCCCCGGTCCTGGCCTGGACGACGTCAGCATGAAAGAAAGCCTGGCGCTGCTGGACTCGCTCTGGCTGCCTGTGCCTTTTTTCCGCTACCTATCCGATACGCGCTTTGATCAGGGCCCCAACAATTGGGCGCGTCTGCGCATCGTGCAGCTTCCCACGCCCGACGAACACGGGCACACCCATCGCATCACACTGGCTTTTGATACCCGCATCATGGCCAAACGGGAAGGTGTGGCCTATCTGGCACCCAATGATGAAGACCTGCGCAACGGCCAGGCCTTCCGGCTGGCGGTGCATTTGGGCGAAATGCGCTGGTTTCTCGACCTCAACTGGGTCAAGGAATGGATCAAGGAGGTATTCCAGGATCGTTGCCTGCAAGCCAAGCGCGAACGCGAGGACATCCAGACCGAATTGGGCCAGCTGCGCCACATTGCCCATTACCTGAACGTGCTGAGCCTGATGCGCGGCCCGGCCCCGACCACCCATCCCAACCGGGAGCCCAAGGTGGCCGTGCCGATCGTCAAGGTCAAGCTGCGCAACGCCATAGGCGCGGGCAAACCGATAGCCGTGGACCTGGTGCTGGACGTAGGCAACTCGCGCACCTGCGGCATCCTGGTCGAAGATCCCGAGCAAAACAATCGCGGTCTGCATGGCAACAAGCCTCTGCGGCTGCGCGACATGAGCGCGCCCGAACATACTTACGACCAGCCCTTCGAGTCACGCGTCGAATTCGCCAAAATCAATCTCGGGCTGGATCAATGGTCGATGCAAAGCGGGCGGCCCGATGCCTTCGCCTGGGCCAGCATGACCCGCGTGGGCACCGAGGCCGCCAAGCTGGCGGCCCTGCGTGAAGGCACGGAAGGCTCGACGGGGTTGTCCAGCCCCAAACGCTACCTCTGGGATGAGCGCCCCTACGATCAGGTCTGGCGCCTGAACACCAGCAGCCTGCGGGGCCACCAGGAACCGATGGCGACGCTCAAGCCGCTGGCCGATCTGATCGACGATCTGGGCCGGGCGCTCTATGTGACGGGCGAAGCCGAATCGGTGTTCGAGACCAAGTATTCGCGCTCGTCGCTGATGACGCTGATGCTCAACGAGGTCTTCAATCAGGCGGTCACGCAGATCAACAGCATTCTGTATCGCAACAGTCAGGGCAGCACCGCCACCTCGCGCTGGCTGCGCACGGTCATTCTGACGGTGCCGCCCAGCATGCCGCAGGTCGAGCGCACCATCTTCCGTGATTGCGTGCAACAGGCGCTGGGACTGCTCTGGAAGAGCCTGGGCTGGCATACGGGCAATTACGATGTAGACCCGATCAGCGACATGGGCGATGAATCGCGCCTGCGCGTGCCGCTGCCCAAGGTTGTCGTCAAATGGGACGAGGCCACCTGCGCACAACTGGTCTATCTCTATACCGAAGTGGGTGAACACTTCGGTGGCCACCCGGAAGAATTCTTCGCCGCTCTGGCCCGCCCCGGCAAACTCGACCGCGAACGGATTACCGTAGCCTCGATTGATATTGGCGGGGGCACCACCGATCTGGTGATCAACGACTACCATTTGCAGCGCGATGGCGCAGGCGGCGGCAGCAATGCCCCCATCCTGCCGACGCAACGGTTCCGTGACGGCTTCAAGGTCGCAGGCGACGACATCGTGCTGGACGTCGTCCGGCAGTTCATTCTGCCCTCGTTCGAGCAGGCGCTAAAAGACAAGGGCGTTGCCGCTCCGGCCGACCTCGCCGACAAGATTTGCGGCGCGCGCAGCCTGGGCGCGGTGGATCTGGTGCTGCGCCAGCAGTTGACCCTGCAAGTGTTTTATCCACTGGCGCTGGCCGTGCTGGCGGCCTACGAACGCTACGATGTCGAACAAGGCAGCCAGAAGCGGACGGCGACATGGGCACAGTGGCTAGGTGAGCATGCGGTCATCAGCGCGCCCGTGCGCGAATTCGTCGCTAAGAATCTCAGCAGCAACCTGGGCAAGCCGACGACGCTGGATATGGACGACATCGTCCTGAGCTTCGATCCGGCCGTTCTGCACGCCAAGTTCTTGACCGATGGCCTGAACATCTGCAAGACGCTCACGTCATTGAGCGAAGTCGTAGCGCACTACGACTGCGATGTGCTGCTGCTGACTGGACGGCCCTCCTGCCTGCCTGGTGTGCGCACCCTGATCCGCAGTCTGGCCGCCCTGCCTGCGGGCCGCGTGCTGCCGATGCAAAACTACCGTAGCGGCACCTGGTTCCCCTTTCACGAGAGCGGCCTGATCCCCGATCCCAAAACCACGGCCTCGGTGGGGGCGCTGGTCTGCTGGCTGACGGAAAACCGCCGCCTGCCGAACTTCTACTTCAGCCCATCGCGCATCCGGCCGCTGCCGCTGATCCGCTACTTTGGCCGGGTCGACGGCAACAACCTGATCAAACAGGAAGACGTGCTGTTCGCGAACATCACCACCAGCACTCCCGACGGCCAGCCGCTGGAAGACGGCTGCATCGAACTGCCCAAAGAGGCTTCGGGCAACACCGCGCCCTACGTTCTCAATGGCGACTCCCGTCTGGGCTACCGCCAGCTGGCCTCGCAGCGCTGGCCCGCCGCCCCCATGTATCTGCTGAGTTTCCAGCACGCCTGGAACCAGAAGTACCGCGAGAACCAGAACAAGGACGCCAGCCTGCCAGACCCCAAAGCGCATGTGTTTTTTTCGGTAAAGAGCCCGAAGGAACGCGACAAGCTCCAGGGGCTTATCAGCGACCGCCTGCAAGTCGAAAGCGCCCAAGGCGTGGGCGCCGTGGAAATCCAGAAAAGCGGTGTGCGCTTTGAACTGAACACCCTGCTGCACGCCGGGCTAGGCCAGGATGCCTATTGGCTCGATAGCGGCAGCGTGAAAATCTGATCATCATGAATCAACAACAAGATCAACTGACGCGCCAATGGGGCGCCATTCTGGACAACGCGGGCAGGGCCATCGAATGGGTCGAGCAGGTGCGCGGCAACTCCAAACGCCTTAATAGCGAGGCCGACAGCCTGGTGCACGCCTTGCGTCAGACGCGCAACAAAAGCCGCAACCTGCAAAAAGCCGCCGGCACCCCCATGACCGTGGGTTTCTTCGGCGAGTCGCAGGCGGGCAAGTCCTTCCTGATTTCCGCCCTGGGCGCCAACGACCAGGGAAAGTTCGAAACCGTCTACGGCGGCCAGCGCGTCAATTTCATCGACCATATCAATCCACCCGGCAGCGGCAAGGAAGCGACGGGTCTGGTGACGCGATTCACCAATCAGGCGCGCACACCCGAAGATGCCGCCTTTCCGATCGAAGTCCGGCTGCTGGCGGAAATCGATCTGGCCAAGATTCTCTGCAACGCCTGGTTCAATGATTTCGATCAGAACAAGGTCGATTATCAGTTGAATGAGCAGCGGGTCAGCGAGATGCTCAACCGTTATGCCGGCCGCGCGCAGGCCACCCCACAAGAAGGTTTGAGCGCCGACGATGTCGTTTCGCTCTGGGACTACGCGCGCGCCGCCTTCGGCAAGGCCTTGCAGCCGCTTGAAAACGGCTATTGGCAAGAGGCCATGACACTCGCGCCGCGCCTGTCCACCGACGACCGTGCCCAATTCTTTTCGCTGCTTTGGGGCGCGCTGCCTGAATTGACTCAGGTTTACGCCGATTTCGCGGCCAGCCTGCGCAAGCTGAAAAACGCCAGCACGGCCTTCCTGCCTCTGTCGGCGCTGACGACCACGGTGGATGGCCGCCTGCAATATGGCCGCGACAGTATCATGTCGGTCGACGCGCTGGTGCGCCAGGGTTCGGCGCAAGACAACATCGTCACCGTCCGGCCCGAAGTGAGCGGCAAGCTGGCCGCGCCCACCGATGTGCGCGTCTCGCATCTGGCGGCGCTCACGGTCGAATTGGTTTTTCCTTCGGTCGAGCCCAAGCGCGTGGCCAGCATCGAAGCCGTCGATCTGCTGGACTTCCCCGGCTACCGCGGACGCTATAAGGCCAGCCGGCTCTCTGACATCTCGGCGGACGAGAATCCGGTGGCGCAACTCTTCCTGCGCGGCAAGGTCGCCTATTTGTTCGAAAGCTATACCGACACACAGGCCATGAATGGCCTGGTGCTGTGCACGCACGAACAAAGCAACGTGAGCGACATCGCCAACGTGCTGGAGCGCTGGGTGGACCGCACCCAAGGCGAAACACCGCAATCTCGGGGCCAGCGCGCCTGCGGCCTGTTCTGGGCCATCACCAAATTCGACATGCGTCTGCAAAACATGCTGCGCCTGGATGGCGACTCGCAAATCGTCGAAGGCTGGTATGGCATGGTTCAGGGAACCATGGAAGAGCGCTACGGCCACCTGGGCTTCATGAAAACCTGGAGCGAAACCGCTTTCAATAATGTCTATCTGGTGCGCAAACCCCTGATCGAAGGCTCTTTCATCAAGATCCGGGGCGGGCTCGAAGAGATCGACCCTGACAAGCGCGAAGGACTGGCGCGTCTGGGCCAAGCCTTCATCAGCCACGACTCGGTGGCGCGCCGCGTGGCGGACCCGCAGCGGGCCTGGGAAGCGGTGCTCAAGGAGAACGACGGCGGCATGAGCCGTCTGGCTGATGGTATCGCCGGCATTGCCGACCTGGAGTTCAAGCTTAGCCGACTGCGCCAGCAGCACACTGAAGAACTACAGCGCGAAGGCGGCATCCTGGCCCGCCTGGCGCAATATCATAAAGACATCGATGGCGACGATGTCGCGCTAAAAAAACAGCGTGGCCAGTTTCTGGCGCAAGCGCTTTACGGTGTGCGCAAGGCCATTCCCGAGCTGATGCACGCCATGGAGCTGATGCACGCCATGGAGCTGCCGCGCGAAGACCTGCGCGATCTGTACTTGAACGGCTTGCACCGCCAACCGCAGGCTGACGAGTCGGGCGACCAGGCCGCTACGCAAGACACCCCCGATGTCAATCCTTTCGCCTCGGTCGAGGACAACCCCTTCGCCACGGTTGACAGCAATCCTTTCGCGCAAAGCGCAGAAGCGCCAGCGGCCAAGCCGGTCAAGGCGGCCCTCAAGACCGCCGACCATCTTTACGCGGAAGCGGTCTTCCAGCGGTGGATCGCCCACCTGCGCGATCTGCCGGAGCGCAAGCGCCTGATCGACAGCCTCTTTATCAAGAAAGAAGTTGTCGAGACGCTGGTCGATGAGCTCATTACGGCGGCCAACCGCCTGGATTTACAGGGCAGCCTGGCAGCCAGCCTGACCGGCCGCCAGGACAGCAGCTCCACGCGCGAGCAGCTAGTCATGCGTCAGGTGTTGCGCGCACAACTTATACTGAACGACTTCATCGCCTGGCTAGGCTATCTGACCATGCCACTCGAAGAGCGGCCAGTCAGCATCGCCAACAAGCAACGGCTTTTCGCCCGCACCACCCGTCTGGATGCCACTGACCTCCCGCAGCTCGACGAGCAGCCGGCCGACACCAATACCGAATATGCCGGCTATTGGCTGACCGGCCTGATGAATGTGGTGCAAGGCAATGCGGGCCATATGGCCGGCAGTGAAATCTCTATCGAACAAAACCAGGCTCTGGGCGGCATCCTTCAGGGATTCCGCCAGACGTAGTCGAACATCATGGCAAATATTCTTCTCAAGGCGGTCGCTCCTGGCCGCGCAGAACTGCGCATCTCTCCCTGGGAGACCGATGCCTCGCAGATCGAACTCTCGGTGCGCCGCAACGCCGATACCCCCTATCTGGATATCGCGAGCCGCGGCTGGGTCAGCGACGAACAATGGATCTCTCTGCAAGGCGCCAGCGTCCAGGGCCAGACCCTGATCATGCCGGTGGGCCCGGATTTCGTGGACACCCTGCTGGCCGGCACGCAAGGCCAAAGCTGCCGCGGCTATACCCGCGTAGCGGGCGGTGAAGCAACGCGGCACAGTTTCCGCTGCGATGCTGACGTGCTGCCCAGCAGCGCAGCAGGCGCTGCGCCGAAGATAGGCGGCAGTAGCGCCATCAGCGCTGCGGCTGCGCCCAAACCCGCCGACCCTCCCGTCATGCAAAACGATCCGCCGATTGCAGCATCCGGATTGCCCGACGACTATCTCAAGCCCAAGCGCCAGCGCCTGGTGCC
Source organism: Bordetella avium (assembly GCF_034424645.1). Classification (NCBI taxonomy): domain Bacteria; kingdom Pseudomonadati; phylum Pseudomonadota; class Betaproteobacteria; order Burkholderiales; family Alcaligenaceae; genus Bordetella; species Bordetella avium. The sequence continues at coordinate 2,911,585 of NZ_CP139969.1, forward strand.
CATCCTGCTGACGATGCTGCTTGTGGCGCTGCTTGGCGCATTGGCCTATTACTTCTTGAATCAGGCCCGCAAACCGGCCGAAACGGTGGTCACACCGCCGCAGGCCACGCAAGCCTGCTCGGTTGCCGCCCTGCCTGGCGCTGACACCATGAGTTTTGTGCAAAGCTGCATCCGTGACGTCAAGGAAGCGGACGCCCTCCTTGCTGTGATTCACGCTGCCCGCGACGCTGGCCAATGCGATATCGCCCAGCGCCTATACGCCAACCGCGCCAATGCCGGCGACATCACCGTCGCGCTGGCCTACGCCCAGGAATACGACCCGGCCAGCGCCAAGAGCGCCTGCTTCAAGCCCGAGGCCGCCACCGCCCGTTACTGGTATGAGTCCGTGCTGGAAAAACAAGCCGACCAGCCCGACGCGCTCGCCAAACTGCAAGCACTGCCCAAGTGATCCCTGCCATGCCTCACGTCCCGCCGTTAAAGACCGCCGCCCTGCTGCTCTTGCTCGGGTTGAGTTCCGCGCACGCGGCCTCGCCCCTGCTCCAGGAAGGCAAGAAGACGCTATACCAGCGCGTGCTGACCACGCCCGGCTGCCAACTGCACGCCAAGCCCGGCGCGGCCGGCGTGCCCCAGCCCGCCTTCAGCCGCTTCTATGTCTACGCCCGGCAGGACGCGGATGGCGGCAAATGGCTACAGGTCGGCCCCGACTCTTATGGCAAGACCACCGGCTGGCTGAACCAGGCCTGCACGGTGGACTGGAAGATGCAGTTGTCACTGGCCTTCACCAACCCCGCCGGCCGCGACCGCACCCTCTTCTTCCAGGAACGCGACAAGCTTGACGCCGTGCTCAACGCCGTCGATCCGGTCGAGAAGATTGCGCCGGTGCGCCATCAGCTCAAATCTCAGGGTAAGGCTGCCGGCATTGTGGCCCAGGAACCCGAGCTCTTCGTGGACATGCAAAAGCACTTCTATCTGCTGCCCATCCTGAGCGGCGAAGAGGTCATGACCGAGCAGGGCTTTCGCACCCGTGTGCTGAATGTCGCTTCGGTCAGCAAGGACGCGACCACTGCGCCGGCCTCGGGCGACACCTCATCGGCCGAGCAGCGCAGTAATCAGATCAAGGAATTCTCGGCGGCCGTTGTATTCGTGGTGGACTCCAGCATCTCGATGGACCCCTATATCGAGCGTACCCGCGAGGCCGTGCGGCGGGTCTATTCGCAGATCGAGCAAGAAAAGCTGGGCGACCGCGTCAAGTTCGGTCTGGTCGCCTTCCGCTCCAACGTCAAGGCAGTGCCGGGCCTGGAATATGTCAGCCGGGTCTATGCGGATCCCAATACCGTCAAAGACGGCGCGGACTTTCTGTCCAAGGTGTCAGACCTGAAACAGGCTTCGGTGTCCAGCAGCCTGTTCGACGAGGATGCCTATGCAGGCGTCACGGAGGCCATCAACAAGGTGGACTGGCGCAACTTCGGCGCGCGCTACATCGTGCTGATTACAGACGCCGGCGCCATCGACGGCGGCAACAAACTGTCCTCGACCGGGCTGGACGCCAGCCAGGTGCGGCTGGAAGCAGGCAAGCCAGGGGTGGCGATTTACACGCTGCATCTGAAAACCGCGGCCGGCAAGAACAACCATGCCCACGCAGAGTCGCAATACCGCAACCTCTCCACCTACGGCAACACCAACCTTTCGCTGTACTACCCGGTCAACGCCGGTGACGTGAATGAGTACGGCAAAAAAGTGGACATGCTGGCTGCCGCCATCACGCAGCAGGTCAAGTCCGCCTACCAGGGAGAGGATGCCGTGGGCAGCGCAGCCAATGCCAGCGACCCGGGGCGCAAACCCGCCAACGCCGACGACAAGATGCGCGATGACGCGGCCTTGATCGGCAATGCAATGAAGCTTGCCTATCTGGGCGAAAAAATCGGCGCCCAGGCCCCCCCGGTGTTTCAGGCCTGGATCAGTGACCGCGACCTCATCAAGCAAAATATCCCGACCACCGACGTCAGAGTCCTGCTGACCAAGGGCCAGTTGAGCGATCTGAACGACGTCATGCGTAAGATCGTGGATGCCGCCAACCAGGGTCTGATCTCGTCTTCCGACATGTTCCAGCAATTGCGCTCGGTGGCTGCCGCCATGGGCGCTGACCCCAACCAGCTCAAGCAATCCAAGCTGTCGGACATGGGCTTTATGGCCGAGTATCTCGAAGGCCTGCCCTATCAGAGCGAGGTCCTCAACCTGGACGAAGACAGCTGGAAGAGCATGGACGGCCTGGCGCAGGAGAAATTCATCCGCACGCTCAGCACCAAGTTGCGCCACTATCAGATCTACAACGCCGATGCCGATCGTTGGGTCGCGCTGGCCAAGGATAGCGACCAGCGCGACTATGTCTATCCCGTGCCGCTGGAAATGATGCCGTGAGGCCGGACTGATATGTTGCAGATCGAAGATCTGCGGCTGATTCGCGGCCCTGCCTTCGAAGTACGGCTTGCCACGCTCGAACTGGCCCCGGGCGAAGTCATCGCCGTGGTCGGCAGCAGCGGCTGCGGCAAGAGCACCCTGCTCGAAGGCCTAGGCCTGTTGCTGGCCCCGGCGACCATCGGCCGCTACATCCTGGACGGCACGAGAGATGTCGCCGCCATGATGCGGCGCGACGATGAGCGCGGACTGGCCGCCTTGCGGGCGGCGCGCATCGGCTTCGTGCTGCAATCGGGCGGCCTGCTGCCCTATCTGTCTGCCGGAGAAAACATCGCCCTGCCACGCCGACTACAGGGCATGCCGGACGCTGACGCGCACACCACGCAGGCCATCGAACAACTGGGCCTGAGCGCCCTGCTCGGCCAACGGCCTGCCGCGCTATCGCTCGGCGAACGCCAGCGCGTGGCCGTAGTGCGAGCCATGGCGCACGGCCCCGGCCTGCTATTGGCCGACGAGCCCACCTCGGCGCTCGACCCCGACAATTCGCGCCGCCTCTTCGGTCTGTTCATCGACCTGGCCCGCCGTTGCCGCATGGTAACGGTGGTGGTCACCCACGATTGGGCGCTGGTGCAAGAATTCGGCCTGCGCCATCTGAAGGCCTATTCACGCGCCGGGGTGACCGAGTTCGAGGAAGCCGTATGAAACTCGGCCAGATCGCCCGCCTGGCCGGTGCGGACCTGCGTCATGACCGCCTGGTGTCCCTGTGTATGGTGGCCTCGCTGGTGGCCGTCATCGCGCCCTTGTTGCTCCTATTCGGTCTGAAACACGGCGTGATCAGCACCATGCGCGATCAATTGTTGAATGACCCGCACAACCTCGAGATCCGTCTGCTCAATAGCGGCAGCTACGATCAGACCTGGGTTGACGCCCTGGCGCAACATCCCCAAGCCGGCTTCGTCATCGGCCTGACCCGCTCGCTGAACACCCAGGCAGATCTGTTGCGCTCCGGCGCGCAGTTTCTGGAGAATGCCGACGTGCTGCCCACCGCCAGCGGCGACCCCTTGATGGCAGGCCTGCGCGCACCGGCAGCCGGCGCAGTCGTGCTGAGCGCACAGGCCGCCACACGGCTGGGCGCCAACCCGGGCGATACGCTGCGCATGCGAGTGAGCCGCCGCCTCGAAGGCCGGGACCAGCGGGCCATGGTGCCGCTGATCGTCCATGCCGTGCTGGCGCCGTCGGCCTATCCCCGTCCGGCCGCCTTTGTCCAGCCCGAGCTCTTGCGCGATATGGAGTGGTATCGCGACGGTTATGCCGCCCTGGGCGCCGAAGATGGCCAGCCCCTGGATCTTGCCCGCCAACGCTTCGCCAAGGCGCGTGTCTACGCGCGCGACATCGACGCCGTCGAGGCGCTGGAACGTCACCTCAACGATATGCGCATCGAAACCACCAGCCGCCTGGCCGAGATAGACAAGGTAAAGGCCATTGACCACCTGCTGTCCACGGTGTTCGGCGTCATCGCCGGCACGGGCGTGCTGGGCTGCCTGGCCTCTCTCGCTGGGGCTTTTCTGGCCAACATCAGGCGCAAGCGGCGCGACATCGCCGTGTTGCGCCTGATCGGCCTAGAAGGCCGCCAGGTGAACCTCTACATCGTGATCCAGGCCCTGATCCTGACGGCTATCGCCTTCGTGCTGGGCCTGGGTGTTTATTTTGCAGGCAGCGCCATTTTTAACCACCTGCTCGGCCTGAGCCAGGACACCCAGAGCTTTATCTGCCGCATTACGCCGCAGCATGCCCTGATCGCCCTGACCATCACCCTGGCCGTGGCGCTGCTGGTATCGCAACTGGGCGCGCTCAGCGCGCGCCGTATTCAACCTGCGGAGAGTCTGCGTGAAATCTAAAGCGGCTTTGTTGCTTATTCTGTCGGCCTTCGCGGGTGCGGCCGGTGCGGCCCCAAAGTGGGAAGAACGCTATTACAACCCCAAGCCGGCCAAGGATGACGTCGTGCTGCCCCTGCCTTGCGAGGGCGCGCTGGTGTTTCGCAAGATTGTCGTGCCGGCTGCGGGTCCGCTAGACGACCTGCCTATCAACGTGGGACAAGAGAGCGAAAACTTCGCCTTCCTCGAACAACGGCGTATTGCCCATATTGCCGGCAGCTTCACCGAACAGGGAAGCAAGGCGCGCTACTACCTGATGGCCAAGTACGAGCTGACGCAACAACAGTATCAGGCGCTCCAGACACTGACCGGCGAGGCCGCCAAGAGCTGCCCCACGCCGTCTCGCAATGGCATGCTGCCCCTAAGCGACATTGGCTGGTTCGATGCGGCGCAGCTAGCGCACCTATACAACATCTGGTTGCGTAAACAACAAAAAAATGTCCTGCCCAAAGAGGATGGGGTCAGCGGCTTTGTGCGACTGCCTACGGAAATCGAGTGGGAGTTCGCCGCACGCGGCGGGATCAATGTCGACGCTGCCGCATTCGCCGAGGCCCGCTATCCCATGCCGGAAGGCATCGTCGATCATGAATGGTATGCCGGCGCGCAATCGGCCAATGGCAAGGCGCAGCCGGTGGGATTGCTCAAACCCAATCCGCTCGGTCTGCACGACATACTTGGCAACGTGGCCGAAATGACCCAGGACGCCTTCCGCTTGAACAAGCTGGACCGTCAGCACGGCGGCACCGGCGCCTATGTCATACGGGGAGGCGACTTCCGTAAAGCGGAGGACGGCATCCGTTCGGCCGCACGGCGCGAAGGCAGTTATTACAACGAGGACGGCGAGCAAAAAGAGAAAACCGTCGGACTGCGCTGGGTAATCGCTGCGCCCGAACTGACTTCACGCGACCGCATACAGCAACTGGAAACTGGATGGAAAGCGCTGGGCAGCGGCCAGGTCTCCAACGACCCCTCGGGCAAAGGCAAAAGCGCCGTGCAAGAACTGGGCGACCTGGCGGGCAAAGTCGAAGACCGCAGGCTCAAGGAGCAGCTCAAAGACCTCGAAGGCAAGCTGCGCGCCAGCAATCAAAAGCAGGAAGAGGCCCGCGACCAGGCCATCCGCGCCAGCCTGAACCTGGGCGCCTTCCTGTGCACCAAGCTGCGGGATGACGGGCGCTATGTGGACTACGTGCAGAAAACCTATGACGATCTGTGCGCCGCCACCCCGGATGCCGCCGAATGCGCCAGCTACAAAACCAATCTGCAAAAGCGCCGCTACGAACTGGGCGAAACCACGCAGTACTACGCCAGCACCCTGGTGGATGCCTCCACCCTGTACGGCCAGGAAAACATTGCCCGGCAATTGCCCGTGATGGAAAAAATCCTTGAGCAAAACGAAAAACTGAAGGGCCTCACGCCCTATCTCAAGGTGTATTGGGGACACCAAAAGGGCTATCTGAAGTCCTGGAAGGTGGAAAAGGAAAAATGGCTGTCTGCCTGTGTGGCAACAGTCAAAAACTAAAGCAACAGGAGAAGCACATGCAAGTATTCAAACAGGGATGGCGGCGCGCCTCCATCGCCGCCCTGGTCGCTGCGACGCTGGCGATTTCGGGTTGTGCCAGCACGGGCAGCACCATGCTGGGCGGCACACAACTCGACCCCCGCCTAACCCAGGGCAATGATGCCGAATTTTTCAGCCGCTCGGGCTTTGAAGCCTGCGCGGGCGCGGCGGTCGCCGGGGTGGCGCTCTGCCTGCTGGCTGCCCCCTCCAAGCAGAAAGCCACCTGCGCCGTCGTGGCGGGCATCGCCGCCTGCGGTATCGCCATGGGCACCAACTATTATCTGGACTACCGCCGCAGCCAGTACAAGACCACGGGCGAGATGCTGGATGCCGTCACGCAGGACGTGGAAAAAGACACGCAAAAGCTCCAGCAGCGCTCGCAGACGCTGCAGGCCGTGATCGAGACAGACCGTCAGAAGATCGAGCAGCTACGCCTGGATGTCGCCCAGGGCAAGCTGGATCAGGCCAGCGCCCGCAAGCAACTGCGCAATGTCGACGCCGACATCGCACGCATCAAACAAGAGCAGGACAATATCGACAACAAGATCGCGGCCTACCGGGAAGCCGCCGCCAGCACTCAGGATGGCTCCAAGAAAGATCTGAAGAAGCTCGATACCCAAATCGAAAAACTCCAGGCCGAAGCGGCCAAGCTGCGCACCGCCATGGGCACGCTCAGCACGCAGCGCGACTCGCTGGACTGGGGCAAGATCGTATGAAACGGCTTACCCCCCTGCTGATGCTGGGCCTGGCCGGCTGCGCCTCGCTGCCGCCGGGCGCCTGCGATCCCGCCAACCGCGACGTGAGCGTCATCCGTAAAATGCAGTGCGATGGCTCGGGCAGCTACCGCCAGACGGTAGACCAGAAAGAGGCAAGGCTGTCTGCGGCACAGGAAGAAAACGCCCTGTTCCGCCTATCGCTCGACGCGCTGGAGGCGCAGCGCGCATCCTTGGGTCAATCGGTCCAGGAGCAGCAAAAAGCGCGTGATGCCGCCGTGGCCAGCACACGCCAGTTGCTGGATCAAGTGCGCCAGCGCGCTGGCGCCAATGACAAGCTCAAATTGCAACTGAGACTGGCCGAGAAAGACCTCGCGGCCTTGCAGGCCCAGCCGATCAAGGCCGGCGACGCCGACATCGCCGCCCGCCAACGCCAGGTGCAAGACCTGGAACAAATGGTCAAACGACTGCGCGCCAGCGTGCTGCAAGCCCCCTAGCCAACATCGCGCGGTTCGCCGCGCGCCAATCCTTTCCGCACCGTGCAACGTTTTCAGCGTGATCCTCTGCCCCAGGGCACTTCCACCGACGAGATGGCCCGCTTCTTCGAGGAGCGGGTTGCGGTTCTCGAACGCCATTTCCCACCCAGCGTCGCCCAGGTCTATGCCCTGCCGCGCCTGGGCAGCGACGCCTCTCTGGAGTGGTGGACGAGCCAGGAAGGCGCCGTCACCCCCTTTGCGTCGCTGAACGAAACGCAGCAAAAAGCCTTGCTGGCACGGCATGCTGAACACCAGGCCCAATTGCAAAGCCTGGCTCGATCGCTCGACGCGCGGGGCATGGCGCCGCAAGCCAATTTGGTGCGCAGCCTGCAAAGCCGGGCCGATCCGGCCAGCATGTTCAGCGTGGAAGGCCATCTGCTGCTCACGCAGGGAATGCCCGCGCCGGCCGCCGCGCCTCCAAGCCGGCGGCGCTGGCTATGGATTGCGCTGCCGCTGTTCTTACTGCTTTTGCTGCTGGCCCTGCTGTGCTGGTGGCTATGGATGCGTCCGGCCGTGCCGGTGCCCCCCGCGCAAACCGTCCCTCCCGAGCAGATCGCCCCCGAACCGGCGGCGCCCCCGGCCAAGGCCGAGCCTGACGACAAAAACTGGCCGACCGAACTGGTCATCGTGCTTGACACCTCGGCAGCCATGAATGAGCGGGCAGGCCAGGGTTCGCCAAGCCGGGCGGAACTTGCCAGCAGGGAAATCGAGCGGCTGAGCCAGGGCCTGCCATCCAAAACGACCGCACATCTGGTGCGCTATGGCGGCGGCGAATGCCGCGCGCCGACCTATCAGGGACCCTTCCCGGCCTCGGACCGCGGCCAAATGCTCTCGGCCGTCAAGCAATCCGACAATGGCGGCAAGGCCTCTCTCGGAGCCAGCCTGCGCCGGGCGGCCGAAGCCGTGGACGGCAAGAGCCGCGATGCCCTGATCTTCGTCTTTGCGGGCGGACCGGATCGTTGCGACGAAGACGTCTGCGCCGTGGCCCGAGAACTGCATGCCAAACAACCGCGTCTGCGCATCAACCAGGTCGATCTGACCGGCCAGAAGAATCTCGACCCCTGTGTGGCGCAGGAAACCCAGGGCAACGCCTACACCTGGGGCGACCACAAAGGTCAATCGGTAGACCTGTCGGCCGAAGCGAGAAAGCTGCTCGACGCGAAATAAAAGCGGGGCTCAAGCCTGCGCCGGACTGGGCGCAGGTTTAGTCGCGGAAGTTATCGAACTGCAGCGGCAGGTCCACTTCTGTCTTGCGCAGCAACTGCATCACCGCCTGCAGATCGTCGCGTTTCTTGCCGGTGATGCGCAGTTTTTCGCCGTTGATCTGGCTCTCGACCTTCAGCTTGCTCGCCTTGATGGCGGCGATCAGCTTCTTGGAGACCGCCTGCTCGATACCCTGCTTGATGGTGATCTTCTGACGCGCGCCACCCAGATTTTCGAGCGGGCTTTCCTCGTCCAGGCAGCGCACGTCTATGCCTCGCGCACCCAGCCGGCCGCGCAGAATGTCCAGCATCTGCTTGAGTTGAAAGGCGCTGGAGGCGACCTGGGTCACCACATAGCCTTCCAGCTCGAACTTGGCATCCGACCCCTTGAAATCGAAGCGGGTGGACAATTCGCGGTTGGCCTGATCGACCGCGTTGGTCAGTTCGTGCTTGTCAACTTCGGAAACGACATCAAAGCTCGGCATGAGGGTTCATCCTGAAAGAAGGGAAACGGCCGCAAGTTTAAGACGAATCTGCCTTCTCAGCGGCGCGGCAGCACACCCGTGGGGTTCACCGGCTTGCCATCGCGGCGCAACTCGAAATAAAGCTGATTGCTGCTGGCATCGCTATTGCCCATCTCGGCAATCTGCTGCCCCTGCTTGACACTCTGCCCCTGCTTGACCAGCAGTTTGCGGTTGTGCGCATAGATAGTGATGAAGTTATTGCCATGGCGCAAAATCACGAGATTGCCATAGCCGCGCAGACCATGGCTCGCATAGGCCACTGTGCCGGCGGCAGCAGCCAGCACAGGGGTGCCCGAGGCATTGGCGATAGTCAGGCCATTGGACGAGGTGCCGTTGTACGTCCGCGTGAGCTTGCCTTCGGCCGGCCAGATCAGCGTGATGCCGGTCACCGGCGCGCCGCGCGGGGCAGACGGCGGCGGCGAAGCTGCGCTGGACCGGGGTTTGCTGGCGACCGTACCCGAGGTGCCGCCGGGAGGCTGCACGCGCAGCAACTGCCCCTTCTCGATGCGATTGGCGCTGTTCAGTTTGTTCCAACGAACCAGGTCAGGCACGCTCTGGTTGTAGCGCCGTGCAATAGCGCTCAGCGTTTCGCCGGACTCCACCCGATGAAATCCCGGACTGACAGAAGATGATGCGCAGCCCGCCAGAACAGCGAGCAGGGCCGTGGCGAACAGCAGGCGCAGCGGCGAGAAGCGAGAGACAAAGGCGAGGAACAAAACGTCGGCGTTGGGAGATGGATGACCCGGCAAGCGTACCAAGAAATACGGCATAGGGGCCGCGGGCCTGAACCCCGCGCGCCCTTCGACACCGTCATCCTGACGAAGTTTTACAGTTTTTTCTGTCTTTCATGAAAGGCCGCCGCCTGATGCCGCGTGGGCAGGAGCGCGATCACACAAGGCCAGCAGGCCGGTCGCGGCCTGCTGGCCGTTATTGGCGCTGCCGAGGTCTTCGGTCACACCTTCTAGCTTGGCGGATTGTTCGAGCGACTCTTGCAGCACCGCGCTCATGATCTCGGTCACACGGCGCGATGACGCCACGATATCGGTCATCGTGCTGCCGGCTGACTGCACAAGCTCAGCGCCGCGCCCAATCTGCTCAACCGAGGTGTTAATGAGATGCTTGATTTCTTTGGCGGCTGAAGCGCTGCTCTGCGCCAGGCTGCGCACCTCGGCGGCCACCACGGCGAAACCCTTGCCATGCGTGCCAGCGCGCGCCGCTTCGACGGCCGCATTCAGGGCCAGGATATTGGTCTGGAAGGCGATACGGTCCATCACGCCGATGATGTCGGAAATTTTGCGCGAGCTGGCGGTGATGGTGTTCATCGTGGTGATGACGTTTTCCACCGTATTCCCGCCCTGTTCGGCCACCCGGCAGGCCTGCTGGGCGAGCTCATTGGCCTGCGAGGCGCGAACCGCATTCTCGCTCAGCCCCTGCACCGCCAGCCGCAAAGTTTGCGCGGCGGTGATGCGGCGCGTGATATCGGTGGCGTACTTCACGACCTTGAAGGGGCGCCCATCCACATCGAAAATCGGGTTATAGCTGGCCTCGATCCAGACGCTGCGCCCTCCCTTGCCGATGCGCAGATATTGGCCGGTTTGATGCTCGCCTGCCCCCAGCTTGCGCCAGAACTCGGCATAGGCGGGGCTGGAGCGCTCAGCGCGCTGCACGAACATACGGTGATGCTGACCTTCGATTTCATCGAGGCGATAGCCCATTGCCGCCAGAAACAGCTCATTGGCGTCGAGGATATTGCCGCACAGATCAAACTCGATGATGGCCTGCACCTTGCTGATAGCCTCCAACTGGCCTTGCGCATCCGAGCGGCGTATTTGCTCTTCGGTGATATCCGTGGCGTATTTGACGATCTTCAGCGCTTGCCCCTGAGCATCACAGATCGGGTTGTAACTGGCCTGCAAGTAGATATCGCCGCCATCCTTGGCGATGCGGCGGTAACGCCCCGAATCGGGCCTGCCCATCGCGAGCTTTTCCCAGAATCGCTGGTAGTCCGATGAAGCCCATTGCTTGGGATCGACAAACATGCGGTGATGCTCACCGATGATCTCGGCCAGCGTGTAGCCGAAGATATTCAGAAAATTGCCATTCGCCGTCAGCACAGTGCCATCGGGATCGAATTCGATGATGGCCTGCACCTTGTCCAGCGCCGCCAGTCTCGCGCGCTGTTCAGCGTGCTGAACTCCCAGCCATTTGCCTAAAGAAAAGCGCTGCATCATCGCCTCCTCCTTTGGGGTAGGACAAACACATCGGGTCAAGTGCTGCCGAGCGGGTCGGGATGTGCATAACCGAGACACAGAACATGGCGCGCCACCCGCATCCCTAAACCGGCCTCCTTCCCCTGGCATATCCGCCACTTATCGGCCCCTCAGCCAAAGCGCGACCTCGCCGTCCTGCCGGAAGGCGGACAGTGCTTTTTATATTTCTATACGTTTTACTATCCACACCATGAAACTATTGGATATATTTTGCCATAAATAATGGCAACAATACCGTTGATTTCACTAGGGGAAATCCGCAGGGCCGCAGGCGGCGCTCTCCTCTTGCTCAGCGCAGGATGACCGATTAATCGAAGCTTGGCCAGGGTCTCACACTTTCATGCAATATCAGACCGCACGTCCTAGTTCACCCTGGACGCAAGCAGTATCGTCGGCCTCCCTTCTCTACCGGCAGCCCAAGCCCATGAACGACCGCAATCTCAGCCACGGCCACACCCAGCCCTGCGTGGACCTTCGCAGCCGCATCGAACAGCTGGGCGATCTGCCCGGCTGGCCGGTCGAACGTCAGCTCGAACTGCTAGATACCGTCGCAGGCAGCGAACTGGGCGCCTTCGTGATGGCGCATGGCGGGCTGGATGCCCACTGGACCGACGTGGTGGTCACGCATCAATCCGGTAGCGCTCGCAATCACGCTGACATCCTGCTGCTCGAGCGGCTGCCCGCCACGCTGGCGACCCGCCATCGCTATGGAATTTTTCGACAGCTTTTGCAAGCGGCCTTGCGCCCCCGGATGACGCTGCTCAGCATTCCCTGCGGCACCCTGACCGATCTGCTCAGCCTGGACTACCGCAACGCACCCGAGGTGCATCTCATCGGCGTCGATATCGACGCCCAGGCGCTCGCCACCGCCCGCTCGCGCGCCTTGCAACAAGGGCTTCCCGTCGATCTGCGCCAACAAGATGCCTGGCAAGGCGACATCGCCGCCGAAGCTGACATCGTCGTCAGCCACGGCCTGTCATCTACGAACCTAACACCGAGCGCGTGACGCAGCTCTATCGACGTTGCGCTGCCGAGCTCAAATCGGGCGGCCTCTTTCTGACCAGCTTCATGACGCCGCCCCCCAGCCTGAATCCGGCCTCGCCCTGGCGCCTGGACCGCCTGAATGCCGACGACCTGATGTTGCAGCAGGTGCTGTTCACACGGCTGGCCGCACCGCGTTGGACCGGCTTGCGCACCCACGGCGAAACCCGCGCGCTGCTCGAAGAAGCCGGCTTTCACGACATCGTCTTCCACGATGATCCGGCCTGCCTGTTCCCGACAGTGACGGCCCGGCGGCCCTAGAGTGTGCAAGCCCTCATCGGCCCACAAAACAACAACGGCGCCCAAGGGCGCCGTTGTTGTTTACAGCAATGCCGTATCAGGGCATGGGATGCAACATGTTGGCATTCATGTTGTGCAGCACCCAGATCGAACCACCCACAATGATGGCGATGATCATGACCGTAAACAGGAAAGCCGACAGGTTGTCCTGCTCGCTCTTGGCGGTGCCCATGTGCATGAAGAACACCAGTTGCACCAACAACTGAACCACGCACAGCACCAGGATTCCGCCCAGCACGAGCGGACGCGAGAAGGTGCCATTCATGACCAGCCAGAAAGAACCCAAGGTCAAGATGATGGAGAGAATGAAGCCAATGATGTACGACTTCAGGCTGCCGTGACCGCCATCGGCGTGGGCGGCGTCGTGATGAGCAGACATCAGATGGCTCCCATGAGATAAACAAAGGTGAAGACGCAGATCCAGACGATGTCCAGGAAGTGCCAGAACAGGCTCAGGCAAGCCAGACGGCGCTTATTGGTGGCATCCAGACCATGGCGGCACACCATGATGATCATGATGATGATCCACAGCAGACCGGCGGTGACGTGCAGACCGTGGGTGCCGACCAGGAAGAAGAAGGACGACAGATAGGCGCTGCGGTCCGGGCCCGCACCTTGATGGATCAGGTGCTGGAACTCATAGAGTTCCATGGCGATAAAGCCTGCGCCCAGAATAAAGGTGATGACCAGCCACGCGATGACCTTGTTGGTCTTGCCGGCATACATATTCAACATGGCCACGCCGAACGTGAAGCTGGAGATCAGCAGCAGCATGGTTTCGACCAGAACAAAGTTCAGGTCGAAGAGATCGCGGCCGGTCGGGCCGCCAGCCGTCGCGCCGGACAGCACGGCGAAGGTGGCGAAGAGCACCGAGAAGATGAGCAAATCGCTCATCAGATAGACCCAGAAACCGAAAACGGTTTTGGACCCATCGTCGTGGTGCTCATGCCCGTGGTGGGCATCTTGAGAGTGAGAGGCTACAGCGTGCGTCATAGTGGATCAGATCGCCTTTTGCAGTTTGGCGTAGTATTCATTCTCGATTCGCTCGACTTCGGCCGCAGGCACGTAGTAGTCGATATCGCGATCGAAGGCGCGGACGATGAAGGAACCGATCATGCCGACCAGACCCACGATGGCCAGCCACCAAATGTGCCAGATGAGGCCGAAGGACATGATCAGGCCAAAGGCGCCGATATAGATGCCTGCGGCGGTATTGCGCGGCATGTGGATGTCTTCGTAGGTCTTGGGCTGCTTGAAGGCAACACCGCGCTCCTTATCTTCCCAGTGCTGGTCGAGCGAATCGACGTGGGGCACGTGAGCGAAGTTATAGAACGGCGGAGGCGAAGAAGTCGCCCACTCCAGGGTACGGCCATTCCAGGGGTCGCCCGTCAGATCCTGGTTGTTCTTGCGATCGACGATAGACATCACCACCTGTTGCAACAAGAACCAGATGCCCAGGGCGATGAAGAAGGCGCCGATCAGGGCAACGATCAGGTAAGGCTGCCACTCCGGGTTGTCGTAGTGGTTCAGACGGCGGGTCATGCCCTTGAAGCCCAGGATGTACAGGGGCATAAAGGCCAGGTAGAAACCGATGAACCAGCACCAGAAGGAGTAACGGCCCAGACGCTCATTCAGCTTGAAGCCGAAAGCCTTGGGGAACCAGTAGGTCATCGCCGCGATACAACCGAAGACCACGCCGCCGATGATGACGTTGTGGAAGTGCGCGATGAGGAACAGGCTGTTGTGCAGCACGAAAGACACGGCCGGAATCGCCATCAGCACGCCGGTCATGCCGCCGATCACAAAGGTGACCATGAAGCCGACCGTCCAGAGCACCGGGGTGGTGAACACGACGCGGCCCTTGTACATCGTGAACAACCAGTTGAACACCTTCACCCCGGTCGGGATGGAGATAATCATGGTGGCGATGCCGAAGAAGGCGTTGACGTTGGCCCCCGCGCCCATCGTGAAGAAGTGGTGCAGCCAGACCAGGAAGGACAGCACGCCGATCGCAGCCGTGGCGTAGACCATGGACTTGTAGCCAAACAACGGCTTGCGCGAGTAGGTCGCGATGATTTCCGAGAACGCGCCAAAGCAAGGCAGGATCAGGATGTAGACCTCGGGGTGGCCCCAGATCCAGATCAGGTTCACGTACATCATGGCGTTACCGCCACCGTCGTTCGTGAAGAAGTGCGTGCCCATGTAGCGATCGGCGGTCAACAGGGCCAGCGTGGCGGCCAACACCGGGAAGGCGGCCACGATCAGGATGTTGGTCACCAGAGCAGTCCAGGTGAACACGGGCATCTTCATCAGGGTCATGCCCGGCGCACGCATCTTCAGGATGGTGACGATGAAGTTGATGCCGCTAAGTGTCGTACCCAGCCCTGATATCTGCAGTGCCCAGATATAGTAGTCCACCCCCACGCTCGGGCTGTATTCCAGCCCGGACAGCGGCGGATAGGCCAGCCAGCCGGTCGCAGCGAATTCGCCCACGAACAGCGACATCATGATCAGCGCCACGCCGGCCGAGAACAGCCAGAAGCTCAGCGAGTTCAGGAAGGGGTAGGCCACGTCGCGCGCGCCGATTTGCAGCGGCACGATCAGGTTCATCAGGCCCGTGATGAAGGGCATCGCCATGAAGAAAATCATGATGACGCCGTGGGCGGTGAAGATCTGATCGTAGTGGTGCGGCGGCAGGAAGCCAGGGTTATCGCCCGATGCGACGGCCAGTTGGGTGCGCATCATGATGGCGTCGGCAAAACCGCGCAGCAGCATGACCAGGGCGACGATGATGTACATCACGCCAATGCGCTTGTGATCCACGGTGGTAAGCCACTCGGTCCACAGATACTTCCATTTGCCGAAGTAGGTGATCGCGCCTAGGAGCGCGAGGCCTCCCAGGGCGACAGCGGCCAGCGTAACCATGACGATAGGTTCATGGTACGGAATGGCCTCCAGGGTGAGTTTTCCGAACATCAATTACTCCGCAACAGCGATCAGATTATTCGTGGCGGGCGTGCACGTCGCAGGGTCGACACCGGCCATCTTGCTCATTTGGTTATGCACAATGAAGTCGAACATGCCCGTCGGAACTTCGGAGTACATCGTCACCGGATTGTTTTCGCTCGGCTTGGTCAGCGCCTCATAGACCGCCGGGGTGAGCGGATTATTCGAGGCGCGCGCCTTGGCGATCCAGTCGTCAAAGCCCTGCTGCGTCATGGCCAGCGCACGGAAGCGCATGCCAGAGAACCCGCTGCCGCTGTAGTTCGCGGAAATGCCGGCGTAATCGCCCACTTCAAACGCGTTCAGGTGCAGCTTGGTTTCCATGCCGGACATCGAGTAGATCTGACTGCCCAGCTGGGGAATGAAGAAGGAGTTCATCACCGACTGCGAGGTGATGCGGAAGTTGACCGGGGTATTTACCGGGAAGGCGATCTGGTTCACCGTGGCGATGTCGTAATCGGGGTAGATGAACAGCCACTTCCAGTCCAGCGACACCACTTCGATGGTCACCGGCTTGACGTCGGATTGCAGCGGCCGGTAAGGGTCCAGCGCGTGCGAGGACTTCCAGGTCAGCACGGCCAGGATGGCGATGATGATGCAGGGAATGGTCCAGACCACGACTTCGATCCGGGTCGAGTGCGACCACTTGGGAAGGTATTCGGCTTCCGTATTGGAGGCGCGGTACTTCCAGGCGAAGTAGAGCGTCATGAAAATGACGGGCACCACGATCAACAGCATCAAGCCGAGAGCGGTGAGGAGCAGGGTTTTTTCCTGGGCGCCGATGTCTCCCTTGGGAGAGAGAATTTCCATCGAACAGCCGCCTAGCAGCATGACAGCGCCGACAGCTAGCGCGCGCGCGAGAGTCGCAAGGTGGGGGTGTTTCACGTACAGCCTTGGGATGGATGGAGAAAGGGTTCGCTGCCCTGCGGGTCCGTTCACACTGAGGGGAACTTCTCACAGAACCATTGATCAAGGGCTAGACTGTAGCCAGTGCTGCCGCCGAGGGGGTGCGACAAAATGACGCACCCCGGAAAAGTCCCAGGCGGTAATACGACCCCAAACGCTTGTCAGCAGGGTAATAATAGGCACCCAGACGGAATGACGAGCTGCGACAATATGACGCAGATGTTTCTGCGGGCATTGGCGTGAAAACGCTACTCGAGGACGGGATCGCGCTCGGGGCCGGGTTTTTTCATCAGCTTGCGCTGCAGCGAGCGGCGATGCATGCCCAGCAAACGCGCCGCGGCCGACACATTGCCGCCCGTCTCGTGCAGGGCCTGCTGGATGTGCTCCCATTCCAGGCGGTGCAGCGGCGTCATGGTGTCTTCGATCGCCACGCTTTCCGCTTTCATGAGACCCAGCGTTCTCAATATCATGGGGGCGGTCGCCGGTTTAGGCAAGTAGTCATCGGCGCCCCGCTTGATAGCCTCGACGGCCGTGGCGACGCTGGCATAGCCGGTGACCAGCAAAATGCGCATATCTTCGCGTAGAGCCCGTAAGGGCCGAATCAGGGTCAGACCCGAATCTTCTCCTAGGCGCAGGTCCACCAAGGCGAAAGCCGGCCGAATGGTTTCGGCCAGGCGCAAGGCTTCGGCGATATTGCAGGCGATATGCGTCTCCAGCCCACGCCGCGCCAGGCTGCGCTGCAGAGTCCGCACATAAAGCTCGTCGTCGTCGATCAGCAGACCGACCGGGGAATGGGATTCCGTCATAGTAGTAATAGTACGCAAGCTGGCGCGATATCGTGGCGCCGGCAGCCAGAAACCACCGAAGTACTGTATTTATCCGCCGATGCGGGCGCCTGCTAGGCCTGGGATGAACCGCCCAGGGGCAAATGGAAACTGGTGCGGGAGCCCCCGCCTTCTGCTGCGGAAATCGTCATTTCGCCCCCTAATTGTTCTACAGTGGCGTGGGATAACGCCAATCCGACCCCCAATCCGCCCGGCTTATTGCTATTGAACAGGGCGGGCAAGAGGGTGTGGTTCGGGTCAAACCCCCGCCCATGATCCCGCACTTCGCCGCGCAAGGCCCCGTTCCGGTATTCGAGATGCAAGTCTACCCGGGGATCGCCGGCCTCTTCACCGGCATCGGCCGCATTGTTCAACAGCGCCTGCAACAGGTGAGCAATGGCCGGTTCGACGCGCAGGGATTCCGGCAGACTTCCCGTGCGGCGCAGATCGATGGTCGGACGCACCAGCCGCCATTGCCCCACCACTCTGACCAGATCCACCTCGGTGGGCACGGCCAGATTACGGATACGCTCGCGGCACAGGGCCAGCAACTCGCGCAGGGTATCGACATCGGCGCGAACCCCCTCGTCACTGACCTCATCGCGCACCTCATCGGCCAGCAGGGTCATGGTGGCCAGTGGCGTATTGAGCTCATGCGCCATGGCGGCCGCATGGGTGGCGAGCGCCACAATACCCTCGTTGCGCGTGAAGCGCTCGCGCAGCAGTGCCAACTCGCGAGCGCGGGCCCGCATGTCGGCGGACAGCCGGATCGAGAAATACAGCACCACGCCCGCCGAGATCAGAAAGTTGGCGCCCAGTCCCCAGAGCAGCAGCACATAAGATTCGTCGCTGCTGAGCAGCGGCCGGCCCAGCACGGCCGCTGCGGTATACCCCGCCAGACAGGCCAGTGCGGCGGCAAAAGCCCAGCCCCGCGGCAAGGCGAAAGCCGCCAGGGCAATCGGCACCAGGAACATCGTGCCGAAGGGATTGGTAATACCGCCGCTCCAACCCACCATCCAGGCCAGCACCACCATGTCCACCATCAGATGGGCGAAGGCCGTGGCATAGGAAACATCGCGCGCGCCGCGCAGCCGCAGGCTGGCGTAGAGGTTGAAGGCCATCAGGGTGCCGACGCCGGCCCACAGGGGGCCAAGCGGCAAGGGCAGGTCCAACAGACCATTGGCGATCAGCACCGTAACAGCCTGCCCGCCGATGGCGAACCAGCGCAGGCTGCACAAGGTGCGCAAAAAGGAGATGGCGGTACTACCAGGCATAAATAAAGCGCGCCGCGAAAAACGGAGTTCGCCGCAACCTGCCAACCAGGCTGCGATCAGGACGTCAGCCCGGATTGTAGGGCAGACGGCCTACATCCTTGCCAGATGTTCTGATACCTTACTCGCCCATAAACGATAATGATTATTAATTATAATGATGCGTTTTGCGGGCTTGGGCCCGCGTCCGTTTCTCTGGAGGCCGCATGTCCACGCTTTCCGACACCGAACAACTGCGCTCGGAGCACGCCGCCCTTCTCCAGGCCTATGGCCGCATTCAGGCGGATTGCTCTCTACGCCTGAGGCGCCAGGCCGAGCAGATCGCCTCGCTGGAACACGCCCTGTTCCAGACACGCATCGCGGTCGTGCTGCGCGACACCCGCATGGCCTGGGCCGATGAGGAATGCCAGGCGCTGCGCAACGACGCCGGACTGCCGCGCCGCAAAACGCTGGCCCGGCAGGTCGAAAACCTGATCGAACGGGTCCGCTCGCTGACCCGCCAGCGACAGGGCGGCCGCGCCGTGCTCTGCGTGGGCGGAGATGGCAACACCGAAGGTCTGGCCCGGCAGTTGGTGGAAAGCACTGGCGGGCGCTTTCTGAAACATGAAGGCGAAGACGATGCCCTGGAGGCCAGTCTGCGTGCTGCCGACCTGGTCATCTGCCAGACCGGCTGCATCAGCCACGACGCTTATTGGCTGGTGCGCGATCATTGCAAGCGCACTGGCAAGCAGTGCGTGCTGGTCGATAGCCCGCAGGCGCTCGCCGTGATTCGCCCGCCCGAGCGGCATCGGCCCAAGCCCTGAGCGCGTAGCTCCCTGAGCGCCTGCCGGCGCGCTCACCCTGCACGACGCGATACGGGATCAAGGCTGGCCGGCCGACACCGCTCGGCGAAGCAAACCGGCGCCGCCGGCACAGGATGCGCCGGCCTTAGATGGCGGCGCAGTCCGCCGCCTGAGCGACCTCAAGCAAAACGAGGCGCTTCGTCGAACTCTTCAGACAGGCGGGCCAAGGCGGCCTTGAGTGCAAGATCCTGCGTGGGATAAGGCGCGCCCGGCACCTCCATCGGCGGGAAACCAAAGACCTTCACGCGCGGCACATAGCCGGCCTCTTCTTCGGCAAGCTCGACGTCGAAATTGCGATCGCCCACCCAACCATTACGTGCGATTTTCCATTCCATGCTGATGACTCCGTGGAAGGCGGCAACCTAGGCCGCATAGAGATTGCCGTTGATGTGTGTCGTCATTCGACGCTAATCATCCTCGCCCATCCCTGTGCTCAATGCAAGTCGGCTATGTGAAGTTGGCAAAGCCTGCCCCTGGGGTTTACGCTATTAGGGAGGCTGGCGCGCAACAAGGCGCCGGAACTGAGTCGGTCTTAATCCCCTAAAAGGAGTGACTTGCATGGCCAAGAAGCTGGATACGAAACAGAAAGCCGTGGCGACCGAACGCCGCAAACGCCCTATTGCAACCCCGACTGATCTGGCGCAAGACGCCACCCGCGACATCTCCGCCGCGCTCAACCAATTGCTCGCCGATGTTTTCGCCCTGTATCTGAAGACGAAGAATTTCCATTGGCATGTGAGCGGCCCGCACTTTCGCGACTATCACCTCTTGCTGGACGAACAGGGCGACGAACTGTTCGCCATGACCGATCCCTTGGCCGAGCGCGTGCGCAAAATCGGCGGCACCACGCTGCGCTCCATCGGCCACATCGCCCGCTCGCAACGCGTGCTGGACAACGATGCCGATTACGTTGAACCGCTGGACATGCTGGCCGAGCTGCGCGAGGACAACAAAGCGCTAGCCGCCGCTTTGCGCGAAGCGCACAACATTACCGACGAACATCACGACATCGCCAGCTCCAGCCTGCTGGAAAACTGGATCGACGAAACGGAACGCCGCACCTGGTTCCTGTTCGAAGCCAGCCGCGAGGCCGGCAGCGCGGGGCACTGATCCGGGCGCAACTTCTGACGCGACCCGTGCTCAGGAGTGTGCATAGGCGCCAGGCCCGTCGCGGCCTGGCGACAACAGGCGCGCGGCCCTATTGCCGCGCGCCTTTGAGATCGGGCTGGCCATGGCGCCGGGGCTGTGGCAGATTCTCTGGAGCCCGCCCGACAAAAGCCCGCCATGGGAAACCCGCCATGCTGCTGCATACCCCGCTTGCCCAAGAAGCCGATTTCGACGCGCTCGCCGAGTTGCGGCGGGCCGCCATGCGCCCCAGCCTGGAGGCATTGGGCCGCTATGACCCGGCGCGCTCGCGCGAACGGCTGCGCGCCAGTTTCGACCCGGCGCTTACGCGCCACATCGAGGCAGACGGCGAGCGGGTGGGGTTCTTTATTCTGGATGACCGCCAGCCTGTTTGGCGGCTTGCGCATTTTTATCTGCATCCCGATCACAGCGGACGGGGTATTGGCTCAGCAGTGCTTGCGCAACTCCGCAGCCGCGCACGCGCCCTGGGCGCCAGCATCGAACTGACCGCGCTCAGGGGCAGCCGCTCGAATGCCTTCTATCTGGCGCAGGGTTTCGAGAAGGTGGGCGAATCCGAGTGGGACGTCGCTTACCGGTACACGGGCGGCGCTTAACCGAGGCGCCGCTTTTTGGGACGGGGCGCTACGCCGATGCGCGCATCACGCGCCCGCGCCAGGCTGACGATGGCGGCGGCCAGCGCTTCAAAATCTTCGTGGCTCTGCGGCAGATACAGCCATTTTCTTAACTCAGGATGCGGATGCAGGCCAGGAAACGCCGCCATCAGCGAGGGATGATGTTCCTGCGAAGTGCAGACCAGCAGACCGTCAAAGCTGCCGCCACGATCTGCGGCCAACAGATGCAGGCGTTCATCCAGGTAGGCGGCTTCGCAGCCAAACATCTTGCGCCGCGCATAAGCCGGCTCGCGCTCCAGCGCCTCGAACACCCATGCCAGCGTATTCACGCGCACCGGTGTTCGCTTGGGCGGCGGATCAAAGAGCGAACCGGCCATGGCGGCGTTAGCGGCCGATAGCGTAGGCCTGCATAAGGCGCGGCGTCGCCGCGGCATGCAAGAGGCCATCCTCATCGAGTGCGGCGGCGGTTACACGGCCAACACTCCAGGCAGGGGCTTGCTCGATCTGGTGGCCGCGCGCGCGCAGATCCTCGATCACCTCGGGACCAAAGCTGGCCTCGACAGCCAAATGCCCGGGCTTGCGGTCACGCGGGTAGAAAGAGGTCGGGAAATGCTGGGTGTGCGACATGGGCTGGTCGATGGCCTCTTGCAGATTGAGCCCATGATGCACATGACGCAGGAACACCAACATCTGCCATTGCTCCTGCTGGTCTCCGCCCGGCGTGCCGAACACCATATAGGGTTTGCCGCTGCGCAGGGCCAGCGACGGCGTAAGCGTGGTGCGCGGGCGCTTGCCCGGCGCCAACGTGCATGGCAGATCCGGTTCCAGCCAGAACATCTGAGCGCGGGTATTCAGGCCGAAGCCCAGCTCGGGAATAATGGGCGAGGACTGGAACCAGCCTCCCGAAGGCGTGGCCGACACCATATTGCCCCAACGATCGATCACATCGACGTGGGTGGTATCGCCTCGTTTAACTGATGCCCGCATGTCGGCAAGCGTGGGTTCGTTGCCGCCCGCACCGACCGGCGTGACCTTGGACAGACGCGACAGCGTATCCATCACGCGGGCCAACTGGGCCTCGAAGCCCGGCACCTGACCCGGCCGCAACTCATGCGAGGCGGCTTCGCCGATCAGGGCCCGGCGCGCATCGTTATACGCATCCGACAACAGGATATCGAGCGGCACCTCGGTAAAGCTGGGATCGCCGTAATACACCTCGCGGTCGGCGAAAGCCAGCTTCATGGCCTCGGTCACGTGGTGAATGAAGGCCGCACTGTTGGCGCCCATGGCGCCCAGATCTGCGCCCTTGAGCAGGGCCAGCGTTTGCAAGAATACCGGCCCCTGGCTCCAGGCGCCGGCTTTGGCGACAGTGTAGTCGCCGTAATCGTAGGTCAGCGGCGCTTCGTAGCTGGCTGACCAGCCCGCCATATCGCTGGCGCGCAGCACGCCGCGCTGCGGCCGGCCGCTTTCATCCATGACTTCGTTCTGGACGAAACGGTCAATGGCATCGGCGATAAAGCCGCGATAAAAGGCATCGCGAGCGGCGTCGATTTGGCGTTCGCGATCGGCGCCCACCGCCTCGGCGGCTTCGAGCACCCGGCGCCAGGTGCGCGCCAGCGCCGGATTGCGGAACAGCTTTCCGGCGCGAGGCACCTGCCCGCCGGGCAGGTAGACCTCGGCCGTACTGGGCCAGTGTTGCTCGAAGAAGTCTTTCAAGCCGGCAATCGTATTGCTGATGCGAGGCATCAGCGCATGGCCGGATTCGGCATAAAAAATCGCCGGTTCAAGAACATCGCGCACGCGCATCGACCCGTAATCGCGCAGCAGCAGCATCCAGGCGTCGAAAGCGCCCGGAATCACGGCAGGCAGCAAACCGTTGCCAGGAATCAGATCCAGGCCCAGGCCACGATAGTGCTCCAGCGTGGCGCCAGCCGGTGTGCAGCCCTGGCCGCACAGCACTTCGGTCTTGCCGGTGCGGGCCGAGTGGAAGATTACCGGCACCTCGCCAGCCGGGCCGACCAGATGCGGTTCAACCACTTGCAGCACGAAACCGGCCGCCACTGCCGCATCGAAGGCGTTACCGCCCCGCTCCAGCAGACTCATGCCGCTGGCGCTGGCCAGCCAGTGCGTGGACGTCACCACGCCAAAGCTGCCCAGAATCTCCGGACGGGTCGTGAACATGCGCGTATCCATGATTACTTCTTGGTCAGCTTGACGTCCTTCAGGCGGATCAGGCCATCAGGATAGGGCACGAAACCTTCGACCTTCTTCTGCGTACCGAACACCCACGGCAGGTAGTACAGATAGATCTGGGGACGCTCAACGGTCATCTTTTGCAGCACCTTGCTGTAGAGCTCGCGGCGCTTGCCCTCGTCGGAGATAGCGCGGGCTTCTTCAAGCCACTTGTCGATCTCGGCGTCGCAGAAACGGCCATCGTTCAGATTGCCCTTGCAGCTCACATACTGATGGATATTGCCGCTAGGATCGACACGGCCCGACCAGCCGGTTTGACCCACCTGGAAATCACCACGCGACAACGCGGATTGCATGGCGGCGAACTCCAAAGGGCGCAGCGAGATATCAAAACCCGCTTCGGCGCCCATGGCCTGGATCAGCTCCATGACCTGTTGCATGGTGGTGTTGTTGCCGTAGGTCAGCTCGAACTTGACGCGGTCATAGCCTGCTTCTTTGAGCAGCGCCTTCGCCTTCTTCGGGTCGCGGCCCTTGTGTTCGACGGCCGTATCGTAGGCGAAGCTGGCCGGCGAGAACGGCTGGTGGGCGGGCTGGAACATGCCCTGCCCCACGACCTGATTGATCACGTCGCGGTCAATGGCCAGATCCAGCGCTTGACGCACGCGGGCGTCTTTGAACGGCGCGCTAACGCGGTCGCCGTTGGCGATGTTCACCGCGATGGCCTGAAAACCCAGGCCCGTGACCGGAGCCAGGGCCAGCTTGGAATCGCTCTTGACCGCATCGGCGTCGGTCGGCGCGATACGTTCGACAATGTCCAGGCCGCCGGAGCGCAGATTGTTCAGGCGCACGGTGGAGTCCGGAATCGGCGTGAACACCAACTGGTCAAAGTGGTAGTGGCCGGCATCCCAGTATTGCGGAAATTTTTCCAGCACGATGCGGTCGTTTTGCACGCGCTCTTTGAAACGGTAAGGCCCGGAGCACACCGGCTTGCTGCCGGGGTCCTTGTCGAAGGTGGCCGGCGAAATCATCATGCCGGCGCGGTCGGAAAGCTGCGACAGCAACGAGGCGTCGGCCTGTTTCAGGTGTAGCACGACGGTCTGGGCATCGGGCGCTTCAACGCTGGCGACGGAGGAGAGCTCGCTCTTGCGGTTGCTGTCGGGCAGCGTCATGGCGCGCTCGAGGTTGGCCTTGACCGAAGCGGCATCGATGGGGTTGCCGTCATGATAGACCGCGCCCTTGCGCAACTTGAAAGTCAGGGCTTTGCCGTCCTCAGAGGTAGACCAGGATTCGGCCAGTTGCGGCACGAACTTCAGATCGGGTGTGATATCCACCAGACGGTCACACAGCGAAGCGAACACCAGGCGGCCCACGAAAGTGCGCGCGCGCGCGGGGTCCAGCACATCAGGATCATCTTGCAGACCAATGCGCAAAGTGGTTTGCGCCGACACGGCGGCGCTGGCGACCAGGCCAGCGATGGCCAGGGCAACTCGAAGTTTAGACATGGCAATACTCCCCCTAGAGTGAACTAGTCCGGCATTCTACTCCGACGCAAACAGGCAAACGCCGGGCTAGCCCGGCGTTTGCTGTCATGCATGAGGCTGCCTGGCGGCCTTAGCCCACCTGCTTAGTTGCCGTCTTGAACTCCTCGCCCAGGCCTGCGCGCTCGAAAGCACGCAGGGTGTGCGGTGCGGGGTCTGGCCGTGCGCCTTCGGCGGTCGTGGCAAACCTCTTGCGCCTGCGGGATCTCGACGCGGCCTGAAATCAGGCGGTCAATACGCTGGCCAGGCTGTTAGCCGCCAGCCGGCGGGCCTGCTCCTGGCTCATGCCGAGGTGTTCGCGCAGGGCCATGAAATTCTCCAGCACATAGCCGCCGAAGTAAGCCGGGTCATCGGAGTTGATGCAAACATTCAGCCCCCGCTCCAGCATCTCGAGCACATTGTGCTGCCCCATGTGCTCGAAAACCTGCAAGCGCACATTGGACAAAGGACAGACCGTCAAGGGTATTTGCGTATCGACCAGATGCGCGATCAGACGCGGGTCTTCCCAGGCCCGCACACCGTGGTCGATACGCTTGACCTGCAAACGCTCCAAGGCCTCCCAGATGTACTCGGGCGGCCCCTCTTCGCCCGCATGGGCCACGGCCGGCAGGCCTTCGGCCCGCGCTCGGGCGAATACGCGCTCGAACAGGCGCGGCGGAAAACCGGCCTCGCTGCTGTCCAGGCCGACCGCAATAAACGCATCGCGATAAGGCAGCGCCTCATCAAGCGTGCGCATCGCGGCCTCCTCGGGCAGGTGCCGCAAAAAGCTCAGGATCAAGCCGCTTTGTATGCCCAAATCGCGCCGCCCATCGGCCAGCGCGGCCTGAATACCGCTCAACACGACCTGAAACGGCACGCCGCGGTCGGTATGCGTTTGGGGATCGAAAAAAGGCTCGGTGTGGGTGACGCCCTGCTCGGCGCATTTGCGCAGATAGGCCCAAGTGAGATCGTAGAAGTCCTGCTCGGTGCGCAGGACATGCGCGCCCTGGTAATACAGATCGAGGAATTCCTGCAAGTTCTGATACTGATAGGCCTGGCGCAACGCATCGATATCGGGCCAGGGCAGTGTCACGCCATTGCGCTGCGCCAGCGCGAACAGCAGCTCGGGCTCCAGCGCCCCCTCGAGATGGATATGTAGTTCCGCTTTGGGCAGAGCGGTCAGCCAGTCTTGCATGATGCGTCCTTGAAAACAGCGCTGGCACGATCATACCGCTGCCGCCTGCGAGCCAATATTCTGCAATAATGAACGATATTTTATTTTTATTCTTTTTTTAAGAATTTAGTGCCATGCTCGGCTGAGCATGGGGAAGAAAGCATGGACCTCTCCGATCTCAGGATTTTTCTGGCCGTGGCCCGCGAACAAAGCGTGACGCGAGCCGCTCAGGCGCTAGACCGCGTGCCCTCGAATGTCACGACCCGCATCCGGCAGCTGGAAGATCATCTGGGCCAGGCCTTGTTCATGCGCGAGCACAAACGCATGACGCTCTCTGACGCCGGCCGCCGGCTAGAGGACTACGCGCAGCGTCTCCTGGCGTTGGCCGACGAGGCCGAGCAGGCCTTGCGCGCGGCCGGGCCGCAGGGCCGCCTGCGCCTGGGCTCGATGGAAAGCACGGCAGCCAGCCGCCTGCCGCTGCCGCTGGCCCGGCTGCACGCCCGCTGGCCTGCGGTAGAAATTCAGTTGCGCACCGGCACTACGCGTTTTCTCGCCGACGCCGTCACCAGCCATGCACTGGACTGCGCCATCGTCGCCTACCCCAGCGCCCAGCCCCCCGGCGCCAGGCTGGACGAAGCCCTGGGTGCAGCGCTCGAAGGCGATTATCTGTTCACGGAAGAATTGCTGCTGATCACGCCGCCCGGCAATGCCGCGCCACGCGCGCTCGCCACCTTCGCCCGCGGCTGCGCCTATCGCGACCGCGCCGAACAATGGCTGCGCGACGCCGGCGAAGACCCGGCCCGCCTACAGATGCTGGAGTTGGGCTCTTACCACGCCATTCTGGCCTGCGTGATGGCGGGTTCGGCCATGGCCGTTCTGCCGCGTTCCGTGCTCGATCTGCAAACGCTGACGCCGCCTTCGCGCGTCATTGGCCCCGCGCACTGCTTTCTCATCCGTCGCAAAGGCCAGGACAGCGCCAACTATCAAGCCTTGTTGTCCGCCTTGCGCGACTGACCTCCGGAGACCTTGTATGCCGCGTTCCGACTTCCTTTCCCGCCTGGGGCTGCAATGGCCCATCATTCAGGCTCCGATGGCGGGCGTCAGCACGCCCGCCCTGGCCGCCGCCGTCTCCAATGCCGGCGCTCTGGGGTCGCTGGGCTTGGGCGCGAGCAATGCCCCGACGGCGCGCAAAGCGATCGAGGCTACCCGCGCGCTGACCTCCCGCCCCTTTGGCGTGAATCTGTTTTGTCATCGTCCGGCGGTGGCCGATCCAGCACGTGAAAGCGCCTGGCTCGCCGGACTGGCCCCCCACTTCGCAAGCTTTGGCGCCGCCCCTCCGGAACGCATCACCGAGATCTACACCAGCTTTCAGGTCGATGACGATATGCTGGATATGCTGCTGGAAACCCGGCCGGCGGTCGTCAGCCTGCATTTCGGCCTGCCCGAGCGCAAGAAACTCGAGGCGCTGCGCGCCGCCGGCATCTACCTGATGGCGACCGCCACCCAGCTTTCCGAAGCCCGCCGCATCGCCGAAGCCGGAATCGACGCCATCGTGGCGCAAGGCATCGAAGCGGGCGGCCATCGCGGTGTGTTTGATGACACCCCGCGCGACCACCGCCTGGGCACGCTGGCCCTGACCCGTTTGCTGGCCGCCGGCGTGGATCGGCCCGTCATCGCTGCGGGCGGCATCATGGACGGCCAGGGCGTCGCCGCCGCGCTGTCCCTGGGCGCCCAGGCCGCTCAACTCGGCACGGCCTTTATCTCCTGCCCGGAATCCTCGGCCGATGCGGCCTACCGCGCCGCGCTGCTGGGCCATGATGTTGTGGCCACCACCTTCACAAGCGCCATCTCCGGCCGTCTGGCGCGCTGCATCGTCAACCGCTTCACGGAACTAGGAGAAGCGCCGGACTGCCCGCCCA
Source organism: Bordetella avium (assembly GCF_034424645.1). NCBI lineage: Bacteria > Pseudomonadati > Pseudomonadota > Betaproteobacteria > Burkholderiales > Alcaligenaceae > Bordetella > Bordetella avium. The sequence continues at coordinate 2,939,484 of NZ_CP139969.1, forward strand.
TCCCCGACTATCCCATCACCTACGACGCGGGCAAAGCCCTGAACGCCGCTGCCAAATCACGGGGCGACAACGGCTACGCCGCGCAATGGGCCGGGCAGGCCGCCGCGCTGTCGCGCGGTCTGCCCGCCGCAGCCTTGGTCGCGACCCTGGCGCAAGAGTGGCAGGCCGCGCGCCAAGCTGCCCTGCCTCGCTAGCGAGGCTCGGCCCAGGCCGAAAAACCGGCGCGCCGGCTCAGGCGATCACAATAGGCGTCGATCCCCGGCAGCGCCGGACGCTCGAACTCGGTGGCCCGCCAGCGCAGTACGGACAGCCCGATGGCGATATCGGCCAGACTGAAACGCTCGCCCGCCACATAAGCGCCGGTCTCGGCCAGGCGGGCCTGCAACACAAGCATGGCCCCGAGCCAGGCCTGGCAGGAAGCCTCGATCAGGGCTGCGTCCTGATAGCCCGGCGCACGCCGCACCAGGGCCATGAAGGCATAACGCCAGGCCGAATTCAGATCGGTGGCCTGCCAGTCCAACCATTGGTCCACCCGCGCCCGCTCTCGGGCAGACCGTGGATACAAGCACTCACCCTGATACTGATTGGCCAGATAACGCAGAATACTGTTGGACTCCCACAGCACGAAATCGCCATCGACAACGACAGGAACCTGGCCATTGGGATTGAGGGCCAGGAAATCGGGCTCGGCCGTGGGTCGAAAGCCGGCACCCCAATCCTCCCGCGTGTAGCGAAGGTTGAGTTCGTCGCAGGCCCACAACACCTTGCGAACGTTAATGGAAGAGGCTTTACCCAGGATGCGCATGAGCGGCTCCAGCAATAGGAGAGAGCCAGTCTACGCCTAGGATGCGTCTGCGGAATAGAGACAGAGAGCAAGGATACCTACCATAACAGCAGGTTGGGACTACGGTTTGTCCTGGCGCCGTGTCATGATTTGACGCAATAAAGCCGTGCGTATCAGTCTAAGTAACGTCGACATAAAACAGTAAGCTACCTACTCTGCGCGGCACTGCATGGGCGCCGCCGCGCCCTGTTGTTTCAAGTTCAGAAAGGACTCTGCACCGATGGGAATACTGGCAATCGTCGTCTCGCTGCTTCTGCTCATGTACTTCGCCTACCGAGGCATCACGGTACTGATCCTGGCACCCATCATGGCGGCGCTGGCCGTGGTGATGTCAGGGGACATCACCGTTCTGTTGCCGGCCTATACCCAGACCTTTATGCACGCCCTGGGCGGCTATGTCATTCAGTTTTTGCCCATCTTTCTGCTGGGTGCGCTGTTCGGCCAGCTCATGTCGGACTCCGGCGCAGCCCAGGCCATCGCCCGCAGGATCACCGACAAACTCGGCACGCGCCACGCCATCCTGACCGTTGTGCTGGCCTGCGCCGTGCTGACTTACGGCGGGGTGTCGCTGTTCGTAGTGGCTTTCGCGGTGTATCCCATCGCCACAGTGCTGTTTCGTGACGCCAACATCCCCAAAAGACTGATCCCGGCCTCCATCGCGCTGGGTTCCTTCACCTTCACGATGACGGCCCTGCCCGGCACGCCGTCCATCCAGAACGCGCTGCCCATCCCCTATTTCGGCACCAATGTGTTTGCCGCGCCCCTGCTGGGCACCATCGCGGGGGTCATCATGCTGGGCGTGGGCATGGCGTGGCTGCTCAGCCGCGCCAAGCGTGCGAGAGTGGCCAACGAGGGCTATGGCCAACACACCGAAGAAGCCTCGCACGACGAAGAGCGCCCGAAAGTGCCGCTGGCCCAGGCTCTGCTGCCCCTGCTGCTGGTGATCGGCATCAATGCCCTGTTCACCTACATCGTATTCCCGCGCATGGATTTCGGCCCCCTCGAAAAACAGCATCCTGGCCTGGACCCCTCCAAGATGGCGGGTTTGTGGGCGCTGATCATCGCGCTGGCCACCTCCTGCACGGTGCTGATCCTGATGCGCCTCAAGCACTGGAAGGGGCTGCGCGAAACCGTCAACAAGGGGGTGTTCGGATTCATGCTGCCCTTGTTCAATACGGCATCGGAAGTCGGTTACGGCGCGGTCATCGCTAGCCTGGCGGGCTTCGCTCTCATCCGCGACGCAGTCCTGAACGTCTCGCCCGGCAACCCGCTGATTTCCGAGGCCATCGCCATGGGCACACTGGCGGGCATTACGGGCTCGTCTTCTGGCGGCATGAGCATCGCGCTACAGACCCTGGGGGCCGACTATCTAGCCATGGCCCATAAGGCTGGCATCAGCCCCGAGCTGCTGCACCGCGTGGCAGTGCTGGCCTCGGGCAGCATGGACACCCTGCCGCAATCCGGGGCCATCATCACGCTGCTGGCGATCTGCCGCCTGACGCACCGCAGCTCCTATGGCGATATCGCGGTGGTCACCATCGTGGGGCCGCTTATCGCCCTCGTGACCGTCATCGCATTGAGCGGCGTGATCTGAATGCCGGCGCGTGTTTATCCACGCGCCTATCCACTTAAAAGCGCTAACCGCGCCCCTGCCTCAGCCGGGAGGCGGCCGGGCTTCGCTTCCCTAGCCGCCCCCATGTCCACGGCCGCCGATCCGCTCTCCAGCCCCTCATTGCGCCGCTTCCTCGCTGCCCGTTTCTGCGCCTCGCTGTCCTATCAAATCGTATCTGTGGCGGTGGGCTGGCAAGTCTATGCCCTGTCGGGCAGCGCGCTGGACCTGGGGCTGATCGGGCTGGCTCAGTTCCTGCCCATGATGTGTTTGACCCTGGTGGTCGGGCATGTCGCCGACCGCTACGACCGGCGGCGCATCGTGGCCATCTGCATGGCCTTGGAAGCCCTGGCCACGCTAGTGCTGGCTGCGGCCGCCCTGCACGGCTTCGGAGGCACGGCCCTCATCTACACCACCGTGATCGTGATGAGTTCGGCGCGCGCCTTCGAGGCCCCGACCCTGCCCACCCTGATTCCGGCCATCGTGCCGCGCGACGGGATTCCGCGCGCCACTGCGCTGTCGGCGTCTTCCAACCAGATCGCCCAGATCGCCGGCCCGGCGCTGGGCGGCATCGGCTATGGCATCGGCACGGGCTGGGTGTATTGCGCCGCTTCGCTGATCTATGGCGTCGGGCTGGTGTCCATTCTGCGCGTGCGCACGCAACGCCCGCCGGCGCACAAGGCGCCCACCACCTGGCACACCCTCTTTGCCGGCATCCGCTTTATCGCCAGCCGCCGCATTCTGCTCGGCACCCTTTCTCTGGATCTGTTCGCCGTGCTGCTGGGCGGCGCGACCGCGCTCTTGCCGGTTTTCGCCAAAGACATTCTGGATGCCGGCCCCTGGGCCTTGGGCGCCCTGCGCGCCGCCCCGGCCCTGGGCGCGGCCTTGACTTCGCTGGCGCTGGCCCGGCTGACCATGGGCGAACATGTCGGCCGCATGCTGTTCGGCGCCCTGATGCTGTTCGGCATAGCGACCGTGGCCTTCGGCCTGTCGACCTCCATCCCGGTCTCGCTTGCCGCCTTGGCCGTGCTGGGCGCGGCCGACTCGATCAACGTGGTGGTGCGCTCTTCGCTGGTCCAGTTGCACACCCCTGATGAGATGCTCGGCAGGGTCAGCGCCGTGAACACGCTTTTTGTCGGCGCGTCCAATCAACTGGGCGAGTTTGAATCGGGCCTGACGGCGGCGCTGCTGGGCACGGTGCCGGCCGTTGTGCTGGGTGGCCTGGGCACGATGGCAGTCGCCGGGCTATGGATGTGGTGGTTCCCCGAACTGCGCAAACTCAAAACACTGGCCCCGGGTCCCTGAGGCGAAAAAGGCTGCGCTTTCATGACAGACATCAAACCGTCATGCCAGCGCGCTATACCAGAAGCTTTTTCAAGGAGTGCGCCATGCGCCTGCGCGCCGCCAACCGGGCTGACGGTGACCGGATCGCCGAACTGCTCGACCAATTGGGCTATCCGGGCGCCGAGGGCTTTCTGGCCCGGCGCCTGACGCAGCTGCTCGACCACCCTGACGCCGGCATTGTTGTCGCCGAACGCGGGCAGGCGGTAATCGGGTTCATTTCCTATCATTTCATCCCGCAATTGGGGCTGCCCCAGGATTTCTGCCGCATCAGTTATTGCTGTGTCGCCAGCGAAGCACGCGGGATGGGGGCGGGAGCGCTGCTCGAAGCCGCCGTCCATGCCGCCGCCCGGGCCCGAGGCTGTGACCGCATCGAGCTGCATTGCCACGAAGACCGCAATGCGGCGCACGGATTCTATGAGCGGCTGGGCTATCAGGAAGCCCCCAAATACCTGATGAAGGCCGCAAACAAGAAGGAGCGCGGCACACAGCGCTGAAGCTCAGGGACGCTCGGTGCCGCAGCGCCAGCATTCGCTGAACTGCGCTTCCAGGACCTCTGCGCAGCGCGGGCAGGTCCAGGGCAAGGCCGCCGCCTCGGCTGCGGGCTCAAGGCCAATCAAACGCATGGCGAAATCGCGGTCGGACTCACGTTCGATCCAGATCTCCGGCCCGCACTGATCCACCGGAATTTCGCCCATCACCCCTTGCAGATGCTGGTTATGCAGCTCGGCGGACACCCGTGCCTGACGCAGTAGGTTCAGCCAATGCTGGGCCAACAAAAGACTGGGCGCGCGGACAAGCCGGTACATGGTATGAGCTCGGGGGGAAGATAAGGTATTTTATTCTCGTCTGCGGGCAAGGCCCCGCGCTTGCGGGATTAGAATCCGCTTTTGCCCCTGGATTGTCATGGCGCTGCGCAACTCCTCTTTCTTTCTCCGCTTTCTCGCCTTAGGCGTACTGGCCCATGTCTATGTCGGCCTGCGTATCATCCCTGCCGTACCGCTAGGACAAATCTGGCAAGTCGGCGCCACCCTAGTGCTGGTGCTGTCCTGCATTTTGATCCCGCTGGGCATGCTGAGCCGCTCCTCGGGACGCCAGCCCTGGGCGGACCGCCTGGCCTGGGCTGGCCTCTTGGCCATGGGCTTTTTCTCTTCGCTGTTTGTGTTCACGGTGCTGCGCGATGTGGTCTTGGTCGGCGCAGGCCTGTGGCGGCTGGCCACCGGCGGCGCGCCGCCGATCCGGCTGCGCGAAGTCAGCGCTATGGCGGTGCCCTTGCTGGCGCTGGCTGGCAGCGTTCTGGGATTTTTCAATGCCCGACGGCTGGCCCATGTCAAAGCGGTCCGCGTACCCATTGCCGGGCTACCTGCCGAGCTCGAGGGCTTGCGCATCGCCCAGATCAGTGACATCCATGTCGGCCCCACGATCAAAGCCCCCTATGTCCAGGCCATTGTGGACGCGGTCAATGCCTTGAACCCCGACATCATCGCCATCACCGGCGATATCGTCGATGGCAACGTGACCCAGCTCGGGCCGCACACCCGACCACTGGGTGAGCTGCGCGCGCCGGGCGGCGTCTATCTGGTCACGGGCAATCACGAGTACTACTCGGGCGCGGATCAATGGATAGGCGAGCTCCGCCGCCTGGGCCTGAAGGTCTTGCTGAACGAACACGCGGTCGTCACGATCAAGGGGCAGGAGGTCGTGGTCGCCGGCGTCACCGACTACACGGCCGGCGACTTCGATCCCGCACAGCGCAGCGATCCGCAACAAGCCTTGAACGGCGCCCCGGCCGATGCGGCCGTCAAGCTGCTGCTCGCGCATCAGCCGCGTAGCGCCCTGGCCGCCGCGCCGCTGGGCTACACCCTGCAACTATCGGGACACACGCATGGCGGCCAGTTCTTCCCCTGGGGCTTTTTCGTGCGCCTGCAACAGCCCTTCACATCGGGCCTGCACAAACAGGGCAAACTCTGGGTCTACACCAGCCGAGGCACCGGTTATTGGGGCCCCCCCATGCGTCTGGCCGCACCGTCCGAGATCAGCCTGGTTCGCTTGACCCGAGCCACATGAGACAATGCCGGCCTGAACAGCCGGCATTTCTTTCTTCATGTCCTCCTCCCCTTCCCGCCTACACGTCGCCGTCATCGGTGGCGGCCCCGCCGGTCTCATGGCTGCCGAAACGCTGGCGCTGGGCGGCGCCCAGGTCGATGTTTACGACGCCATGCCCTCGGTAGGCCGAAAGTTTCTGTTGGCAGGCCGAGGCGGCCTGAACTTGACGCACAGCGAAGCGCTGCCCGCCTTCATCGGCCGCTACGGCGCAGCCGCCGAACAGGTCGCCGCCTGGCTGGCACTGCTCTCACCCGATGCGCTGCGCGACTGGACCCACGCCCTGGGCGTGGAGACCTTCATCGGGACGTCAGGCCGAGTCTTTCCCAAAGCAATGAAGGCGGCGCCCATGTTGCGCGCCTGGCTGACGCGCTTGCGCGCTCAGGGGGTTCGCTTTCACATGCGGCACCGCTGGCAAGGCTGGCTTGCCAGCGAACCCGCGAGCCCGCAAACGCTGCGCTTCGATACACCCGAAGGAACGCTGACAAGTTCGGCCGACGCCGTGGTGCTGGCTCTGGGCGGCGCAAGCTGGGCCCGTCTGGGTTCGGATGGCGCCTGGCTGGCGCCCTTGGCGCAGCGCGGGGTGGCGGTCACCCCCCTGTTGCCAGCCAACTGCGGCTTTGATGTCGCCTGGAGCCCCCATTTCATCGAACGCTACGCCGGGCAGCCGCTTAAATCCGTGGCGCTCGCCTTGTCGGAAAACGGGCCAGGCAGGCGGGGAGAGTGCATGATCAGCGCCTCGGGCATCGAAGGCAGCCTGGTCTACGCCTTATCGGCCCCGCTGCGCGACACCCTGCTCGGCGAGGGCGAAGCCACCGCCTGGCTGGATCTGCTGCCTGATTGGAGCGCGGCCCGCGTGGCCGATGCCGTGCATCATCCTCGCGGCGCGCGTTCGTGGTCCAGCCACCTGCAAAGCCGTCTGGGTCTCAAGGGTGTCAAGGCCGGTCTGCTGCGCGAATGCCTGCCGGACTTCCATGATCTGGACCTGCTGGCGCAGCGCATCAAGGCGCTGCCCATCCGTATACAGGCGCCCCGCCCCATCGACGAGGCGATCAGCAGCGCTGGCGGCATCTGCTTCGAGGCCCTCACGCCGCAGCTCATGCTGCGCGATGCGCCCGGCGTGTATTGCGCAGGCGAAATGCTGGATTGGGAAGCGCCGACGGGCGGCTATCTGCTCACCGCCTGCATGGCCAGCGGCAAGGCCGCCGCGCAAGGCTTGCTCGCCGACCACGCCTGACACGCCTCAGGCCTGCAACATCAGATCCAGGTTCTGCACGGCCGCGCCCGCTGCGCCCTTGCCCAGGTTGTCGAACACCGCCGCCAGCAGGATATGCCCATGCTCGGCGTTCTCGAAGACATGCAGGTGCAGGGCGTTGCTGCCGTTGGCCGCTCGCGGATCGAGCTGCTCGGGCAGGGCCTGGCAAACCTGCACATGGACGCTGTTCACATAGTGGCGAGCCAGGCAGTCGCGCATCGCGCGCCCATCGGCCCCTGCAGGCAAAAGGCGGCGCTGCAAGGCGATCGTGAGCGCGATCCCCTGGCGAAATGATCCATAGGCCGGCGTGAATACCGGCCTGGCGGCCAGCCCGGCGTAATGTTCGATTTCGGGCGTGTGTTTGTGCGCGAGCCCCAAACCATAGGCCGCATAAGGCGGCGCATCAGCGCCGCCTTCATGCTCCTGCACACCGACGCGCCCCTTGCCGGAATAGCCCGACACGGCATGCACGGTGATGGGGTAATCGGCTGGCACTAGCCCGGCCGCCACCAGCGGACGCAACAGGCCGACCGCGCCGGTGGGATAGCAGCCGGGATTGCTCACCCGGGCAGCGCGGGCGATACGCTCCGCCTGTGCCGGCGCCATCTCCGGAAAACCGTATTCCCAACCCGGTGTGAGCCGGTGCGCCGAGCTGGCGTCCAGCACACGCACGGCGGGGTTACGAATGGCGGCGACCGCTTCGCGCGCGGCGGAATCAGGCAGGCAAAGAATGGCGATATCGCACTGATTGATAGCCTCTGCGCGGCGCTGGCTGTCTTTGCGCTCGGCGGCGGGCAAGGTCAGGATGCGCAGGTCATCGCGCCCGCGCAGGCGTTCATGGATCTGCAAACCCGTCGTGCCCTGGTCGCCGTCGATAAAAACAAGTGCTTGAGTCATGGTGCATTCCCCGGATCGGATGCGCCTATGATCCCGCTTGGCTTAAACTAAGAAAAGTTGAATTTCATAACTCTCAGATTCAGTATTTCTGAATAACAGCTCATGCGTGAAATCAGCCTGGACCGTCTGCGCACCCTGGTGGCCATTGCCGATCTCGGCTCGTTCGTGCAGGCCGCCCGCGCGCTGCACCTGGCTGCGCCTACGGTCAGCCTGCATATCACCGAGCTGGAAGCCCGCATCGGCGCGCCCCTGCTCTCCCGCCAGCGGGGCCAGGTGCGCCCCACCCCCATCGGCGACACCCTGGTTGCGCGGGCGCGCAGTCTGTTGGCCGAAGCGGATCAGGCACTGGACGATGTGCAGCGCCAGGTGCAGGGGCTGGCTGGCCGCGTGCGGCTGGGCGCTTCCACCGGCGCCATTGCCCATCTCCTGCCTCGGGCCCTGGAAGCGCTGGGCAACACCCACCCTGGCATCGACGTCCAGGTGGAAGTCCTGACCTCCCAGGAAAGCCTGACCCGGCTGAGCAAGGGCCCCCTGGACATCGCACTGGTGGCCTTGCCGCAAGCCGAAACGCCCGGCCTGACGGTGCGGCCCTGGCGCCGCGATCCCGTCATGGCCTTTGTGCCCGCGGCCTGGCGGCCGCCCGCCCGAATCACCCCACAATGGCTGGCGGACCGGGCGCTGATCCTGAACGACGCGAGCACGCGGCTATCCCGCATCACGACGGAATGGTTCGCTGCGGCGGGTCTGCGGGCCAAGGCGCGCATCCATCTCAATTTCAACGACGCCATCAAAAGCCTGGTGTCGGCAGGTTACGGGGCCGCCCTCTTGCCGCATGAGGCCACTGCCCCGCCGCCCGACGACCGCATCGCCATGCGCCCCCTGCGTCCAGCGCTATGGCGGCCTTTGGGCATCGCCCATCGCGCCGCCGCCATGGAAACGGCGACCCGCCATGTGCTGGATGCACTGCGCCAGCGTTGAACCCCGCACAGGGCTGCCGCCATCCGCGCGAGCGGCCAGCACCACCCGCGCCCCGGCAACCTTCAGGTCCAAGGCTTGCCGCCGGCCAGGCCCAGGCGAGAACGGCGCTAAGCGGCGCGGCTACACTGCAGGCATGCCTTCCACGATCACAGTACGCCTGTGGCAGCCTGACACCACGCCGAGCGCCGAAACCCTAGCCCAGCTATGGCTGCGCTCAGTGCGCGCCACCCACGACTTTCTCGACGAAGCCACCGTGCTGGCCCTCTACCCCGAAGTGCGGGATCACTATCTGCCCGCCGTCACCTTATGGCTGGCCGAAGAGGCATCAGGCCTTTGCCTGGGCTTCATGGGCCTACAGGTGCACGCGCAGGGCGCCGATGTGGCCATGCTGTTCATCGAGCCGGCCGCACGCGGACAGGGCCTGGGACGCCGCCTGCTGGATCAGGCCAGGGCAGACCATGGCGCACTGACGGTGGATGTCAATGAACAGAATCCGCAGGCCTGGGAGTTTTACCGCCATTACGGTTTTGAACAGACGGGCCGCTCGCCGCTGGATGGCCAGGGACGGCCTTTCCCCTTGATTCATATGGCGTTGCGAGGGGACCCAAGCTGCGCAGGCTTAGGCCTGCCCTAAGAGGTTCCGGGGATGTCGTGCAGCAGACGGGCGAAAGCCGCTGCGTAAGAGCGGGTCGCGCGGCTTAATCGGCACGCGGTGAGATCAACTTGCATTGCGGCCCAATAAAAAATGGCAGATACGCGATCTGCCATTTTTTACGGTTTGGCGGCGTTCAGCGCACGCGCACCTTGGCGGCAGTACTGGCCAGTTTGTCGTAGCCGTTTTCGATCAGCAGCGGCTGATGCTGACGCAGTTGTTCCCTGGCGCCCGCCATAGCGGCGCGGTCGCTTGCGCGCAGCAGGGAGCGCAGACTCTTGCGCTGCGTGAATTCGGAAGGAATATCGTTCACTTCGGCCTGCTTGCCGTTGATGAACTTGCTGACCTTAGTCGATTCGTTGACCACGCTGCTCAGATCCGCCTTGATGAGTTCCCCGTCTTTATAGGCAATCTCGGTCAGGCTCTTGCTGCGATCGGCGATCTCGTAATAGTTGTAGTTCTGCGTTTCGCGCGCGCCGCCGAGATTCATCGGAATATCCTTCTGAAGCGGGCGGTGGTAACTGGCCTTGAGCGCGGATTGCTGCTCCTGGCGCACCGAACGATTGGCGGTATTTTCTCCCGTGACTGCCGTGCGCTGAGAGGCCTCATAATTGAAACTGTCGCGCTCCTGCGGCAAAGCCGTATTGGGCGAGGTCGAAACCTGGCTGATCGAGGCGCTGAAATCGGCCATGCCGCTCAACACGCTGCGATCGCCACGGCTGAGCGTCACTTCGCGCGACAGCCTATCCGGCTCGCTTGCGTTACCGTAATGGCTATGCAGCGCCTTGAAAGCATCTTTGAACTGGGTCATCAAGGCCTGCTCGCCATCGCCACGCTGACGGGCGCGGTCGAACTGGTTCAGGTAGTCGCGCACGGCTGCGTCACGTTGCGAGGCCTTGCCCAGTAGGCCTGACTGGCTGAGATCGACATCGACCTTGACCGTGCCGGCCGCGCTCACGGCTTCCAGCGAGCGCGATTTGGCATCGGCATGCAAGGACAGCGATTGCACCCTGTCATGCTGTTTGATATTGGCTTTCAAATCGACCGAGGACAGCACCTTAGTGTCGAAAGCCATCAGGCCGGACACCTTGAGCGCAGCGTCGCCGCCAGCCAAACCATCGATGGCGTCCTGAAAAACGGTAGACAGATCCGCCAGAGCATTACGCTCTTCGGCGCTCAATGCTTCGTCGTTGGCCGTCTCGACCGAAACGGCCAAGCCGTCCGGGCCGCTGCCAAGCTTGATCTGCACTGCCTTGCCGCTGGCGGTCTTGACCGAGAGCGTCACCTGGTTCTCGGTTTCGCGATGCAATTCGGCCCATTGCGATGCCGCATCCAGACTGCCGGGCCGCGCTTGCATGAGCGACTGCGAGTAAGGGCTGCCGTCGGTGCGAAAACGTTCCAGCAAAGCGCCGCCCAGACCCTTGAAACGCAGCTCGGGCGCGGTAGAAGAAAAATTGCGCTGCATAAGCGCGGATACGGTGTCATCCGCAGACCGCTCCCAGACCGCCTTGCCTGCCGACGGCGCGGGCGAGGGCTCGATATAGACGGAAGACGAGGCCTTGCCGCCGGTCAGCTCAACCCGGACACCTGCATTGTGCTGAACGGGCAGCCTGTCAGTCCGCGCCACTACGGGAGCAGGGGCCAGGGCAGTGCTGGCCGTCAAAGCAGAAATGGTGGTCATGACAGGCTGTTCTCTGTAGCGAGGCGTAGCTCTCGTCGCCAGTTAACGGCAGCCTGCGCCAAAGATTAAGCCCCAAAGCAACACGCGCCGAACAGCGCGACATGCCATGCCAATCGCAGCGCTCACTCCTGCTGCATCATTCTGCCCAGAAAGTCCGGCGCGCTGATGGGTCGGCACAAGGCATAGCCCTGACCGACCTGCACACCAAGCTGGCGCAAGCAGGCGATGTCGGCCTCCGTTTCGACACACTCGGCCACCAGACACATATTCAAAGCACGCCCTAGGCGGGACAAGGCGGCGAGAATGGCGCGGCAGGACTCGCGCTGCGCGACATCGCGCACGAACTTGCCCGCGACCTTGAGTTCATCGAAGGGAATGTCCGCCAACAGCTCAAAGCTCGCCGAGCCGGTTCCAAAATCATCGAGCGAAAGCAGAAAGCCCTCGGCACGCAAACAATTGAGCGCGGTGGACAGGCTGAGCTCATCCAGAGGCGCGGCGTCTTCGGTCAATTCGATCTTGATCAACTCCGGTCCCAGCCCGACCTCACGGACCCGCTCGCCCAGAAGAGAAATCAAGCCCGGCTGGCTCAAGGTGGCGGCGGAAATATTGATGGCGATCGGCACGCAACGGCCATGACTTCGCAAGAGGCGTAGTGTCTCGATCACCTGGTCGCGCACATAGCCAAACAGCAGACCATCCAGCCCCAGGCGGGAAACCACGGGCAGCATGGCCGACACCGGCACATCGCCGGGACCAGTGTGGCGCCAACGGATCAGGGCCTCCGCGCCGACGATTCTGCGCGTGCGCAAGTCGAACTGCGGTTGCAGATCAACCCGCATCCCACGCCCGGACTCCAGCGCCTCGCAGAGCTCGTCGTCGGTAAAGTCCGGCGCCTGCGGCGAGGACGAAAGAAGTGTCGCAGAGACGGGCTGACGGGCCAGCATGCGCAGATATTGACGCAGCCCCCCTTCGTCGGAGACGGCTTCGGCATGAATCCCCTTGCTGCGGGCCAGATAGGCATGCGCCTGGAGCGCCTGCAAGCTAATGCCTCCGACCAGGGCGCCAAGCGCAAAAGCCAGCCTGCCTGGGCGCGCCTGCGACTCGCCGGGCAGGAATGGCGATCGCGCCGGCGTGTAATCGCCGACCCATAGAATATGCGGAACCGGCCAGCGCGCCCGCTCACGCAGCGCGTCGGGCAGACGCAAGGCGTCATGATGTTGCGGGTGCAGTTCCGCCACGACCACCGCGAAGTGCTGTTCGCGTAGGCGGCATAGCATGGCATCGAATAAATGCGTGCTCTCAGGCTCGCCAAAGCCGCTTTCTAGAATTTTTCTGGATAGTTTCGCAGCGCGTTCGGCACTGGCTGCGAAAGCGAATATCCGACCGACGCTGCCATCAGGCTGAGCGGTATCGTTGTCCACATCTGTAATCTCTGTTCGACCACTGCTTGATCCTATCTAAGCCTGCGGACGCCGCACATAGGATGAAGACGAAAACGCCGCCAACGCTCAAGCCCCCGCCGTTTGTCCAGGAGCGTCTTTTTTCCTATAGTCTCGCGTTCTATACCGCCCTGCGGTCAATCTGGAGCCTGAATTGAGCGATTCCACCCAACCTACCGGCCCCAGCGCCGAACAGCAGACAGCCCTGGGCGATCTGGCCCTCAATGCTGCACACATCGCCCTTTTCGCGATGCGTCAGCAAAAACCGCAGGAAGCCCTAGGCGTCCTCGACGATGTGGCGGACTCGCTGCTGCAATACCTGACCAAGACGCTGGACTGGCCTCAGGACGCCAAGGCCGGCGCCAAAAAACGCGTCACGGAAACCCTCCAGCTTGCGCTAGCCGTGACCAAGGGCGCCAAACTCTGAGCGTCTGCGCTCAGCGAACCGACAGCCAGTCCCGGCTCCTGGCCGGGCGGCCTGTCAAAAGCGCCCCTATCCGGCACACGCAAGCAGGCCAACGCAAAAGACAGACCATCGCGCCAGCACGAGCGCGCGCGACGGGGGCTTTCCAGCATGCTGCCGCAGGCGGGGCTGCGCGAACCACGGCGGCAAATGCTGGGCGAGGAAACCCGATCTTGAGGCTCAGCGCTCGCGACCCTGGGAAAAATCCATCTCGTCGTAGGCCACGAAACGCGAACCGCGCAGCAGGCGATAGCCTCCCCAGATCAGCAGAAACAAGGGAATGCCGATATAGGTCGCCGCCGCGCCTGCCCAATCAATCCGATCCTGCAAAAACGCTTCATAGTTCTGCCCCAGCGTAATGGCAAGACAGAGCGCAAACGCAAACATCGGCCCGAAGGGAAAGAAGGGCGACACATAAGGCAGATCAGCCAGACTCTTACCCTGAGCGAGATAGCCGCGACGGAAACGGTAATGACTGACGGCAATGCCCAACCAGGCAATGAAGCCGGTCATGCCTGAAGTATTGAGCAGCCAGATATAGACTTCGTTGGGGCTGAACAAAAAGGACAGAAAACACAGCGCCGCCACGGCCGTTGTCGCCAGCAGCGCCAACACCGGCACGCCGTTGCGCGACACCCGGCCGAACAGGGCGGGCGCCTTGCCTTCCCGCGCCAGCGCATACAGCATGCGCGTGGCCGCATACATCCCGGAATTGCCGGCCGAGAGCACGGAGGTCAGCACCACCGCATTCATGATCGAAGCCGCAGCCAGCAGGCCGGCGCGGTCAAAAATCAGTGCAAAAGGGCTGACGGCGATATCGCCCACCTCGTTGCGCAGCAACTGCGGATCGGTATAAGGGATCAGAAAGCCGATCACGCCGATGGCGAACACATAAAACAGCAGGATGCGCCAGAACACCTGGCGCACCGCGCGGGGCAGATTGCGCGCCGGATCTTTGGACTCCCCCGCCGCAATGCCGATCAGTTCGGTGCCCTGAAACGAAAACCCCACCACCATGGCCACACCGATCAGCGCCGCGAAGCCCCCGGCAAACGGCGCATCATCGACCACCCAGTTCTGCCAGACGTCCGGCTCTCCGCCACGGATAATGCCCAGAATCATCAAGACGCCCATGACGATGAAAGCCAGCACGGCAATCACCTTGATGAGCGCAAACCAGAACTCAGCCTCGCCGAAACCACGCGCCGACAACGCGTTCAGGCCAAAGGTGATGGCCAGAAACAGCGCGCTCCAATAGACACCCGGCACATCGGGAAACCAGTACGCCATCACCAACTGCGCGGCCACGAGATCGACCGCGACCGTCACGGCCCAGTTGTACCAATAGTTCCAGCCCAGGGCAAAACCGAAGCCCGGCTCGACGAAACGCGCGCCATAGGTGGCGAAAGAGCCTGCCACCGGCATATTGGCGGCCAGCTCGCCCAGGCTGGTCATCAAAAAATACACCATCAGGCCGATCAGGGCATAGGCCAGCAAAGCGCCGCCCGGGCCCGCCTGGGCAATCGTGTTGCCGGAAGCCACGAACAGGCCGGTGCCAATGGAGCCGCCCACAGCAATCATGGACAGATGACGCGCCGACAGGGTGCGCCGAAGGCCAGTGGGAGTGGACACATCCTTGGCAGGCATGCCCACAGCCTGGCTGCGATGTTGTTCGGCCAAAATGACTTCCTCAGGGTGATGGGCCGCCCGCCGGGCGGCCTAGAAAAGCGGCGAGCATAACGCAGCCCGCCGCCCACCCGTCAACTAGACGCCCAGAAATGCGAATGGCTTGCTGTCCTTGAAAGCCTCGTTGGCCGCGCCCGAGTATATGTGGCTTTGCTCGGGGCCCAGGTCCAGCTTGCGCACCTTGCCGCTCTCGGGTGAGAAGTCCACCTTATTCAAATCGACCCAGAAAATATTCGGGCTGACGGCCGACTCGAAAAAATACCGCTTGCGCTTATGGTCAACCACGGTGCGCCAGCGCGTGGACGAGATATTGGGCTGATCCGGCGTAGTGATGCCATAGGGCACCGACACGTTGCGGATCACACTGAACACGCTGGCCAGCGCCATCTGCGGGTTTTCGCTCTTGGGAACCGCGTTGATATAGAACATGGCGCGGGCATAGCGATCGGCCGAGCGATTGGTTCCCGGCAGCACCACCGTGCCGCCGATGTCGCGCCAATAGGTTTCCTGGGCCAGCTGTGTCTCGAAAATGGGCGAGTTGGTCATCACCTGGTATTCACGCGAGTGATGAATGACCTGTTTGCCATTGATGTATTCGACGATGGCGCTGTCGCCCGTGCTGTCCGACAAGGACAAATGCAGCGTGGCCAGCCGGTCTTCGCCCGGCACCTTGTCGGTGACCACCACGAAAGGTTCTTTCTCCAGCGCCGCCACCGCCTCTTTGACGGTGGCGAAGTTGTCCAGCATGTATTGCGCCCAGATCGACACCGACAGCGGCGGCTTACCCGCCGCGGCGTCGGGATATTGCGACTCCACCAGCCACAGCAGATTGGCGACCAGCCCGGCTTCGTTGACGCCATCCGTGGTGGAGATGTCGTAGCCGCTGGCGATAACGCTGCCATAGCGGGAAGTCCATTGGGGCGTGCCGGGGCCGCCCGCGCCATCACGCTTCATGCCCCGGGGAAAGATCCAAAGATTCGTGCCCACATCGACCTTCCAGTCCATCGAACGGGCGGTCATGATGTTGTCATCGGGCCCCAGATAAACCACCCGGGTGCAGGCCTGCGCGATCAGGGGCGCGCAAAGCAGGGCGGCGGCTAGCCAGGCGCTGGCCACCGGTTTTAAAAAAGAGGGCTGAACTTGCTTTTTCATGTCGGCTCCCGTTGGGCGGACGGCAGCCCGCCCCCTGGCAAACTTACCGCAAGCGGGGTTCGCGGCGCAAATCCCCCCTGCATCAGGGCAGCACGTCGTCCAGGCCTTTGGTAAGTTCCAGCGCCTGGCGCTCGAACAAGCGCCGGTAGACACCGCCTTGACGACGCACCAGCACATCATGGCTGCCTTCCTCCAGCACCTTGCCATGATCCATCACCAGCAGGCGGTCCAGCGCGCGCACGGTAGACAGGCGGTGCGCGATCACCAGCGTGGTGCGCCCCTGCATCAAACGGGTCATGGCCTCCTGAATCAACACCTCGCTTTCGCTATCCAGGCTGGATGTCGCCTCATCCAGAATAAGAATGGGCGCATCGGCCAGAAAGGCCCGCGCAATCGCCACCCGCTGACGCTCGCCACCGGAGAGTTTGATGCCGCGCTCCCCCACCAGGGTTTCATAGCCCTTGGGCAGCGCCATGATGAAATCATGGGCGCTGGCCTGCCGGGCGGCTTCCTCGATCTCGGCGCGCGAGGCGTCGGGCCGTGCATAGGCGATGTTTTCAGCCAGGGTGCGGTGAAACAGAATCGGCTCCTGCTGCACGATGGCGATCTGCCGCCGCAAGGAAGCCTGCTTCACGGTGGCGATATCCTGCCCGTCGATGGTGATGCGGCCTTCATCCACGTCATAGAGACGCTGGATAAGCTTGATAAAGGTCGTTTTCCCCGAGCCGGAATGGCCAACCAGACCGACACGCTCGCCCGGTGCGATGCGCATGGAAAAATGTTCGTAGAGCGGCTGGCGTTGTGCGCCGTAACGGAAGGTGACGTCCTCGAAACGTATCTCGCCGGCGCCGACTTGAATGGCGCGCGCGCCGGGCCGGTCATCGACGCCCAGGGGCTGCTTGTGCAGCAGGACCAGCTCTTCCATGTCGTTGACCGAACGCTGCAAGTTGCGCAAATCCATGCCGACCTCGCGCAGATAGCCCTTGAGCACGAAGAACAGCGTCATGGCGAAGGTGATGTCGCCCACGCTGGCCCGGTCATTCGCCCACAGATAAAGTGAAGTCCCGAGCATGGCGGCCTGCATGGTGGTCATCATGGCGCCCTGCAGGCCGCCGTTGATCGTGCCGCGCACCCAGGAGCGGCGCGTACGCATCCGCCATTTGGCGATCACGCGTTGCAGGCGGTTTTCTTCGCGCGCCTCAGCGCCAAACGCCTTGACCACGGCATTGCAACTGATCGCATCCGCCAGCGCGCCACCCATGCGGGTATCCCAGGCATTGGACAGCCGGGCGGCCGGCGCCACATAGCGCAGCGTGAGCGCGATCGTGATGCCGATATACAAGGCAGCGCCCAGGCCCACCACCAGGGCCATGACCGGCCAGGTCAGGGCCAGCAGCAGGGTCGCGCCCGTCAGCATCACGAAAGACGGCAGCAGCGCGGTGAGCAGGGTGTCATTGAGCATGTCCACCGCCCACATTCCACGTGTGATCTTGCGCACCGTGGAGCCGGCGAAACTGTTGCCATGCCAGTCAGAGGACAGCCGCTGCACCCGGTGAAACGCATCCGTCGCAATGCCGCGCATCATGTTCAGTGTGAAGGGGATGATGTTCTGAAAGGCCAGCTGGCGCAGCAGCGTGCTGCCCACGCCCAGCGCCACCAATAACCAGAAGGCCGTGATGGCGGCCTGCCAGATGGTCTGCTCACCAGGCGCCCCGGAGGCGATGGCATCGACAAGGCGGCCGGCATACATCGGTGTCAGCACATCGGCCAGCGCCGACAGCAGAGCCATGGAGGCAACGATCAAAAGGCGCCAAGGTTGCTTGATCCAATGGCGTATTGCAAAGCCCAGCACATGACGGAATGTCTGGCTACGTCGTTCTTTTCGGGTTCTAGCCATCGTGGAATAGACCGGCCAACAGGCCGGCGCTCAAAGAGAAAACGGATACCCCTAGCTGCAGCAAGCGCGCCGCGCAGGATGGACAGTACGAAGAAATGTGGCGGAGAACGCCACAGGGGCGACTTAATGAGGTCGCGAAGACACGCGCGGGTCGGCTAGCGAATACATGGTTCTGGCCTCCCTGGGTGTGGTGGTGAGATGGAAGCAAAAGCGGGTATGAATCGATTCGATTCTATCTGCTCTCCGGGAAAAAACACGCAGAGCCCATGCCCCACATGGGGTTTTGCCGCGACACAAGAGAAGGCAAGCCCGGTATCCTTGAATCTCCTCACTTGCCTGGAGAGCCCATCATGTCTTTCTTTAAACCTTTGGTTCTAGCCCTTGGTTTAAGCGCCATGCTGCCTGCCGCTCATGCTGAGCTACGGGGTTGTGCGGCAAAAAAACAGGCCATCGAAACCCAGCTCAACGCCGCCCGGGCGGCCGGCAACTCGCATCGAGTGCACGGGCTGGAGCAGGCCCTGGCGGGCGCGGCCCATTGTGACGACGCCCAATTGCAGCGAGAGCGCGAGGCCTCGGTGCGCAGCGCCCAAGCCAAGGTGGCGCAGCGCGAAGCCGAACTCGCCGAAAAAACCACCAAGGGCGACCCCAAAGACATCGCCAAAGCGCAGCGCAAGCTGCAAGAGGCCCGGCGCGATCTCGAAAAAGAGCGCGCCGAACTCAATCGCTGAACCGTTCAGACCAGGGCCGGCGGCGCACGCACGGGGGTCCGGCCCAGTTTGAAAGCGCTGACCGACCCCAGCAATTCACGCGCCTGCTCCTGCATGGCGCCGGACGCAGCGGCGGCTTGCTCGACCATGGCCGCGTTCTGCTGCGTGTTCGCATCCATCTGCGACACCGCCTGATTCACCTGCTCGATGCCGATGGATTGCTCGGCGGAGGCCGCGGTGATTTCACCCATGATATCGCTCACCCGGCGAACCGAGTTGACGATGTCCCGCATGGTGGCGCCAGCGTTTTCGACCTGCCTCGCCCCCATGCCGACCTTGCTGACGGAATCCTCGATCAGATGTTTGATCTCTTTGGCGGCGCTGGCGCTGCGCTGCGCCAGGGAACGCACTTCGGCGGCGACCACGGCGAAACCCTTGCCCTGCTCCCCCGCCCTCGCCGCCTCGACCGCCGCGTTCAGGGCCAGAATATTGGTCTGGAAAGCAATGCCGTCGATGACCGCCACAATCTCGGCGATCTTGCCGGAACTGGCCGTAATATCCTGCATGGTGTGCACCACGTCGGCCACCACCTTGCCGCCGCGCAACGCCACCTCCGACGCGCTGGAGGTCAGCTGATTGGCTTGCAGGGCATTGTCCGCGTTTTGCCTGACCGTTGAAGCCAGCTCCTCCATCGAGGCGGCCGTCTGCTCCAGCGAAGCCGCCTGTTCTTCCGTGCGCGCGGACAGGTCGATATTGCCAGCCGCGATCTGATTGGACGCCGAGGAAATATTCTCGGCACCCACCCGAATACCGGCTACGGTGCTCGCCAGCCGCGCGTTCATATCGCGCAAAGCCAGCAACAAACGGCCCGTTTCGTCCTTGCCCTGCACGTCGATGCGCAGGGTAAGGTCGCCGGCGGCCACGGTTTCGGCAATCTTCACGGCGTAGCCAATAGGCCGCACGATGCTGCGGGTGACAAGCCAGCCTAGCAATCCGCCCAGCACGAGCGCCGTCAGGCCAAATGCAAACAGCAGTGCGCGCACCAAGTTGGAAGCGTATTCGGCCTGCTCGCCGGCGAGGTCGGCTTGGCCGCGCGCCATATCGCCATAATCCCCCACCCGGTCGATATAGGCCTGCATCATGGGCCGCAGTTGCTCGTTGACCAAAGCATCGAGCCGCGCCATGTCGGCCGGGTCATTACGGCTTTTGATTTCCGCGGCCTGCGCCCGAGCCTGGCGATAGTTATCCATCGCCGGCCAGATATCAGCCAGTGCGCGCTCACCGGCCGCTGAGGCGTATTTCTCCAGGCTGGCGCGGATTTCATTGCTTCGTTTGGTCTGCGCTGCGAACTTGGCCAGCAAGCGTTGCTGCTCTTGGGGATCGGAACCGCGCAAAAAGGCCGACACCGCTTCCAGGTGAGAATCCAGCACGCCTCGCCATTCCGTCGTGAGCGCCACCCGCCGCAGCGAGTCGCCAAGATGATGCTGCGCCGCGCGCATCTGGGCCACGCCCCACAGACTAGCCCCCATCATGGCGCCCATCAGCAGCAACAGCACCCAGATACTGCCCCCCAACCGCGTGCCGATTTTGTAATTATTTAGTCTCATTACTAGTAAATTCTACTATTTTTGTGAACTATTGTAACAATTATCGCCTCTTGCTCTAAGGGGGTCAAGGCATAGGGGGACAGATTCCTTGGATTTTATTGATGCCGGTCAATTTTCTCCGCAAACAGGCCCCTAAGACCTGTCCGGCAAGCCTCGGAGATTCGGACATGTAAAACAGTCGGCGCGTGTAAACTCCTGGCTTTTTGGCCCTGCTGCATGGTGCAATCGCCCCGGCGTTCCGGTGTTGGCGGACCGGCTTTCATCCGCTTGCTGACCCGCTTGACCGACGCGGACGTTCCCGAGTCTGGACAATCCCTTTCCGACCGTCTCAGCCAATGGCTGGGCTGGACAGACGGGCTTGCTCTCGCGGCAGCGCTAAACAGCCATCCCATGCCTGGCGAGGCTCGCCTGGATCGGGTCCAGGAGCGCGATCTGATATTGCTGCGCGCCGGGCTGTCCAACGCGATCGCGCGCGACATCAAACAGCGCGGCCCCTCGCCATTTCAGGCCAAGGACGCGCCCGCCGAAGATGACTACCGGACCTACCGCCAGCTCTATCTGGCCTTGCAGCAAACCATGGAAACGCGCATCGGCAACCTGCGCACCCGCCTGCGGGCCACGCTGGCAACGAGCACGCCCGAGCTAACCCAGCTGGCCGTGATCGACGCCATCATGGAACGCGCCCTGATCCCACATGAGCGCGCCCTCCTGGCCAATGTGCCCGGCCTGCTCGAAAAACACTTTCAGCGCCTGCGCCTGGCCGAAGAAGAGGCCAGCCAGCCAGAGGCCCGACATGGCGGCTGGCTGCAAACCTTTCGCCAGGACATGCAAAGTGTTCTGCTCGCCGAGCTCGATGTTCGACTACAACCAGTCGAAGGGCTGTTCGCCGCTCTTCGTATAAGGACGTCATGACCCGTCTCCTACACATCATCGTCTTTCTCACGGGTTTGGCCGCCATAGGCTGGATTGGCGCCGGTTATGCCGGCACGAATCCCCTGGCGCTTTCCATCACCGCCCTGATCGCCGTCTGTTATCTGGCCGGCGCCATCGAATTGCTGTGTTATCAACAGGCCACTCGCAGCCTGACACGGGCCTTGCAAGGGCTGAGCACCGCTCCCGCACAACTCTCGGACTGGCTCGACAGCCTGCACCCCAGCTTGCGCAACACGGCGCGACTGCGCATCGAGGGCGAGCGCATAAGCCTGCCCGGCCCCGCCCTGACTCCCTATCTCGTGGGTCTCTTGGTCTTGCTGGGCATGCTCGGCACCTTTCTGGGCATGGTCGCCACGCTGCGCGGCACCGGCATGGCGCTGGAAAGCGCCACCGACCTGGCGGCCATGCGCGCCTCGCTGGCTGCGCCCGTCAAAGGCCTGGGTTTCGCCTTCGGCACCTCGGTCGCCGGCGTGGCCGCCTCGGCCATGCTGGGCCTGCTCTCGGCCCTGTGCCGCCGCTCGCGCCTGCAGGCGGGCCAATTGCTCGACACGCAAGCGGCCACAACGCTGCGCGCCTATTCGCTGGCCCATCAACGCGAGGAAAGCTTCAAGCTGCTGCGCGGTCAGGCAGAGGTCATGCCGGCACTGGCCGAACAGCTAGCCGCCATGATGGCCGCCATGCAGCGCCAGAATCAAACCCTGAACGAACAACTGCTGGCAGGTCAGCAGGCCTTCCACAGCAAGACCGAAGCAGTCTATGGACGTCTGGCCAACTCGGTGGAAACCGCACTCACCCACAGCGTGAGCGCCAGCGCCCAGGCTGCTGGCGCCGCCATCCAACCCGCTGTCGAAACCACCATGCAAACCCTGGCGCGCGAAACCACGGCCTGGCGCGAGACCATCACCCAGGCCATGCAAGCGCAAATGGATGGCCTGTCGGCACGCCTGGAGAAAACCAGCGCTGCCCTAGCCGGTAACTGGTCTCATGCTCTGGCCGAGCAGCAGCAGACCAACCAGATACTGAACCAGGATCTGCGCGCCACGCTGGAGGGTTTCAGCGCGGGTTTCGATAC
Organism: Bordetella avium; assembly: GCF_034424645.1. Taxonomy (NCBI): domain Bacteria; kingdom Pseudomonadati; phylum Pseudomonadota; class Betaproteobacteria; order Burkholderiales; family Alcaligenaceae; genus Bordetella; species Bordetella avium. The sequence continues at coordinate 2,961,800 of NZ_CP139969.1, forward strand.
CCGCGCAGGTGCGCTGCTGGCGGATGTGTCGGCCAGGCTGGAGCACAGCACCTCGGCACTGGCGGCCGGCTCGGAACACACGGCGCAGGCCTGGTCGCAAGCCTTGCAACGCCAGCAGGAAAACCAGGAAGCGCTGGCTGCGCAACTGAGCGCGGCGCTGGCGCAATTTGCTGGCACCTTTGAAACCCGCTCGGCCAGCTTGCTCACGCAGATTACCGAGCGCCTCACCACCGTCACTGACAGCGTCACGGCCACCCAGACGGGCGTGGCCGCCACCTGGCAGACCGCGCTGGCTGAACAGCGGACAGCTCAGCACGCTCTCACCCGCGAACTAAGCGGCATGCTGGAACAGTTCGGCCAGAACTTCGACCAGCGCGCGACGTCGCTGGTCGATGGCGTGGCCGCCCGCCTGGACGGCGCGGCCGGCAGCATCGCCAACCATGCCCAGCACACCCTGGCCGCCTGGCAAGAAGCCCTGGCCAGCCAACAGCAGGGGCAGCAAGACCTCAACCAGGGCCTGCGCAGCACGCTGGAACAATTCGGCCAGAACTTCGACCAGCGTGCGACGTCGCTGGTCGATGGCGTAGCCGCCCGCCTGGACGGCGCGGCCGGCAGCATCGCCAACCATGCCCAGCGCACCCTGGCCGCCTGGCAAGAAGCCCTGGCCAGCCAACAGCAGGGGCAGCAAGCCCTCAACCAGGGCCTGCGCAGCACGCTGGAACAATTCGGCCAGAACTTCGACCAGCGTGCGAAGTCGCTGGTCGATGGCGTGGCCGCCCGCCTGGACGGCGCGGCCGGCAGCATCGCCAACCATGCCCAGCACACCCTGGCCGCCTGGCAAGAAGCCCTGGCCAGCCAACAGCAGGGGCAGCAAGCCCTCAACCAGTGCCTGCGCAGCACGCTGGAGCAATTCGCGCACACCTTCGAAACCCGCTCGGGCGCGCTGATCGACGGCATTGCCGCCCGTCTGGAGAGCAGCGCGGCAGCGGTGTCGGCCAACACGGCGAACACCCTGCAAGAATGGCGCAGCGCGCTCGACGGGCAAGCCCGCGAACAGGCGGCGCTGGCTCAGCACCTGCGCGATGCGCTGGCAGGTTTCGCAGCCGCCTTCGACACCCGCTCGGCCAGCCTGGTCGACAAGGTGGCGGCCCGCCTGGATGTCACCACCGAGCAACTAGCGCGGGCATGGGGCGAAGCGCTGGCCCAGCACGAACAAGCCAGCGCCGCGCTGACCGGTGCGCATCAACAGGCGCTGGATGCGGCAGCGCAACGTTTCGAAGACCATTCGGCGTCTTTGCTGGCCACAATCGATCAGGCCCATGGCCGCCTGCATGGCGAACTGGCCGCTCGCGACGAGGCGCGGCTGTCGGCCTGGACACAATCCCTAGCCGGCGTGGCTGCGGCATTGCGCACCGAATGGGAAGACACCGGCAACCGCAGTCTGGCGCGTCAACAGGAAATCTGCGACAACTTCTCGGCTGCCATCAGCGACATCACCACCCAGGCCGACATGCAGTCCCAGCGCACTATCGCCGAAATCGAACGCCTGCTGGAGGCCGCGTCACAAGCGCCCAAGGCCGCCGCCGACATGGTGGCCGAGCTGCGGCAAAAACTCTCTGACAGCATGGCGCGCGATAACGCCATGCTGCAAGAGCGCGGTCATCTGCTGGAAACGGTCGATACCCTGTTGCAGGCCATCAATCACGCCAGCACCGAACAGCGCAGCGCGGTGGACGCGCTGGTGGCCTCGTCGGCCGAACTGCTGGACCGGGTAGGCCATCGTTTCACCGAGCATATAGCAGGCGAAACCGGCAAAATTGCGGCCGTGGCCGATCAAGTCAGCGGCAGCGCCGCCGACGTCGCCAGCCTGGGCGAAGCTCTGGGCACGGCGGTACGCCTGTTCGACGAGTCCAACAGCAAGCTGGTAGCCCAGCTTGAGCGAATCGAATCGGCGCTGGCCAAATCACTGACCCGCAGCGACGAACAGCTGGCCTATTACGTGGCCCAGGCCCGCGAAGTCGTTGACCTTTCCATGCTGTCGCAAAAACAGATCCTGCAAGAACTGCGGCAAATCAACCATGACGGCACGGCATGAGAGATGAGCTCGACGCTGGCCAGGACACCCCGGCGCCCGCCTGGGCAGTCTTTGGTGATCTGATGGCCGTACTGCTGGGCGCCTTTGTGCTCATTCTGGTGGGCATTATCGGCGTGCAGCTGCAACTGTCGGTCAAGCTGGACGAAGAAGTCAAAGAACGTCAGGCCGAAACCCAGCGGCGCGAGACGCTGGAACAGGCGCTGGCCGTGCCTCTGGCCGGAGGCCGCGTGACGCTGGTCGATGGCCGCATCGGGATCAGCGGCAGCGTGCTGTTCGCGCTGAATTCCGACCAGCTTCAGCCAGAAGGCCGGGAGCTGCTCATGAGCCTGGCCGAGCCGCTGAAAACCTATCTCCAGAGCCGCGACGAAATCCTGATGGTCAGCGGGTTTACCGATAACCAGCGCGTGAGTGAGCACAACCGTCGTTTCAGCGACAACTGGGAGCTTTCCGCTCAGCGTGCGCTTACCGTGACACGCGCCCTGATCGACGCGGGCATTCCCGCGTCATCGCTGTTCGCGGCGGCTTTCGGCTCCGAGCAGCCGGTGGCCTCCAATGACGATGCTGAAGGCCAGGCCAAAAACCGCCGCGTGGAAATCGCGCCGGTGCCCCGTCAGACCGGCACCGGCAAGGACGCTGCGCGTGACTGAGCGCCTGCAACGCTGGCGCGAGCAGGGCGCCGACCGCCTTGATCCCTGCGGCTTCGCGCGGCTTGAGGCCCTGGCGCGGCGCGTCCAAGCCTTGGCCGGCGGCGCACGCGAGGCGGCCCAAGCCCATCTGGCGCGGCATCTTGACGACTACGCAGCCCGGCTTGCCGCCGTGCAGGCCGCGCCGGCCGCGCCCGAGACCCCGCCCTTGAGCGAATTACAGGCCTTACTGGCTCACATCGCCGAGCGGCCTGCAGGCCTGGACCATTCTTTGCGCGAACACTACCCAGACCTGCCGCTGCTGGACAGTTTCCGCGCGCTCTGGACGCGCTTGAGCGCCGACCAGCAACTGCGTCAATCCATGGCGCAGTTGCCGGAAAATGCCGGGCCGCTGAACGCCGACCATCTGGCGCACCGGGCGCTATCGCATATGCGGGCGCTCTCGCCCGACTATCTGTATCAGTTCATGAGCTATGTCGAAACGCTGTCATGGCTGGAGCGGCTGACCGCGCCCGCCCCGCCCAAAGAGCCTCGCCGCGCGCGCAAGCCACGGTCCTGAAGCAGCCCGGCTCGAGCAGGCGCCGAGATCGGCTCGCTCAAGCGAGCCTGCGAATTAAAGCTCGCGCGCCTTTCGCGGCATGCCCGCCACCGCAAAATTGCCGGCACCCAGATGATGCAGCGTATGCAGGTCGCGATTGGCTTCAGAGAAATTCCAGTGCCCGCCAGAGAAAATGCGCGGATCGGCAGCTGCACTCACCACCTCGGCAAAGCAGGTGTCGTAAGCATCTTCAGTGTGTTGTTCGGGAATCCGGCGGCACTCCATCCAGGCCGCCATGCCCTGCTCGATCAGGGGCAGACCCAGCACCGGGCCGTCAAAAGTCGCAAGACCATAGCGCAGAAACTTGTCGCCATCGCGGCCTGATACGCTGCCTACGGCATAGGTTTGGTCCACCCAGGCCGCGCCCGGTATAAGCAGGGCGAAATGGCCGCTGGCATGCAGCAGCTCCCGCGTATAACTGTGCTTGTCGATCACCACCGACACACGGGGCGGCGAGAACTCCACCGGCATGGACCAGGCCGCCGCCATGATGTTGCGCGCAGCGCCATGGCGCGTGGTGACGAGCACGGTCGGACCATGATTGATAAGGCGGCTGGCGTGTTCCAGCGCCACGGACTGAAAATGGGAAGACATGGGTGCTCCTGAAGATACTGCGGCGTAACAGCCTGCCGATTGAACCAAAATGCGCATCGCTTCGCCACCGGAGCACGTGCTACATTCCCAAGCCTTGCGGCGGAATCGCCGCCTGGAGAAAGTGTTGTCTGCCCGCTTTACCGCCTGGCTGAGCGCCTTCGCGCCAGTCCCCGCCGGAGCCAATTCCCGCGAAAAATGCTATGGCGCCCTGGGCGCCCTGATCGGCCTGTTATGCACCGAATGGATAGGCCGCCACGTGCTCGGCGCTGCCAGCCTCTGGATCATTCCGCCGATGGGCGCATCCGCCGTATTGCTGTTCGCCGCCCCCGCCAGCCCGCTGGCCCAACCCTGGTCCCTCATGGGCGGCAACGTCGTATCCGCCCTGGTGGGCGTGGCCTGCGCGCTTTATATTCCCGACATCGCGCTGGCGGCGGCGCTGGCATGCGGATTGGCGATCGCAGCCATGTTCGCGCTGCGCTGCCTGCACCCGCCAGGCGGCGCGGTGGCCCTGACCGCGGTGCTGGGCGGACCGGCCGTCGCCAAGCTCGGCTTCGGCTTTGCCCTCTGGCCCGTGGGCATCAACTCCCTAGCGCTGCTCGGCATGGCTTTGCTGTTCAACGGCCTGCTAAAACGGCATTATCCCCGCCGCCCCCAAGATAGCGCCACGCCGCACCGAACGCGCGACCCAGCCCCCAGCCAGCGCCTGGGCTTCTCGCCCGAAGACCTGCGCCAAACCCTGGCCGAACGCGGCGAGTTGCTGGACATCAGCGAAGAGGATCTCCAGGCCATCGTGATCGCGGCGGAAACCCGCGCCGCATCGCGGCGCCACGCCGAGCTGCGGTGCGCCGACATCATGTCGCGTGATGTGGTGAGTGTCACGGCACAGGATAGCCTGGCGCATGCGCTGGCCTTGATGCGACACCACCGTCTGAGCGTGCTGCCGGTGTTGGAGGACGGCCGCTATCTGGGCCTGCTGCACGAACACGACGCCATGGACGGGCTGAACACCGCGCTGGCCGACTGCCTGCATCGTGACCGCGCCTTCGCCACCCCCGACCTGCCCGCCATCGAGCTGGCGCGGCCCATGGCGGATGGCCGACACTGCCTGCCCGTGCTCGATGAGCAGGGCCAGTTGCAAGGCCTGGTCACGCAATCGGATCTCATCGCCGCGCTGTATCAGATCACCCTGGCGCAAGATGAAAAACGGCTGGCGCCCCCCGACGGCGAACACTGACAGCAGCGCCCGAAGCTAAAAATCCCGGCAAACCGAGCTGTACGATGCCTGGATGATGCCGCCTCAGGCGGCGTTGCAAGCGTAAAGGGCTTGCAACGCCGCCACCCGCGCTGAATCTCTGTGCGACGCTCAGGCTACCTTGTGCAGCCAGTTGTGCTTGTCCTCGGCACGGCCACGTTGAATATCCTGCAAGGCCGCCTTCAGCTTGAGCGTGGTGGCGCCTGCGCCGCCATCGCCGATGGTGAAGCCATGCTTGCGGCCCTTGACCTGGCCGATAGGCGTGACCACGGCGGCAGTGCCGCAGGCAAAGGACTCGACCAGCTTGCCGCTCTTGGCGTCTTCCTGCCATTGGTCGATGGAATAGGGTTCCTCCCGCACCGTCAGGCCCTGATCGCGCGCCAGGGTGATGAGCGAATCACGGGTGATGCCGGGCAGAATGGTGCCGGTAAGCGGCGGGGTCTGGAGCGAACCGTCGGCGAACACGAAAAACACATTCATGCCGCCCAGCTCTTCGATCCAGCGTCGCTCGACCGCATCCAGAAAGACCACCTGATCGCAGCCTTCGCGCGCGCCTTCGGCCTGGGCCTGGAGACTGGCCGCATAGTTGCCGCCGCACTTGGCCGCGCCAGTGCCGCCCGGCGCCGCACGCGTGTAGTTGTCGGAAACCCAGATGGTCACGGCCGAACCGCCACCCTTGAAGTAAGCGCCCACCGGCGAGGCGATCACGGCATACAGATATTCCGACGAAGGCTTGGTGCCCAAAGCCACTTCGGTCGCAATCATGAAGGGACGCAAATAGAGAGAAGCGCCTTCAGCCGAGGGAATCCAGTCGCGGTCGGCGCGCACCAGGGCTTGAACCGACTCCACGAAAATGTTCTCGGGCAGTTCGGCCATCGCCAGACGGGCGGCAGAGCTGCGAAAGCGACGGGCATTGGCGTCAGGGCGAAACAGCGTCGAACCGCCATCAGGGAGGCGGTAGGCCTTCAGGCCTTCGAAGATCTCCTGGGCGTAATGCAGCACCAGCGTCGAAGGATTGAGACGCAGATCAGCCCTGGCGGTAATCTTGGCGTCATGCCAGCCACGCTCGGCGCTATAGCGCACGGTAGCCATGTGGTCGGTGAAAATCCGGCCAAACCCGGGGTCCTGGAGCAGGCGCTCGCGCTCGGCAGGCGCCACCGGATTCGGATGGTGCTCAATCAAGAAAGTGGGTTTGTCTTGACTCATTTCTGTCTCCAGCAGATCAGGGGTATGAATGCAGCATGATGGCGCAAGGATACGCCATCCCGCTCAGATATCGTGGCCTGACCCGTGATCTTGCACCGTCCGATGCGGCGACCGCCCGTTTGTCCCTCGCTCGGCAACGCAGGACGACATCGCGCCGCATGGCGAAAGAGGGGCGCCGCCAGGCATCGCAGGCTTGCGAGACAGCGATGCGGGGCGCAAAAAATAAGTTTGCGCCACAAGGTTAATCGGGAGGTAAGGCAAGAAACGCGGCAAAATCATAAACGTCACCCTCTAACGGAGCGCCCTTCCATGAGCAATGAATACCTGCCGCCCAAAGTCTGGACCTGGAATCAGAACGGAGCCAGCACCGCCTCCGCCGCCTCCAGCCTGAACCGCCCGGTCGCCGGCGCCACCCACGAAAAAACCCTGCCGGTCGGCCGCCACCCCCTACAGCTTTATTCACTGGGCACGCCCAACGGCCAGAAGGTCACCATTCTGCTCGAAGAGTTGCTGGCTCGCGGCCACCAGGGCGCTGAGTACGATGCCTGGCTGATCAACATCGGCAACGGCGACCAGTTCGGCAGCGGCTTTGTCGACATCAACCCCAACTCCAAGATTCCCGCCCTGGTGGACCGTTCCGGCCAGAGCCCCATTCCCGTATTCGAGTCCGGCGCCATTTTGCTCTACCTCGCCGAAAAATTCGCTGACTTCCTGCCCACGGACCCTGCCCTGCGCGCCGCGACGCTGTCCTGGCTGTTCTGGCAAATGGGCAGCGCCCCCTATCTGGGCGGAGGCTTCGGGCATTTCTATGCCTATGCGCCAGTCAAGATCGAATACGCCATCGACCGCTTCGCAATGGAAGTCAAGCGCCAGCTCGACGTGCTGGATCAGCGGCTGGCCAAGCACGAGTTCTTGGCCGGCGACCAATACACCATCGCCGACATCGCGGTATTCCCCTGGTATGGCGGCCTGATCAAGGGCTGGCAGTACGATGCGGCAGAATTCCTCGCCGTTCACGAATATCGCCATGTGCAGCGTTGGGCCGATACCCTGCTGGCCCGTCCGGCCGTGCAACGCGGCCGCATCGTCAATCGCCTGCGCGGCCCGCTGTCAGAGCAATTACACGAACGCCACGACGCCAGCGACTTTACGACCCGCACGCAAGACAAACTACAAGCCGGCAACTAGGTTCGCGCGGTTCGAGACTGCTGAACCTACCACCCCCCAAAAAAAACGGAGCCCGCAGGCTCCGTTTTTTTTGAGGTGCTGTTTTTGAGGCGCTATATCAGCCGGCCACGATGAAGCGGTCAGCGTCGCTCATGAAGGCCTTGTCGGTCTTGGGCGCTTCGTTTGAACCGAAGGGCATTTGCGCGCGCAACTTCCAGGAAGCCGGCACATTCCATTCACGGGCCACGGCGGCGTCGATGAGGGGGTTGTAGTGCTGTAGGCTGGCGCCGACTCCCGCGTTGGCCAGCGCGCTCCAGACCGAGAGCTGGGCCATGCCGCTGGCCTGTTCCGACCAGACCGGGAAGTTATCGGCATAAAGCGCGAACTTCTCTTGCAAGCCGCGGATCACGTCCTGGTCTTCGAAGAACAGCACCGTGCCCACGCCGGCGGCAAAGCTCTTGAGCTTGGCTTCGGTTTTGTCAAAGCCTTCGGCGGGCGCAACCTTGCGGACCTCATCCGTGGCCAGGGCCCACAGCTTGTCGCTTTCGGCGCCGAACAGCACCAGCGCGCGCGAGCTTTGCGAGTTAAAGGACGAAGGGCTGTGTTTGATGGCTTCCTGGATCAGAGAGACCAGCGCATCCTTGGACAAGGACAGGTTGCGGCCCAGGGAATACTGGGTGCGGCGCTGTTTAAGCGCATCGATATAAGCGTTGCTCATGACCTTATAGCCTTTCGACAGTAAAGATTAGGGGGAGACTTGCCGCGATTCTACCGACCACTGATAAGCGCTTGCCAGCAATAAATGATTAGACTTCATCATACGCTGCGAGACAGTTTGTTCTACTGGCAACAACAGTGCCTCGACGCCACGCCAAACCGGCTCGATATCAGCGTGGCCAGTCCCGATCGGGGGACGGCGGGCCCCATAAAAAAAGCCCGCTCCGGCCAGGAGCGGGCGGGGTCAGCGAAGCCGGGGCTCAGAAAGCGTAGACCATGCCCACGCCGCCAAACATATTGACCTTGCGTTCGTTCAGCGGGCTGTCACGCGCATCACCCAGCACGGAGGTCAGGCCGACCGTCGTGATGGTGCTCCAGCTGCTGTTCAAACGGTAAACCCAGTTCGAGAACAGAGAGGCCGACTTGAAACCCGAAGAAGGCGAATAGGTCGACAGGCCGGCGCGGCTCTTGGCGGCCTGCGACGAGGTGACGCCAAACCAGGTCTGCATGTCATCACGGCTGCCCCACTGGGTGCTCAGGCCCAGGCGCAGGCTGTTGCGATCGTCTTGCAAAAAGGCGTAGGAAGTCCGCAACTCCAGCGTGCCGCCGTATCCGGAATGGGCAGCCTGCCGGTAGGCCGCGCCCAATGAGTAGCTGCCAGGCGCCCATTCGACGAATGCGCCGTAAGCGGCATGGAATTTAATGTCGCCTATGCCGCGTGTCAGCCGGGAATCATCTGCATCACGGCCTAGATTGGCGCCGAGGAACAGGCCGCCGGTCAGGTCAGGCGCGAGCTTGGTTTTCAGGCCCAGGGCCGGCAGACCGGCGCGAGGAGAGATGAAAAAGCTGCCGGATTCATAATTGATGAGGGGTACGGGCAGCACACGGTATTTGCTGGAACCCTCATAAAGCGGAACCACGCCCAGACCCAGACCGACAAAATTCCGGCTCTGGGCCTGCGCGGACGCCATGACGGTCAGGGCCGCCAGGACGAAAGTAGTTTTGGTCAACATACCAAAGCGCATGAAAACTCCTCGCTATTGCGGTGATAAAGACGAAGATCACGCAGGCTATTTCCTTGATCTTGCCCGGATAAATACTTAAATCACCGGGGATAGTACCCGAGCCCTTTGCAGCCGCCTGGCGAAAAATTCGCGTTATCAGACCGGAATTTGTCGCAGCGCAACATCCGCTGCTCTGGGCTTTTTCGACACTATGGTTCAAGCCAGCCACGGATCTCGGCCAAGACCTGCTCCGGCTTTTCGCGGTGCGGCATATGGCCCAGACCCTGAAAAACATGGGCGCGTCCGGACGTCAGCCGGGCGATATGCGCGGCATGCGCCGGTGAACCGTATTCATCCTGATCGCCATGCAGCGCGAGAACGGGGCAGCCGATGCGACGCAGCTCGGCATCCAGGTTCCAGGCAGCAAATTCGGGTGACAGCCAGGTGTCGATCCAAGCGCTCAATACCCAGGCGGCCTTGTCGCCATGATATTTCTGCAAACGCGCCATCTGGCCCGGCTGGGCGAAGCCCTCACGGGCCTGGCGCACGCCAGCCAGAATGCGCTCGTCGACAAAAGCCTGGGCGGCGATCGTGATGAGGCCTTGGCAATCGGCCGCGTGACGCGCCGCGCAGGCAATGCCCATGCCGCCGCCCACGCTATGGCCCAGGGCGACAAAGGCGCTAATACCTAAGTGCTCCCGCAGGGCCAGAAACCCGCTGTCCGCCTCCCGCTGCACAAAATCCAGCGTGATCCGGCCGGGATCGGACTGGCCAAAACCCAGGCGGTCATAAGCAATGACATCGCGCCCGCAAGCCTGCGCCAGTTGTTCGGGAAAATCGCGCCACAAGGCCACACAACCCAGCGAGTCATGCAAAAGCACCAAAGGCGGCAGTGCGCTGCCAGTCTGCCAACTGCGGGCAAAGAGACGGCCTTGGCCTGTGTCGATGTCGTGGTCTTGAATGCTGAGCATGGGCGCGCCCCGGACGGATAAGCCTAGGATGATAGCGCGCCGCCGCCACAAGTCCGCAGCCAGCCCTGGCTAAGGCTCTCGGCCCCCGCGCCCTTAGCCGGCGGCGTCGAACACGACAGCAATCAATAGGTCTTAGCGTCGATCTCCTTGGACCACTTCAGATCCAGCCAGCGCGGGTCGGCCGGGATCTTATCGAGATTGCCGAGGTCAACCTGGGTCTGTAGCGCATCGGCCAGCGCCTGCGGCACGATCGCGGCGGAATCGGCGAACACGCCGTCATCGATCAGGCGCATCACCGACTTACGCACGACTTCGGGCGGCAAATTGGGGAAAAGCTTCAAACCGCTCTGCACAGCGGCCTCAGGGTCTTTATGTATTGTCTTGAGCGCGCGATCCAGCCCCGACACCAGCTTTCCGGCGACATGGGGATCAATGTCCTGGCGCGTGGAGATGGCCGAGAAGGTGTAGGGCCCGATCTCGCGCGAGAAGGCCGATACGACCTTAAAACCCTGAGCTTCGGCCTGAGAAGCTCCCGGCTCGTAGAGCACGGCGCAATCAGCCAGACCGGCGCTCAATGGCCCCGCTTCATTACCCAGCGGCACCTCCAGCAGATTCACGTCGCGCTTGGGGTCCAGACCCGCCTTGCGCAAAATCTTCAGAAAGGCGGAAGTGCTGGTGGTGGGCATCGCCCCGGTGGCGATGGTCGCGCCCTTCAGGCTGGTGAAATCCTTGAAATCGAAGGCCGATTTGCAGGTCAGCCAGACGCCAAGACGATTGAGCGTGCCGCCCACCACCTTGACCGGCGCGCCACGGCCAAAGGAAATGGCGGTCCATTCCGGGCCATGCAAGGAAAAATCGGCGCTCTTGGAAATCACGGCGGCCAGGGCGTTTGTCGACGACGAGGCGACATCAATGCGCACATCCAGCCCCTCATCCTTGAAATAGCCCTGCTCTTGGGCGAAATACACCGGCAGATAAAAAACCGACTTAAACGCCGCCGAGACGACGGCCTGGTCCTTGGCGTGGGCGGCCAGACTGGCGCAAGACAGCGCCGCGGCAAGCGCGAGACGGGAATAGTTCATAGTGAATGAAACTCAGAGTTTGAATTGCGTGGCGTAGGTCTGGTCTTTCCAACGCAACAGGCGTTTTTCGGCAATATCCACGCCGGCATACAGCACAAAGCCGAGCAGCATGAGCGTGAAAATGCCGACCCAGACCGTGTTCAGGTCATAAAGCGACGACGCCACGAAAATCACGTGGCCGACGCCGTACTTGGAGGAAATGAATTCGCCCACCACGGTGCCGACCAACGCGAAACCGATATTGATGCGAAAGGTGCTGATGATGTAGGGCAGCGCCGCGGGCACGACCACCTTGCCGAACACCTGGTTGCGCGTGGCGCCCAGCGACGCCATCATGCGCTGGATATCCGGATCGGTATCCTTGGCAGCCTGAAATGCCGCCAGCAGGGCCACAATGGCGGTCAGCGAAATCGACAGCGCCACCTTGGAAATGAGTCCGGTGCCAAACCACAGGATGATCAGCGGCGCGAACGCTATCTTGGGCACGCTGTTGACGGCGACCAGAATGGGCTCGACCACCTTGGCCGCATAGGGCGAATACCACAGCCCCAGACCGGGCGCAGTGCCTACTGCCGTGCCGACCACAAAACCCAGCGCCGATGCCCACAGGGTATAGCCCGCATGTTCCAGCAGTTCGCCCGACAGCATCATCTTCCAGGCGGCCTGTGCGACACCGGCCGGCGAGCCGAACAAAAAACCGTTGATATAGCCCGCGCTCACGCCCAGCTCCCAGGCGCCGAACAGAAGCACGAGAATCAATAGTTGCGCAGCCAGCACGGGCGGCCGCGGCAATTTCAAACGGGGCGCGCGCGTGGCGACGCCAGACAAGATAGTGCTCATGCTGCCTCCGCCTGCCCGGTCTGGATGTCCAGCTCCTGGCAGAGGGTATCGAAATAGGTGGAAAAACCAGGGTGGCGGCGAGCAGCCAGCGGCGAGGCCGGCTCGCCCAAACGAATGTCATGCACGCGCTTGAGCCGGCCCGGCCGGGCGCTCAACACGAAGATGCGCTGCGACAAAGCGATGGCCTCATCGATGTCATGCGTGACCAGCACCACGGTTTTGCCCTGCTTGCTGGCGGTATCGGCCAGCATGGTTTCCAGAAACAAGCGGGTCTGATAGTCGAGCGCGGAAAACGGCTCGTCCAGCAACAGCACATCCGGGTCCGGCAACAGGGTGCGCGCCAGGGCCACCCTTTGCCTCATACCGCCCGACAAAGCCTTGGGGTAACTGTCCTCAAACTGCAAAAGACCGAAGGCATGCAGATAATGCCGCGCCCTTTCGACCGACTCGACCCGCGGCGCGCCGCGCAGCTCCAGGCCCACGATCACGTTATCCAGCACCGTGCGCCAGGGCATCAGAAGGTCGCGTTGCAGCATGTAGCCGACCCGGCCGCGCAAATCCGCGACCGGTTTGCCATCGAGCAGGATAGAACCCGCATCGGGATCAAGCAGGCCGGTCAAGATGTTGAACAGCGTGGACTTGCCACAACCCGAGGGACCGATGATGCTGACGAACTCCCCGCTGCCCGCATCCAGGCTGATGTCATCGAGCACCTGCACGGCGCCCTGCTCGCCCTGGAAGCGCTTGCTGATATGGCGGACCTGAAGTTTGGGCGTAACGGACATGAGCGTCAGGCCGCCGGCAGCTCGAACGCCACCACGTCTTCGGACGGCACTTCCAGCGCTTCATTGAAACGCTTGAAAAAGCTGCACAGCGCAATGCGGATGGTCAGCTCAACGACGGCAGGCTCGTCGTAATAACGGCGCAGACGGGCGAAAAGCCCATCGCCGATGCGGGCGGCGTCCAGCGTCACGGCGACCGCATAATCTCGCACGGCCAAATCCTGATCATCCAGGCCGGGGACCTCCGGCTCCAACAGGCGGTCGATGGCTTGCTGCGAAATCCCCTGCGAAGCCAGCTTGGGTTCGTGCAGCGTCACGCAGTAATGGCAGGCATGGGCCTTGGACGCCGCCAACAGCGCGATTTCCAGATGGCGCGGCGAAATCAGGCCCTCTTTTTTCGACTCGACCAGATAAGAAAAAAGATGCTTGAGCGCCGGCGGGCGCGGCAAGAAAGCGCTCAGCATATTGCCGTAGGGGCCATAGTCGCGCAGCAACTGTTGATAGAGGAAAACGGTTTCGGGATCGAGTTTGCTCAGATCCGGGACAGACAAACGAGGCACGATAGATAGGCTAGGAATAAGGACGCCGGGCCATCCTAACCAGCCGCCCACGCCAGCGGAAATACATTCTGCCCATATCGATATCGTTTTCGGTAGACATCGGCGCAAAGCCTCTGCCTCTCGGCCGCCTTGACCCAGGCGGCCGCAGGCCACACATCCTGCACGCCAGGCAAGGGAGATAAAAGCCCTCACCACGCCTGCGCCGATCACGGCTGCGGCCTGACGGCGATACCCAGGCATCGCCCCTCAAAGTCTTTCTGTCAGGCCCACGCGCCCTTACACTTGCGGCGGTTCACCTCAACGGCAAGCCTAACGTGGAGAACCCCGCCCGCGGGCTGCCGCTCTCCCCGATCGCCAAGGCAATCGCACTCGTCCAATGGGTAAAAAAGGTTGATATCCGCCGCTCTGGACGCGGACACGAAACCATCGGAGACTACGATGGACAGGGCAATCCAAACCGGCTTCCCACAGCATGCAAGCATCGGAAATCGGCCAGACTGCCCGCCGCAACGAAGCCGATGTTTTCACGTCGGCCCCCACGCTTACCTGCCCGACGCGGCAGGTCTCCCGACACGGTTGCGCTACTGTCTTTGAACGACTGGGGCACGCCCCGGCAACAGGATGATAAACATGAAACAAAACTGGATATCCCCCCAAGGTCTGGCCTGGCGCGCCCTGGGCGGCCTGCTCTTTAGCGCCAATCTCACGGCGGCTCAGGCTGGCGGCGCCCTCGTGGTCGACGATGCCGATGTCGAAACGCCTGGCCATTGCCACGTGGAGACCTGGGCCTCGCGCTACGGCACGAAACAAGGCCTGGGGCACCTGGGCATGGCCTGCACGCCAAGCAGCCTGCCTTCGCTGGAGCTGGGCATGCAAGGCGAATACACGCGTGACCGCAGTGATCACGGCCTGGGCATCGGGCCCACCTTCAAATGGAATCTACTGCCCAGTGAAAGCGGCGTGGGTGTCGCGCTATCGGGTAATGCGCAATGGAATACGCGCCGTGACCGTATGGATGCAGGTGCGCTCCTCATTCCCGTGACCATCCCGCTGGGCGACAAACTGAATTTGAACCTGAACGTGGGCTGGTCACATGATGACGGCGCCGACCGGCGCGACGCCTATACCGAAGGCGTGCAACTCGCCTATACCCTGAATGAAACCCTGTCCCTGATCGGTGAAACCTTCCGCCGCCGGGGTGATCCGCGGGGTTATCAGGGCGGGCTGCGCCTAACTCGCGGCGACATGGATGTGGACTTTCTATATGGGCACTATGTCGATGGCGCCCACACGCAGGCTTATACCCTAGGCCTGACTTGGCACTACTGACAGGCGGCGGTGCAACACGCGGGCTCGCTGGCCGCCCACATCCCGCTTTTGGGTCTCAGCCGTCGCGCGGCTCCTCGGGCGTGGCCAGGGTGAGCTGATAGAAGGAAGCGTCGACCCAGCGCCCAAACTTGAACCCCACCTGAGACAAGGTACCGCTGTGCTTGAAGCCGAGTTTTTCATGCAGCGCAATGCTGCCCCTGTTGCTGGCGTCAATACAGCCCACCAACACATGCACCTGAGCCTCGCAGGCGCGGCGTATCAATTCACGCAGCAAGAGGCCGCCTAGGCCGCGGCCCCGCTGGTCGCCATGCACATAGATGCTGCGCTCCACCGTGTACTTGAAAGCGGGAAAGGCCCGAAACACGCCCCAACTCGCGAAGGCCAGCAAGCGGCCCTCGCCATCAACCGCGCCGACCACCGGATAGCCGCCCGCCCGCTTGGCCGCGAACCACGCCGCCATCGCCGAGGGGGGGCGAGGATGGTAATCATAAAGCGCCGTCGAATTGACAATGGCGTCGTTCAGGATATCCAAAATGGCGGCCGAATGTTCGGCCTCGGTGCAATCTATCAAACGCACTTCAGCGTGCGAGGTGCTCATGCGAGCCTCCGAGTATCAAGGACGACGCACATTGTAGATAGCCCTGCGCCTACCCCGCTAATGGTCGATAAACAAAAAAAGCGCCGTATTGCTACGGCGCCTTGGACATCATGCCGGGATCAGTCCAACTTGATGTTTTGCTTTTTCACCACGTCGGCGGCCCAGTCGTACTGTTCCTTGATTTCCTTGGCGAACTCTTCGGGGGTGTTGCCCGAAGGTGCCGAACCCTGGTCGTCCAGCGTCTTGAGAACACGCGGGTCCTTCAGCGCGATAACGGCTGCGTCACGCAGCTTGTCAACGATTTCCTTGGGGGTGCCCTTAGGCGCCAGCAAACCGTACCAGACCGGCTGGTTCAAGACCGGAAAACCGACTTCGGCGAAGGTCGGAACATCTTTGAGCGCTTCGACGCGCTTGGGCCAGGCCACAGCCATCGGACGCAGCTTGCCAGCCTGGATCTGCGACATGGAGGACGGCAGGTTGTCGAAAAGCAATTCGATCTGGCCACCCACGGCATCGGCCACGGCCGGACCCGAACCCTTGTAGGGCACGTGCACGATATCCGTGTCGGTCGCCATCTTGAAGGACTCGCCCATCAAGTGCAGCACGCCACAAGTGCCCGAGCTGCCATAGGAATACTTGCCGGGGTTCTTCTTCAGCTCTTCGAGGAAGGCCGGGAAGTCCTTGGCCGGGAACTTGGGGTTGACCGCCACCACATTCGCCGTATTGGCGAAGTTGGTCACGGGCTGGAAATCCTTGATCGGGTCGTAGGGCAGATCCTTGGGACGGCAGGCCGGGTTCACGGCCATGGTCGACACCGTGGCGATGGAAAGCGTGTAGCCATCGGCCGCAGCGCGGGCGGCTTCAGCCGCGCCGATAGCGCCGCCTGCACCGCCCTTGTTCTCGACCACCATGGGCTGACCCAGTTCCTGGGCCATGCGCTGCGTCACGATACGAGCGATGATGTCGGTCGAACCGCCCGGCGCAAACGGCACGATCACGCGAATGGGCTTGTCGGGATAGGCCGCATGGGCGCCGGCAGCGCCCGCAATGCCCACGGCCAAGGCCAGCGCCTGAGCGAGAGTGCGTACTTTGATCATCGGTGTGTTTCCTCCTGATTGGCGGCGCCGCGCGTGAGCAGCGCCGGTGCGGGAACGGCGGCCTGTAGGCCACCTATGTCTATGTGATTATTGGCGAACGTGCGCGAGCCCCGTTGCAAGGCCCGAAACACGCGCTCGAAAATAGAGAATAGCAGTAAATAGCCCTGGCACGGTAGGATAGCGACCCTTTGCGAACCCTCACTCTGCGCCTTGAACCATGTCGGTTGCCCTGCTTGTTCTACCGGATTTTCTCTTGGTCGCCCTGGGCTGGACGCTGCGCCACAGGTTGAACTTTTCGCGTGAGTTTTTTGCGGGTTGCGAGCGGCTGGTCTACTACATTCTTTTTCCGGCCCTGCTGTTCCAATCGATTTTGCGCACCCCCATCAGCGCGGGCAACGCGCTTTTGCTTCTACAGGCCACGGCGGCCGTGATCGCCGCAGGCGTCGTGCTTTCCTGGATGGCCGCCCTGCTGCTGAAATCCGCGCCGGTGGCGCTGGCCTCGGCCGCACAATGCGGCTATCGCTTCAATACCTATATCGGTCTGGCGCTGGCTGCCAGCCTGGGCGGCCCGACCGGACAGACCAGCATGGCCCTGATCGTCGGCTTTGCCGTGCCGATGGCCAATATTGCCGCGGTATACGGTCTGGCGCGCCACAGCGGCAGCGGCCTGCTGCGCGAACTGGCGCGCAATCCCCTGCTGGTGTCCACGATGCTGGCGCTGGCCTGCAATCTGGCCGGCCTGTCTTTGCCGGGACCGCTAGACACCATGCTCGCCCGCCTAGGCGCGGCCGCCATCGCGCTGGGCATCATCTGCGTGGGCGCGAACCTCTCCTGGGAAGGCGGCCGGGGGCACGGCAAGCTGATCAGTTGGATGCTGGCTGTCAAGCTGCTGGCCCTGCCTGCCGTCGCGCTAGGCGTGGCGCGGCTATTCAGCCTGCCGGCTCAGGAAGCGCTGATGCTGCTGCTGTTTGCGGCGCTGCCCACCGCATCGGCAGCCTATGTGCTGGCGATGCGCATGGGCGGCGACGGTCGCATGGTGGCGGTGCTGATCTCGCTGGGCACGCTGCTATCCGCCCTGACGATACCCCTATGGCTGCTGGCGGCGCCGCGCCTCTGACACCGCCTGCGACGGCCCCGCAGGCGCGGCAAACTGCCTTTACTTGGCGTTAGTCATGTGGGAGGGCACCACCCACTCGGCGAACTGCGCTTCGCTCACATAACCCAGCGCCAGCGCGGCCTGCTTGAGCGACAGGCCTTCCTTGTGCGCCTTCTTGGCGATCTGCGCGGCCTTGTCGTAGCCGATATGCGGATTCAAGGCCGTGACCAGCATCAAGGACCGGTCCACCAGTTCGGCGATACGCTCGCGGTTGGGTTCGATGCCGCGCGCGCAATGCTCGTCAAAGCTGGCCATGCCATCGGCCAGCAAACGCACCGACTGCAGGAAGTTGTGAATGACGAGCGGCTTGTAAACGTTCAGTTCGAAATTACCACTGGCGCCGCCGATATTGATGGCCGCATCGTTGCCCAGCACCTGCGCCGCCAGCATGGTCAGGGCTTCGCACTGCGTGGGATTGACCTTGCCCGGCATGATGGAGCTGCCCGGCTCATTCTCGGGAATACTGATCTCGCCCAGGCCCGAGCGCGGGCCGCTGGCCAGCCAGCGCACGTCGTTGGCGATCTTCATCGCGCCGGCGGCCAGCGTTTTGAGGGCGCCGTGGGCAAACAACAAAGCCTCGTGGGAGGCCAGCGCCTGGAATTTGTTCGGCGCCGACACAAAGGCAGAGCCGGTATCGTGGGCCAGCGCGGCCGAGACTTTTACGCTGAACTGCGGATGCGCGTTCAGGCCGGTGCCGACCGCCGTGCCGCCAATGGCCAATTGATGCAGGCCCGGCAAGGTAGCGCGAATCTGCGCTTCGGCCAGATCCAACTGGGCCACCCAGCCCGAAATCTCCTGGCCCAGCGTAAGCGGCGTGGCATCCTGCAAATGGGTACGGCCGATCTTGACGATGTCATGGAAATCGGCGCTCTTTTTGGCCAGGGTGGCGCGCAAAGTCTTGAGCGCAGGCAGCAAATGGTGCTCGATCTGCACGGCTGCGGCCACATGCATGGCGGTCGGAAAGGTGTCGTTGGAGGACTGGCCGCGATTGACGTGGTCGTTGGGATGGACCTTGCGGCCCTCGCCACGCTCGCCCCCCAGGATCTCCGAGGCGCGATTGGCCAGCACCTCATTCATATTCATATTGCTCTGGGTGCCCGAACCAGTCTGCCACACCGACAGCGGAAACTCATTCGGCCATTTGCCGGCGATCACTTCATCGGCAGCGGCGATGATGGCCTGCGCGATGGTTGGGTCCAGCTCGCCCAGTTCGGCATTGACCTGCGCGGCGGCGCGCTTGAGCTGCGCCATTGCCGTCACCAGCGGGACCGGCATTTTTTCGGTGGAAATCGCAAAAAAATGCAGCGAACGCTGCGTCTGCGCTCCCCAAAGATGATCATCAGGGACTTCGATCGGGCCGAATGTATCTTTTTCGGTGCGAGTTTTCATGAATAGCAACTCCGTGAGAGCGAAAGAATTCTGTCAGGCAGAAATTCAACAAACGACAATGAGAATCAATATCAAAGCGTAGCAGAAAGGCGCGGCTTTCTATAATCCGAGTCACACCCGTTTTTTACCACTTGGCCACTGACTATGCCCGATCCCCTCGCCCGACTTGCACTGCATCTGCCCGACGAAAGCGCCACGGACGCGCTGGCCGGACAATTGGCGCCTCTGGTCAATGGGACGGCCGGCCAGGCTGGGGGACGGGTCCACCTGCGCGGCGACCTCGGCGCGGGCAAAACCGCCTTCACTCGGGCGCTGTTGCGCGCCAGCGGCATCAAGGGCCGCATCAAAAGCCCGACCTACGCGCTGCTTGAATCCTATAAAGTTTCTAACTTATACTTCTATCACTTTGATTTTTATAGACTTAGTGATACGCGCGAATGGTTGGACGCAGGATTCCGCGATTTACTGCGTGACGATGCTGTCGTTTTGATCGAATGGCCCGAACGCGCCGGCCAGTTTTTACCGGTGCCGGATCTGGATATCAACCTGGCTCATGCCGACCAGGGACGCGACGCCACCTTGACCGCCTACACCGCCAGAGGACAAACATGGTTGAACGCGATTGTCCCTCCGATAGCGGCGCGCTCGCACCCCGCGCCGCCACTCGCCGACGCCTGATCAGCGTCGCGGCGACACTGCTCGTCTTGCCGGTGCTGCCCCGGCTGGCTCGGGCCGCCACCATTCTTGCGGTCCGCACCTGGCCCGCCGATGAGTACACCCGCGTCACGCTCGAACTGGACAGCGAACTCAAGGCGGAACAGTTCACGCTTGAAAATCCGCATCGTCTGGTCGTCGACATCGAAGGCCTGAGCACCAACGCCTCGCTCACCGACCTCATCTCCAAGGTGCGTCCCGACGACCCCTATATCCGCGGGCTGCGTGTCGCGCAGAACCGGCCCAATGTCGTGCGGCTGGTGTTCGACCTCAAACAGCCCGTGGCGCCGCAGGTCTTCACGCTAAAGCCCGTCGGTGACTACCAATACCGGCTGGTGCTGGATCTCTACCCCAAGATCGCACAGGACCCGCTGGTCGCCATCCTGAACAAATCGTCCGGCCCTGATGTCGATGATCCGCTCGCGCGTATCTTGGACGACATCTCGCGCAATCAGCCCGCACCGCTGGCCCGCGGACAGCAGCCGGCCCAGACGCCGCCTGCACCCACCCCTAAGCCGGCTCCCGCGCCCGGCCGCGCGCGCCGCCGCATGCTGACCATTGCGCTCGATCCAGGCCACGGCGGCGAAGATCCCGGCGCCATCGGCGCGAGCGGCCTGCGCGAAAAAGACGTCGTGCTGCGCATTGCCCGCCGGCTCAAGGCCCTGATCGACGCCCAGCCCGCCATGCGGGCCTACCTGACGCGCGACGACGATTATTTCGTGCCCCTGAATGTCCGCGTGCAAAAGGCCCGCCGCGTGCGCGCAGATCTCTTCGTGTCCATCCATGCCGACGCCTGGGTCAAACCGACGGCCAACGGCTCTTCGGTCTTCGCCCTGTCAGAGCGAGGCGCGTCCAGCACCCAGGCGCGCTGGATGGCCGACAAGGAAAACGCGGCCGACCTGATCGGCGGCGTCAACCTGGGCAGCCACGACCGTCAGGTCGCCAAGGTGCTGCTCGACCTGTCCACCACCGCGCAAATCAGCGATTCGCTCAAGGTTGGCTCGGCCTTCCTGGAAGAAATCAAAAAGATCAACCGCCTGCATAAAAACAGTGTCGAACAGGCCGGTTTCGCCGTGCTCAAGGCGCCTGACATTCCCTCCATCCTGGTGGAAACCGCCTTCATCAGCAACCCGCAAGAAGAGGCCAAGCTGCGCAGCAATGCCCATCTGGACAAACTCGCGCAAGCCATGATGACGGGCATCGACCGCTATTTCACCGCCAATCCGCCACTGGCCCGCTTGAGCGACGCTAGCTAAGCCGGTCTGCGGCCTGGACATCCACCCCTCAGGGGTGGATTTTTTTTGCTTGTCGAAACGGCTCTCAGGCCTTAGCACCCAGGCAAGCAAGGGGAGGCAAACAAGGGAGGCAAGCCGGCCCGCGATGGATGGTTGTGCTGGCAAGGGCGGCAGCCTCCCCTACGTGCCAAGCGCCAGCTTTCGATACGCGCATCCGTCAAAAAACGCCACGATCACAGTCGCGCCGAACAAGCCGGCGGCGGCGGGAAAGGAACAACATCCGGCACCGGCGAAGAAAACGACGCAAAGCGCGGCGAGAAACAGGGCGCAGGCAGGAACGCCCGCCGCGACAAGAGCAAGGCCAGCGGGGCCCCCACGGTGACAAGCGAAAAACGCAGGCCGTGCACAGCCCCGCTAGGCTAAGCGCTTCAGGACGCCCCCCCCGTCAGGATGGCGGCGGGGCGCCCTCTCGCAACACCTCAAATCTGCGCAAATGATGACAAGCACAGGGAGGGGGAACCGCTCTTATCGTTTCTGACTTGTCCGATTGATCCCCCACACCTTGACAAATATGGTTGCTCTGAATGTTCGAATTCATGTGTCCAATATCGCCGGTGGCATGGGGTCATTGCGTACCCGTAACCCCCAGATGCCCGGATACCGACGTTTTGACCAGGGAAGCCCATGATCGACGAACATACCGATATCCAGGCGGCAGCCGAACCGCACGTCGAAGCGAATATTCAGCATGGCCGGCAAGCGGTCATCAACCGCACCACGGGGATAGCGCGGGCATGGGGTCATGCGCGATGCCCCCACCTCGCTGCGGACGAACCTTGGAAAATCATCAGGCCTATTTCCAACCAGCGGACGAATGAGGCAAGCTGGCGCTCCGCTCCATATTGCGAGAACTGACCAACAGGGATAGCGATGATTCGATGCGTGCGTTTGTGGACAGGTGATGACGATCAGTCGCACTTTGAGCAAGGGTGGATAGATTTACCGCAGGGTGAGCGCGGTGACCTGTTAAGCACGGTCATCGCAAGCGCCAGCATTTCTTTCCGCGAAACCAGCCAGGGCGGCAGTTTCACCTGGCATGAGGCGCCAACGCGCCAGTTCGTTCTGACCCTGAGCGGAACGCTGGAATTCGAAACCCGGGGTGGCGCGACCTTCACCCTGCATCCGGGCGACATTCTTTTGGCCGAAGACACGACGGGCGGCGGCCATCGCTGGCGGCTGATTGATGAGCAGCCCTGGCGGCGGGCCTATGTGATTCTGCACAAGGACGCCGTGCTGCCCTTTGTGCGCGCCCAAGCCTGAACACGCCGGAGGAGTCGTCATGACCACGACAAGCAATCTGCCCGAGCGGGCGGATATTGTGATGATAGGCGCAGGCATCATGAGCGCCACGCTGGCCACGGTGCTGAAGGCGTTGGAGCCCTCGCTCAAAATCGTGATGCTCGAGACGCTGAATGATTGCGCGATGGAGAGTTCCAACGGCTGGAATAACGCGGGCACCGGACATGCCGCCAATTGCGAGATGAACTACACCCCGCCGCGCCCAGATGGCACGGTCGATATTTCCAGAGCCCTGGAGGTGAACACTGAGTTCGATCTGTCGCGCCAGCTATGGTCTTATCTGGTGAAAACGGGCGCGATTCCCAATCCGCAGGCCTTTATTCACCCCTGCCCCCACATGAGCATGGTCTGGGGCGCAGACAACGTCAAATACCTGCGCCAGCGTTTCAAGGAAATGTCGGCGCACCATTGCTATCGCGGCATGGAATACAGCGAAGACCCCAAGCAGATCGCCGAATGGGTGCCGCTCGTGATGCAAGGCCGCAGCGGCAATGAGCCGATTGCAGTCACCCGCATCGTTTCCGGCGCGGATGTGGACTACGGCGCGCTGACGCATTTGCTCATCAAGTCGCTTACGGAACAGGCCGGTTTCGAGGTGCACTATCTGAAGCATGTGCATGATCTCGCCCGCCAGCGCGATGGCAGTTGGCGCATCGGCATCCGCGACAGCGGCAGCAAAGCGCAGCAGACGATACAGGCCAAATTCGTCTTCGTCGGCGCCGGCGGCGGGGCGATCGAACTGCTGCAAAAATCCGGTATTCCGGAGGGCCACGGTTACGGCGGCTTCCCAGTCAGCGGCATCTGGCTGCGCTGCGATGTCGATAGCGTGAGCGAGCGGCATCACGCCAAAGTCTATGGCAAGGCGCCGCACGGCTCGCCCCCGATGTCGGTGCCGCACCTGGACACCCGCATCATCGGCGGCAAGCGTTCGCTGCTGTTCGGCCCCTACGCCGGCTTCTCGTCGCGTTTTCTGAAGCATGGCTCGCTGACCGATCTGTTCCGCTCGGTGCGTCCCGGCAATGTCCTGCCCATGCTGGATGTGGCGAAGGATAACTGGCCATTGACGGAATATCTCGTATCGCAAGTGCTGCAAAGCGCCGGCCATCAGTTCGAGATGCTGCGCCAGTACTACCCCGAGGCGCGCAACCATGATTGGACTCACGCAGTTGCTGGCCAGCGCGTGCAGATCATCAAGCCCGGCACGGACAAGGTGGGCGTGCTGGAGTTCGGCACTGAGCTGGTCACCTCGGCCGATCGCTCCTTCGCGGCGCTATTGGGCGCTTCGCCCGGCGCCTCCACCGCCGCCTTCATCGCGCTGGAAGTGCTGCAAAAATGCTTCGCCGATAAGCTGACCGCAGACGCCTGGCTGCCGCGCCTGAAAACAGTGATCCCGACCTATGGTGTGGACCTGAAGACCGATGCCGAAGCCTGCTTCAGCATCCGCAAGTCAACGGCGTCCGTGTTGAATCTCGATTACGTGTGAGGCAGGCATGACAATCAAAAACGTAGCCGATCTGGTCATCGAAACCCTGATCGAGACCGGCGTCAAACGCATTTACGGCGTAGTCGGCGACAGCCTGAACGGGCTGACCGAATCCGTGCGCGAGCGTCCCGCTATCGAGTGGGTGGGGCTGCGCCATGAGGAAGTGGCGGCTTTCGCCGCCTGCGGCGAGTCGCAGGTCACTGGCGAGCTGGCCGTATGCGCGGGCTCTTGCGGCCCAGGCAATCTGCATTTGATCAATGGCCTGTTCGATGCGCACCGCACGCGCACCCCGGTGCTGGCGATTGCGGCTCACATCCCCTCCAGCGAAATCGGCGGCGCGTATTTCCAGGAAACCCATCCGCAAGAGCTGTTCCGCGAGTGCAGCCATTATTGCGAGCTGATCTCGGACATCGGCCAATTGCCCTATGTGCTAGACAACGCGATCCGCGCCGCAGTCGGGCAGCGCGGCGTGGCCGTGATTGTGCTGCCGGGCGACGTGGCTTTGCGCGCTTCGCCGGTCAAGGCGGTCACGCCGCGCCGGGGACTGCTGCCGCCGCAACCGCGCATCACACCTGCGCCAGCCGAGATTGACGAGCTGGCCGATCTGCTCAATGGCACCCAGCGCATCACACTGTTCGCCGGACGCGGTTGCGCAGGCTCCCATACGCAGCTGATGCAGCTGGCCGATGCGCTGAAAAGCCCTATCGTCCACGCGCTGGGCGGCAAGGAGCATGTCGAATACGACAATCCTTTCGATGTCGGCATGACGGGTTTCATCGGCTTCTCGTCCGGCTATGCCGCCATGCATGACTGCGATCTGCTGCTTATGCTGGGCACCGACTTCCCTTACAAACAATTTCTGCCCGAAAAAATCAAGATCGCGCAGATCGATATCCGGCCCGAACACCTGGGCCGGCGTGCCCAGCTCACCCTGGGCGTGGTGGGCGATATCGGCCTGACCCTAGATGCGCTGCTGCCCAAGCTGGCCGCTCGCCAGAATCGCCAGTTTCTGGACAGGGCGCTGGCGCACTACGCCCGCTCCCGCGAAGGGCTGGACGAGCTGGCGCAGGGCAAGCCGGGCGGCCCTATCCATCCGCAGTATCTGGCCCGGCTGCTGAGCGACAAGATCGACGACGACGCCATCGTCACCGCAGACGTCGGCACCTGCATCGTCTGGTCGGCGCGCTATCTGAAAATGAATGGCCAGCGCCGTCTGATCGGCTCGCTCGCTCATGGTTCCATGGCCAACGCCATGCCGCAGGCCATCGGCATCCAATATGCCCAGCCCGGACGCCAGGTCGTGACCTTCTCGGGTGACGGCGGTTTCTCCATGCTGATGGGCGACTTGATTTCGCTCAAACAGCACAACATCCCCATCAAGGTGGTGGTGTTCAACAACGGCGTGCTCGGCTTTGTGGCGCTGGAAATGAAGGCTGCCGGCTTTGTGAATATCGGCGTGGATCTCGACAACCCGAACTTTGCCGCCGTGGCTCGGGCGGTCGGCATCCATGGCGTGCGCGTCGAAGACCCGGCCGCCTTGCCGGCCGCCATCGACGAGGTGCTGGCCCACGACGGCCCGGCGCTGCTCGATGTCATGACCGCCAAACAAGAGCTGGTGCTACCGCCCACCATCGGGCTGGAGCAGGTCAAGGGCTTCAGCCTTTGGGGGCTGCGCGCCGTAATGGACGGCCGCATGCATGACGTGATCGATCTGGCCAGGGTCAATCTGTCGGGGCGTTGACACCTTAGGCTCGCCGCAGCGGCTTTGGATGAAAGAGGCGGGGGAATAGCTCGAAAGACCCCCGCCCCATCATGACAACAAGGGGATATCTTCGATATGGTGCACACCATGCTCGCGGCCTTGGGGCCGATCGTATTGGGGTTTCTGGTTGGCTGGCTGTCAGGCCGCTATCACTTCGTCAAACGCGAGTACGCCCAGGCCTTCGCCGACTTCGTCGTCAAAATCGCCCTGCCCTTGGCGCTGTTTCTGGCGGCGGCCACCTCCTCGCCCTCCGCTATCCTGAACGTCGATTACGCGCTGTCGCTGGCCGTGGGCCTGATCGGCAGCTATATCGTGGCCTATATCGCCGGGAAGCTGATTTTCAAGCACACCCATACCGACGCCACCATGCAGGCTCTGTCGGCATCGTTCCCGGATATGGCCTACTGCGGGCCTCCGGTGCTGCTAGCCGCCGTCGGCTCGGCGGGCCTGATCGCCATGGTGATCGGCAACCTGATTTATACAGTCATCATCATCCCGCTGGCTTTGCTGGCCCTGGGCGGCCGCCAGAAAGGCGCCAGCCCGCTCAAGTCCCTCTGGCATGCCGTTTCGCAACCCCTGGTTTTTCTACCCATTCTGGGCGCGATCTTGGCCGTGGCCGGCATCAAGCTGCCCGAACTGCTGCAAAACTCGGTCAATGAACTGGGCAAAACAGCAGGCGGCGTAGCGCTGTTCTTCCTGGGCCTGTTCCTGTCGGGAGAAAAGCTCAAAATCCGCCCCGAGCTGGTTTTCAACGTACTGGTCAAGAACGTGCTGCAGGCTGCGCTCATCCTGGGCATGGGCCTAGCGCTGGGCCTGAAGGGCGACCTGCTGATCTCGGCCTTTCTGATCGGTGTGCTGCCCACGGCAACCGCCGTGCCTGCGCTGGCCGTCACCAATCAGGCCTATATGGACGACGCTGCCTCCACGGTACTGCTGAGCACGCTGTTCTCGCTCGTGTCGATCACGGTGGGGATCGCTGTCGCCGCGCAGTTCTGAGCTTGCTAAAAAACGCGATCCTCGAGGGGATCGCGTTATCTGTCCCGAGCTGGCCGGCGTCACCGGACAGCGAGAGAGCACGCCCGGCTCAGTGTGTCCGACGGCTGCGCACAAAGCGCAAGACGCCCGCCGCCACCACCGGCACGATAGCGGCGGCCAGCCCCAGCAAGACAATGGTGTTGAGATGGTTTTTGACGATGGGGATATTGCCAAAGAAATAGCCCGCGGCAATCAGGCCAAGCACCCAAAGAATGGCGCCGCCCACATTGAAGAGTTGAAAGCGTCCCTGCGCCATCTGCGCAACACCGGCCACAAAGGGCGCGAAGGTGCGGACCACGGGAATGAAGCGCGACATGACGATGGTCTTGCCGCCGTGCTTTTCATAGAACAGATGGGTCTTGAGCAGCGCCCCCCGGTCCAGAAAGCGCACATTCATGGTGAATACCTTGGGCCCGAGCGAACGCCCTATCCAGTAATTCAGGGTATTGCCGGTCGTTGCCGCCACAATGAGCAGGATGGCGAGCAGGACGGGATCAATCGCCCCAGTCGCCCCAAAAGCGCCTGCGATAAACAGCAGAGAGTCCCCCGGCAGAAACGGGAAGACCACAAGCCCGGTTTCCGCAAAAACAATCAGAAACAACACCAGATACACCCACACCCCGTATTGATCGACCCAGACGCCCAGCGTCTGATCGATGTGCAGGATCATATTGAGAAATTCCATTGTCTGCGCCGGCCTCGAAAACCCATACCCAAAAAAGAAGAGACACTATAGCCCAGCGGCACAGGGGCTAAAATCGAGCCAGCCCCTTGAATCTGGATTGCGCCACCATGTCTGAACGACGCCCCATCGCCCAACTCCCCGACCTGCTGATCAGCCAGATTGCGGCCGGCGAGGTCATCGAGCGCCCGGCGTCCGTCTTAAAGGAAATCCTGGAAAACGCCATCGACGCCGGTGCGCGCGCCATCGAGATCCGGCTCGAAGGCGGCGGCATCCGCCGCATCGCGGTCAGCGACGATGGCTTTGGCATCCCGCCCGAAGAACTGCCGCTTGCCGTCGCGCAGCACGCCACCAGCAAAATCCGTTCCTTATCCGAACTGGAGTCGGTGGTCTCGATGGGTTTCCGCGGTGAAGCCCTGGCCTCTATCGCTTCGGTGGCGCGCCTGACGATTATTTCGCGTGTGCGCAACGGCGACCATGCCTGGCAAATCGACGCCAGCAGCGGCGAAATCAGCCCGGCCTCCGGCCCGCCGGGCACGACCGTCGACGTGCGCCAGCTTTTCGACAACGTGCCGGCGCGCCGCAAGTTCCTGCGCTCGGAGGCCACCGAATTCGGCCATTGCCTGGATGCGCTCGAACGCATCGCCCTGGCCAATCCGCAAATCGCTTTCCGGCTGTTTCACCACGACAAAGCGCAGCGCCAATGGCTGCCCGCCGATCCGGGCCAGCGCATTCGTGATGTGCTGGGCGCCGAGTTCGCTGGCCAGGCGCTGCCGGTCGACACACGCTATGGCGCGATCGGCCTGATGGGCATGGTGACCCGGCCCACGGCGGCCCGGGCCCGCGCCGACCGCCAATACCTTTACGTCAATGGCCGCTATGTGCGCGACCGGACGGTAAGCCATGCCTTGCGCAGCGCCTACGCCGACGTTCTGCATGGCGATCGCCAGCCGGCCTATGTGCTGTATCTAGAGGTCGATCCGGCGGCGGTGGACGTCAACGTGCATCCGGCCAAGCATGAAGTGCGTTTTCGCGACAGCGGCGCAGTCCACCGCTTCGTCTCTCAAGTGGTTGGCCAGGCCCTGGCGCAGACCGGCGGCGCGCAGGCGCTCGATGCCGAAGATCCGCCGCCTGAGCCGATAAGGCCCGAGACGCCTCCCCCCCCATCGCTTTCTCCTGCTGCGGCGCTCCCCTCGGCGCCCGCCCAACCCCCGGCCGCGCCTTACCCGTCCCGGCCGCACAGCCAGATGCCCTTCCGACTGCAAGAGCCGGCTGGCGTCTCGGCGCGCGACTGGCAATCGCTCTATCGCCCGCTGGCCGAACCCGGCGCCACGCCCCAGACGGCGGACCGGCCTCAGGCGGCGGCCCCCGCCCGCTTGGTCAGCGAGGAAGAACACCCCCTGGGCATGGCTCTGGGCCAGTTGCACGGGGTGTATATCCTGGCGCAGAACGCACGCGGCCTAGTGCTGGTCGATATGCATGCCGCGCACGAGCGCGTCGTCTACGAACAGCTCAAGCACGCGCTCGACGAACGCAGCCTGCCGCGTCAGGACCTGCTGGTGCCGGTCGTGTTTCACGCCCAGGAAAAAGACGTCGCCCTGGCCGAAGAATATGCGGAACAGCTCAGCGAACTGGGGTTCGAGATGCGGCCCTCCGGCCCGACCTCTATCGCGGTGCGCAGCGTGCCGGCCCTGCTGGCGCGGGGCGACATCGAAGGCCTGGCCCGCGCCGTGCTGCGCGACCTAGGCGCCGTAGGCGCATCGCAGCTTTTGACCGAGCAACGCAACGAGCTGCTATCCACCATGGCCTGCCACGGTTCGGTGCGGGCCAACCGCCGCCTGACGATCGAGGAAATGAACGCGCTGCTGCGCCAGATGGAAGCGACCGAACGCGCAGACCAATGCAACCATGGCCGGCCCACCTGGATACAGTGGACGGTCAACGATCTGGACAAACTTTTCCTGCGCGGCCAATAAGCATGAACACCCTCCCCCTGATCTGCCTGGCCGGACCGACCGCCGCCGGCAAGAGCGCCGCGACCCTGGCACTGGCTGAGCGCTGGCCGCTGGAAATCATCAATGTCGATTCCGCGACCATTTACCGTGGCATGGATATCGGCACGGCCAAACCCTCTGCTGCCGAACAGGCGCAGGTGGCGCAGCACCTGTTGGACATCCGCGACCCGTCCCAGGCGTATTCGGCCG
The DNA here is from genome assembly GCF_034424645.1 of Bordetella avium. Taxonomy (NCBI): domain Bacteria; kingdom Pseudomonadati; phylum Pseudomonadota; class Betaproteobacteria; order Burkholderiales; family Alcaligenaceae; genus Bordetella; species Bordetella avium. The sequence continues at coordinate 2,991,355 of NZ_CP139969.1, forward strand.
CCGACTTTCGGACCGACACGCTGGCCCTGATCGAGGACATCCAGGCGCGAGGCCGCATTCCTTTGCTGGCCGGCGGGACCATGCTTTATTACAAGGCCCTGCGTGAAGGCCTGGATGACCTGCCTCAGGCCGACCCCGTACTGCGCGCCGAGCTCGAAGCCCGGGCCGCAAACGAGGGCTGGCCGGCGCTGCATGCCGAGCTGGCGCGGCATGACCCCATCACCGCCGTCCGCCTGTCACCCAATGACAGCCAGCGCATACAGCGCGCGCTGGAAGTCTGTTTACTGTCCGGGCGGGCCATGTCAGCGCTCTTGACCGGCACGCGCCGTCCGGCGCCGTCCGATCTACGCTTCGTGACGATCAGCCTGGAACCCTCCGATCGCGCCGGCTTGCATGCGCGCATCGCGCAGCGCTTTGACGCCATGCTGCAAGCCGGTCTGGAAGCGGAAGTGCGCAGCCTGAAACAACGCACTGACCTGCACCCCGGCCTGCCCTCGGTGCGCTGCGTGGGCTACCGGCAGATGTGGGCCTATCTGGATGGGGAGGTTTCGTTTGACGAGGCGCGCGAACAAGGCATCGCAGCGACGCGCCAGTTGGCCAAGCGGCAACTGACATGGCTGCGCGCCCAGCCTGAGCGTGTGATCGTGGATTGTCTGGCCGCGGGCACGGCCGCGCGCGTCGTGGATATCGCCGCGCGCTATTTGCCCGGCTGAGCGAAGGCGGCAAGCAGCGGGCTGCCGCCTCCTGCCCAACAAACCTCAGACCACGAAGGTCTGGGCCATGCCGTCTTGCTGAGGCACGATCTCGCCGAGGCGGCTGACTGCTTCACCCTGGGCACGCAGCGTGGCGGAAATGGCGTCGGCCTGATCGGCCGCAACCACCAGCACCATACCGATGCCGCAGTTAAAGACGCGGTACATCTCGGAGTCGGCCACGGCGCCTTGCTGCTGCAACCACTGGAACAACTGGGGCATCTGCCAGCCGTCGCGATAGAGTTTGGCCGACAGGCCTTGCTGCAAAATGCGCGGCACGTTGTCGAGCAAACCGCCGCCCGTAATGTGCGCCAGGCCCTTGATGGCCGTGCCATGCTCGGCCAGGGCCGCCAGCACCTGCTTCACATAGATGCGCGTGGGCGCCATGACGACATCGACCAGCGGCTGGCCGTGAAAGTCCTGATCCGGACGGGCGCCGGCGCGCTCCAGAATTTTGCGCACCAGCGAATAACCGTTGGAGTGCGCGCCGCTAGAGGCCAGACCCAGCACCACATCGCCGGGCTGAATGGATTTGCCATCGATGATGGCCGTTTTTTCGACCGCGCCAACCGCGAAACCGGCGAGGTCATATTCGCCGTCCGGGTACATGCCGGGCATTTCAGCGGTTTCGCCACCGATCAGAGCGCAGCCCGCCAGCTCGCAACCACGGGCGATGCCGCCCACGACGGCGGCGGCGGTATCGACCGACAACTTGCCGCAGGCGAAGTAATCGAGGAAGAAGAGCGGCTCGGCGCCCTGCACCAGGATGTCGTTCACGCTCATGGCCACCAGATCGATACCGACGGTGTCATGGCGGTTCCAGTCGAAAGCCAGACGCAGCTTGGTGCCCACGCCGTCGGTTCCCGACACCAACACCGGTTCACGGTATTTCTTGGGCACCTCGAACAGGGCGCCGAAACCGCCGATGCCCGCCAGCACACCCGGGCGCATGGTGCGCGCGGCCAGGGGCTTGATGCGGTCGACCAGCGCATCGCCGGCGTCGATATCGACCCCGGCGTCGCGGTAGGTCAGGGGAGCGCTATGTTCATTAGTCATGAGAAAAACCGTGGGGTATGTAACAATTGCGGGTTTTGGAAGTAGCTAGCCCGGGATTTTAGACGAAGCGGGAGGATGCGGCAGGCGAGCCAGGCCGCGACGCCCGATTTCTCGCTTTCTGGCCGTGTTTTTCCTCGCTTTTTCGGGCTTTTCCGGGCCTTTCTCTCTTTAGGTGCCGGTTTAACGTTCCTGGCGCCACCTTTGTAAGACGGCGATGGCTTTCGTAGTTTAAAGTTCAGGGTCAGCCCGCTCCCAGCCCGTTTTATCGCAATTCCAATGAACCGCCAGCTGCTGCTCGACGTACTTCCTGCGCCAGCGCCTTCGCTGAACAACTTCATTGCCGGCCCCAATGGCGAGGCTCTGGCCGCCGCTCGCGCGCTCGCCCCCGGACGCGCTGTCTATCTGTGGGGCCCGGCAGGCAGCGGCCGTACCCATTTGCTGCGCGGACTGCGCCCCAACGCGGTGTACATCGACGCGGCCAGCGGGCCCAAGCTGCTGCGCCAACTGGCCGAGGCCGACTCCACGGCGCCCATGCCGGCCATCATCGCCGTCGATGATGTGCATTTAATGGATAAAGCCAGGCAGGCGGCGCTATTCGCCCTGTACAATCGCTGGCGCGAATCCGCCGCGACCGACCGCGCCTTCGCGCTGGCGGTGGCCGGCGACCGGGCCCCCATGTCGCTGCCCTTGCGCGAAGACCTGCGCACCCGCCTCGGCTGGGATCTGGTCTTCCGCCTTGAGCCTCTTTCGGATGCAGACAAATTGTCCGCGCTCTCGGCTCAAGCCGCAGACCGCGGCTTGCAGTTGGCGCCAGAAGTCATCAACTGGATGCTCACGCACCATGAGCGCGACATCCGCAAGCTGGCCTCGCTCCTGGACGCGCTGGATCGCTATTCCCTGGCCACAGGCCGCCCCATCACCACGGCGCTTTTACGCGCCATGCTTGCCGAATCTCAAGTCAAATGAGCCCCCGCCGCATCGCCCTGTTCGACCTGGATCACACCCTGCTGCCCTTGGACAGCGATTATCAATGGGCCGATTACCTGGCTCGAACGGGCCGGGCTGGTGACCCGGATGAAGCACGCCGCCGCAACGACGAGCTGATGGACCGCTACAACGGCGGCGAACTCACCGCCGAGCAGGCGGCCGAATTCATGCTGGGCCTGCTGGCCGCGCACAATCCGGTCGATCTGGCCGCCTGGCACGAAACCTTCATGACCGAGGTGATCCGTCCGGCCATGTTGCCCGCCGCCATCGAGCTGGTCAGCAAGCACCTGAGCGCGGGCGATCTGTGCATCGTGGTCACGGCCACCAACGGCTTTGTCACCGCGCCCATCACGCGCGCCTTCGGCATCCCTCACCTGATCGCCACAGATGCCGAGTATCGCAATGGCCGTTACACTGGACGCATCGAGGGCACGCCCAGCTTCAAGGAAGGCAAGGTGCTGCGGGTCAAGCAATGGCTGGCAGACCGCCAGTTGTCATTGGCTGATTTTGCCGAATCCTATTTCTACAGTGATTCGTCCAACGACATTCCTTTGCTGGAAGTCGTGACCCACCCTGTCGCCACCAACCCCAGCGCCAGTCTGCGCCAGACCGCGCAAGAACGCGGATGGCCAGTGCTGGATCTGTTCGACTATCTCGTAGACACCAAGTCCTGATGATCACCGACACCATACGAAAATTCGTCGGACGCCTGTTCGGCCCGGTCAACCGAGGCCCGCAGCGCATCGCGCAAGAGCGCCACGGCATTGATCGCCGTAACGTCTCGCGCCATGCCATCAAAGTTTGCGAAGTGCTGCGCCAGCATGGTTACGAAGCCTATATCGTGGGCGGCGCGGTGCGCGATCTGATCGTGGGCCTGGAGCCCAAAGATTTTGACGTCGCCACCAATGCTACGCCTGAGCAGATCCGCCCCTTGTTCCGCCGCGCACGCATCATCGGCCGGCGCTTCCAGTTGGTGCATGTCGTCTTCGGCCAAGAGATCATAGAAACCTCCACCTTCCGCGCTCCGGCCTCGGCCGAGCAGGAAACCGACGAGCACGGCCGCATTCTGCGTGACAACGTGTTCGGCAGCCACGAAGAAGACGCGGCGCGGCGCGATTTCACCATGAATGCGCTGTACTACGACCCGCACACCGAAGAGGTTATCGACTACCACAACGGGGTGCAGGATCTGAAAAAGCGTCAGATCCGCATGATCGGCGATCCGGTCACGCGCTACCGCGAAGACCCGGTGCGCATGCTGCGCGCCGTGCGTTTTGCGGCCAAGCTCAATGGCACGATCGATCCGGCCACGCGCCAGCCTATCGCCACCATGGCCGAGCTCATCGAAAACGTGCCGGCCTCGCGTCTGTTCGACGAAATGCTCAAGCTGCTGACCTGCGGTCATGCGATGGACTGCCTGCGCCAGTTGCGCGCCGATGGCCTGCACCACGGCCTGCTGCCCCTGCTCGATGTCGTGCTGGAGCAGCCCGGCGGCGAGCACTTTGTCGAACTGGCCCTGGAGCGCACCGACGCCCGCGTGCGCGCCGGTAAAACGATCAGCCCCAGCTTTCTCTTCGCCGCCTTGCTGTGGCAACAGGTCGAGTCGCGCTGGAAGGAACTGCGCGGCCAAGGCGACCACAACATTCCCTCGCTGGTGCAGGCGGCCGACTCGGTGCTGGACGAGCAGACAGAAAAACTCGCCATCCAGCGCCGTTTCTCTTCCGACATGCGCGAGATCTGGTTCATGCAGCCGCGCTTTGAACGCCGTGGCGGCAAGACCATCTATCGCTTGATTGAACAGCCGCGCTTTCGCGCCGCCTGCGATTTTCTACAGTTGCGCGCCGCCGCCGGCGAGTTCGACAGCGTGCTGGCCCAATGGTGGATGGATCTCGCCAACGCCGATGATGCGACGCGCGCCGAGATGATCGAGGAGGCCTCCCACCAACCGCGTGAAAACGCCCCCGAAGAAAGCAGCGGCACGGCCCGCCGCCGCCGCCGTCCGCGCCGCCGCCGCGCCAGCCCCGCAGAATGAGCGTGCGCGCCTATATCGGCCTGGGCGCCAATCTCGGAGACGGCCCTGCCACGCTGCGCGCCGTTCTCGCGGAAATTTCCGCTTTGTCAGGGGTGAGGCGCTGCGAAGCCTCGCCCTTTTACCGTTCGGCGCCGGTAGAGGCCAGCGGTCCGGATTTCACCAATGCCGCCGCCGCGCTGGACACCACGCTGACGCCGCTGGAACTGCTCGATGCCCTACAGGATCTGGAGCGCTGCCACGGCCGCCAGCGCCCTTACAAAAACGCGCCGCGCACCCTGGATCTAGACCTGCTGATCTATGGCGATCTCGTCATGGACACGCCCCGCCTTGTGCTGCCGCACCCGCGACTGCATGAACGGGCTTTCGTGCTCTATCCCCTGCGCGACATCGCGCCGACGCTGCGGTTTGCCCAGGGCACTTACTGCGACCTGCTGCGGGCACTGAACGATCAGGCCATCGAACGCTTATAGGGCCACGGATCGGCCTGGCCGTGCTCTACTGTTGAACAGCGCGATCCTGCGCTCTTTTCCTGGTGAGCCTTCCCATGACCAAGCCCTACGCCATCGCGGCCGTCAACGCCGCTCTGCTGGTAATGGATTATCAGCACGGCATTCTGGACAACACGCTTTGCGCAGACCAGGCCCGCGCAGCGCTCTGCGCGACGGCGCAGATGCTCGCAGCCGCCCGCGAGACAGGCACGCAGGTCATCTACGTCACGCTCTCTTTTCGGCCTGGCTACCCTGAGGTTAGCCCGAATAACCGGGTTTTCTCGGGCATGAAGGCAGAGGGACGCTTCATGCAGGGCGCGGCGGACACCGCCATCCATCCGGCCGTCGCGCCAAAGGACGGAGAGCCCGTGGTCATCAAGCATCGCTACGGCGCCTTCTCGGAAACGGACCTGAACACCCTGCTGCGGGCCAAGGGCATTAACACCCTGGTGCTTTGCGGGATCAGCACCTCGGGCGTCGTGCTCTCGACCCTGCGGCAGGCCGCTGACCTGGATTACCGGATCGTCGTGGCGCGCGAGGGATGCGCCGATAGCGACCCGGAGGTGCATCGCGTCCTGCTCGACAAAATCCTCGTCAAGCACGCCGAGGTGCGCAGCGTGCCAGACATCGCCGCCGCCCTGCACGCTGCATGATAAAAAAGGCCGGCAGGCCCTCGCCCCTTTCCCAAACCCTGCGATCAGACGCCGACCTGGCCACCGTCGGCGCGCTGGATCACGACCGTCGATGAACGCGGACGCACCCTGCCCGTGGGCGTCTGGGTGGCGTCATCCGTGCCATAGGCCGGCCAGTTCACCGGATGCTGCACGTTCAGAAAAATGGCTGTGTAGTCGGGCATGAAGGCAAAGCCGGTGATTTCGGCCTCATCCGGGCCGACAAAGAAGCGGCGCAGATCGGCCTGATTGGCGGCATTGATGGCAGGACCGCTGCCACTGCTATGGGCCAGCGAACCCGGAATCACGGCCAGCATCTGATCGTTAACGGTCCGGGCCACATCATTTTTGCGGCCATTGTCGATGCCGTTGTCGGTCTGAATCCAGAGGATGCCCCGGTCATCGAAAGCCAGGCCGTCGGGGCTGGCCAACTCATTGAGCGCCGTCAGGCCGGAACGGTTGGTGTCGGCATCCGCGCCGGCGCTCGAACCAAACAGGAAAATATCCCACTTGAACTGGGTGGAGCCGGGCTCATCGTGCCAACGCACGATATGGCCATTGACATTATTCAGGCGCGGATTGGCCGGATTGGTGCCCTTGCTGGCGTTGCGCGCGGTGTTGTTGGTCAGGCTCAGATAGATATCGCCATTGCTGGGATGGGTGGCCGTCCACTCGGGGCGGTCCATCGGGGTGGCGCCGACAAAATCGGCCGCCGCGCGGGTGTTGATGAGGATGTTCTCCAGCGCGCCGAACTCCTGACCTAGCGTGCGCACGCCATCCAGACCGACCGTCTCGGGCGTAAGCGGCAGCCACACACCGCTGCCGTCGGCATCAAAGCGGGCGACATACAGGGTGCCCCGATCCAGATACTTAGCGCCGACGGTCAGACGGTCGCTGCGCTGGGCATCCTTGGGGTCCCAGACCGCCTCGGAGACGAAGCGGTACAGATACTCGAATTGCGAATCATCGCCGGTATAGAAAGCAATTGGCTTGCCGGCTTCCAGCTTGCTATAGGTGCAGCCCTCGTGCGCGAAGCGGCCCATGGCGGTGCGCTTGGTGGCGATGCTGGCCGGATCATAGGGGTCGATTTCAACCAGATAGCCGAAACCATTGACCTCATTACGCCAATCCTGCGTGGCGTCCCCCCCGGTAGGCGTCACATCGAAGCGGGCGAACTCGCCCTGTTGCTCGGACGGATCATTGGCCGCGGTTTCCCATTGATAACGGCCTCGGGCGGTCGCCACGCCGACACGCACCTGGTGCGGCGGACGCGGGGCCGTATTGACGAAGCAGGCGGCCCAATTCTCTTCGGCCGTGATGTAAGTGCCCCAGGGCGTCGTGCCATTGCCGCAATTATTGTTGGTGCCGCGCACGGTCGAGCCATTGGGCGAGTACGGCGTCTTGACCCAGTCGGTGCCCGCGACCGGGCCGCTCAGCTTCATGGGCGTTGCCGACGTGAAACGGCGGTTAAAGCGCGAATTCGGCACAATAGACCACTTCCCACCCTGGCGGCGGATATGCATCACCGCCACGCCGTGGGCATTGATTTCCTTGCGCACCTCTTCGACCGGACGCTTGCCTGCAAGCACCGTCGGGCCGTTGGGATGCAGCGCGGCTTGGTCGATGTATTCGTGATTGACGACCAACAAGCCTTCGTTCGAACTGCCTTCCAAGGCGAAGTAATGCATGCCGTCGTGGTGCATGCCGGTCGAATTGAGCAAGTCATTCGAGGAGTTATTGCCGTCCTTGTCCCAGGGCTGGGCATTGTCATTGAGCGGCGTGCCCCAGGCGCCCAGAACATGCGCGACGTAACCAGCCGGCACGACACAGGCATGCGTCATGGAAGCCGGCAGCGATTGGAAACCCAGTTTGAGCGCGGCCTGGGGCTTGGCGGGCGTAGCGGCGTCATCCTCATCGTCGCTCCCCCCGCAGGCGGCCAGGCCGAGGGTGCTCATTCCGGCCAAGGCGACCAGGCTGCCCCGCATCACGGCGCGGCGCGACAAATTGCGCTCAAGAATGTCGCTGAAAGGCCGGTTGCCGCTCGGATTGCGGACGATCTTGTCTGTTATGGACTTGCTCATTTGGGCTCCTGTCGGGGAGTTAGGCCATTGGAAAAGCAAGATCCTAAGAAGCGAAAGTTAATCGCTCATGACAGCAAGCCGAAAGCATCCCGAGGGCGATACGACAGGAAATCTCAACGCGAATGCCACCAGTGCAGCAGGGGCTGAAAGACATCGGCCACCAAGTAAGGACCGGCCCCCCATACAGCGGTCCAGGCAAGCGCGCCGACGATGTTGGCGGCCAGAAAGCGATGAAACGGCATGCCTGCCGAACCGGCGATCAGACCATTGAGTTGACGCAGCACGACCACGAAGCGCGCACCCATCACGACATAGACGCCCCGCTTGCGGAATTGCGCTTCAAGGCTCGCCAGGCGTTCCGGGGTGATTTTCACGAAATGTCCGTAACGCAGCAACAAACGGCGGCCTCCGAAACGGCCAATGGCATAGCCTGTGCAATCGCCCAGCACCGCTCCCAGAAAAACGGCGATCAGCATGCCGGGGAAAGACATCTCGCCATGCAAGGCCAGCAAAGAAGACGCCACCACGGCGGACTCGCCGGGTACGGGCGCGCCCATGGATTCCAGATAGAGGCAGGCGAACAACAGCCAGGCGCCATAGGTCAGCAATAGATGGTGCAGCGTTTCCATAAGCGGGATTCAGCAGCTCTCGCCTGCCTGCTGCAACAGGCGGCGAGCGCGGCCGATGACGGGCGCGTCAACCATTTTCCCGTCCAGTTTGAAGGCGGCCTGACCGCCCTCCCGGTGAGCGCGCACGACCTGCCGCGCCCATTCGAGATCGGCCAGGGGCGGCAGAAAGGCCTCATGCACGACCGGCACCTGGGTGGGATGAATGCACAGCAGGCCGCCAAAACCCATATCGCGAGCGCGAATGGCTGCAGCGCGCAGGCCCGAGGTGTTCTGAATGCCCGGAAACACGCCATACAGCGGCTGCGCCAGACCCGCCACGCGGCCATGCAGCAGCAATTGCACCCGGGCGTGGTCTAGCACCCGATCGGCGCCTTCGGTATCGGGCGTCATGGAAAGATCGAGCGAGTAATCCAGCGAGCCGAAAGCCAGCCGCTGCACCCCGGGCGTGGCGGCGATCTCGGCCAGATTGAGCACACCACGGGCCGTCTCGATGATGGGAATCACCGGGATATTGGTCTGGGCCGCATGCCGGACCTGGGCCAGGCTCTCGGCCTTGGGCAGCACGATGCCGCTGACGCCTGCCCGCCCGCGCAAGGCGCGCAGATCGGCGTCATGCCAGGGCGTGCTGGCGTCGTTGACGCGCACCCACAGACGGACATCCGGCTGGCTGTTCAGAAAGCCCAGCAGGGCGGTGCGGGCGCTGTCTTTGGCAAGATGCTCGACGGCATCTTCGAGATCGACGATGACAACGTCGGCCCCGGTGGCCAGGGCTTTGGGAATGCGATCGGGCCGGGTGGCCGGTACGAAGAGCGCAGTACGAATGACTGGGGGCATTACACGACCTCCTCGGCATGCAGGCGCGCCACCTCATCGGGCGCGTACTCCAGCGATGCTAACACCGCGTCGGCATGCTCACCCGCGGCCGGCACAGCATCCTTAGGCGGGCTAAAGGCATTGCTGCGCGTCGGCGGCAGGAAAGACGGGATAGGCCCGACCGGACTGCCCCCCTCACGCCAGTTGCCGGGGGCAAAAAGGCGCAGCGGTGGCCGGCTCCAGACTGACGACAGCAATGCCGTCCAGAGGCCGGGACGCGCTCAGGCTTCGAAGCGCAATTCGGCCTGATGCGCCAGCGTGCCGTCTTGCGCGGCCCATAGGCGCGCTTGTCCGGGCGCCTCGATCAGGCCGGACACCTCGAAAGCTTGCGGCGAGATGAGCGGCCGCAGTCCACGATAGGCATAGTGCTTCAGGCGCGCTGCGGGATGCGCGCGGCAAAAGGCCGCCAGCATGGATGTGGCGATCAAAGGGCCATGCACCACCAGACCGGGATAGCCCTCGACCTCGGTCACATAGGGATGGTCATAATGGATGCGGTGGCCGTTGAAGGTTACGGCGGAATAGCGAAACAGCAATACCGCATCGGGCGCTATGGTTTCGCGCCACTGTCCCTGAGCTGCCGGTTCGCTGCCTTGCAGCTTGGGCGGCGTGGGCTGGCGATAGACGATGTCCTGCTCTTCGGAGATGGCCACCCGCCCATCTTGCAGATACTCATGGCGTACGGTGACAAACAGCAACTGGCCGGTGCGGCCTGTTTTTTCCTGGATATCCATCACGGTAGACACACGCTCGGCCGGCAGGCCGATACGTAAGGCCGAATGAAAATTCACGCGCCCGCCCGCCCACATGCGGTTGCGGCCATCGGCCGGCGGCAGAAAACCGCCACGCGCCGGATGGCCATCCAGGCCGATGCCGCAGGGGTCGACGGCCTTGATGAAATAGGCCCACTGCCACAGCGGCGGCAAGGCATCGCCCGCCAGGGGAGCGCCCAGCGTGGCGGCAATACGCTGCGCGTGCGCCGGGTCCAGCGTGTCAGCAATGTGTTCGGTCTTGCCTAGCCACTGCTCCAGGGCCTGCTCTGACATGACTGCTCTCCTTTATGTGTCGTCCCCCAGAGGATGCCGGGTCCGGCCTCGTCTGTAAATTCGTTTTTTCTCACCGCGGGGCTGGGCTCGATCTGGCATAGCTGACAAGCCCAGCCCCGCCATGAGCGTTGGGGAACTCGCCCAAAGCGCATCACTGCCTCACCAGTCTTATAAGCGCAGCGGCTCCCGGAAGTCGAAAAACCTCATCCCTACACTGCAAACGATTAACGTCGGCCCTCTCATCCTGCCCCAAACAGGTTGCTGATATCCCGGCCGCCGATTTGTTTGCTGCCTACCCAAACACCCTCGCCATGAACAAGAACTGCTATCGCCTGCGCCGGCATGGGCGCACCGGCCAATGGATCGCGGTCGCGGAGATCCGCAGCGGCGTCGCCTGCGGGAGCGCCGGCCTCTTTATCGGTCGCTCCCGCCTGCTGATCCGCCTGCTTCCCCTGGCAGGCCTGCTCATGGCGCTGCCCGCGCGGGCCGCCATCGTGCCCGATGGCCCGCAGGTCTCGGCCATTCCCGCGCCTAATGGCGTGCCTGTCATCAATATCGCCCCGCCTGACAGCCAGGGCCTGTCGCGCAACCGCTTCGAGAAACTGGATATCGAGCAGCCCGGCGCCGTTTTCAACAACAGCACCCACGATGGCCGCTCGCAACTGGCCGGATACATCCTCAAGAACCCCAAACTGGGCAGCGGCCCGCCGGCCGACAGCATCCTGGCCGAAGTCACCTCGCCCGGCGAACCCTCAAGGCTCCAAGGCACGCTGGAGATTTTTGGCAAACGCGCCGCACTTATCATCGCCAACCCCAACGGTATCAGTGTCGATGGCCTGTCCACCCTCAACACCCGGGCCCTCACCTTATCGACCGGGTCTGTCCGGCACGACAACAAGACCCTGACGCTATGGACACAACAAGGCACCATCGACATCGGCGCTGGGGGTGTGAACACCGACGGCCTGCAAACCTTCGACCTCATCGCACAGAGCATGCGGATCAACGGTCCGATCGCCCCGGCCTCCTCATCCCCCGCCACCCTGAGACTACAAGCCGGCCATAACCAACTCGACCTGCGCAGCGGCCAAATCACCGCCCTGCCCGCCCCAGCCGCAACACCGCAGACCCTGATCAGCGCCAGCGCGCTGGGCGCCATGCATGGCGCCCACATCTATATCCAGGCCACCGACGCCGGTGCCGGCGTGCGCCTGCAGGGATCGCTGCGATCTCCCAGTGACATCCGCGTGCAAGCCAACGGCGATATTGTTCTTGCCCACAGCACCGCCCGTGGCAATACCTTCATCAAGGCCGGGCAGACTGTCACCCTGGCCCAGGCCGGCAACATCATCTCCGGTGAAGCCCTGAGCATTCAGACAGGCGGCCAGGTCGCGTTCGCGGGCAATGCCCACGCCAACACCCTGCATATCCAGGCGCAATCCCTGTCCCTGACCTCGGCCCTGCTCAGCGTGGAGGGCAAAAACGCGCAAACACCGGCCGCCGCTATCCAACTGACTGGCGACTACCAAAGCCAGGCGGACTGGCAGGCGGCCGTCCCCGACACCTCGGTCAAGACCGACGCTCAAGGCAGACCGCCATCGTTTGCACCCGACACGACGCCGGCCGCCCGCCCCTCTCCCCGCAGCTGCTGCGGCCTGCTTGTGCGACAGGGCGATACCCACATCCAGGCAGGCACCCTGGACAACCAAGGTTTGCTCAGTGTGGGCGGCGGCGAACTCCGCATTGAAACCCAGGGTGAGCTGCGAAACCCCGGCATCATCAGCGCGCAAGGCGCGCTGACACTGGCCACGCAACAAGCCCTGCACAACTCCGGCGCACTCCAGGGCGAACAGCTGACCCTCGCCAGCGCCAGCCTGAGCAATCACGGCGCCCTGAATGCCTTCTCGGGCCCTCTCACGCTCGACCTGGACCAAACCCTGGACAATACGGGCACGATAGACGCCGCCGGCGAACTACGCATCCGCGCCCGCGGCGGCGCAGACAACAGCGGCACCCTCATGGGCGACAGCCTGTCCCTCCAGGCCGACACCCTGCACAACACCGGCGAACTAAGCACCGGCCACGGCAAACTGACTATCGACGTCCAGAATGATCTGCGCAATACCGGCCGCATCGAGGGCGCGCTCGACACCATCCTGCGTGCCGCGTCTGTGCGCAATGGCGATCAGGCGCGGCTGCAAGGCAAGACACTGGCCCTGGTGGCCGCCTCCCTGGACAACGACGGTGATATCTGGGGTCAGAATGCCGCCCTGCTCGCCCCGCAGCGCCTCGCTAATACCGGCCATATCAACGCCGCGGAACAACTGGACATCGAGACTGGCGCACATCGAGGCCAGGGGCAGATCACTGGAGCGCGCGTGCGCTTTAAAACGGGCGCCGACCTGGTGCTCGACGGCCATGCCCCCTCGGCCACCGAGTTCCTGGACCTCGTAGCGCCTCGGATTCAGATCCAAGCCCCCATCAGCCAGACCGCAACCCTGCGCCTGGAAGCCAAGGCGGGCAACATCGACAACTATGCCGCCCTCGAGTCGGGGGGCGACATCATCTTGAACGCCCAGGCAGACATCAACAACCATGACGGCGCCCTGATCTGGGCCCAGCGCAACATCGGTCTGAAAAGCCAGCGCATCCTCAATCACTCGCACGGCCTGATCTACGCCAACGCAGCTGCCGCCATCCAGGCCGCACAGTTGCTGCGCAATCTGAGCGGCCGCATCGAGAGCCGCGGCGACATGGTCATCGACACCCCCAAGCTCGAGAACCTCTCAACGCTGACCGGCAGCGTGGGCTTCAACCCAAAGACCGGCCAACAGATCGGCCGCGCCGTCGCCGCGCGCACCTTCCCGCTCACGCTCATCGCGATGGAGCTGCAACCCTTTATTGCAAGCGAAATCGTTTCCTCACTGGCGGTCCAACAAGGTGTCATTCACAGCGGCGGCAATATGGACATTAATCAGCATCGCCGCCTGAACCAAGCCAATCAGGTGCTCAACCAGGGGCGGCTGACGACCCAGGGCACACAGCGTATCGACGCCGATGTCCGCAATCAATCCTTCTCCCGCCAGATTTCCATACAGGACTACCTGAAGAACATAGACGGCATCGAAATCAAAACGACGCACAGCGCAGCAATCCTCACCCCCAAGACGGAGCGCTTCGCCAGCCTGTTCGACCTGATGCAACATATTTTCGATGGTCAATCGAGCACTATCTGGGGCCTGTATACCTATTCGCACGCCTGGTATGCCGACGCCCTCGCCAGCTACTCCATCAATGCCTCTCCCCGGCTCAGTGACGCCTTGAGCCACGCCCTAGGCGCCGACTGGAAGGGCCTGAGCGAGGCGCAGCTCGGCCAACGCTGGCGGGAATTCAAGGAAGGCCGGCGCGGCAGCACCATGACCTTCTACCCCAAGCTCAAAACCACCCTGGGCGGCTATGCAGGCTTGCATGTCAATGGCAGCCTGCAAAACGGCGAGAACGTCACCACGCTTTTGCCATCAGGGCTTGATGCCTCACTGCAAGCCGCCCTCGAACAGGCCATCAAAAACTGGAATCTACCTCGTCCGTCCGACACCGGCAGCACCCCGCCGGCCGACAACACCACACCCGGCACCGAACCCGACAGCCAAGCGCTGTTCGAAACCCTCATCGACGGTGTCAAACATCGCTTTCCCACCAAGGAAGCAATGCAAAACTTCCTCGCGCAAGAGGCCCAGCGCAAAGCCGAAGAAGAACGCACCCGGCAACGCGCCGAGGAACAGGCCAAACGCCGCGAAGCCGCACACCGCCAGGCCTACTACGTATCAACGCTGCAAGACAGCGATTTCAAGGCCGCGCTTGACGACACTCTGGCCAATCATCATCTGTTCGGCCACTCTGGTGCCGCTGTAAACGCCGGCACCCCCTATTACGAGTCCCGCGTGCCATTCGTCAAGCAGGAAGCGTTCTACGGATCAGACTACTTTTTTGAGAAAATCGGCTATACCCCAGGCGAAAAAACTTATGTCGGTGGCGACAACTACTTCGACACCATCCTCATACAGCGCCAGGCGGAGCGATTGATGGGCGCGCAGTATCTGCGTCAAGCCGCCAGCGGCGCGGCCTTGGCCAAGGCCCTCATAGACAACGCCGCGCAAGCCCGAACCGCGCTGAGCCTGCAAGTCGGCAAAGCCTTGAACGCCACCCAGCTGGCCGGGCTGAAAGACGATATCGTCTGGTACGTCTGGACCCCGGTCAATGGCACAGTCGTGCTCATGCCCAAGGTATACCTCAGCGATCGCACCGTCGCCGCCCTGGCTGCTCAACAAGCCGCAGGCGGCGCAGTCATGGCCTCCGGCGGCGATATCCGTATCGTCACGGAGCATGGCGATGTCATGCAAAACAATGCCCTGACGCTTGCCCGCAATATCGATATCCAGGTCCAGGAGGGCGACGTCAAAATCATCAACAGCGACCACGTTCACGGTGGCATCCAGGCCGATCAGACTGCCCACCTGCAGGGCCGCAACCTCTACATCAAGGGCGGTATCCTCAGGGGCCGGCATCTGGAGCTGGACGCGGACCGCAATCTGGAGATTCTGACCGGCATGACGACCGACGAGGAGGCCGCCCTCGTCAAAGATCACACAACTGGCCTGTTTGCCGAGCAGGCGCTCACACTCAAGGCCGGCCAACACCTCAACACCCTGGGCGCCAGCCTGAGCGGCCAGCAACTGTCGCTGACGGCTCAGACCCTGAATCTGGGCGAGGTGCGCGAAATCTCCAGCAGCCAAAGGCTGGAGCTTGATCTGGGCCTGCTGGGCGCGCGCATCACCCAAACCCACCAGACCCGCGACCAGGGCGCGGGCTCGACCCTCTCCGCCCGGGACCTGAAGATCGACGTGGCCCAGGACCTGCTCATGAGGGGCGGCCGCATCCAGGCCGAGCACAGCCAAGTAGACGTCGGCGGTCGGATGATGGCCGCCGCCAGCGCCACGCACAGCATCTATCGGCAGCAAGAAACGACTTTCGGCCTCCTGGCCAGCGGCCGGGCGGGTGCCGGCGGCAAGGAAGCCAGCTTCGAGAGCGTCGGCGGCAAAATGCAGAGCCATGCCGGCGACGGCCAAATGGCGGGGGCAGAACTGAAATTCGGCCTGTATTTCGAGAACGCCAAAACGGAAAGCCAGACCACCACCCAGCAAAATGCCCAGCTAAACCTGGGTAACGGCAAGGTATGGGTGACGAAGACTTTCGACATGGGCGGCGCCGACATCAACGCCGACCGCAACCAGGCCTCGGCCCTGCACGATGGCAATCTGAACATCACTGCGGGTGACATCGCCAACACCAAATACCTTGATATCCACGAGCAACACGAAACAAGCCAGAGCTTTTTCCTCGGCACCAAAGCCAGCGCTCAATCTTCCTTGATCGATGTGGCCACCCACGCCGGCGTCACCGCCCAACAGGCCGCGCAGGGACGCGAGGTCGATCCGCTGATGACAACTGCCCAGGTCGCGGGCGACCTCAGCAATCTGCTGCTCAATGACACCGCCGAACTCACCCTGAGCGCGGGCATGGAGATTGGCAACAGCAAATCCCATTACAGGCGCACCGCGGAAAACACCAATGTCGTAGGCGGCAACATACGGCTGGTCAGCAACCAGGGCGATATCCGGCTCGCTGGCACGCAGTTCTCCGGCGGCCAACACGTTGACCTGATCTCGGCCCGCAACATCGTGCTGACGTCCGCCAAGACCAACGAAAAATCATGGGGGGAGCAACACAGCGTCAGCCTCTACATGAACGGATCCGCCAGCTGCAACGCCATCCAGGCATCCTGCGGCCTGGGCGTCAACCTGAGCATGGCCGGCTCGCACAGCATCAGCAACAACGACAGCCTGCTGCATAACCACAGCCGCATCCTGGCCCAACAGGTCAAGCTCGATAGCAAGCGCGATCTGCTGTTGCTGGGCGCGCGCGCCCAGGCCAGCGGACCCATTCTGGCCAAGGTCGGCGGCGCGCTGCATGTGCAAACCCAGCTCGACACCCAACAGAGCAAGACCCAGGGCGGCAGCTGGAATGCCTCGATGGGCGCGGCCATCAATAACCGCACCCTCGGCACCCTAACCTTCAACCTGGGCGGGACCGCGCGCCACGAACACGACAACTCTGCCCTGGCCAAACAGATCGCCGGCCTCGCCGCCAACGACAAGCTGGACCTGAGCGTACAGGGCAATGCCCGATTGACCGGCGGCGAGATCAGTGCCGCCGGCAAAGGCGCCAAGGTGGACATCAAGGGCACCTTGTCCGTCGCTGACCTTAAGGAATACCGTGACCACGATGGCGGCTATGCCGGCGGCTCCATCGGCATCTCCGGCACCACCAGCCTGCCCACCGTCTCCCTTTCGGGCGGCCGCATCGCCGGCGAGCATTTCGCCGCCACCCTGCATAGCACCATCGACGTCGGCCAGCGCCAAGGCCATGGCCAGATAAGCACTGGGGCCACAGAGGGCCAGCTCAATGAAAACGTCAGCCGTATCCGCACGATCGAAGACGATAGAAAGTGGGCCCAAAATGACATCAACATCACCCTCTCCAAACTCGATCTGGGAAGGAAAAAGGCCAAGCAAGAGCAGGACGAGGGCAATCTGGACGGGCCCTTAGCTACGGATTTCAAGAAGGGCGGAAAGTTCGGCAAGATCACCCCCCAGGATAGCGATGCGCCGGACAACGACAGCCCACGTCCGATGGCAGTCGCCGATCTTGACCACATCAATGTGACACTGGTCTCCTACCAGCGACACCCCTCAGACAGCACCCAGGATCCCCCCACCCCCACGGGTGACACCGGCAGCATCCGGCAGCGCCCTGACGCCGTCCTCGAGGACAGCCTCTCGCATGGGGCGCCCCGCCAACCGGCCGCCGGGTCAGGCGGGGATGCCGACCTGCCGATCTCCGAAGGCATCGGCCACGGCATGGTAGATCTCTTCGCACTGGGCTTTGAGCTGCGCCGCAGCGGCGACACCAATGCCTTGCTGCATGAGCTCAAATATGAAACGCACACGCGGCAGGCCATCGAAGATCTGCCCGCTCCCCAGCGCGAAGCGCTTGATTTTTACCGTGGCGCTAAACACATACCCGGGCTTTCCTTCGCCGATATCAACACCGTTTTACGCACCGGCAAGACGCTGAACCCGGCCCATACACAGCCCGCCGCCGACCTGGCCGCCGCCATATCCCAGGCGCTTGATCAACTGCCCGGCGCATCCTCCACCTCCTATCGATGGGTCGATGGCAGCGTCATGCCAGCCATAGACCTGCTCCAGCCCGGCACCCGATTTGCAGACAAAGCCCTGATGTCTACTTCCGCCAGCGCACACCATGTGCGAAAAGCAATGCGCGCCCACATGGAACTCGGCGAACCCATGAAGCCCGTATTCTTCCTTGTGGAAGGCGAGACGGGCATCAACGTCGGCAACGTCACCAAACAATCCGAAATCATCTTTAAACCCAATACCATCTTTGAAGTCAACCATCGTGAGCAAAGACACATCCGGTATGCACCCAATGTCTCCGAACAGACCGATTTCATTGTCATCAAAGAAAGCAAACCCAAGAACGGACAGCCCGTACTGGACCTGACAACAGGCCAGATCAACGGCCCTGAAATCCGCGTTGCGGCCGCCACGGAATCTGCCTCTTTCCTGAACGACAACCCTAGTTCCCCGCCGCAGAACCGCCCGCAAAGCCAAACCGATCCGTACCGCAAACGCACCGTCGTGGTAGTCGGCGACGATCTCCAAGCCCTGCAATCGGCTGAACGCCTGGCTGACAAGCACCCCGCGAACACCGAGCTGCGGCAATGGCTGGCATCCGGTGAGACAAAGATCTTGCGCGCCGCCCCAGACATGGCGGCTGGCCCGGAAAAAATCCAGATCGTCGGTCATGGCAATACCGCGGACAAACCGCCGACCATCGGGGGCTATAGCGCGGCCGAACTCGCGACCCAGATCCAACCCTTACTCGGCCACACGCCCGCCAAGATCGCGCTCGTCTCATGCGGCTCGGGAAACTGCCCCGGCAAGGACATCAGCAGCCTGCTTCAGGCCCACCTGCCCGCAACGCCTGTCAAGGGATACGGCGGCAACATCGATGTCGTCCCCGATGGGCGCAAAATCAGTGTCGAGAGCGGCGGCCTGGGTCCCAAGCGCGTGCCGGCCAAAACCACAGAGCCGGGCGCCAAGCGCGCGACGGATAAAAAAATCAACGTTAAAAGCAGGAGCCAAGACAAAACGGCGAAGCAGAAGAAAACGGCTGCCGAGTCCCCCGCTGCACAGACCGACGTGCTGGCGAAGTATTTGTCCGACCTCGACAATAAAAAGCGCTTCGATTTCGTGCAGGGCAAGGAGATGGAACACTCGGATGAAACGGAGTTCTATGTCAACGAAGGGCCAGACGTGCGTGTCATGCAGACGTCTGATCCGCATGCCCGGCATATGTATACCAATAGTTATTCGGCTAGTGAGTGGTATATCCACGAGCCGGATCTGCGCACCCGGCCGGAACCGCGTTTCAACACCACCGATGTCGCGGTGGCGCAGTTCATACGCGCGGGATCAGAAGAGGGTTTTCTGAATCAGCGGCCTGCCAAACTCACCTTTGGTTTGCACCTGCAGAACTTCAAAAGCATCGTCGGGCAAGGCGATACCGTGTCCCTATCAGACTTCCTGGCGACAAGCCCTGCGGGCCGGCGCGCGCAGAACCTCATGCAGGCGATCGGCGTGCAGGCGCAAAGCATAGAAACGGATATGCAACGCAGCCGGATATCGCTGAATGTGCAAACCAGACCAGATGCTCCGGCCGATATGCTGGCGGACTACTTCGCCCAGCCCGCACGCAAGACAGCAGTCGAGATGTTGCTGAACTCACCGGACTTCCACTGGCGCAAAGAAAATCGTCCGAACCTGCCAGGCAGCACGCATTTTCTGTCGGATAGAAATCCCGACCTGCCCATGAACCTGTTCGTCAACGCCTTCTCTCCATCGACATGGACCGTGCTGAGCATCGCCCGGCCCAACCGCGACCGGCCTTATTTCGCCAACGATGTCATGCTGGCCCAATACGCTAACGTCGCCAAAAAACACGGCTACTACGGCACCCTGCCTTCGCGTTTCGTACAGGACCACATCAGTAACGCACAATCGCTCAAGTTTTTCAGCGAGGCGGGTCCTGCGCCGGACATCCAGCGCTATCTCAAAGAAACCCCCAACGGGAAGTACACCAACCGCATCCTCGACGCCTTGGATATGCATGCAACCTCGCTGTCCTTCGACCCGGTGAGCCGCAACGCGACGATGGATATCGCGCCGAATCGCCAGCCCGCCGCCAAAGCGGCGGCAGGCCGATCCGTCAATACCGTTCGGCGCAACACGACACTCGCCACCGGCATCCGCGCCGACGCCCAGGCATCCCGCAGCAGCGGGCCGCCCCCCATGGGCGGACGGCCTCCAACCGCACGCCCCAAGGAATATCCCAGCCGGCAGGATACCGACGCGGCAAGCCGCAAAGCCGCTATCCCCAAAGACACCCCGGCCCCCAAACATCTGCCCGCCAGCGGCACTCCCAAGGAAGCCGGCCAGAGCGCCCTCAAGAGAACAAGCAAATCCGTCGCCACCACGCCCGCCAAATCCGCATTGCGGACCAAGGAGGACGGCACGGCCAAAACGCATCCGGCAAAAGCCAGGACAGACACAACAGCCAAGAAATATGGCTATTACGGCCAACAGCCCAAGGCCATTGTTCGCGACAACATCGTCAACGAGGCTACAGCGCAATTCTTCGAACAGGCCGGCTCTCAACCAGACCGGGGACGCTTGCTGAAAGCCCCCCCCAATGGAAAACATATCCAACGCATTCTGGAAGGCTTGGGTATGCATGCCACACCGCTGCAAGAATCGCCCGAGGGGAAACAGGCCATCCTCAGCGTCGCACCCAACGTGGCGCCGACCTCTGGCGAGGCGAAGCGCAAGACTCTTCCCGCCTCGTCCTACCTGCCCGTTTCGCAAGCGGCCGGCAAAGTGGAAAGGCCGGGCGCCAACTTGGCAAACCCGCCCCCTCACCTTGGCAGCCATCCTGACTATGGACGCCGTATCGTCGTGCTAGCCGACAACGAGCCCCTGACACGCCAGGCAGCCCGCCGACTGGCGGCAAAGCACGCCAACAACACAGTAATCATGCAGCAACTACCTTCTGGAGAACTGAAACTGTTGCGCGCCGCTGTCAACACGAAAAAAGGACCCGTTAAGATCCAACTGGTGGGTCACGGCGCAACCGCGGATGGCCAGCCTACCCTGGGCGGCCGCGATGCACGATCCCTCATCGAGGGCATCAGCCCCCTATTGACCGACGCTGTGAGCAAACTGTCACTGGTCGCCTGCGACTCCGGCGCGTGCTCAGGCCAGGATCTGCGCAGCCAGGTCGAACAAACATTGCAACGGCCGGAGATCGCGGTCAAAGGCTATCAGGGCAAGATCGATATCGCTCCGGAGGGCCATAAAATCCGCGTGGCCAAGGGCGGTCTGGGCGACGACGACTCCAGCAGCAGCAGCAGCACCGATAGCGACAGCGACTCCGAACCAGACAGCAGGCTGTCCGCCTTCTTTGCCGAGCAAAGGCAGCAACAGCAACGCAGGCAGACGCTGCAACAAATCTTCCAATTGCTGCCCAGGCTGAGTCCGGCACAGGCCGGGCAGTACGCGGACAACTATCTGTCCATGATGTCGGAGAACCAGCCCGCAGCGCAGGTGCTCTCGCCGCACGAAGCCATCGCACTGATGCATTACATCCACGCCAGCGGCGACATCAACCAGGCCTTACGCGCTCAGGCGCCCTCAGGGCCCGTGCAAGCCTTGATCGAAGCGGCCGATTCAGGCGCGCGCCACTTGATCGAAGCGGGCTTCCATAACGAGAAAGGGTTGGTGCACCGAGGGCAATGGGCACAGCCGCTGGAGCAGCTCGAAGAAGGTGGCATCTATGTCGAACCAGCCATGATGTCCACATCGGAAAATGTCGCAACTGCCCGACAGTACCTCAACCCTCAGGAAGGCCCAACCGCCTTGCTGCACATCGCCGGACGAGGCGCGAGCATCACACCGCTCGCTAATTTGACAGATCCGATCTTCGACAGCATCCAGGAAGTGCTCTTCCCTAGCCACACTCCGTTGCGCCTGCGCCTGAAGGCCTACGACAATCAAAACGTGCTGCGGGCAGTGCTAGAGGATGCGCAGATGCAGGCGCGCCCGGATGCGGGTATGGTCGACGCGCTGGTCGACTATCCACTATACAGTCCCGAAGGGCCTCGCCTGCGCCCATCCGCAGCCGCCCGACGTCACAGCGTGACCGGCATCTACCCGGCGCATTCTGTCGAAAACCCATCAGCGACCGACGCATCGGCGGCGCAGGCCGCTCCCACGCCCAGCCCCGCCACGGGGTCAAAACGCCCCCTGCCTGCCGAGGCCGCGTCATCCGGCAGCGCACCGCCGCCGGCCAAGCGCGCCCTGCCCGCCCAGGCACAAACATCAGACGAAACCATCCACGCCGCGGCATCTTCTGAGGTCCCACAGGTATTGGCAGCCTATCTCTCCGACCCTGATAACAGACGCCGCTTCGATTTCGTAATGAATTACATGGAGCACAGGGATCTCACGGAAAACCCCGAGTACAGCATCCCTGGGATGGAGGTCATCCAGAGCAAGGACCCTGGACCCAAGCATAGCTACCGCAATGTCATTGCGCCCAACAACTGGACGGTGCTGGCACCCGAGGTCCGAACTCAGCCTGAGCCGCGCTTTAACAGTACCGACGTGGTTCTGGCGCAATACCTGGTGGCGGGCTCAGAGCATGGTTTCCAAAACCAGCTGCCCAGCACCATCAGTTTCAGACTCAACGATAGTGATAAACAAAAAGTGGCCCCGTATGCGGATCAGGCCGCAGGCCTACACGCCTTCATTAACGAGACGCAGGCAGGCAAACAGGCCCGGCGCCTGCTGGCTGGCTTAAACATCAAGCCAAGCGGCTATGCCATCGATGCATCAGACGTGAAGTTTGCTTTCGACACATCCCAGGCAAGGGCTGGCGATGCTCTTGGCAATTATCTCGCCACGCCCGAACGCAGGGCAGCCATCGACTTACTGACCCAAAGCGGGCAATTTTATTTCCGGCATGAAGGCGGCTTCAACTACCTGCTCAGCGATAGGGACCCTGGCGTCTTCCAAAACAGCTTCACCAATGCCTATTCTCCAGACACCTGGATCATGCAGGCCAACTATCGCAGGAACAAAACGCCGCCCTATTTTGCAAGCGATGTCGTGCTGGCGCAGTATGCGATGATGTCCAAGGCCTATGGCTACGAGAACGAACGCCCCTCGAAAATCGTGCAGGAAAACATCATCAATACGATGACCCTGGATTATCTCGAAGACACCGATGCGCCCGATTTACAGGAATTCCTCGAGGAAACCCCTCTTGGCAAACATACACAGCATCTTCTGAATGGACTACAGATGCACGGCACGCGACTAGACTGGGATCCTGACGATAAATCCGCAACGGTGCACGCCAGACCAAACGATTAGGCTAGGCAAACGCGCGATCCCTGCCCCTGTCAAGGCTAAGAATGCCAAGCTCAGCAGGCAGCGGAGCCAGCCCGCGGGCGGGCCAGCTCCATTGCCCTCAATGCACGGGGTTAGGCAACCACCGGGATCTTGCCGATCTTGGCCTGCCAGGTTTTGGGACCGGTGGTGTGCACCGAGGTGCCTTGGGCATCCACGGCAACGGTCACGGGCATGTCCTTGACGTCGAACTCGTAGATGGCCTCCATGCCGAGGTCTTCGAAAGCCAGCACCTTGGCCTCGCGGATGGCCTTGGACACCAGATAGGCCGCGCCGCCAACCGCCATGAGGTAGGCGGATTGATGCTTCTTGATGGCCTCGATGGCGACCGGGCCGCGCTCGGACTTACCGATCATGGAGATCAGGCCAGTCTGGGCCAGCATCATCTCGGTGAACTTGTCCATGCGGGTGGCGGTAGTGGGACCTGCCGGGCCGACCACTTCGTCACGCACCGGATCGACCGGGCCGACGTAATAGATCACGCGGTTGGTGAAGTCCACCGGCAGCGTCTCGCCGCGAGCCAGCATGTCCTGGATTCGCTTGTGCGCGGCATCGCGGCCGGTCAGCATCTTACCCGACAGCAGCAGCGTCTGGCCCGGCTTCCAGCTCGCCACTTCTTCGCGGGTCAGCGTGTCCAGATTCACTTGCTTGGACTTGTTGTAGTCGGGCGCCCAGTGCACATCGGGCCACTCGCTCAGGGAGGGCGGATCGAGACGGGCCGGGCCGGAGCCGTCCAGCACGAAATGCGCATGACGTGTGGCGGCGCAATTCGGGATCATGGCCACGGGCTTGGAGGCGGCATGGGTCGGGAAGGTGCTGATCTTGACGTCTAGCACCGTGGTCAAGCCTCCCAGACCCTGGGCGCCGATGCCCAGCGCATTGACCTTCTCGTAGAGTTCGATACGCAGCTCTTCGAGCTTGTTCTGCGGGCCGCGGGCCAGCAGCTCATACATATCGATATCTTCCATGAGCGACTGCTTGGCCATCAGCATGGCTTTTTCGGCCGTGCCGCCCACGCCGATACCCAGCATGCCCGGCGGGCACCAGCCCGCGCCCATGGTCGGCACGGTCTTGAGCACCCAGTCCACCAGCGAGTCGCTGGGATTGAGCATGGCGAACTTGGTTTTGTTCTCGGAGCCGCCGCCCTTGGAGGCGACTTGCACGTCGACCGTGTTGCCCGGCACGAGTTCGACGTGCAGGATACAGGGCGTGTTGTCGCGCGTGTTCTTGCGCGCGAAGATCGGGTCGTCCAGCACGGAGGCGCGCAGCGGGTTTTCCGGGTTGGTATAACCGCGGCGCACCCCTTCGTCACAGAGCGCTTGCAGGGTGTGCTTGGTGTCAAAGCGTACGTCCATGCCGATCTTCAGGAAGACGTTGACGATGCCGGTGTCCTGACAAAGCGGACGCTTGCCCTCGGCGCACATGCGCGAGTTGGTCAGGATCTGCGCCATGGCGTCGCGCGCAGCCGGGCTTTCTTCGCGCTCGTAGGCGCGCGCCAGGTGGCGGATGTAATCGACGGGGTGGTAGTAGCTGATGAACTGAATCCCGTCGGCAATCGACTGAACCAGATCTTCTTCTTTGATGATGACGGTCATGGTAGTACGGTGAGAAACAACGAAAACAACAGGCCGGGCGGCAAACCCGGCCTCGCGTGAAATAGTTTTATTTGCCCTGCCACACCGGCTTGCGTTTTTCGGCGAAGGCGGTCGCGCCTTCCTTGGCGTCGGCGGACTCGAAAATATGCGCGATCAGCGGACGCTGGCGCTCGAACATTTCGGATTGCTGCCAATCCAGCGACTGCTGCACGATGCCCTTGGCGGTCTGCACGGCCAGGGGGCCGTTCTCGACGATGACGCGGGCCAGGGTCAGCGCGCCTTCGAGCGCCTGACCGGCTTCGGTCAGGCGATTGACCAGGCCAAGCTGATAGGCCCGCTCGGCGCTCAGCATGTCTCCGGTCAGGACGATTTCCATGGCGACGTGATAAGGCAGGCGGCGCGGCAGGCGGATCATGCCGCCCGAACCGGCAACCAGGCCACGCTTGACTTCCGGCAGGCCGAATTTGGCATTACCGGCGGCCACGATCAGATCGCAGGCCAGCGCCATCTCGCAGCCCCCCGCCAGGGCATAGCCCTCAACCGCGGCGATCAGCGGCTTTTGGGGCGGGCGCTCGTTCAAACCGGCGAACCCCCGGCCCGGAATCAGCGGGCGCTGGCGGCTTTGCGCAAAGGCCTTGAGATCCATGCCCGATGAAAAGGTGCCGCCCGCGCCAGTGAGAATACCGATGCGGATGTCATCGCTGGCGTCCAGCTGATCCAGCGCGGCGGCCATCGCCTCGGCGGTTTCCAGGTTGATGGCGTTTTTGGCGTCGGGACGATTGATCGTGATGATCTGAATACCGCCGGTGACTTCCACCTTGATGAGTTCGGACATGTTGGCTCCTTCCGCCGGATTGACCGGTTTTATATAAGACTGGGGCAAAGGGCAATGATACGACCATTGAGCCGGCGCATGGCAGCCGCCGGGCGGTTAAGGCGCTGGCTGGGCGGCAAAAAACCCTGTTGCGCGCCCCTGCCGCCCGTGACCGGCCGCAAGCCAGTTAAAATCATTGGTTTTCCCGCGTCCGCGCGCCCGGCCCTGCCCTTGCGGCACGGCGACCGCTAGCCACGAACCCTATGCTTACCTTTCAGCAAATCATCCTCACGCTCCAGGAGTACTGGGACAAACAAGGTTGCGCCCTGCTGCAACCCTATGACATGGAAGTCGGCGCCGGTACTTCGCACACGGCGACCTTTCTGCGCGCCATCGGCCCGGAGCCCTGGCGCGCGGCCTATGTCCAGCCCTCGCGCCGCCCCAAGGACGGCCGCTACGGCGAAAACCCCAACCGCTTGCAGCACTACTACCAATATCAGGTCGTGCTCAAGCCGGCTCCCCCGGAAATCCTCGACCTGTATATCGGTTCGCTCAAGGCTTTGGGCATAGACCCGGCCCAGCACGACATCCGCTTTGTCGAAGACGACTGGGAAAACCCGACGCTGGGCGCCTGGGGCCTGGGCTGGGAAGTCTGGCTCAACGGCATGGAAGTGACGCAGTTCACCTATTTCCAGCAGGTCGGCGGCCTGGATTGCACGCCGACCACGGGCGAGATCACCTACGGCCTGGAACGCCTGGCCATGTACCTCCAAAACGTCGAGAGCGTGTATGACCTCGTCTGGACGGAAGGCGCCAACGGTCAGCGCGTGCTGTACCGCGACGTGTTCCACCAGAACGAAGTGGAGCAATCCACCTACAACTTCGAACATTCTTCGGCCGAGATGCTGTTCGCGCATTTCAATGACTACGAAGCCGAGGCCAAGCGCCTGATGGAAGTCCCGCTGGCGCTGCCGGCCTATGAGGCCGCGCTGAAAGCCGCCCATACTTTCAATATGCTCGACGCGCGCGGCGCGATCAGCGTCACCGAGCGCGCCGCCTATATCGGCCGCATCCGCAACCTGTCGCGCGCTGTCGCGCAGGCCTATTACGACTCCCGTGAACGACTGGGTTTCCCCATGCTGCGCAACAAAGCCGGGGAGGCTGCCTGACATGACCACCACTATCCGCCCCCTGCTGGTTGAACTGCTGACCGAGGAACTCCCGCCCAAGGCCCTGAACCGCCTGGGTGAGTCCTTTGCCGAAGGCGTGCGCGCCACACTGCAAAGCCTGGGCCTGCTGGCCGACGGCTGCCAGGTCACCGCCTATGCCACGCCGCGCCGCCTGGCCGTGCATCTGTCGGCCGTTCTGGCCCAGGCCCCCGACCAGGCCTATGCCGAAAAGCTGATGCCGGCCAAAATCGGCCTGACCGAGGACGGCAAAGCCACCCCGGCGCTGGCCAAGAAGCTGGCCGCCAAAGGCCTCGAGCACCTGGACCCGGCCACGCTGGAGCGCGAATCCGACGGCAAACAGGATTATCTGATCGCCCGTGGCACCGCCCCTGGCGCGCAACTGGCCGCCGGCCTGCAAGAGGGCCTGGAGAAGGCCATCGACGGCCTGCCCATCCCCAAGGTCATGCGTTATCAACTGGCCGATGGCCAGACCTCCGTGAAATTCGTTCGCCCGGCCCACCGTCTGGTGGCCCTGCACGGCGCCGACATCGTGCCGGTCTCGGTGCTGGGCCTAGAGGCCGGCCGCGCAACCCTGGGCCATCGCTTCATGAGCGAAGGCGATGTGCTCATCGCCCAGGCCGACGCCTATGAAGCGACGCTGGCGCAGGCGCAGGTGGTGGCGTCCTTCGAAAAGCGCCGCGCCGAGATCGAAAGCCAGTTGCTGGCCGAAGCCGGCAAGCTGGCGGGCACGCTGGGCGATGACCCGGCAGTGGCCGCCCTGCTCGACGAAGTGACCGCGCTGGTCGAGCACCCCACCGTTTACGTAGGCCAGTTCGAGGAGCAGTTCCTGCAAGTGCCGCAGGAATGCCTCATCCTCACCATGCGCCTGAACCAGAAGTATTTCCCGCTGTTCGACCAGCAGACCGGCAAACTCACGCATCGCTTTCTCATCGTGAGCAATATGCGCACCGCCAACCCGGTCAATATCATCGAAGGCAACCAGCGC
Source organism: Bordetella avium (assembly GCF_034424645.1). NCBI lineage: Bacteria > Pseudomonadati > Pseudomonadota > Betaproteobacteria > Burkholderiales > Alcaligenaceae > Bordetella > Bordetella avium. The sequence goes on from NZ_CP139969.1 coordinate 3,019,225, forward strand.
GTGGTGCGTCCGCGCCTGGCCGATGCGCAGTTCTTCTTTGAAACCGACCGCAAGGTGCCGCTGGCGGCCCGCGTCGAACCGCTGGGCAACATCGTTTATCACAATAAGCTGGGCACCCAGCTCGAACGGGTCGAGCGCGTGCGCGCCATCGCGCGCGGCGTGGCCCAGGCCCTGGGCGGCAATGTAGCGGCCAGCGACCGCGCCGCCTTGCTGGCCAAGGCCGATCTGAGCTCGAACATGGTGGGGGAATTCCCCGAGCTGCAAGGCATCATGGGCGCCTACTACGCGGCGGGCGACGGCGAACCGGCCGAAGTCGTCGAGGCCCTGCGCAACCAGTACCGTAACCGCTACGACAGCCCGGTCACGGCGGACACCCTGACCGCTGTCACGCTGTTCCTGGCCGAACGCGCCGAAACCTTGACCGGCATCTGGGCCATCGGCCTGGCCCCCACCGGCGAGCGTGACCCCTTCGGTCTGCGCCGCGCCGCGCTGGGCCTGATCAGCGCCTTCGAGCAGCTGGCCGCAGGCGGCTGGCTCAAGATCAGCGAAGACGGCCCGCTGTCGCTCAACGGCTTGTTGACGCTGGCCGAAGCCAGCTTCCCGGCTGGCAAGGTGCCGGCCAGCACGCTCCCCGAGGTGCGCGCCTTCATCTATGAGCGCTATCGCAATCAGCTCATCGGCGAACACGACCGCAATGCGGTCGACGCCGTGATTGCCCTGGACCCGCCGCTGCACCAAGTGGCCGAGCGCGTGCGCGCGGTGACCGCCTTCGACCAGATGCCCGAAGCCGCCAGCCTGGCCGCCGCCAACAAGCGCATCGGCAATCTGCTGAAAAAAGCCGAAGGCGAGATCGGCGAGGTCGACCCCGCCCGCCTGACCGACGCAGCGGAGATCAAGCTCGCCAGCTCCATCGAGCAGCTCGGACCTCAAGCCGAAGCGCAACTGGCCGCCGGCGACTTCGCCGCCAATCTGCGCACGCTGGCCCAGGCCCGCGAACCCGTGGACGCCTTCTTCGCCGATGTCATGGTGATGGCCGAAGACCCGGCCCTGCGCGCCAACCGTCTCGCTCTGCTCAAGCAGCTGCACGGCCTGATGAACCAGGTCGCCGACATCTCCAGGCTGGCGCAGTGAAGCTCATCATCCTGGACCGCGACGGGGTCATCAACCGCGATAGCGAAGCCTTCGTCAAATCGCCTGACGAATGGATCGCCCTGCCGGGCAGCCTGGAAGCCATCGCACGCCTCACCCAGGCCGACTGGACCGTGGTGGTGGCCACCAATCAGTCGGGATTGGCGCGCGGCCTCTTCGATATGGATACGCTCAACGCCATCCATATCAAGATGCGCCGCGAGCTGGCGGCCCTGGGCGGCAGCATCGACGCCATCTTTCTGTGCCCGCATGGGCCGGATGAAGGCTGCAACTGCCGCAAACCGCTGCCCGGGATGATGCGGGACATCGCCCGACGCTATGCCATCGAACTGGATGGCGTACCGGCGGTGGGCGACTCTCTGCGTGACTTGCAGGCGGCGGCTTCGGCGGGCTGCTCGCCCTGGCTGGTACTAACCGGCAACGGCGAAAAAACCCGCAGCAAAGGCCATCTGCCCGACGGCACGCGCATCTGCGCCAACCTGGCCGAAGTGGTCGATCTCCTGCTCCTGGATGAATAAGACATGGCCTGGCTACGCTCATTTCTCTATGCGCTTTTCCTGACCATCACGGTCATTCCCTACGCCTTCGCCTGCATTCTGTGGGCGCCGCTGCCGCAACGCTGGCGCTACAAACTCACGGTGGGCTGGCCGCGCCTGGCCATCTGGGGCGCCAAGGTGTTTTGCGGCATCCGCTGGCGGATCAAGGGCGGCGAAAACCTGCCCGACGGCCCCATCGTGCTGCTGTCCAAACACCAGTCCGCCTGGGAAACGCTGTTTTTCCCGGCGCACATGCCGCGCCAAGTCTGTTTTGTTTATAAAAAATCGCTGCACTGGGTGCCTTTTTTTGGCTGGGGCCTGGCGCTGCTGCGCATGATTCCCATCGACCGCGCCAAGGGCCGCGATGCCTTCGAGCAGGTCGTGCGGGAAGGCGGCAAGTGCCTGGCCGACGGCCGTTGGCCGCTGCTGTTCCCGGAAGGGACTCGCGTGGCGCCCGGCCAGATGGGGCGTTTCAAGATGGGCGGCGCCCTGCTCGCCTCGCGCAACGGCGCGGCAGTTGTGCCCGTGGCCCTGAACGCCGGCGAATGCTGGCGCCGCAATGCCTTCGTCAAGCGCCCTGGGCTGGTCACGGTGTCCTTCGGCCCACCGATTCCCTCCGAAGGGCTGAACCCCGACGAACTCAATGCGCGAGTCCACGCCTGGATAGATGCGGAAATGCGGCAGCTCAATCCAGAAAGGTATGGCCAGCACTGACCAACTCGAATTGCTATTTGACGCCGGACCTGCGGCGCAGGCCGGCGGCAATACCGTCGTTATTCCCACGCCCTGCCCCGACGCGCTGCCGGCCGGCGCGCGCTGGCGCGAAGTCCCGACTGAGCAGCAGGTCATCGGTTTTCTGCTGCTGCGCTCGCGCCGCCGCAGCATCGGTTTTGTCGTTACCGACGATGGCTTGCGGGTCACCGCGCCCAACTGGGTCACGCTGGGCCAGATCGATGACGCGGTGCGCGAGAAATCGCGCTGGATTCTGTCCAAGCTGCGCGACTGGCACGCCCGACGCGAACAGCTTGCCCTAGCGCACACGCGCTGGCAGGCCGGGGGAGAACTGCCCTATCTGGGCCGGCGCATCGTGATCGGCCTGGCGGCCAATCAGCGCGCCGCCCGCCTGGAGGGCGACCCCGCCGCCGACGGCGCCATACTCTGGCTGCCCCTGCCCCCCGACGCCGAATCCCCCCGCATCCGCGACGCGGCCCAGGCCTGGTTACAGCAACGCGCCGGCGTGCTGTTCGGCGAGCGGCTGGCGCACTTCCTGACGCTTACCGGCCTGAAGATCCGCCGCTGGCGGCTGTCTTCGGCGGCGACCCGCTGGGGCTCCTGCACCAGCGACGGCTGCATTATGCTGAACTGGCGTCTGATCCACTTCAGCCAGGACATCATCGATTACGTCATCGCCCACGAACTCGCGCATCTGCGCGAGATGAACCATAGCCAGGACTTCTGGACCGAAGTCGGCCAGATTCTGCCCGGCTTCGAAGCCGCCAAGAAAGTGCTCAAGCAGCATGATCCGGCCATGTTGCCGCGTTTCTGAAGCCATGGAGCTGCGCCAACTGCGCTACTTCGTCAAGACGGCCGAATGCGGCAGCCTGGGGCGCGCCGCCATCGAGCTGGGCGTGGTCACCTCGGCCCTGAGCCAGCAGATCAGCCGCCTGGAAAGCGAATTGAGCACACGGCTGCTCACCCGAACATCGACCGGCGTGTTGCTCACCGATGCGGGGCTAGCTTTTCTGCGGCAGGCCCAACTGACCCTGCGCCACGCCGACGACGCGGTACGCGCCGCACGTGAGTCGCGCCTGAGCGGCCATGTGAGCGTCGGCCTGGCGCAGACCACGGCATCGGTGCTCGCGCTGCCCTTCATGAGCGCCATGCGCGAACACTACCCTGATGTCAGGGTGCGGCTGGTGGAAAGCCTGTCGGGACATCTGTCCACTATGCTCAATGCGCGCCAACTGGATGTGGCCATCGTATTCCAGACCGAAACCGCCCGGCGCTGGAGCGTGCTGCCCCTGCTGGATGAACAGCTATTTTTGATCGCCCGTCCGGATATGCCCGGTCTGCCCGCAGGCGGCGCGATACGCCTGCGCAATCTGGCGGACCTGCCCTTGCTCTTGCCCAGCGGCAGCCACGGCCTGCGCGCCCTGCTTGACCGGGCGTTCGACCGCATAGGCCTGCGGCCCTGCATCGTGGCCGAGATCGACGGCCTGGATGTACTGATGGACCTGGTGCGCGCCGGCCACGGCGCCACCATCCAACCCGGCGCGGCCAGCCTGCGCGGCGGCTCGCTGCGGGCCGGCTTGATACGCGAACGCCAACTGGCGCGCACCAATCTGCTGGCGAGTCTGTCAGATGATGAGCTATCTCCCGCCGCGCTGGCCGCGAGGGTGCTGCTGGCGCAAACCGCCACACAACAGGTCCGCGCCGGAGCCTGGCCCGGCGCGACCCTTCACGAATCATGAAGAGGTCTTGCCGGCCGCCTGCTGGCGGGCGCTAACGCGGGCACCTATAGTCGCGGCCATCAAATGATGGATGCCGACATGATAGATGTATTGGTGATCGGCGGCGGCAACGCCGCCCTGTGCGCCGCACTGATGGCCCGCGAGGCCGGCGCCAGCGTGCTGATGCTCGAAGCCGCGCCGCGCGCATGGCGGGGCGGTAATTCTCAACACACCCGCAACCTGCGCTGCATGCACGATGCGCCGCAGGACGTGCTGGTAGACGCCTACTCCGAAGAAGAATATTGGCAGGATCTCCTCAAGGTCACCGGAGGGATCACCAACGAAGCACTGGCCCGCCTGGTCATCCGCGAGTCATCCACCTGCCGCGACTGGATGCGCCGCCATGGTGTGAACTTTCAGCCGCCCTTGTCGGGCGCGCTGCATGTCGCGCGCACCAATGCCTTTTTCATGGGCGGCGGCAAAGCCCTGGTCAACGCCTATTACCGCAGCGCGGCAGGGCTGGGCGTGCAGATCCGCTATAACGCGCCGGTTGACGCTCTGGAAATTCGCGATGGCCATTTCGTGGCGGCCCGCATCGGTGATGAGCGCATCGAAGCGCGCAGCTGTGTGCTGGCGGCCGGCGGTTTCGAGTCCAACCGCGAATGGCTGCGTGAGGCCTGGGGGCAGAACGAGCGCGGCGAATGGCCGGCCGATAATTTTCTCATCCGGGGCACGCGCTTTAATCAGGGCGTGCTGCTGAAGTTCATGATGCAGGCGGGCGCGGACATCATCGGCGACCCCTCGCAATCGCATTGCGTCGCCATCGATGCCCGCGCCCCCTTATATGATGGCGGAATCTGCACCCGCATCGATTGCGTATCGCTGGGCGTGGTGCTCAATCGCGATGCCGAACGCTTTTATGACGAAGGCGAGGACTTCTGGCCCAAGCGCTACGCCATCTGGGGCCGCCTGGTCGCCATGCAACCGGGCCAGATTGCCTATTCCATCATCGACAGCAAGGCGGTGGGCCGCTTCATGCCGCCGGTGTTTCCGGGCATGCGCGCCGACTCGCTGCCGGAATTGGCCCTCAAGCTGCAACTGGACCCGGCGCGCTTCATGCAAACCCTGGACGGCTACAACCGCGCCTGCCGGCCTGGCAACTTTGACCACACCCGTCTGGATGACTGCTATACCGAAGGCATCACGCCCGCCAAGACCCACTGGGCGCAGCCCATCGACCGCGGCCCCTTCTTTGGCTATGCCCTGCGTCCGGGCATCACCTTCACCTATCTGGGCTTGAAGACCGACGAAACCACCGCCGTGCGTTTTGACGGACGGCCCAGCGACAACCTCTTCGTCGCCGGCGAAATGATGGCCGGCAATGTGCTAGGCAAGGGCTACACGGCCGGTGTCGGCATGTCCATCGGCACGGCCTTCGGCCGCATCGCCGGAACCCGCGCGGCCGCGTGGGCCCAACAAGGAGTACCCCATGCAGCCTGAAACCCTGACTGCCGTGCCGCTGCGCTTTGTGCCCCGCGCCGCCATGAACGACGCCGAACAGGAAGTCGCGCGTGCCATGCAGATCTGCAATGCCTGCCGCTATTGCGAAGGGTTTTGCGCCGTGTTTCCCGCCATGACGCGCCGCCTGGAATTCGAACGGGGCGATGTCCACTATCTGGCCAATCTTTGCCACCATTGCGGCCCCTGTCTGCACGCCTGCCAATACGCGCCGCCGCATGAGTTCGGCGTCAATGTGCCGCGAGCCATGGCCCGGCTGCGGCGGCAAACCTATGCCAGCTACGCCTGGCCCCAGGCTATGGGGCAGCTCTATCAGCGCAACGGCCTGACCCTGTCGCTGGCGGCCGCTTTCGCGCTGGCGCTGTTTATGACGCTTCTGGCCGTCATCCATGGCGGCTGGCTGCACGAGCCGCTGGCCGGTAATTTTTACGCCATCTTTCCGCATAACATGCTGGCCCTGATGTTCGGTCTGGTGTTCGCCTATGCGGTGCTGGCGCTGACGCTGGGCGTGCGGCGCTTCTGGCGCGATCAGCGTCCCGGGCGGGTGCACGGGCCCGCCATGACAGAAGCGGCGGGACATGTCTTGCGCCTGACCTATCTCGATGGCGGCCACGGCAAAGGCTGTAACGAAGGCGATGACGCTTTCACGCTGGCGCGCCGCCGTTTTCACCACTGCACGTTCTACGGCTTCATGCTGTGTTTCGCCGCCACCTCGGTCGCCACGCTTTACCACTATATGCTGGGCTGGCAGGCGCCCTACCCGCTGTTCAGCCTGCCGGTGCTGCTGGGCACAGCGGGCGGCATCGGCCTGCTGATCGGGCCGGCCGGCCTATTCTGGCTCAACCTCAAACGCGATCCCCAGCAAGGAGATGCCCGCCAACACCCGATGGACCGGGGCTTTATCGCCCTGCTTTTTTTCACCAGCCTGAGCGGTCTGTTGCTGCTGGCCCTGCGGGATACCGCCTGGATGGCTGTGTTGCTGGCCGTGCATCTGGGCGTGGTGATGGCGCTGTTTCTCACGCTGCCCTATGGAAAGTTCGCCCACGGCATTTTCCGCTCGGCCGCGCTGCTGAAATCGGCCATCGAAAAACGCCAGGCCAGCCGGGGCCTGTCGGGCGCAGACTAAGGCCTGTTCTCCAGACAGCCCTGGCGGACAGTTCGATTTTCTGTCAGGCCGGTTTGCTACGATGCTGTCATGGCCGCAACGCGTGCGGCCGCGTTACCTGAGGAAAAAACATGCGTTTTCTGCATACCATGCTGCGTGTCGGCAATCTTGAAAAGTCGCTGGACTTCTACACCCAAGTGCTGGGCATGCGCCTGCTGCGCCGCAATGATTACCCGGAAGGCCGCTTCACGCTGGCTTTCGTGGGCTATCAAGACGAGGCCGAAGGCGCCGTCATCGAGCTGACCCACAACTGGGACACCGACAAGTACGACCTGGGCACAGGCTACGGCCATATCGCCCTGGAAGTCGAAAACGCCTATGAAGCCTGTGACAAGGTCAAGGCCAAAGGCGGCAAGGTGACCCGTGAGGCCGGCCCCATGAAGCATGGCACCACCGTCATTGCCTTTGTCGAAGACCCGGATGGCTATAAGATCGAGTTCATCCAGAAAAAGGGCCGCGTGGACTGAGCCCGCCTCGGCACCTGACGAAAGCCCGCCTGCGATCAGGCGGGCTTGCTCCCCTATGGCGACCTTCTGGCGGCCATGCCTAGCGCCATGACGCCCGGGGGTATCGGTTCTACACGCAGCATCATCCCAGGGGCGGCCGATCGGGCCGTCTCATCCTGAACACAGGCCGCAATAACTGAGTCTCCATGATCCACTCCATCCTGAAAATGGGCGACCCCCGCCTGCTGCGCGTGGCGGCGCCGGTCGAGCGCTTCGGCAGCGCCGAGCTAAAGCAACTGATCGACGACATGTTTGACACCATGGCCTACGCCCATGGCGTCGGGCTGGCCGCGCCGCAGATCGGCGTGGATCTGCAACTTGTCATCTTCGGCTTTGAACGCAATCCGCGCTATCCCGATGCGCCCGCCGTGCCGAAGACGGTATTGTGCAATCCGGTCATCACGCCGCTATCCGATGAGATGGAAGACGGCTGGGAAGGCTGTCTGTCGGTGCCGGGCCTGCGGGGCCTGGTGCCGCGCTACCAATATATCCGCTACCAGGGTTTCGCCCCTGACGGCACGGCGATCGATCGCGAGGCCAGCGGCTTTCATGCAAGAGTGGTGCAGCACGAATGCGACCACCTGATCGGCCGCCTCTACCCCTCGCGCATCCAGGATTTTTCGAAGTTCGGCTTTACCGACATCCTGTTTCCGGACATGGACCCCAATCAAGACGATTGAGCGGCAGGGCGGGCGCGCCCGCGCGCGGGGGCCAGCAGGCTGCGCGGCTTGTCGATACAAGCAGGTTAGCGGCTTGCCAGACCCTTTACGAGCCCCATCGTCTGCGACAATAGCGGCCATCCATCCGGCCCTCTTGATGAACGATGCTGAACAAACTCTGGTTGGCCTTTTTTTTGATCGCGGCGGCGGCGGGCCTGTTCCGCTGGATCGGGCTGGGCGAACCCGAAGTCTTTCGCGGCATTGTCGCCAGCCTGTTCGACATGGCCCGCATCTCTGTCGAAGTCATGGTGCTGCTATTCGGCACCCTGACGCTCTGGCTGGGTTTTCTGCGTATCGCAGAATCGGCCGGCCTGGTCACAATGCTGGCGCGCCTGCTCGGCCCCCTGTTCGCCCGCCTCATGCCCGAGGTGCCGCGCGGCCATCCCGCCATCGGCCTGATCACCCTGAACTTCGCGGCCAATGGCCTGGGCCTGGACAACGCCGCCACACCCATCGGCCTGCGCGCCATGCGCGAACTGCAAACCCTCAACCCCCGGCCGGACACCGCCAGCAACGCGCAGATTCTGTTTCTCGTGCTCAATGCCTCGTCACTGACCCTGCTGCCCGTGACGCTGTTCATGTTCCGCGCCCAACAGGGCGCTGCCGACCCCACCCTGATCTTTCTGCCCATACTGCTGTCCACCAGCGCCTCGACACTGGCCGGCCTACTCGCGGTGGCAGTCTGCCAGCGTCTGCGGCTCTGGGACCCAGTGGTGCTGGCCTGGCTGGGCGGCGGCGCGCTGCTGCTGAGCGCCTTCATGGCCCTGCTGGCCAGCATGACAGCCGGCGCTATCGCGGCGCTGTCGTCGCTCCTGGGCAACCTGACCCTGTTCTCGGTGCTGCTGGGTTTTCTGACGGTCGGCGCCTGGAAGAAAGTGCCGGTCTATGAAACCTTCATCACAGGCGCGAAAGAGGGTTTCGGGATCGCCCGCGATCTGCTGCCCTATCTGGTGGCCATGCTGTGCGCCGTAGGCGTGCTGCGCGCCTCCGGCGCCCTGGATTTTCTGCTCGAAGGCATACGCTGGCTGGCCGCCTGGGCCGGCTGGGACACCCGCTTTGTCGATGCCTTGCCGACCGCGCTGGTCAAACCCTTCTCGGGCAGCGCGGCGCGCGCCATGATGCTCGAAACCATGACCCATTTCGGGGTGGACAGCTTTCCGGCCTTGCTGGCCGCCATCATGCAGGGCAGCACCGAAACCACGTTTTACGTCTTGGCCGTGTACTTCGGTTCTGTGGGTATTTTGCGCGCGCGCCACGCCGTGGGTTGCGCGCTCCTAGCCGATCTGGCCGGGGTGCTGGCCTCGATCGGCGTATGTTACTGGTTTTTCGCCTGAGCGCCGTTTACTCGACCCGCAGAATCTTCATGCCATTGGTGCCGCCGCTATCGCGGTAGAAATCCCCCTTGGTCAGGATGACCCAATCGCCGGGCTCGACACGGCCGCGTTTTTTCAGCTCGTCGATGGCGGCATCGCTCAATACGGAGGGATCGTGCGCATCGGGCGAGAACGGCACCGTGTACACGCCACGGAACATCGTCACACGGTTCTGTGTCAGCGGATGCGGGCAATAGGCGTAGATAGGCACCCCCGAACGGATGCGCGACATGATGAGCGACGTGTGGCCGCTTTCGGTCAGGGCAATGATGGCCTTCACGCCGGGAAAGTGATTCGCCGCATACATCGCCGCCAGCGCGATGGTCTCGTCGCAACGCCCGAAGGTTTCACCCAGGCGATGATGCGAGTGTGTGGTGGTCGGGTGCTTTTCAGCGCCCAGGCAGATGCGCGCCATGGCCTGCACCGCCTGCACCGGATATTGGCCTGAGGCGCTTTCGGCCGACAGCATCACGGCGTCGGTGTAATCGAGCACGGCATTGGCCACGTCGGAGACTTCGGCGCGGGTCGGCATGGGGCTGGCGATCATGGATTCCATCATCTGCGTGGCCGTGATCACGAGTTTGTTCAGGGTGCGGGCATGCTGGATGATGCGTTTCTGGATGCCGACCAGTTCGGCATCGCCCACCTCGACACCGAGATCGCCCCGGGCCACCATCACGCCATCGCTGGCGCGGATCAGCGCATCCAGGGCCTCGTCATCGGCCACCGCTTCGGCGCGCTCGATCTTGGCGATGATCCAGGCGTCGCTGCCGGCCGCGCGCACCAGGGCGCGCGCCTCGTCAATATCATGCCCATAGCGCGGAAAGGATACCGCCACATAATCCAGCTCCAGTTCAGCGGCCAGACGGATGTCTTCGCGGTCCTTGTCGGTCAGGCTGGGCGCGGAAATACCGCCGCCACGGCGGTTGATGCCCTTGTTATTCGACAGCGCGCCGCCCACCACCACCGTCGTGTGCACCGCATCGCCTTCGACACGCTCGACCTGGAGCACAATGCGGCCATCATCGAGGAGCAACTCATCGCCGGGCCGGCAGTCATGCACCAGCTCAGGAAAATCGATACCGACTATGGCGGCGTTGCCCGCATCCTTGGGATGGCTGCGCGACAGGGTGAAAGGCTGGCCCGGTTCCAGCACAACCTGCTTATCGGCGAAGCGGGCGATGCGGATCTTCGGGCCCTGCAAATCGCCCATGATGGCGACGAAGCGGCCGCGCTCGGCGGCCAGCTTGCGTATCGTGCGCGCACGTTCGCGGTGATCGTCGGGGCTACCATGCGAGAAATTCAAGCGGGCGACGTCCATGCCCGCATCGATCAGCGCGCCTATCATCTGCGGCGTGGAACTTGCAGGGCCCAGGGTGGCGACAATTTTGGTGCGGCGCAGTACAAGCATGAATACTCTCAACCAAAGAATCCACAGGAGCCCTATGGTACGCCGCCTGGGCGGGCGCGGGTATCATGTCGCAGCCCACAGGAGCTTTCGCCGTGAAAATAGTCATCGCCCCGGATTCATTCAAAGAATGCCTGAGCGCACCTGAGGCCGCCCGCGCCATCGAGCGTGGCGTGAAACAGGCCTGCCCTAATGCGCACACCGTGTTGATTCCCATGGCCGATGGCGGAGAGGGCACGGTAGAGGCCGTGCTGGCCGCGCGCGCCGGCCGGCGCATGCGCACGCAAGCTCTCGATGCCCTGGGGCGCAGCAGGCAAGCGCATTGGGGTTGGCTGGACGATGGCGGCGCCGTGATCGAAATGGCGGCTGCGGCAGGCCTGGAAGGCATAGCGCCGGCAGAACGCGATGCGCTGGCCGCCGACACCCATGGCGTGGGTGAGCTCATCCTCGCCGCCCTGGATCAAGGCGCGAAAACACTGATGCTAGGTTTGGGCGGCTCGGCCACCACGGATGGGGGCTGCGGCATGATGCGCGCCCTGGGCGCACGCTTTCTCGATGCAGACAGCCAGGAACTGGCGCCAGGCGGCGCGTCGCTGGCGCACCTGGCCCGCATCGACCTCGATGGTCTGGACCCGCGCCTGGCCAGCCTGAATGTGCAGGTCGCCTGCGATGTGAACAACCCGCTTTGCGGCCCTCAGGGCGCGGCGCAGGTATTCGGTCCACAAAAAGGCGCCACCCCGCAGCAGGTCGTACACCTGGATGCGGCGCTCGCACGGCTGGCCGACGTCACACAGGCCTTGCTGGGCAGGGATCACCGCGATACGCCCGGCGCCGGTGCGGCAGGCGGCATGGGCTTTGCCGCGCTGGCCTTTTTGCGCGCGCGCTTTCGCCCTGGCGCCGAGCTGGTGGCGGAACTGGGCGGACTGGCCGCAGCCTTGCAGAACGCCTCACTGGTCTTTACCGGAGAAGGCCGCATGGATGCCCAGACCCTGCGCGGCAAAGTCCCCGCGGGTGTGGCCCGCTTGGCGCAACAGGCGGGAGTGCCTGTCGTGGCCCTGGCCGGTTCGCTAGGCCCGGGCTATGAAGCCCTGCACAGCGCCAGCATCGCGGCCGCCTTCAGCCTGGCGCCCGGGCCCCAAACGCTGGAGCAAGCCTTGCACAGCGCGGCCGAACATCTCTGCGACCGGGCTCGCGATGTCATGCAGCTCGTGCTGGCCTGCCGTGGCAAGGCCGCTCATTAACGCTTGATGCAGCACGGCTGCTGACGATGTAAGCGCTGCGGCAAGAGGAACGGGCCCCCGAGGGGACCGGCCCTACGAGAGGATCGCGCCCCCGCACGCTTCGCGCGCTTGCTGCCCCCCGAGGGGGCTTTTTTATCTTGGGGCGGCCCTACGATAAAAAACCCTGCTGTGCGCCACAGCAGGGTTGTGTCTGGCAAGGGTTTGCTGTGGGTTCAGGCTTTGATTACGCCGGCGGCGAGCAGGGCGTCGGTCAAGCGGATGAACTGCGCCACGCCGACTTCTTCGGCACGGGCGGTTGGCGGCACGCCGATGTCATCCCAGGGGACATGCGCCGCCCAGTCGCCCAGGCCACGGCGTAGCATTTTGCGCCGCTGCGAGAAGGCCCGCGCCACGACGGCCTCGAAGGCGGCCTCGCTGGCGGGCTGGGGCCGATCGGGGCCCAACGGCACCATACGCACCACGGCCGACACCACACGCGGCGGCGGGTCGAAGGCTTCGGGCGGCACATCGAACAGCTTTTCCATGCGATAACGCGATTGCAGCATCACCGACAGACGGCCGTAGTCCGCCGAGCAGGGCTCGGCGACCATACGGTCGATGACTTCGCGTTGCAGCATAAAGTGTTGATCGCGCACCAGATCGGCAGCGCCCATCAGATGAAAGAGCAGCGGGCTGGAAATGTTGTACGGCAGATTGCCAACCACGCGCATGCCGGCGCCGAACTGGCGGAAATCCACGGTCAGCGCATCGGCCTCGACCACGGACAGCTGCTCTGGCGGATATTTCTTGCGCAGCCTGGCCGCCAGGTCGCGGTCGATTTCGACCACGGACAGGCGGTTCAGGCGTGCGATCAGCGGCGCGGTAAGGGCCGAGAGGCCCGGCCCGATCTCGACGATGGCGTCATCACGCGCGGGCGCGATGGCCCGCACGATGGCGTCGATGACGCTTTCGTCAGTCAGGAAGTGTTGGCCAAAACGCTTGCGCGCCTGGTGTTGCGACATGGAGCGTTCCGTACTCAGCGATTGTTTTGTTCGATACGTTCCTGCTTTTCCAGGCGATTATCGATATAGGCCTGGGCGCGCAGTTGTTCCATCCAGTCTTCAAAGGCCGGACCCGCGCGTCGCTCGAAGAGGGCTTGGCGCGCCTGCATGCGCTGCATTTCGTCGGTCACGTCTTTTTGGCGGCGCTCCAGCACTTGCACCAGATGCCAGCCAAAGGGCGACTCGATGGGCTGGCTGATCTCGCCCGGCTTGAGCGAATTCATGGCGGCCTCGAAGGACGGAACCATCTCGCCGGGATTGACCCAGCCCAGATCGCCGCCCTGCGGGGCGGTGGCATCCTGCGAGTACTGGCGCGCCATATCCTCAAACTTGGCGCTGCCCGACTCCAGACGCTGACGCACCTGCTCCAGACGCTGACGCGCCTGCTGATCGCTCATGACAGCGGAGGTTTTGATGAGAATGTGGCGGGCGTGCGTTTGCGTGACCTGCACCGGCCCTTGCGCGGCGCGGCCGGCTGCGGGTGCAGGCATGGGTGCTGCGGCGCGGGCGGGTGCCGGCGCTCCAGCCTGGCCGCGCTGCAAGACCTTCAGGATATGAAAGCCATTACCCGACTGAATGATGCCGCTGACCTGTCCGGCGGGCACATTGCTGACCGCTTTAACGAACAGATCGGGCCAGCCATCGATCGGACGCACACCCATCACGCCGCCCTCGAGGGCCTCGGGGCCGTCAGAGGAGGCGGCAGCCACGCTGGCGAAATCATCGCCACGCTTGAGACGGGCCAGGATATCCTCGGCCTTTTTACGCAAAGAGGCGACGGTGTCGGGCGAAGCGCCTTCGGGCACGCGCACCAGGATCTGGCCCAGGGCGAGCATCACCGGGCCGGTAGCGGCAGCCGGCGCTTCCTGCACCGGAGCCTGCGCCGACTGCGGCTGCAAGGCCGGATTGCGCGCCTGGTCTTTCAAATAGGCATCGACTTCGGCGTCGGTGATGATGATGTGGTTGTCGATCGTACGCTGACGCAGACGATCCGTGCGGATTTCCTCACGCAGGGATTTGCGGTAGTCATCCCAGGAGAGGCCGTTTTTTTCGACCTCGGCGCGCAATTGCTGCGGCGTGAGTTTATTGCGCGAAGCCACCATATTGATGGCCTGAGTGACCTGGGCGTCATCCACACGGATACCCAGGCGATCGGCTTCCTGGCGCTCCAGGCGGTCGAAGATCAGGCGTTGCAACACCTGCTTCTGCAACACCTTGTCGTCGGGCAATTGAATGCCGCGCTCTTTCAGATCGACCTTGGCGCGCTTGACGCCATCTTGGACCTCGCGCATGGTGATGACATCTTTATTGACGATGGCCGCGATACCGTCCACAAACTGTTCGCCGGCCTGCGGCTTGCTCGCGGCGGGCTGGCTGGCCGCAGGCTTGCCCGCAGCGGGCTTATCTGCCGCATGAGCCAGCGGCAAAGCCAGGCCTAGCGCCAATGCCAGAAGGCTGCCGCTAAAACGGCGCGACGAGTGCAACCTACGCATCATTCATACCTTTCAAATGTCGTGCCCGCCGGTGTCGGCTGAGACACCGGTTGATAGCCCGGAATGCTCTTGTCGAGCAGCTTGAGGGGATCGGTCCCCAAAGCACCCAGCCCGGTCAACTCGAGCTGGAAGAAAACCGCAGTGTTGGCATCATTGGCCGCCACCGCATAACGCTGGAAGACCACCCGGCCCGTCCAGCAGCAATCACCCTTGTACTCGAGACCGGCGATCGCTTGCGTAACACGCGCAGAATCGGATGCCCCCACGACTCCACCCGTATCGGAACGGATGGCGTAATCGACGCGGCCCACCCCATACCAGCGCTGGGTGAACGGCCATTGGAAGGCCAGAGTGACTTGATTCTGGCCGCGCGGCGCATAAGAAATATTGCTGATCGGGTCACGTTGGTAACGATAGGCAAGCGCCAGTGTCGTTTGGCGTTGCGGCGTCCAGCGCGCGCTGACCAAGCCCCGCGACCAGTTGTTGTCATAGGGGTTGTATTGCGCCGCCAGATCCGTGGTGAGCGTATCGGTCAGGGCCGCGCTGGCGCCTACCAGGAAATCGGACCGCACATTCTCGCGCGGCGTCTCGCCCGGCAGCGTCACGCGCTGATCTTCGAAATACAGCCGCTGCGCCGCCGACAGCGCCACACGCTGAAAGCCCGTGCTGGCATCGAGCCAGCGCGTCGTCAGACCCACCGTAAGCTGATTGGCGTTGGCGATACGGTCCCAACCACCGGTATAGATGTTTTCCTGGAAAGCCTGCTCAAAGCTGAAGTCGGCCAGGCTGGTGTCATAAACCGGCAACGCGCTCTGGTTGCGATAAGGCACACGCAGGTAATAGAGGCGCGGCTCAAGCGTCTGGGTGGAGTCCTTGCCGAAGAGCGTCGTAGGACGCTCGAACGTCATACCGGTGTCCAGCGAGACAATAGGCAGGGTGCGCGATTCGGTGCCGCGATAAGGCGCCAGGCTGCCCAGCCGGTTCCAATCCTGATTGAACCAAGAGGTGTGATACTGGGTGTAGTTCAGGCCCGCCTTGGGCGTGAAATACCAGCCGGCGCGCACGATGGGATAGGCGATCGTGGGATAGGCCTCCAGGCGTTCGCCTTCCTGGCCAATGCGATTGCCCAGGAACAAGGGGCGGCGGAAACGCACCGCCGTCGAGTCCATGCGCACATCAAAGCCGTTCCAGTCGTAGCGCGCGCCCTGCAAGAAAATTTCCGGCTCCTTGTCGTAAGGCGGCACGATCGGCGCGTCCGGGTCCTGCAAGGTGCGGTACTTGTAGACCTGCACATAGGTCTGCCAGTAATTGGACGACCAGCCCACCCGCCCCTGGCGCGGCAGATAGGTCGTCGAGGCCGTGTTCAGGCCCAGCGTGGTCATGTCGCGATAGTAGTTATCGTCGGACACGCCGCTGATGTCCCAGTCGGTATAAAAGCCGCTGCCCAGGTATTGCTTGTGGGTGAGGCGATACATGTAACGGTCAAAGCCCGCGTCGCGGTCATTGGGCAGATAGGTGCCCGAGACCGAACCGGCATAGCTATACCCCAGATACCGGAAATCTCCCCCCAACTGTAGACCGCGCTTGCCCATATAACGCGAAATCAGGGTGGCGTCGTAATTGGGTGCCAGGTTGAAGTAATAGGGTACGGAAATATCGAGGCCGGTCTTGCTCGACGTGCCGTAGGTCGGCAGCAGAAAACCCGACTTGCGCTCCTTGCGGATGGGAAAGGTCAGGTAGGGCGAAGCCAGAATGGGCACGTCTTTGAAATACAGCACCCCGTTGCGGGCCACGCCTTCGTTCTCGTCGACGTCCAGGTCCAGCGACGTCGCCTTGATGTACCAGGAGGGTTTCTCGCAGGGGCAGCCGCTGTAATACACATCGGTCAGCCGCATCTGCGAGCGACTGAAGATGTCGGCGTGCTCGGCGCGGGCCGTGCCGCCGCTGGCGCCGATCCAGAAATTGGGCTTGTCGATGTCGCCGCTATAGGTATTCAGATTGATCCGCGCAGACGGCCCCGTCACCAGGGTGGCGTCGCGCAGGATGCGGGCATTGCCCTTGACCTCGACTTCGCTGGTGGCGTCGTCGTAATGGATGGAGTCGCCTTTGATCACCCCATCCACCCGGCGCACCTGGGCATTGCCCTTGAGCAGCAACTCGGCGGAGGGCTCGCCCGACATCTCATCGGCCTCCATGAAGGCGGGCATCTGATCTTCGGTCAGCTTGCGCACCCGCAAGCCGGGCGACAGACGCAGACCCGGCATTTCCAGGCCAGGGGAAGCCACGCTGCCCACGGGTTGGCGCCCGGCAGGGGCGGCATCCTGGCTGCCTTGGGCCTGTGCGGCCCCGGCGACGCTGAGAGCGGAGAGGATCAAGCACCTGATCGTATGCACGAGTAAAAACCAACCTGTGTCTGTTTTGGGGCGCGCCAGCCCCGGGCGGACGCTGGATCGACCCGGTATTATAGAGAAGCCTCGCCGCGCCGGTTTCCCGGATCGTGCGAGACGGTGCGGCCGCCTGCGGGTGGCCCCTTTTTCCCAGCGCATTTCCGCGAGATCGGTTGCCTTGACTACCCCCGACAATGACCCCCGCCTGGCCTCGATTCACGCCTGGCTTGCCTGCCTGCCCGCCGAGTTGGGTCTGGCTCCCGACACCCTGACGCCCGTATCCGGCGACGCCAGTTTCCGGCGCTACTTCCGCCTGCAAGCGGCTGGCCGCCCCTTGATCGTCATGGACGCGCCCCCGCCCCATGAAGACGTGCGGCCCTTTTTGCATGTGGACGGCCTGCTGGCCGCAGCGGGTGTCCATGTGCCGACCATTGTGGCCCAAAACTCGGACCAAGGCTTGCTGCTGCTCAGCGATCTGGGCGAACAGAACTACACCCAGCGCATCCAGGCCGGCATCGACGACGCCACCCTGCAAAGCCTGTACCGCGACGCGCTGGCCGCGCTGGTGCGCATGCAAACGGCGGCCACGACCGGTCTGGCCGCCTACGACACGCCCCGCTTGCGCGCCGAGCTGGAACTCTTCCCGGAATGGTATGTGGGCGTTCACCATCAGACCACGCTCGACGACCAGAGCGCCAACGCCCTGGAACGCATCTTCGCCCTGCTGGCCGCGAGCAATGGCGAGCAGCCTGCGGTTTTCGTGCACCGCGACTTCCATTCCCCCAACCTGATGGTCTGCCCCGAGGGTAACCCCGGCGTGATCGATTTCCAGGATGCCCTGGCCGGTCCGATCACCTATGACCTGGCCTCGCTGGTCACCGATGCCCGCACCACCTGGGAAGAGCCGCAGCAACTGGATTGGGCGATCCGTTACTGGGAAATGGCCCGCCGCGCCGGTCTGCCCGTGGATGCCGATTTCGCGGAGTTCCACCGCGCCTACGAATGGATGGGCCTACAGCGCAATCTGCGCATACTGGGTGTTTTCGCACGCTTGAACCACCGCGACGGCAAGCCGGGCTATCTGGACCACCTGCCCCGCGTCAATGGCTATGTCCGCCAGGTCGCGCAGCGTTACGGGGTCTTCACCCCACTGCTGCGGCTGCTCGACCGTCTGGACCAGCGTGAGGTCAAGGTGGGGTACACCTTCTGATGCGCGCCATGATTCTGGCCGCCGGACGCGGAGAGCGCATGCGCCCGCTCACGGACCACACGCCCAAACCTTTGCTCTGCGTCGCGGGCAAACCCCTGATCGTCTGGCATCTGGAGCGCCTGGCGCGGGCCGGTTTTCGCGATGTGGTGATCAACCACGCCTGGCTGGGCGAACAGATCGAGGCCCGGCTCGGAGACGGCTCGGCATTCGGCCTGACGCTGCATTACTCGCCCGAGGCGCCCGCGCTGGAAACGGCGGGCGGCATCGCCCGCGCCCTGCCGCTACTGGGCGACCAGCCCTTTCTGGTCATCAATGGCGACATCTGGTGCGACTGGAACCCCGCCCTGGCAGCCGAGCGCCGCCCTGCGCCAGGCGGGGCCTGGCTATTGCTGGTGAATAATCCGCCGCAACATCCGGCGGGGGATTTTCTACTCGGCGCAGATGGCCAGGTCCATAGTGGCGACGGCCCGAGATTGACCTTTTCCGGCATCGGCATCTACGATGGCTCTCTGTTCGCCGGACTGCCGCCCGACACGCCGGCGCCGCTAGCGCCCCTGTTGCGGGCCGCGATGGCGCAGGGCCGGGTACGAGGCCAGCGCCATGAGGGGCGCTGGACCGATGTCGGCACCCCCGAGCGCCTCGCCGCCCTCGACCACGCATTGACCGGGGCCTGAGCGCCCCATATTTCACGGTATCAAGGTCGGAAACCAGAGTTGTCCGGAGCAAACCTGATGGATCGACTCGCGGTATCCTCCCTGACTTTGCCAAGTGACGCCAAGCGTCACGCATTACACCCGCTATAGGAAGTTTGTTCGCATGGGGATCTTCGGACGGTCGCATAAACCGGTATTCAAACCTTCGCTATACCAGCCCGGAAAACGCTCTCGCCGTCTGCCGCGCTGGTTGGTGCTCTTGCTGATCGGGATCGGCCTAGGCGCAGGAGGCGTGCTTTTTCTGCAAGCCAATTACGGCCCGCAGCGCCTGACGGTCGAGCAATCCGAGCAACTGCACACCGAACTGAGCGCCGCCAACATGGAGCGCCAGCGCCTGCAAAGCCAGCTCGACGAGGCGATCACGCAGCGTGACAGCAACAAATCGTCGCATGAGCAGTTGAGCGCTGACCTCGCTGCGGCGCGCAGCCAGCTCGACACGCTGCGCCAGGAATTGGTGTTGTTCCAAGATGCCGTGCCGCCGGACCCTCGTGGCGGCGATATCGGTGTGCGCTCGGCCCGATTCAAGCGCGAGCCCGGCGCGCTCGATTATCAACTGCTGATCATGCGCGACAAAGACACGGATAAAGCTTTCGAGGGCACGGTCGAAATCACCGTGGATGGCAATTTCGCCAACGGGCGCCGCGACCGCATCACGCCCGATGCCCTGCCCCTGAAGCTGACCCGCTATGACCACAGCGTGGGCAAGCTGCCCCTGCCCGAGGGCTTCACGCCGCGGTCGGTCACCATCCGCGTGCTGGACGGCCAACAGCGCCAGCACGCCATGCGCATTTACTACGTGCGCAACAACGACGGCACCCGCGTCAACTAAGCTCAGTAGACGGGCAGGCTCAAGCCGGTTGCGCCGGCCTGGGCCGCCGCCTCGTCCATGAATTGCGCCATGCGCACATCCAGCTCGGTAACGCCGCCCGCGTCATGCGTGGTCAACACGACATCCACCCGGTTATAGACATTGCTCCATTCCGGATGATGGTCGATCTTCTCGGCGAACATGGCCACGCGGCTCATGAAACCGAAGGCGGCATTGAAGTGATCAAAGCGGTAGCGCTTTTGCAGCGCCTGCCGGGTGGGATGAGCCTGCCATTGCGGCAAGGCCCCAAGCGCGATGGACAAATCCATGCGCAAATATCGTTGGCTCATCAGGGAACTCCTGGCCAGCCTGTCGCCCCTCCCCGCGGACGGACCGATGGCGGCTCCTGCCGCCATACTACCGCGACGCCGACATAAACCGGGCTAGCCGCAAGCGCCTAAATTGCGTATAACCCGGAACGACGATCCCATCCACCGCCATGATTCTGCGCCCCCTGCCCTTTTGTCTGTCTTTCTGCCTGCTGGGTCTGGCCTGCATTTCCCCCGCAAGGGCTGAACGCATCAATGGCCCCACCATGAACGCCTGTCTGCTCCAGGAAGCCGGCGGGCAGCGCCTGCGCAACCTGTGCGACTTTCAGATCAACATCACTTTCTGCCAGGTCAAGCGCGACAGCGACGATTGCGCTGCGGGCCGCATCGGCGGCACGACCATGGCCGCGCGCAGCAGCCGCTATCTGCTCGATGATGTGTTGCAAACGCATTACCTCGTTTGCCGCGCCCCCTATCAGGCCTCACCGGCCGACACCCGCTGGCTGAACGCAGGCCTGCAAGGGCGTTGCCAGGCCAGCCGCGCGCCCAAGGCCAAGAGGCCCTAAGAAAGACCGAACTGTCGTGGGGCTTAAAGCCCCACGACCGTCATCCCCCTGCACAAACGGTACATCGCCCGGGTGTAAGATCGGCTGCCAAGGCGTTGCCGGCTGGCGACCCATAGACTGGAGCACTCCCTTGAAATACCGCAAACTCGGCCGTACCGATATTTCGGTCAGCCTGATCGGCCTGGGCACCATGACCTGGGGTGAGCAAAACACCGAAGCTCAAGCGCATGAGCAACTGGACTACGCGCTGGAGCGCGGCATTAATCTGGTGGACACGGCGGAGATGTACCCCGTGCCGCCCATGGCCGCCACCCAAGGCCGCACCGAAAGCTATATCGGCACCTGGCTGGCGAAAACCGGCCGCCGCAACGACATCGTGCTGGCCAGCAAGGCCGCGGGCCCCGTGCGCGACCCCAAGCGCCCCGGCCACATCCGCGACGGCAAGACCTTTCTAGACCGCAAAAACCTCACCGAAGCGCTGGATGCAAGCCTCAAGCGTCTACAGACCGACTACCTCGACCTGTACCAGCTGCACTGGCCCGACCGCAGCACCATGACCTTCGGCCGCCCGTTCTATCCCTGGGTCGATGACGCGCACACCGTGCCTATCGAGGAAACGCTGGAAGTGCTGCAAGACTTCGTGCGGGCAGGCAAGGTGCGCCACATTGGCGTGTCCAATGAAACGCCCTGGGGTCTGTCGCAATTTCTCAAGTTTGCGGAAAACCGCGGCCTGCCGCGTGTGGCGTCGATCCAAAACCCCTACAACCTGCTCAATCGTTATTACGAAGCCGGTCTGTCGGAGTTCAGCCGTTTCGAGGATGTCGGTCTGCTGGCCTACTCGCCGCTGGCGATGGGCATGCTCAGCGGCAAATACCTGAACGGGGCGCGGCCCGCCGGCGCACGCCTGACAGTCTATGAACGCTTCACGCGCTACAACAACCCGCAATCCGACGCCGCCACGCAGGCGTATTGCGACCTCGCGCGCGAACATGGCCTGACGCCGACGCAATTGGCGCTGGGCTGGGTCAACACCCGTCCCTTCGTGACCAGCAACCTGATCGGCGCCACCACGCTTGAACAACTGAAGGAAAACATTGACAGCGTGGACGTGAGCATCTCGCAAGAGATCATCAAGGCCGTCAATGCCATTCACGCCCGCTGGCCCAATCCCGCACCCTGAGCGTCAGCCAGCCGGCTGGCGCGTCGCGACCAGAAAAATGCGCGGAAAGGGCAGGAGCACCGTGCCATCCGCCAGGGCCGGGTAGGCCTTGGCGATGGCCGCCTCGTAGCGCGCCAGGAATTCAGGCTGTTCGCTATCGTCGAGCTGCTTGAGATAGGGGAGCAAGGCCGTGCCCTTGAACCACTCGACCACAGCGGCTGCGCCCGCCAAGGGGTGCATATAGGTCGTGCGCCAGACATCCACACGCGCAGCCAGCGGCTTGAGCAGGGCGTAATACCATTCGGCAGGATGACGGTCGGGGTGACGCGTCTCGCTCATGCGCGCCGCCCACGGCCCCTGCGCGGCCACTTCGCGCGCCAGGCGGTGCGCCGGCTCTTGCAGATTATCGGGCGTCTGCACCGCCAGGCTGCCGCCCGGCGCCAGCTTGCTCAAGAGACGCGGATAAAGCGTGGCGTGATCGGGCACCCACTGCAAGGAGGCATTGGCCAGAATCACATCGAAGGATTCCGGCGGATTCCAGGTGGCGATGTCGGCCTGGCTGAATGCCACGCCCGGCATGCGTTGGCGCGCAGCCAGCACCATGTCTTGGGAGCTGTCCATGCCGCTGACCTCGGCCTGCGGAAAACGCGCAGCCAGCACCTCGGTGGAGTTGCCCGGACCGCAGCCCAGATCCACGACACGGCGCGGCGCGTCCGCCTCGATGGCCGCCAGCAGATCGCGCACCGGCCGGGTGCGTTCTTTTTCGAAGGTGGAATATTGTTTAGCGGACCAGCCCATGATGACTCCTGCGCAAAAAGAGGCCTCCAGTCTAGGCAAGAGCGGTTCGGACCGCAACGCGGGCCCGCCCCCCTCAAGTCCGGCGGGCCGTCGCCAGGCGGCTTTGCGACGCCCGCAGACCCGGATGCGCGCGATGACAAGCACCGCCGCGCTCGCGCCGTTTTTCGTCCGTGGCGCCTGCCGGCACAAACCGACTCGGCAAGACGGAACCTTAGAGGGGAAGCGGCCTGTCGCGCAGCACCCGCTTCATCACTAGCGTCGAAGACAGGCGCTGCACACTGGGCAGGGCCGACAGGGTGCTGTCGTAGAGCGCCCGGAAGGCCTCCAGGTCGCGGCAAACCACATGGAGCAGGTAATCGGGATCGCCGAAAAGGCGTTGCGCCTGCACGATTTCCTGCACATCGACCAGCGCGGCCTCGAACGCACGCACGTGGCCGGCGCTGCCTTCGCGCAGGACCACGAAAACCAGGGCCGAGAAATGCAGGCCGACGGCGGCATAGTCCACCTCGGCCCGGTAGCCGCTGATGACGCCGCTGTCCTCCAGGGCGCGGACACGCCGATGGCAGGACGAAAGGCTAAGCCCGACGCGGGCGGCAAGGTCAGTGAGGGAAATTCTCGCGTCCTGTTGAAGCTCGGCAAGAATTTTTCTGTCAATGGCATTCATACGCGGAATTCTATCAAGAATGAAGGATGTCCAAGAAATAAACGGAAGCACTTTCTTGACGCCCGCCGCTACCATTTCCGCATTGCCATCACACTGTTTTACGAAGGATGCCGGCCGTGGAAACCGGGATGTTGTTGAGTTTTTGGATCGTATCCCTGTCTCTGGTTATCGTGCCTGGCCCCGATTGGGCTTATGTCATTTCCGCTGGCCTGCGGCACCGGGCCATTGCCCCTGCCCTGGGCGGGATGCTGAGCGGCTACATGATGATCACGCTGCTGACTGCGGCGGGTATCGGCGCCCTGGTGGTCAGCGAACCGCGTATCCTGACCCTGCTGAGTGTCGTCGGCGCGGCCTATCTGCTCTGGCTGGGCGCGGGCAAGCTCAAGCACCCCGCAGCCGCAGTCAGCAGCGGCGCAGGCGTTCAAGGCAGTTGGCGGGCCTGGGCCGCGCGCGGCTTTCTCGTCAGCGGCGTCAACCCCAAGGTCTTGCTGCTGTATCTGGCCCTGCTGCCGCAGTTCACCACCCGCGACAGCGCCTGGCCCATCGCCACGCAAATCACCGTGCTGGGTCTGGTGCAAATCCTGAACTGCGCCCTGGTCTATTCCCTGGTGGGCGCAGGGGCCAAAACCCTGCTGGGCGCGCGGCCTGAGGCGGCGCGCCGGGTCGGCCAGTTTTCCGGGGTAGCGATGATTGTGATCGCCCTCATGTTGCTGGCCGAACAGCTGATCTGAACGCTGCACACATCCCGCCTGGGGCCGAGGGATCAAGGCCTGCGGAACAAGGCCCGATGAAACCGGCCAGGCGGCCAGCCAAGCCACCTGGCCGCCAAGCCTGCCGGCCTCAGATGCTGGCCAGCAGGCCGCCATCCACGCGGATAACCGACCCCGTGACATAGGAGGCCCGGGCGCTGGCCAGAAAAGCCACCACATCACCGTACTCCTGGGGCTCGCCATAACGGCCAAGCGGAATCGTCGCGGCGCTGTCGGCGGCGACGGCCTGCACCTCGCGGTTTTCTTTCTTGGCCTTCTGCGCATCCAGGAACTGGGTGCGCGCCGTGGCGACACGGCCGGGCAGCACGATGTTCGATGTGATGCCCGCGGCCCCGACTTCCCGGGCCAGGGTTTTCGACCACCCTAGCAGACTCGCTCTCAAGGTGTTGGACAGCCCCAGGTTGGGGATGGGCGCGACAACGCCCGACGAGGTGCTGGTGATGATCCGCCCGAAGCCGCGCTCGCGCATACCGGGCAGCACCTGATCCGTCACGGCAATGACCGACAGCACCATGCTTTGGAAATACTGCATCCAGAGCGCCGTGGCCTGTCCGGAGGCGGTGGTCGGCGGCGGGCCGCCCGTGTTATTGACCAGAATATCCACCGGGCCGAGTTCCTGTTCGATACGGGCGAGATTCTGCTCGATCAGGTCCAGCCTGGCGAGATCCCAGGCCAGGGCATGGGCGCGCGCGCCCATTTCTTTCAGCGTGGCGGCGTTGCGTTGCGCCGCCTCGCCATCGATATCGGCCAGCGCCACGTGCACACCCTCTGCGGCCAGACTCCGCGCGATTGCGCCGCCCAGGCCGCCGCCTGCGCCAAATACCAGGGCGGTCTTGCCCTTGATGCCAAGATCCATTTCTTTTCTCCGCTCACAAAGGGTTTAAAGCAGTTTTCCAGGGTTCATGATCTGGTTCGGGTCTAGCGATTGCTTGATCAGCATCATCAGCCCAAACTCCACACCGCTTTTGTAATGCCGCAGTTCATCGCGACGCAGTTGGCCCACGCCATGCTCGGCGCTGATGCTGCCGCCGGCCTCATCCACGAGGTCATGCACCAGGCGATTCATGCTTGACAACAGGCCGGAAAACTCAGCCGCCGAGGTCTCCTTGGGCAGCAAGACATTGAAGTGCAGATTGCCATCACCCATATGGCCGAAGTTGATAATCCGCGCCTCGTTCCTGCACCCCAGGATGGCGGCCTGCGCCGCCTCGACAAACTGCGGCAGACGGGATATCGGCAGCGCGATATCGTGTTTGATGACCTTACCGGCCCGCACTTGCGCCTGCGAAATGCCCTCGCGCACTTTCCAAAACGCCTGGCGCTGGGCAAGATTAGCGCCGATGACGGCATCGCTAACCAGGCCGGCTTCCATCGCCTCGCCCAGGACCGACTCCATCAAGGCCTCAAGATCGTCGCTGCGCGTGTCGGCCACTTCGACCAGGGCATGGAAGCGGTGGCGGCCTTCGAGCGGCCGCCGCGTATCGCTGACGTGTTCGAGCACCAGCTCGAGCGATTCTTCAGTGAGCATCTCGAAGGCGACCAAACGGTCACCGCAGGCATTGCGCATCCGCGCCAACACCTCCAGCAGGGCCGCCATGTCTGCGCAGCCCAGCCAAGCGGCCACGCGGGCCAGCGGCCTGGGATAGAGCTTGAGAACGGCGGCGGTGATCACGCCCAGCGTGCCCTCCGAACCGATGAACAGATCGCGCAGGCAATAACCCGTATTGTCTTTGCGCAAAGCGCGCAAGCCATTCCAGATTTCTCCGGTGGGCAAGACCACCTCCAAGCCCAAGGCCAGCTCGCGCATATTGCCGTAGCGCAAAACGGCGATGCCGCCGGCATTAGTCGCCAGATTGCCGCCTATGGTGCAACTGCCCTCGGAGCCCAGACTGAGCGGAAAATAACGATCCGCCTGCGTGGCGGCGTCCTGAACATGCGCGAGCAATACCCCGGCCTCGGCCGTCAGGGTGTTGTTGAGCGGGTCGATATCGCGTATCGCGCGCAGCCGCGCCGTGCTGAGAATAAGCTGCGCCCCGCTATCGTCGGGCGTGGCGCCGCCGCTCATGCCGGTATTGCCGCCCTGCGTCACGACAGGCGTGCGGGTTTCATGGCACAGCCGCATCACCGCAGCCACCTCGGCGGTTGTGGCGGGACGCACAACAGCGCAGCTACGCCCCTGCCACTTTCCTAGCCAGTCCAAATCGTGCGCGGCCTTGGCCTGCTCATCATGCACCAGGCCCGCATCGCCCACGATGGCATGCAGCCGCTGCAAGAACAAGGCGTCACGCGTCTCCAGCATTTGATCCATGATCACCACCCCAGTCTCAGCCGGCCCAGCACCAGCGCGGCGGTCGCCTGGCTAGGCTCCACCACGGGCAGCCCCACGGCGGCCTGCAAGGCTTCGCGATAGCTGGCCATGCCCGCGCAGCCCATGATCAGCACGTCGGCACGATATTGGTCTTTCAAGGTTTTACCCGCCGCCACCATGGCCGCCAGCGTCGCGTCGGCGTCGGCCAGCTCGGCCACCGTACGTCCGATAGCGACCTCTCCGGCCACTCTCCCGGCCACTCCCATCGCCCGCCAGGCGCGCATATGCCTCGGAATGGCCGCCTGCGCCATCGCGATAACGCCAAAGCGGTCCCCCATGGCCATGGCGCTGAGCGCGGCGCCCTCGCTGATGCCCATGGCGATCACGCCGGGCATCTCTCTGAGCGAGTGCAGACCGGGATCACTGAAGCAGGCCGTGATGAAACCCGCCGCCTGTTCGCGATGCCGCTCGGCGAAGTCGCGCACCATGACAGCGGCCGCGTCCACATCGCGCTGGCTTTGTATGCCGGGCGGCCCCTCGCCGATCGTCACGCACTCCAGGGGGTGGCGCGCATCGCTAAGCGGCGCTAGCGCGGCCTCGATACCGCGCGTGACGGCCTTATCGCTATTGGGGTTGATGACATACAGGGTCTTGACCATGGTGTGCCCTCCGGCAGTGTTGTCACGGGTTCAGCGCGGCATCCTGACGCTGGATCAAGCGCGTCAGCTCCTCGTGGTCCCACTTGTCCAGCACCGGACCGGGCTTGCGGACAAAGGCCGACCTGATGGCGCCCCGGCGGCGCAGGGTTTCCTTGCGTAGCGCAAGCCCGATGCCATACTGAAACTCATGCCGCAGCAAAGGCAGATAGATGTTGAACACATCCTCGGCGGCCTCAGGCTCGCCCTGCGCGAACAGCCGGCATACCTGCACCAGCATTTCCGGGTAGGCAAAGCCCGTCATGGCGCCATCCGCGCCGCGCCGCATTTCCTGAGGCAGGAACAGCCCGCCGTTACCCACCAGAACGCTGATGCGGCGGCGCCCCTCGTCCAGGCTTTGCTGCCGAACCTGGCTGAGCTTGCGCATCCCCGGAAAATCCTCGTGCTTGAGCATCACGATCTGCTCGAACTCATCGACAAGACGCAGAATCACCGCTACGGACGTATGCACGCCGGTGACCTGCGGGAAGTCCTGTAGGCAGATCGGGATGTCGCCGCCCAGCATGCGGGCTACGTTGGCGTAATAGCCATAGACCTGATCGTCGGTTTTGAGATTGGACACGGGCGCCACCATCACGCCTGCGGCACCGAGGTCTATCGCCGCTTTCGACAGATGGGCGATATGGCGGTTGGAGGCATGGCTCACACCCACAATGACCGGGACCGCCCCATTCACGCGCTTGAGAATGCGGGCCATGACCTGCGAGGTTTCTTCTTCGCTGAGTTTGGGCGCTTCGCCCATCATGCCCAGGATCGTGAGGCCGGTGACGCCTTTTTCGAGATAGAAATCCGTCAGGCTGTCCACACTGTGCCAGTCCACTTCGCCATCGTCGCGAAACGGCGTAGCCGCGATGACATAGACGCCGGACGCCTGCGCGTTGAGGCGGTTTTTATCAGAAGACATAGTCAGAAAAGCTCCAGGAGTTGATATGACAGGCCCATTGGCGGGCAAAGTTTCCCAATCGGGGCGATGACGCGCCCCGGATCTCGCAGAGAAGGCTTAACGGTGTTTTCTGTGTTCCAAGCGTCCCAGCCAGCGCGTCAAGGGCCAAAGCAGCACCAGATACATCAGCGCAGCCAGCACGACAGGCGAAGGGCTATAGACCAGGGCCTGCGCATCGCGGGCGGCGCGCAGCAACTCGGGCAGCGCCACGACGCTGGCGATCGTCGTCAGCTTGACGACTTCGATGCTGTTGCCGACCAGGTCGGGCAGCACATTTCTGACCGCCTGCGGAATCACCACAAACCCCAGCGCCTGCCCTCGCCCCAGACCCGTCGAGCGGGCAGCCTCCATCTGGCCCTTGGGCACCGCCTCAATGCCCGCGCGAAACACCTCGGCGTAATAGCTGGCGTTGTTGAGAACAAAGGCCACGATCACGGCCGTCAGCTTGTCCAGTTCGATGCCCAGAAAGGGCCAGCCGAAATACACCAGGATGAGCAGCACCAGCGGAGGAAAGGCCCGGAAGAAATCGATATAGCCGATGACCATCCAGCGCAGCGCGCGCGGGCCGGCCTGCGTCATGACGAGGGCGAGCGCAAGCCCGGCCAGGGCGCCTAGCGGGATGACGATGGCGGAAAGCCATATCGTCGTCCACAGGCCTTTCAGGAGATGGGGGAATACCTCGGCATAGATCTCGAGGTTGAAAAAGCTGTGAATCAGGTTTTCCATGTTTTTCCCCTCAGCACCGGACCCAGTTTTTTTCGAGCCAGCGCGAGAACACCACCAGAGGCAGAAAAATGATCACATAGGCGATTGCCGCCATCATCAAAGGCGTGGGGTTGCCCGATAGACTGCTGGCCCCCTGCGCGGCATTGAGCAATTCGTGCAAGGACACCACCGAACCCAGCGCCGTATTCTTGGTAATGGAGATGATGCGGTTGGTCAGGGTGGGCACCGCGCGGCGCACGGCCTGCGGCAGAATCACCCATCGCATCGCCTGCCACCATGACAGACCGCTCGAGCGGGCGGCCTCCATCTGCCCCGGCGGCAGAGAGGCTATGCCGGCCCAGACACTTTCTTCGGCATAGGCCGCAAGCACCAGCGACAGGGAGATCCAGGTCACTAGAAAGGCTGACAGGGGGAGGCCGACTTCCGGCAGGCCGAAGTACAGCACAATCAGCAAAACCAGGGGCGGCAGCGACCGCAGCACATCCGCGAACATCACGATCGCCAGGCTTAGCGGCCGGACCGCCAGCGCGCGCAGAATGGCCAGCAATACGCCCAGCAGGGTACCCGCCAGCACGACGGCAAGACCCGTGCCCAGCGTGAGCAGCGCGCCCATACCCAAGGCCGGTGCGTACTCGACGGCCACCTTCATGTTGAAGAAGGTGAAGATAAACGCGTGAAGGCTGTCCATCAGTTCGCCAACCTGCCGGCATAACGGGACAGAAAACTCTGCGTGCGCGGCTGTTGCGGCTGCTCGAAGACCTGTTTGGCGGTGCCATGTTCGACCACCACCCCGCCATCCATGAAGGCGACATAGTCCGCCACGGCGTGGGCGAAGCCCATTTCATGGGTGACGACCAGCATGGTCATGCCGCTATGGCGCAACTCCCGCATCACCTCCAGCACATCCTCGACCAGTTCAGGATCGAGGGCGCTGGTCGGTTCATCGAACAGAATGATTTGCGGTTGCAGCGCAATCGCGCGGGCGATGCCCACACGCTGCTGTTGCCCGCCCGAGAGCTGGGAGGGCATGGCCGAGGCCTTATGTCCCAAACCAACGCGCTCCAGCGCCGCCTGAGCCAATTCCCGCGCCTGGGCGGTGCTGCGCTTTTGCACCTTGCAAAGCGCCAACGACACATTGTCCAGGGCGTTCAGATGGGGGTAGAGGTTGAATTGTTGGAACACCATGCCGACGTCCTGCCGCATCCGGTTGATGTTCGTCTTCGGATCGCGCAAATCATGTCCGTTAGCGACAATGCGTCCCGAGGTCGGCACTTCCAGCAGATTGCAGCAACGCAGCATGGTGCTCTTGCCCGAGCCCGAGGGCCCGATCACGCATACCAGCTCGCCGCGCCGCACCTTGAGGTTGACGCCGCGCAGCACCTCCGTAGCGCCGTAGTGCTTACGCAGGTCAGAGATTTCCAGGATGGCTTGTGTCTCCATGGTCTGGCTCCTTGGCGCGTCAGGCGCACTGTGGCGTGACGGGCGTCGGGTCATAGCCCTCCGTATCGGGCACGCCGGTTCCCGGCGCGATCCGCACGGCGGAGTTGTCGGCATCCGGCGCAAAGCCGAACCAGGTTTCAGCCAGCTTGGCGATGGAGCCGTCCTGCTTCATGCACTTGATCACATTGGAGACTTGCTGACGGCCTTCCTTATCGTCCTTGCGAAAGGCCAGCGCCCAGACCAGGCCGGTCTTGATGGTGTAACTAGTCGCCAGCCGCCTGTTTTGCTTGGCCGCCCATCCCGCAACGGTCGCGCCCGCCAGGTTGTAGTCGGCCCGTCCGGCCTGCACGGCCTGAACGGCATCTGCGTTGCCGCCATAGACGTCGTAGCGAAAGCCATATTTCCCCGCGTTGTCACGCGCCCAGGACTCATAGTTGGAACCCTTGTTGACGGCGAGAACCTTGCCCTTGAGTTGTTCCAGCGAGGTCAGGGGCGGCGCATCTTTTCTGCCAAGAAAGGTGTAATCCGTATCGAAATAGCCTTCGGTAAACAGGAGCGAACGCGCGCGCTCCGGCGTGACCGTCACCGGCGCAATCAGAAAATCGTAGCGCCGGCTGTTCAAGCCCGGCACCAGCCCGGAAAACTCGGCGGCCTCGATCGTGAGATCGCGTCCCAGCCGCTTGGCGATCTCTCGGCCCAAATCCACATTAAAGCCCTGAACCCCGCCATCGAGACGGGTCATGGCATGCGGCGCGAAGGTAGCGTCCACCGCCGTGCGCAATGGTGGCGTCTGGGCAGGCGTCTGCCCGGCAAAGGCCATCAGGAGAGCGCCCGTGAAAATGCAACGGCGGAGTACGGAATTGATCATCTGCATAACATCCCCTTGCTTTGTTGGCTGGCGCCGGCAATCGGCGCACAGGTTTATTTACTGAGAGCGGCGGACTTCAAACCCACGAAATCACCGAAGCGCTTACGGTCTTCGGAAGAGGCCGGACGGTGCATGACGGGGTCGGGCCGTGAGCGGGCAATGAACTGCCCGCTGCCACGTTCGGCATGCAGCGTGTTGTTGCGGATAATGCAGCGACCACGGCTGTAGACCTCGACCGGCCAGCCTGTCAGCTCGCGGCCTTCATAGGGCGTGTAGCCCACGGCGTCGTGCAGCAAGGAGGCCGTCACGGTCGTGCGGCGGGCCGGGTCCCAGATGGCGATATCGGCATCGGCGCCGACAGCGATCGCCCCTTTGCGCGGCGCCAGACCGTACATGCGGGCATGGTTGGTGGCGGTCAGCGCGACGAATTCCTCGATGCTCAGACGGCCCTTGATGACGCCCTCGGAGAACAGCAAAGGCAGGCGCAGCTCGATACCTGGCACGCCGTTGGCCATTTCCTTGAATGTGGTCGCATCGCCTTTGGGCAGCTTGCCCGAGGCGTCAAAACGATAGGGTGCATGGTCGGAGGAATACACCCCAAGCGTGCCATCCTTGAACCCCGCCCAGACCGCCTCCTGCGAAAACTTGTCGCCCGGCGGCGGGCTGCAACAAAACTTCGCGCCCTCAAGACCCGGCAGATCTGCGTCTGTCGCCTCCAGGAACAAATACTGCGGGCAACTCTCGGCATAAACCTGAGCGCCAAGCTGACGCGCGCGGCGGATGATATCCACGGTCTGCGCCCCCGCCACATGCACGATCAACACCGGCACATCCAACAGCCTAGACAGGGCGATAGCGCGATGCGTCGCCTCGGATTCGGCCAGAGGGTCATGCGACACGCCATGAAATTTCGGCGCCTTATGCCCGCGCTCCAGCAGGCGCCGCGCCACCCAGCGGATCATGTCATGGTTTTCGGCATGCAACATGACCATGGCACCGTGCTCGTCAGCCACGGCCAGCACATCCAGCAACTGATAGTCATCGAGCCTGAGCTTGTCATAGGTCATATAGACCTTGATCGAGGTGATGCCCTGCGCGATCACGGCGGGCAGCTCTTGGGTCAGGGCCTGCTCATCGGGGTTGGCGAGGATGAGATGAAAGCCATAGTCGATCACCGCCTTCTCGCTCGCCCGGCGGGAGTAATCCGCCAGCACCTCGGGGATGCGGTCATTACGGTGCTGAGCCGCGAAGGAAATAATGGTCGTCGTGCCGCCAAAAGCGGCCGACACCGTGCCGGAGTAAAAATCGTCGGCGCACATCACGCCCATGCCGGAGAGCTGTTCGATATGGGTATGGCTATCGATGCCGCCGGGCAGCAGCCACATGCCGGAAGCGTCGACATCTTCAATGCCCGGACTCAGGTCCTGACCGATCTCGACGATGATTCCATCGCGGATGCCGATGTCCGCGAAGAAAGTGCCATCGGCGTTTGAAATCCTGCCCTTGCGCAAGGTCAGGTCAAAGCGTTGCGGGGATTCTTGAACCTGCGGCATGTCGAGCGACCCTGAAAAATTCAGATGCGCAAATTATTGGCCTCCACCGCCTGCATACCTATTGCTTCTTTCAACGCACCCCTTAACGTTTTGTTAAGGCCTCCTGGGCAGCGCCCGAAAACTCGTCGGGAAAACCCCGTGTTTTTCCGGGGGATTTGACGTATAGCCTGAGCGTCTTGCTTTTTCATCCCGGCATCCGTCTTAACCACTAGGCCCCAAACACAGCGTGACCCGCCCGCCATGAAACTGAATATCCGCCAAATCGAAGTCTTCCGCGCGGTGATGATCACCGGTTCGATACGAGGCGCTTCCGAACTGCTTTTTGTGTCTCAACCCGCGGTCAGTCGACTGCTGTCGCATACCGAGCAGCGCATCGGATTTCCTCTTTTCAAACGCGCCCGCGGACGCCTGCAACCCACACTGGAAGCGCAGCGGCTTTTCCATGAGGTCGAGATCGTCTACGAAGGCGTGACAAGGGTGAACGACATTGCACGAGAATTGTTCGAGCACCAGGAAGGCATACTGAATATCGTGGCCAGCCCCAGCATCGGGCAGATGCTCATCCCTGCCGCCATCGCCAGCTATCGGCAAACCCACCCGCACGTGAAGCTGACCTTCCAATACCTGACCCAGGCACCGCTAACCGAACGGCTATTGAAGCGCCAGGCCGACCTCGCCATCACCATCCTGCCTATCAAGCACCCCAATCTCGAACAACAGGAGCTGGCGAGCACCAGCCTGGTCTGCATCTGCCCTTACAACCATCCGCTCTCGCGCCGCGCGGTGTTGCAGATCAAGGATCTGCTGGCCTACCCCTTCATTTCCTATGAGCGGGGTTCGCCCTTTTGCCGCATGGTCGAGTCCATGTTCGAGCAAAGCGGCCAGCCCTTGCGCTCCGTCGTAGAAGTCGGTTCGCCCCAGAATGCCTGCGCGCTCGTTCAGGCCGGCGCGGGCATCGCGCTGGTGGATCAGTTTTCTGCACGCAGTTGGTCGGCCAGCCGCTTCGTGACCCGGCCCATAGAAGCCAGCCCACTGCTCCATGCGCATCTCATCCGGCTGCGCGACGAGCCGATGTCGCAGATTTCCCAATCATTCATCGAAACGCTCAAAGCCGAAATCCGCAAAGACAATCAGCATGGCATCCAGGCAGCGGCCTGAGGCCGCCGAGGTCGCTGCGGCATCGGGTCACGCGGCAAGACAGCAGAGGCCCGACTGCGTTCAGAACGAGGGCTTCCATTGCGCGGGCGCGACGCTGCCGGTCTGTTCCACGATGCGGCTATAGGCTTCGGGCCGGCGATGTTTGGCGAAGTTGAAAAGGGTGTTGCGGCCCAGATCGCACATGGCCAGATTGCAGTCCGCCACCACCAGTTCATCATCCCATGACGCGGCCAGGGCGATGACCTCGCCCTGCGGGTTGACGATGATGGAATGGCCAAACAGTTCATGGCCGTCTTCCTTTCCCGCCTTGGCGACGGAAACGCCAAAGGTGGCGTTCTGATAACAGCCGGCCTGAACGGAAAGCTGGGAATTCTGCACACGCAGATGATGGGCTTCGAAGCC
Organism: Bordetella avium; assembly: GCF_034424645.1. Classification (NCBI taxonomy): domain Bacteria; kingdom Pseudomonadati; phylum Pseudomonadota; class Betaproteobacteria; order Burkholderiales; family Alcaligenaceae; genus Bordetella; species Bordetella avium. The sequence continues at coordinate 3,053,341 of NZ_CP139969.1, forward strand.
CTGGTTTTCATGATTCAGGCTAGGGGTGTTGTAGCCCACCATGACCAGCTCGACCTGTTGCAAACCCAAGACCCGCCAGGCTTCCGGCCAGCGGCGGTCATTGCAGATCAGCATGCCCATATTGACCTCCAGTCCTGGCGCGACGGGCGTGCGCACCACCGGAAAGCCCAGATTGCCCACCTCGAAATAGCGCTTCTCCAGATGCTGCACCTTGCGATAGGGCGCGAACTCCGCCTGGCCGGGCAAATGCACTTTGCGATACTTGAACACGATCTCGCCATTGGGCGCGATCACGACAGAGGTATTGAAGCGGCGTTTGCGCACGACGCCCTGCTCGTCCGGCTCCCAGGCCAATTCGGCATAACCCAGATAGACCATCAGGCCATAACGCTTGATGGCGTCGAACAGCGGCTGAGTGGCAGGCGACGGCAGGCTGGTCTCGAACCAGCCATCGGCCTCATCCCGGTTTTCGCAATACCAGCGCGGAAAAAAAGTGGTCAACGCCAACTCGGGAAACACGACTACCTGGGCGCCGCGCTGCTGCGCCCGTTCCAGCAGGCGGATCATGCGGGCGACCACCGACTCGCGCCCCTCGGCGCGTTGAATGGGGCCTAACTGGGCGGCGGCGACGGTAACGATACGGGACATGAGGCAATCCATTGAGGGAAAGACAGCCTCCAGCATGGCGCATGCCCGGCCGCCCGCCCAGCCCCGCCCTGCGCGCCGCGATGGCGGGCCACAAACCGGCTTTTCATTGGGAAAACAGGGCCTTCCTGAGCGACAGGGCTGCCTGGGCCCATACTTTTTTTATAAGCGCCGCGCAAAAGGGCATGAGCGGCGTGTTGCGCGCAGGCCGCGTCTTGCCCATAAAATGGCCTTCTCGGGTTTTTGGATGCTCGCCCCATGGCCGGCGCTCTTGCCTCGACGCAGTTGACGCTGCGCCAGATCGAGGTTTTCCACGCGATCATGCTGACCGGCTCGCTGAGCGAGGCCGGGCGCATGCTGTCGGTCACCCAGCCGGCCATCAGCCGTCTGCTCGCGTCGGCTGAGAACCGTCTGCGCTATCGTCTGTTCGAGCGGGTCAAAGGGCGGCTGCATCCCACGCCGGAAGCCCGCCGCCTCATGCCCGAGGCGGAAGCCATTTTCGAGCGTGTCGGGCATTTCAATTCCCTGGCGGGCGCGCTAGGCGCAGGCAGGGCAGACACGCTGACCCTGGTGTCCAGCCCCAGTCTGAGCGAATGGCTGATCCCGCAGGCCATCCAGCAGTTTCGCCAGCGTCATCCCGCCACCCCCATCCGTTACCGTCCGCTTGCCTATGACGCCCTGCTGCCTCAGTTGCTGCTCGGACAGGCCGATTTCGGCATCGCGTCGATGCCGCCACCGGCCAATGCCCATGTCATCAGCGCCGAGGTCGGCCAGGGCTGGCTGGGCTGCGCGGTGCCGCTGGGCCACCCGCTGGCCGGACGCCGTTGCGTGCGCCCCGAAGACTTGCAGGGGCATCTGCTGATCGGCTATGACGCCAATACGCCGTTCGGACGCCTGGCCAGCCGCTTCCTGCACACGGTGCCGCTGTCGCCGCAGATCGAAATCCGCTCCACGCCAGAAGCCCTGGCCCTGGTGCGCCAGGGCATCGGCGTGGCGCTGGTCGAGGGCCTGGGCTACCACCCGGGCTTTAGCAAGGACTTCGTGCTGCTGCCCACCGAACCCTGTTTGCACCACCCCATCCATCTGCTGCACGCTGCGAGCAGCCCCCTGTCGGCCACCGCAAGGCGTTTCGTCGAAACGCTGCGGGCGCTGATGACACCTGCACGCGGCAGTCCCGCGAGCTGATGCCCCCGGCAAGCCCGCTCCCTACCCCGCCCCCATCGACTCTGCTCATGTCATCGAACAAACCGCTGCTCCTCATCAAAAACTCGGTAGACCCGGAAGGTCTGGCGCAGATCGGCGCCCACTTCGAGATCATCAACGCGCCCACGCCTGAACGCTTCGAGCAGGCCATCATCGAAGCCGGCCACCGCGCCGAAGTCGTACTGACCAACGGCGCCACCGGCCTGAGCGCCGCGCAGATCGACGCCCTGCCGCGACTCAAACTGATCTGCTCGATGGGCGTGGGGCACGAGAATATCGCGCTGGCCCATGCCAAGGCGCGGGGTATCGCCGTCACCAATGGCGCCGGCACCAACGATAGCTGTGTCGCCGATCACGCCATGGGTCTCATCCTGGCCATCGTGCGCGGCATCCCCCGCCTGGACCGGCTCACGCGGGAAGGCGTGTGGCGCTCGCAGCTCACGCTGCCGCCCAATGTATCGGGCAAGCAGGTCGGCATTCTTGGCCTGGGCGCCATCGGCGAGAAAATCGCCCAGCGGGCGCAGGGCTTTGACATGCCGATCGGCTACCACAACCGCCGTCCGCGCCCGGATTCCACACGGCGCTATTTCGACAGCCTGGAAGCCCTGGCCGATTGGGCAGACATTCTGGTGGTGGCCATCCCCGGCGGCGCCGACAGCCACCACCGCGTCAACGCCAATATTCTTGAACGCCTGGGCCCGGCGGGCTATTTGATTAATATCGCGCGCGGCAGCGTCGTCGATACCGCAGCGCTGGAGCAGGCGCTGCGCCTGGGCAGGCTGGCCGGCGCCGGCCTGGATGTCTACGAGGGCGAGCCCAAACTGCCCTCCGGTCTGGCCGACCTGGAGAACATCGTGCTGACGCCCCATGTGGCCGGCTGGTCGCCCGAAGCCGTGCAACGCACGATCGACAAATTCCTGGAAAACGCCCGCCGCTTCTATGCGGGCGAACCCCTGCTCACCCCGATCTGATCCGGCGGCCTGCCCGCAGCAGCCCGCTGGCAGGCGCGGCCCTCAAGCCGTGCCTGCCAACACCTTGTAGAAAAAAGTCGTTCCGCACAGCTCGCCATGGCCATCGCGCGCGAAGCCGGGAATCTGGCCAGCCTCGACATAAGCCGCGCTGCGGTAGAGCCGGGACGCCACATCGCCCGTGCGGGTATCCAGCACCAGCAGGCTTCTGCGAGCCTGCACGGCAATGGCCTCGATGGCTTCGAGCAATTGGCGGCCGATGCCCTGCCCGCGAAAGTCCGTGTGCACCATCAGCTTCTCGACCTCGGCCCGATGCAGGCCGTTCTCTTTGCCGCACAGCGACAACTGCACCGATCCGGCCATGCGCTGATCCTGGGTGCAGACAAGCAGCACTCTGGACCCTGCGCCAAGCGAGGCGCCGACCTCCCGCCAATAGGTTTGCGCGGCTGTCTGCGCCAGCGGCGGCAGAAAGCCGATCGAGGCGCCCTCATCCACACAGTTTTTGAGCAGCTCGGATAAGCCGTCCAGCGCAGGCCCGGTATCGAACAAACGCGTAATAAGCATCTTTTTTTTCCCCTGTTGCCCTGCCGGGTCGTTTTCGTACAAGCATGCTCCCGCGCCGTTCAAGACCGGCGCGGGAGCAAGCGCTCAGAACTCTTCCAGAAAGCGCATGCGAAAGCGCCTGCCCTTGATATTGCTGTTGGAAATCCGCGAGAACGCCTGCTTGGCGATCTGACGGTCCAGCGCCACATAGGCGTTGAACTCCGTGATGTTGATCTTGCCCACCTGCTCGAAGCTCAGCCCGCCGTCACCCGTGAGCGCGCCCAGCAGATCGCCCGGACGCAGCTTGTCCTTTTTACCGCCCTGGATGCACAGCGTGACCATGGGCGCGCGCAAAGGGCGGTCCGCCTTGGAACGCAGCGATTTGATATCCGCCCATTTGAGCGGCGCGCCCTGATATTGCTCGATCAGGTTGGCCCAGCGCATTTCCTCGGGCGAGCACAGGCTTAAGGCCAGGCCTTTCTGCTCGCCCCGGCCGCTGCGGCCGATGCGGTGCACATGGACTTCCGTGTCCTTACTCACATCCACATTGATCACCGCGCTCAGGTTCTGGATATCCAGACCGCGCGCGGCCACATCCGTCGCCACCAGGACCGCGCAGCTCTGGTTGGCGAACTGGATCAGAATCTCGTCGCGGTCACGCTGCTCCAGGTCGCCATTGAGCGCCTGGGCACTGATGCCGTCGGCGCGCAAGCGTTCGATCAGCTCATGACTGCGGATCTTGGTATTACAGAACACCAGAGTCGAGGCCGGCCGGTAGTGCGCCAGCAAGGTGGCCACGGCATCGAGCCGGTCTGCCTCATCGATTTCGTAAAAAATCTGCTCGATGCGGCTGGCGTCGTGCTGCGTCTGCACCTTGACTTCGGCCGGGTTGCGCAGAAAGCGAGCGCTGAGCTTGCGGATGTTATCGGGATAGGTCGCGGAAAACAGCAGCGTCTGGCGCTTGACCGGGCAATGCGAAGCAATGGCGACGATGTCGTCGTAAAAACCCATATCCACCATGCGGTCGGCTTCGTCCAGCACCAGGGTTTTCAAGGCCGCCAAATCCAGGTTGCCGCGCGCCAGATGATCCTGAACACGGCCAGGCGTGCCCACCACCAGATGCGCGCCACGGGCCAGCGACTCGGCCTGCGGCCGACCGGCAGCGCCGCCGCACAGCGTCAACACCTTGACGTTAGGAATCAAACGGGCCAGGCGGCGCAGCTCTTGCGCCACCTGGTCGGCCAGTTCTCGGGTAGGGCAGAGCACCAAGGCCTGCGGCACCAGGCGCGTCAGGTCCAGCGATTGCAGCAGGCCCAGGCCGAAAGCCGCGGTTTTGCCGCTGCCGGTCTTGGCCTGCGCGATGAGATCGCGCCCATCAAGAATAAGGGGCAGGCTCTGCTCCTGAATAGGCGTCATCTGCTCAAAACCCAGGCTTTGCAGGTTTTCCAGCAAGGCGGGGAGCAGCGGCAAGGAAGAAAAAGACGTATCGGTCACAATAGGAGCAGATCGCGAGATCTGCAAAAAACAGTTCAAGCGACAGTGTATGCCTTTGGCGCCCAAGCCGAGCACGAGGCATCGGCGCCGCCCTGATCGGCAGCCCCCCCGGCAGGGCTGCCGATCAAAGCACATGATGGCCAGGCCCGCCGATGAGCCGTCGCGGCAAGAAAGCCTAGTCCAGCAGACCGGCGACCTCGCCCCTGACCCGCCGCGCATCGACCATCGGCTTGTCCGACAGCATGCCATCGTTTGGCATGGCCGCTACCAGCCGCGAAAGCGCGGCCAGACGGCGGCCACATCCGCGCCGCGCAGCACTTGGTAGGCGTCGTGCTGAGCGCCGGTCGCGCAGGCATGGTTGGGCAGAATGCGCAGACGCGTGCCGATGGGCAGATCGGGAAGCGCGCCGGTCGCCCCCGGACGCAGCGTGATGATGCCCTGCTCCTGGTTGGTCTGCTTGAGCACGAGCCCGGGCAAAGGATGGCCCGCCACATCGCACACCAAGCCGTAATACTGGTCCACGGCCTGATTGGCCGTGCCCCGGTCGCGCGACATGGCCATCCAACCGGCATCGACCAGAATCCAAGCCTTTTCCGGCTGATGCCCGATGACGGTGGTCAGCACCGACAAGGCGATGTCGTCTTGTTTACAGACCCCAAGGCCGGCCATGAAGAGGTCGAAAAACACATAGACGCCGGCTCGCACCTCCGTAACCCCCTCGAGGTTCTCGGCAAACATCGCGGTGGGCGTGGAACCCACGCTGACGACCGGGCAAGGCAGACCCTGCTCGCGCAACACGGCCGCAGCGCGCACTGCCGCGCTGCGTTCGCGCTCGGCCATATCACGGATGGCCGCTACATCCGGCGAGCTGTATGACTCCCCGGCATGGGTCATCACGCCGTGCAGCTCGGCGCCGCCTTCGTGCAAGGCGCGGCCGATCGCGCAGAGCAAAGCCTGCTGCTCCGGTCGCACGCCGGCGCGGTGGCCGTCGGAGTCGATTTCAATCAAAGCGGGGATGGGCGCGCCCGCGGCGCGCGAACGACTGGCCAGCGCCTGCGCGGCCTCGACGCTATCGACGACCACGGTCAGATTCACGCCTTGCGCACGCAAGGCCAAGACCCGGTCTATCTTGGCCGGAGACAGACCGACGGCATAAAGAATATCCCGCACCCCCGCCCGGGCGAACTGCTCGGCCTCCTGCAAGGTGGACACAGCGGCCGGCCCTTGCGGCGTCTGCATCGCGCGCCGAGCCACCTCGACCGACTTGGGCGTTTTCAAATGCGGACGCAGGGCGACACCCAGACGCCGCATACGGGCCTTCATGTATTCGATGTTCGCCTCCATGCGCGCCTCATCCAGCAGCAGGCAGGGCGTATCAAGGCTGTCGAGGGTGGGCCGCGTTTTCCTATTCATTTCATGACTCCAATATGCCGGCACAGCCCAGGCGCGGGCTGCGTTTGCGCCCTTGTCCAGCGGGACCGCCGGACGAGGTAAATACGTGAATTCGAAGCGGGATAGCATGGGCGATGTCAGGCCTGGCGGCCTGCGCTGCGGCGGGCAATGCATCGAAGACCGCGCCGCAAGACAGCAGGCAAGAAGCAAACCCGCGTCGCAAGGCCCTTCTCCAGGCAGAACGGCTAGCAACACAGATAAAGGCGTGGCGAAATTCTGGTCTGAAGTATGGGGCCGGGCGAGGTAAAGATGGCTAACATCAACTTAATACTGAATTAAGCACGCATGAATATGCTGAGCACGGACGATTTGTTATTTTTCATGGCCCTGACGCCGGAGCAAACGCTGGCCGATGCCGCGCGCAGGCTGGACGTCACCCCCTCCGCCGTCACGCAGCGTCTTAGCGCGATGGAGCGCCGGCTAGGCATTCAACTGGTGGATCGCAGCGGCCGGCGCATCGCCCTGACCGATGAGGGCGAATTGCTGGCCGAACGGGCGCGCTCGATCTGCGCTCAGCTCAGCGGCCTGGCCGATACCCTGGCCAGCCGCCGCGGACAGGTCGCCGGACAGCTGCGCGTGTTGGCGCCCCTGGGCTTTGGCCAGCGCCATATCGCGCCTCTGGTAGGCCGCTTTCAACAGCAATACCCTGAAGTCACCGCCACTCTGATGCTCTCCGACCGGCCGCAGCGTCTGGACGCGCATCACTGGGATGTGCTGATCCATATCGGCGAGCTGCGCGACTCATCGCTCATCATGCACCGGCTGGCCAGAAACCGGCGCATTCTCTGCGCCGCCCCCGCCTACCTGAAACGGCAGGGCACCCCCGCCTCTCCCGAGGATCTGCACCATCATGATTGCATCGCGCTGCGTGAAAACGACGAAGACGTCACGCTGTGGCGGCTAGGCAACCATGACGGCCGCCGCGCCACCGTCCGCATCGAACCCAGGCTGGCCAGCAACGATGGCGGCGTCGCGCTGCAATGGGCCTTGAGCGGCCTGGGCATACTCGCCCGTTCCGAATGGGATGTGGCCGAAGCCCTCCGCGATGGAAAACTGCTAGAGATATTGCCAGGCTGGCGCCTGCCTGACGCCGATATCGTCGCCCTGGTTTCCTCGCGCAAATCCCGTTCGGCGCGCACCGAACGGTTTCTGGAGCAGCTGCACGAGATGGCGACTCCCTGGCTTGCGGACAGCGCCTAGCGCACTGAACACCTCGAACCGAGCCGGGCTTGCCACCCTGAGCCTCCAAAAAGCCAGAACCCCCTGGCCGGATATTGCCCTAGCGCAACAGGTTTTTTTCCTTGCTTCCCGCTCTCGGAAAATGTTGAACAAGTACGAAAAACCGCGAATGCCGGGCAGGTTCGGGCGAGCCCAGCCGCCAACGCGGCAATGCCTAGCTTTTCCAGGGCAGGCGATCCCGCGAGCCCTAGAAAGCCCTACGCCTCATCTTGGTTTCTCTGCCGTATATCAAACGACGGGCGCCGGCGGCCCGTTGCCGCGCTCCCTTTTTTTGCACGTCTTGTATATCCTATTGCGGGTAGCCAACCCCGTTCACAGAAGGTGCATTCATGAATAGAGCGTTGATAGCGATTACCCTGACCGCCGGAGCCCTGGCTCTGGCGGGTTGCCAGAATATGCCGGGCGGTGCGAAAGCCAGCTCCGAATTCGATTGCATTGCCGGCACGGTCGGCGGCGCGGTCGTCGGCGGCCTGCTGGGCAGCATGGTCGGCGGGGGCACCGGCAAAACCATCGCCACGGTGGCGGGTGCGGGCGCGGGCAGCTATGCCGGCAATCAAATTGGCTGCCGCTGAGGATCACCATGAAAAAATCTGTTATCCGCATTGCCCAGGTGGCCGCCCTCTCGCTGAGCGTTCTGGCCCTGTCCGCGCAAGCGCAGACCCGTGCGTTCGATCCCAAGGTCTACCAGCAAATGGACACCAACGGCGACGGCAAGGTCAGCGAAGCCAAGTACCGCAACTTCATGGAAAAGGCTTTCGACAAGCTCAACACCAGCGGCGATGGCAAACTGACGCCGGCGCAATCGGCGAATGTCCTGACCGAGCGTGAATTCGCCCTGCTCGACAAGAACAAAAAAGGCTATGTGACCCGGGAGGAGTTCATGACTCAGGTCATGAACGACTTCCGCAAGCAAGATCGCAACGGCGATGGCTTTCTAAGCCTCAACTAAGCGGGGCAGCAACACTTCTGCGCATAAAAAACGGCCTTCCTTGGAAGGCCGTTACACTTTCGCCGTACTACAAAAACACTGCCCGACAGCGCCGCCGGCACTCCCGGCCCGGACGGCGCGCAGCATCTCTCTGACCTGTCAGTCGATCACAGCGCCAGCCGTACGCACCACCTTGCCCAGGCGCTCGTATTCCTCATTCGAGAAAGTCTTGAGCCCCTCGCGGGTGGTCGGCGCGGGCTGGGCGCCGCGCTCTTCCAACTGCGCGCGCAAGGCGGGTTCAGCCAGAACCTTGTGAACAGCGGCGTTCACGCGATCCAGCACCGCAGGCGGCGTGCCCTTGGGCGCATAGAGCGCATCCCAGGCAAAGAAGGAGTAGCCCGGAACCCCGGCCTCGGCCACCGTCGGGATATCCGGATTGGAGGCCACCCGCTCATTGGTCGTGACGGCCAGCGCGCGCAGGCGCTTGGCCTTGATTTGCTGCGCCACATTGGGCATCACATCGATCAAGAGCGACAAACGCCCGCCCATCAAATCCGTCATGGCCGCAGCGCCCCCCTTGTAAGGCACGTGCACGATATCCACGCCCGTCATCTGCTTGAGCTGCTCACAAGCCAGATGCGACGTGGTGCCATTGCCGGCCGAGCCGCAGGTCAGCATGCCAGGCTTGGCGCGCGCGGCGTCCAGCAAATCCTTCAGGCTTTGATACGGCTCGTCAGGATTGACGACCACGGCGGCGGCAATCGTAGTCAGCCGGGAAATGGGCTCGAAATCATCCCGCGAAAAGCCGGTGTTTTTATACAGCCAGTGATTGATGGCCTGCGTGCCATTGGTGGCATAGGCCAGGGTGTAGCCGTTGGGCTCGGCACGCGAGGCCGTGGCGCTGCCGATGTTGCCGCCCGCGCCCGGACGGTTCTCGATCACAATGGTTTGGCCCAGATCACGCATGAGCGGTTCACTCATCAACCGGGCCAGTGTGTCGGCGCCGCCGCCGGCCGGGAAGGGCACAACCAGGCTGATGGAACGGCTGGGCCAGGTTTCGGCGCTGGCGGGCGCGCCCGCCAGCAAACAGGTGGCGATACCGGCTGCCCACAGGGCGGTTGGTTTGAAAAAGGACATTTCAGGTCTCCTCGATAATGCGTTACTGGCCTTGTCCCGGCCTTAAGTGTGTAAAAAGGCCGGCGGCGACCGGCCCTGGGAATCAGTAAACGCCTGCCGCGCCACTGGAGGCCGCACGCCCATACCGTGCTGCCAGATCCGTCGCGGCGCGGGCCAGCAGCGTGGCGTCCACCCCCACGGCGGTGAACAGGCTGCCGCATTCGATATAGCGGTCGGCCAGTTTGGGATCGCTGATCAGAATGCCGGCGGCCTTGCCCTGCCCCCGGATGCGGGCAATCGCCGCTTCAATGATCTCCTGCACCGCCGGGTGATTGGGCTGGCCGAGATAGCCGTAGTCGGCGGCCAGATCGGCGGGCCCGATGAACACGCCATCCACCCCTTCGACGGCGCAGATCTCGTCCAGCGCCTCGACGCCACGGCGGGTCTCGACCTGCACCAGGGTGCACATGGCCGCGTCGGCCTCGGCAAGATAGCCGGGCAGACGGTTCCAGCGCGAGGCGCGCGCCAGCGCGCTCCCGACCCCCCGAATGCCGGAAGGCGGATAACGCATGGCGGCCACGGCCGCCGCCGCTTCCTCGGCGCTCTGAATCATAGGCACCAGCAGCGTGCGGGCTCCCAGATCGAGCAAACGCTTGATCTCCACCGGATCATTCCAGGCGGGGCGCACCACGGGCTCCAGCGGATAGGCCGCCAGCACCTGTAGCTGTCTAAGAATGCTGTCCAGGGTGTTGGGCGCATGCTCGCCATCGATCAGCAGCCAGTCAAAACCGGCGCCAGCCACGACCTCGGCCGCATAGCCATCGGCCAGGCCCAACCACATGCCGATCTGCGATTCGCCGCGCGCCAGCGCCGCCTTAAAGGTATTGCCAGGGGTTTTCATGGGTCTTACTCGAAACGGCAACTGACGGCGCCCAGCGGGCCGTAATCAACATAAAAGACATCGCCGCGCTCGGCGTAGACCGGCCGGGTGAAAGAGCCGCTGAGGATGATCTGGCCGCTTTCCAGCGCCACGCCATGCCCGGCCAGCCGGTTAGCCAACCACACCACGCCATTGGCGGGGTGGTTCAACACCCCTGCGGCCAGGCCGGTTTCTTCGATCACCGCATTGCGCGACAGAATGGCGCCTACCCAGCGCAGATCGACATCATTGACCCGCACCGGACGCCCGCCCATCACGACACCCGCGTTGGCGGCATTGTCGGCGATGGTGTCGAACACCTTGCGCGGACGGCGCGACTCGGGGTCGATCTGATGCGAACGCGCATCGATGATTTCCAGCGCGGGAATCACATATCGCACGGCGTCCAGCACATCGAACAGGGTCACGTCAGGACCGCGCAGCGGCTTGTCGAGAATGAAGGCCAGTTCGACCTCCACGCGCGGCACGATGAAGCGGTCACGCGCGATGGCAGCGCCGTCGGTAAACAGCATGTCATCGAGCAGCGCGCCGAAATCCGGCTCGTCGATCTGCGACGACAACTGCATGGCGCGCGAGGTCAGGCCGATTTTATGACCCACCACACGGCGGCCTTCGGCCTGTTTGATTTCCATCCAGCGCCGCTGGATGGCATAGCCGTCGGCGATGTCCATCTCGGGATGGTCCAGAGAAACCTGACGGATCTGGGTGCGCGTGCGCTCGGCCTCGTGCAGGCGGCGGGCGATGGCGTCGATGGTAGAGACAGCTAAAGCCATGAGTACTCTCGATAGATAAGGGAGGAAAGGTCAGCGCGCCTCGGGCGGCAGATGCCGCTGGCTAGAGCGCTTTGTGAAACGCCAGCCGGCGCTGGTGTGCCGCAGTTCGTCTTCACAGAAACGGATCGCCACCAGACGCGGCGCATCATCGCCGCTGCGGCCGTCGTAGGCCAGCAGATAGAAACGCAGGCGGGCGCTATCCGGGCCGGTCATTTCGGCGCGCAGATTGCTGACGACATGGGCGGTTTCCCGCGCCGGGTCGCGCTGGGCCAGAGCCTGCGCCACCGCTTGCGGCCCGATCAGTTCGCGGCCCTGGCGATACCAGACGCCATCGCTGGCCATGAGCGCGGCCACGTCATCGTGGCGGCGCTCATCGAGGGCAGCAAAGAAATTCAATACCTGCTCGCCTGCCGCCTGGCACAGCAAAGCCTTTGCATCGTTCATGCCACCCCCTCCTGGACAGCCTGCGCTTCACAGGCCTGATAATCAGCGAGCGGCGGCTGCGCGCCCTGCTCGACCCATTTGCGCGCGGCGCGGAAATCCCGCCCCGCGTCGATACCCACGGCCGCCACCGCCAGGCCCCCAGCATCCAGGCCGAGAAAAAGCTGTCCGCCATTGGCCAGCGTTCGCGATACGGTGTGTTGCGCCAGATCCGGAAAGCCCACGATCTGGATCATGTGTTCGTATTGTTCTGACCAGAGCAGCGGCACCGGCGCATAGTCGACCGCCTGCCCCAACATGGCCCGGGCGGCCGCCACGCCCTGATCCTGCGCGTTCTGCCAGGACTCCAGCCGCAAGCCTTGCGCGGCGCGTGGGTGCGAAAGCAGCGCCACATCGCCCGCCGCATAGATATGCGGATCGGAGGTACGGCAAGCGGCATCGACACGCACGCCACGAGCGCAATCCAGGCCGGCCTCGCGGGCCAGCGCGTCATTGGGCTGCATGCCCACGGCCAGCAACACCAAATCGGCCTCGATGGCGGGGCCTTCACCAAACAAAACCTTGACGCCGTCCGGCCTGTCTTGCAGGCCGGTCACACCACGGGCCAGATGCACCGCGACACCGGCCGCCTCATGCCGCCGCTGCAATTCGGCAGACAGGGGCGCCATCACGCTGCGGCCGCACAGGCGCGGCCCGGCTTCGATCACGGCCACCTCGCAACCCAGGACGCGCGCCGTCGCGGCGGTTTCCAGCCCTATCCAACCGCCGCCGATAATCGCCACTCGCGGACGGGCCGCGAAATCCTGGCGCAAGGCCAGCGCATCATCGAGCGTACGCAGCACCCGCAGGCGGGCGCTGTCCAGGCCGGCCAGGGGCGGCCGGCTGGGGCGGCCGCCGGTCGCCAACAATAGCTTGTCGTAGCCGATCTCTCGGCCATCGGCGCAACGCACCTGGCGAGCGGCGGGGTCGATCGACACCACGGCCAGCGTCGGCAGAAACTCGATGCCGCGCTCCTGAATTTCTGCCTGACTCAGCAGCTCGGCCTCTGCGGCCGTGCTGGCGCCGGTAATCAGGCCCTTGGACAGCGGCGGGCGCTCATAAGGCCGGTGCGGCTCGGCGCCGCACAGCACGATGCGCCCGGCGTGACCCTGCTCGCGCAGGGTGCGCGCCGCCCAGGCGCCCGCCTGGCCCGCGCCCACGATCAACATGGTTCCGGAGGCGCTCATGCCGACTCGGCGCGCAAAAACACGGTGCCGTCCTCGACACGCACGTCGTAGCAGCGCAAATCGGTCGTGACCGGCGGGCACTGCGGCTTGCCACTGGCGATATCAAACACGCCCTGATGCAGCGGGCATTCCACCGTGCCGTCCTCGACCCAGCCTTCGGCCAGGCTGGCATTGCCATGCGGGCACTTATCCTGCGTGGCGCAGACCCGCTCTTCCAGCTTGTAGAGGCAGACCGCCTCGCCGTCCAGCATCACGCGCAGCGTGTGCGTATCGGGCGAGATGTCCTTGACCAGCGCCACGGGCTTCCACACTTCGGTATCGGCCATGATCAGAACCCCATCGCTTTCCGGTAGTACTGATAGAAAGAGCGGATCAGCACTTCGGTCACCATGTAATCGGCCGGCTCCGTATCGCGCCCGCCCATTTCGATGATGCCCCGCGCGCCCGGATAACCTGTCACGCCGATCTGGCATTGCGTCAGCATTTCGCTGTCATCCATCGACACGAAACCGGCCGGGCCCAGCAGATTGGCGTGCTTGAGACGCAAACGGGTCATCTCCTCGTCGTCATCTTCATAGCCGTAATAGGTGAACACCAGCTCGTGCTCGGTGGGGCTGCGCGGGATCACATGACGGGTCTTGAGCGAATTGGCCTGGATGCCGAACTGCGCCGCCGGGAATACCCAGGCGCCGCCGACACGGCCGCGGTTGAATTCTGCACGCGGCGTCACGGTTTCCAGATCGAGCAGTTCCAGATCGTTGCGGAAACGGCTCATCTCCGAGGTGGCCTCGGTGACCTTCTTGCCCTCGTTGTGCGACACCATCACGCTGTGCGCGCCGCCGCCAGTCGGAATGCACTCCGACTTCGAATCGGCGCGCCACAGACCAAAAGTGATGTAGAAGGTATGCAGCAGCGTCGCGTGGTAGGGGTCCTTGAGGTTCTCGAGGTACATCTTCCAGTTGCTAGGAATAAGCTGGCGGCTGTAACCCAGCAGCTTGAGCTTTTTGCCCGGCAGCATATGGTCGATCTCGGCCAGCACCTCCTCGCCGCAATACTCTTCGAAGCTGGGCGCCTCGTCGGAGAAAGTGGCCCAAATCGAACCGCCGCGATTGACGCTGCGCAGCTTGCGGATACCGTTTTGCTTGGGATCGAAGTCGCGCGGCATGCCGCCCTTGCCCATCGCGCCCCGGCGAAACGGCACGCCTTGCAGATTGCCGTTCAGGTCGTAATTCCACTGGTGATAGGGGCAGGTGAAGTCCGTGACCTTGCCGGTGTTCTGCCAGCAGATCTGCGCGCCGCGATGGGCGCAACGGTTTTCCAGCACCGCGATCTCGCCGCTTTCGGTGCGCACCATGATGACCGGGCTGGTGCCGATCCAGTTGCGCTTATAGCAGCCGACTTCCGGCACTTCGCATTCCAGGCCCACGTAGTTCCAGGTCTTGCCATTGAAGAAGATCTCCATCTCCTTCTGGAACACAGCGGGGTCGGTGTAGACCCAGTTAGGAATGCGGGTATGCCCCTCTTCGGGCCAGCGGCGCTCGATGTGAATGGGTTGCTCGGCGACGGCCGGCGCGTGCGAGGCACAGGCCTCGTGGGATTCGTTGTGAGTGCAGGACATGGCGGATTCCGGAATCAGATGGGCACGATGAGCGAGGTGCGCACCCGGTAGTTGTCATAGACGCAGTCGCGGCTGGCCAGACGCCAGCCGGCGTCGGTCTGGCGCCAGACGTCGAGATAGCGGCCGACCATGTTCAGGCTGGGCTCGCGATCCGACAGCGACTCCATGATGGCGAAATTGGCCTGGGCCACCACTTCTTCGCCCCGGCGCTCGCGCACCATCACGCCGCCGATGAAGTGCCGCAGCGAGCGCGGCTCGAACATGGTGGTTTCGCGCAGCGCCGTAACCCGGTCTTTCAGCATGTTTTTATTCATGCAGTAGATCAGGCCCAGCGGCAGGCCGGCATCATGGTTCTCGCGCGACAGCACGCGGTAATGACAGTCTTCGGTAAAGAAATCGGGCCAGGCTTCGAGGTCGCCCTCATCCAGGCAAAAGGCGTAATCCTCGTACAGATCGCGCAGTTCGGCGCGCAGGGCGCGCAGATCGTCAGGCTTAGACATAGCGTTGAACATCCTTGCGTAATGGGTCAGCGGGCGGCAGCGAGTTGGGCCCGGTTGCTTTCGAAGCCGCTCTGGCTTCCCAGCGCGAGAATGGGTTCCTGCATGCGTTCTTGCCAGATCAGCGATTCCATCGCGATCTGCAAAGGATGGTCCTGCACCGTCAGCGACGAGGTCGTGCTGTTTTTGGTGTGGTGCGAATGCATGGCCCAGCCCGGCGCCGACAAAATCAGGTCACCCGCCTTCCAGTCCAGGCGCACGCCATTGACCTTGCTATAGCCTTCGCCGCGCAGGTAATAGTTGATGGCCGAAGAGCTGTGGCGGTGCGGCACATGGTGGTTGTCCGGCGGCGAACTGGAAATCGTCGCGAAAAAGCTGTGCGTGGTGCCGATGCGCCGCTCGGTGGCGGGGTTGTACAACACAAAAAGACGACGGCCGTTATAGCCCTTGGCAATGTCTTCCACCGACGGCAGATGCTCGGCCACGCTGGCGTAAGGCCAGTGCAAGGCTTTGGACTCCAACACGTCGATATCGATCAGCCACTCATAACCCAGCAGACGCGCGCCATCCGAACCGACCGGCGCATTGAGCGCCAGATCGCGGGCGCGGGCAGCGCCGGCCTGCGGGCCTTCGCGGCGGGTGGTGTTGGCGTCCAAAGGCGGAACATCGCCTTCGAACTCTTCCACGAAATGCACTTCCAGCTTTTCCAGCAGCGGCGCATTAGAGTAGGACAGCCGCACCCAGGGTGTCTTGCCCTCATTGCGGTAGCTGTGCACCTGCATGGACGGCGTATTCCACACATCCCATTTGCCGATGGAGAAAGAACGGCCGCCCACGGTGGCCACGCCCTCTCCGCTGATACAGATCTCCAGCATATTGGAGTTCTTACGCAGATTCAGCGTGCTTTCGCCCGGGTTCACCACATTGATCGTCACATCGGTTCCCGGCGCCAGGCCCAGGCCGGGCGCGGTGGCCTGCGGATGCACGATGAGGCTGGCGCGGCGGCCATTGGCCGGGCGCGGCGCGTCGATCAGGCGTTCGATTTCAAGGTCGATATCTTCCTTGGCAATCACGATCGACGGCCACATATTCTGTTGGCGGGGTGCGGCCCCGCTCACGTCCACGAACATTGTGTTCTCCTTGTCTGCTTGCGGGACTGGCCCGCCGAATAGTCTTGTGCGGCCGGCGTCAACGCGACAGCAACAGGTTTTCGCGGGTCTGCGGCGCCAGGCGCTGGCCCAGATCGCGCTCGCAAGCGGCCTGATAGACCACGCGGGCCAAAGCCAGATCCGACAGCCCCATACCCATGCCCTTGAAAATCGTCAGGCGCGCGTCCGGCGCGCGGCCCTGGCCACGGGCCAGCAAATCCGACAGCACCTCGACGCCCTGCCAGGGCTCGGCGCCCGCGCCATAGCGTTCGCGCAGCTCGCGCGAGCCGCGGCGGGCGTTCTCCAGGTCATCCACCACGACCAGATCGGCGCGCTCGAACACATCCTGAGCAAACTCGGCGCGGGCCGGCAAAATCGCGCCCACGGCGTTCAGGTGGCGGCAGTCGCGCAGAGCCTGCGCGTCCACAAAAGGCTGTTCGGCACGGGTGATCAGGGTCACGATCTCGGCCCCCTCCAGCGCCTGTTCCAGGCTGCCAGCCGCCTCGACGGCAAAGCCATAGCGGCCCTGCGCCTGACGCACAAAGGCTTCGCGCTTTTCCGGTGTAGGGCTATAAACCCGCACAGATTGCGGCGTGCGCACCGCCGCCAGTGCAGCCAATTGCGTGACCGCCTGCGGGCCGGTGCCGATCAGGGCCGCATGGCGCGGCGCTTGCGGCGCCAGCGTGCGCGTGGCCAAACCGGTGATGGCTGCCGTGCGCAACATGCCCAGCGCCCGCGCCTCGATCACGGCCAACAGGGTGCCCCGGCTGGCATCGAACAGCGTGAACACCGAGCCGCCGCCCTGGCGGGTATGCACCCAGGTTTTGAAACCACAGACGCCGCCCTCGCCGGTCATGACCGAGCCCAGCGCATGCATGGAGCTGCCCTCGCCCCAGGTGGCCAGGGCCTTGGGCACATTGCGCGCCTGTCCCTGCCCCTGAAGCGCCAGCGTGTCGGCCAGCGCGTCGATAGCGCGCGGCATGTCCAGCACGCCGACCACATCGGCTTCAGAGAGATATCGCATGGTTTGACTCATTACACGGCCTGCTTGTTTTGCGGTTCATCGATCACGGGATTCGCCAGGCGGCCCACGCCGGGGATATCCACTTCAAACACATCGCCCGCGCGCAGAAAGCGCGGCGGCTGACGCGTGGCGCCCACGCCTTCGGGCGTGCCGGTGGCGATCACATCGCCCGGCGCCAGCGGGGTAAAGCTGCTGATATAAGCAATCAGGGTGGGGATGGAGAAAATCAGGTCGGCCACGCTGCCGTCCTGCATCAGGTCGCCATTGAGATAGGAGCGCACCCGCAGCGCGGTGGGGTCGGGCACCTCATCGGCCGTGACCAGCCAGGGCCCCAACGCACCCGAACGCTCGAAGTTCTTGCCCGGCGTGACCTGGGCGTTGTGCTTCTGAAAATCGCGCACCGAGTTTTCGGCCATACAGGTGTAGCCCGCCACATGCTCCATCGCCTGCGAGGCGGGAATATGACGGCCGCCACGGCCGATCACCACCGCCAGCTCGGCCTCGAAATCCAGTTTTTCCGACACTTGCGGGCGCCACACCGGCTGATCCGCGCCCACCAGGGAATCGGCATAGCGGGCAAAAACCGAGGGATGCTTGGGCAGCTCGCGGCCCGCCTCCAGCACATGACGGCCATAGTTCAGGCCCACACAGAGAATCTTGCCCGGCGCCACCACGGGGGCCAGCCATTGCAGCCCGGCAGCATCGATCAGCGGCGCGGGTTGGCGCGCGGCCTGCGCCAGCGCTTGCGAACCGGCCGCCAGGGCGCTGGCCACATCGGGCCAATACGACGTCATGAGCCGGATTTGCTCACCCTCGCGGATGCCCCAGGCCGGGGCGCCAGCGTGCACGAAGCTTTGAAGCTTCATTTTGTCTCCTCGAGTCTGCCGCCCCAGGCCAAAAAAACATTCCGGCCTCGGTTTGCATGCAATAACAATGAAATTTGAATTTCATCGCGTGTTTTTTATATATTGCATGCAATTTTGCTTTTTCACAAGCTTTCCTCACAAAGAAAACTCCGCATTGCATGCAATCACCCGGTACACTGTCCGGCGCTTGAAGGAGTAGACCGGCATGGCCGCACAAATCGATAAAGTCATCTCAGAACTGCGCGACATGATTCTTTCGGGCGAAATCGCGCCCGGAGAGCGCATCGTCGAACTGCAATTCGCCGCCAGACTGGGCGTGTCGCGCACGCCGCTGCGCATCGCCATGACCGAGCTGGAAACAGAAGGGCTGCTGGAGCGCCTGCCTTCACGCGGCTTTCGCGTGCGGGCCTTTACCGTGGAGGAGATCGGCGACGCTGTCGACGTACGCGGCGTGCTCGAAGGCATGGCGGTTCGCCTGCTGGCCGAACGCGGCGTCAGCGATGAGGTTTTGGCCAGCCTGAAAGAAACCGTTGAAGCCGGACGGCAATTGCTCGCCCCCGCCGCACGCAATCCCGAAACCCTGGTGGATGCCCGCGCCTGGGGCCGCATCAACCAGCGTTTTCATGACATTCTTTGCCAGGCCGCAGGCAACCGGGCCCTGCTGTCTGCGTTGGAACACAACAACAAAACCCCGCTCGCCGGTCCGGCCGCGCTCACCCTGCCCTCCACGCCCTCTCTGCTCGAGACGCCCTATGTGCTGCGCGCCCAGGCCGACCACGAAGACCTGTTGCGCGCCATCACCCGGCGCGAAGCCGCCCGCGCCGAAAGCCTGATGCGCGAGCACGCCTACCGCAGCCGCGAAAACAAGCGCGTCATGCTCGATTCCATCAAGACCGAACGTCACAGCATGGCCTTAAGCGCCGCGCCCTTAGCAAGTTGATGGACAGGACCGCCTCTGGCCGGCCCGCGCGATAAGAGCCCCACAGAGACGCCGCCCCACAACACCGTCTGCGACGGCGCCCATGCTCGCGATGCCAAAGGGGTCCGAAGCCTGGCTCAGCAGCGGCCGCAAGGCCTTCAGCGAGCAGGACGAGGGGATATTGCCGTGTGGCCGAGACGCCAGCCGGACAGAGGAGGCCTAGCGTTCCGCGCGCAGACGCGCCAGTTCAGCCGAGAGTTCCGCCACCAGCGCTTGAGCGCGGGCCAAGGGATCGAGCGGATGATCGGCAGCCAGCGCATCGGCGGCCAAAAGCGGCGCGCAGGGGGCTGTGCCCTGCCATTGCGGCTGCACGACTTCGCCGCCCGTGCCGACATCCACATCGAACACCAGTTGTTCGGCGCGGTGCCAGGTGCTGAACCATTCCAGCGGCCGGCCGTGCTGGTCGGCGCTTTGCCCCTCCAGCATCAAGAGCGGCGCCCCCACTTCCGTTTGCAGCGAGGCCGCCAGCTCCGTGTCGGCAGCCACCGCGCGGATCTGATTGCGGCCGGCGCCCGGATGCAAATCGAAGCGCTGAATCAATACGCCGTGCAAAGAGGTATCGGTCAAGTCTTGGGCTTGCAGGCCGGGGACGGCTGGCAGCCAGGTGCGCACATAGGCCAGCGGCGCATCGGCGACATAGCGCAGGCGCTCCAGCAAGAGCAAGCGGCGGCTGCCGAAAAAATCGGCCACTGCGCCGGGCGGCTCGGCAGGACCGAAACCCAGCACCCGCGTCTTGAGCGCCACACCGTTCTGGGCCAATTGCGCATACAAGCCCGTGGATCGCTGCACTAGGCGGCGGTGCTCGCTGGCGGCGGCCACTACCGCCGGGCGCCCGGCCTCGCGCTGGATCATGCCCTCGGCGGCCAGGGCCGATAGGGCTTGCCGCACCACGCTGCGCGCCACGCCAAAACGCTCGCACAGGGCGGCCTCGCTAGGCAGTTGCGTGCCGGCGCCCAGTTTGCGGGCACGGATGTAGCCGCGTAAGCGGGCGGCGACCTGTACGTGCAGGGGCACGTCAGCGGAACGATCGAGTACGGGTAAATCTCCAGCGTGGGTCACCGCCATCTTGCAACTCAGTTTTCTGTTTGGGCCTGCGCAGTTTCCCATACATGCGTCCAGCCCGGAACCAGAGCGGCCGCACGCTCGGCCGCCAACACCAGACTGTCTTCGCGGGCGATGCCCTGACCCGCGATATCGAAGGCGGTGCCATGGTCCACCGACACGCGCACCACGGGCAGGCCCACGGTGATATTGACGCCGTCATCGCCATAAACCGACTTGAAGGGCGCATGGCCCTGATCGTGATAGCAGGCGATCACGAACTGCCATTTGCCGCGCACGGCCTGCGGAAAGAGCGCGTCGGCCGGAATCGGACCTGCGGCGAGAATGCCATCGGCATTGGCTTCGGCCACAGCGGGCGCCAGGATATCGGCGTCTTCATCACCGAAAATGCGGTTCTCGCCCGCATGCGGGTTCAGACCCGACACGGCGACCGGCTGGTCGCCACGGCCCAGCGCCTTGGCGAACGATCCGGCCAAGCGCAGCACGGCGCGCACGCGGGCCGGCGTCAGGTCTTCGATGGCCTGGCGCAGGGACACATGCGTGGTGGCATGGAAGATATACAGATCGCCCGCAGACAGCACCAGCGAGAAGGTCTTGACGCCGAATTCATGGGCCAGCAGCTCGGTGTGGCCAGGCCATTTATGGCCTGCGGCGTGCATGGCGGCCTTGTTCAAGGGCGCGGTCACAATGCCGTCTACTTCGCCTGCCCGGGCCAGCGCGCAGGCCGTAGTGACAAAGCGCACCGAGCCGTCGCCGGCAGCGGCGCTGATCTCGCCCAGTTTCACGCCAGCCAGCGACGGGCCGGCCTGATAGACCTCGATCGTACCGGGGGTGTTGCTGACATCGGCGGTGCGCTCGACCCGGCGCACGATGGCGGGGTCGCCGCCCAGGCGGCGCACGGCTTCGGTCATTACATCGACATCGCCGATCACCACCAGCCGCGCCTTCTGGCGCAGCGCGTCATGCTTCATCAGCATCTTGGCGGTGATTTCCGGCCCGATGCCAGCGACGTCGCCCAGGGTGACGGCCAAAAGGGGGATCTGCGGGGCTTGCGTCATCGTTTGAATCTCCTATCTCGGATCGCGCGCACAGCGCGAACCAGTACGTCTTCGGAGCCAAAGCCACCGGCCTTGGTCACCACGGGCAGACCGGCAGCCGCGCCGCCGATCAATGTGCCCAAAGGCACGCCGCCCATCACTTCATCGACCAGGGCGATACCGTTTGCGCCCAAAGCCGCCAGAACTTGCCGGGCGCCGTCGCCACCGGTGGCGACCACCCCCGCCGCGCCCGAGGCGCTGACCGCCTGCGCGGCCAGGCTGCCCAGACGCTGCGCCACGGTATCGGCATCCAGGCCGTCGAGCTTGCCGGCCGGGGCCAGCAGCAACAGCGTGCCGGCATCGGGCGGCCCCTCTTCGGCAAGCGCCCGCAATTGCGCCTCGGCCCAGTGCTGCCAGACGGCGGCATCGGCCAGTTGCGCCAACGACGGCGACCAGCAGAGGGCGCCTGCGGCCTGCAAGGCCGCGATCTGCGCCCGGGCGTTGCTGTGCTGCGAGGTCACGACCACCACCACCGGGGAACGCTGATCCGCCCCCGCCCAGACTCGGGCCAGGGGCGCGGCCAGACCGCCCGCGCCCACGGGCAAGGCGCGCGCGCCCAATTCGCCAATGGCGCGAGCCAGGCGCTCGAGGTCCGCTTCATTGCGGGCGTCGACCACCACCGTTGGGCCGGCCTGGGCGATGCGCGCCGCCAGCGAGGCGGGGCCTTCGCCGTCGAGCACAGGCACATGGGCACAGCCGAGCAGGGTCGGAATATGGCTTTCGGTAACGGGCGTGACCGGATCTGTGGCGGCTGAAGTCGCCGTGACCGGCTCGCCGTTCACCAAGAGCACCCCGTTCTCGACCGTGCGCCCCGTCGCGGGAAACGCCGGGCAGACCACGGCGATGGCGTCCGCACGCCAGGCGGCGCGGGCGGCGTCGATTTCCGCCCGGAATGCGCCGCGCAGCGTGGAGTCCACCTTTTTATACAAACGCGACGCGCCGGCGGCGCGCAGCCGTTCGATATTGTCGCGCACCGCCTCGCCCGCCTCGGCGTCGGGCATGGCGCGGCTGTGCGTGGTGACCGCCAGCACCTCCACATCGACCGGCGAGACGAGCGCTTCGCGCGCGCCGTCCACCGACAGACGCGTGCTCCAGCCCGCCCTGACGAATTGAACCGCGGTGTCGCCCGCTCCGGTCAGATCGTCGGCAACAATCGCGACGACGGGTTTCACAGCGCCTCTCCTCTGGCCGTGCGAGTGTCGGCCAGGGCGACATCATCGGCGGTATCCGGCTTGAGCTGACCGGCGCGCTTCAGAAAGTAAGAAGCCAGCACGGGGGCCAGAATCGAGCTGATCAGCACGCAGGCCGCAACCTGGGCCGTGGCCGCGCCGACGTATTGCTGGAAGCTGGGGTCGGCTGCCGCCACCACGGCGGGCGTGGCGATCGCGTTGCCGGCCGTCGTGCCCGCCGCAAATCCCAGGCCGCTTTTGCCGCCTCGGCGCAGGATCAGGCGATAGCCCAGATAAACCAGCCCCCCCGTGAGCGGGCTGATCAACAGGCCCAGAATCAGGCCGCTGATGCCGCCGCTGACGACCGCGCCCAGATTGATGCCTGTACCCAGCGCAAAAGCGAAAAAGGGGATGACGATGGTCGGCACGGGCTTGAGCACCTCGCGCCACTTGGGGTCGAGATTGCCCACCAGCACGCCGAGCAGGAAAGGCACAAGCGCCGCAATCATGGCAATGGCCGGAATATCGGCCAGGCCGGAAGCACCCAGAAACAGCAGGCTGAAGAAGGGGCCGTCATTGAGGGCGCTGGCGACATAAGCGCCGCGATCCCGGGCATCGCCATACTGGCCCGTGTAGGCCAGCCACAGGCCGCCGTTGCTGTTATCGAAAGCCGCCAGCATGGCCAGAATGGAAACGCCCAGCACGCCGTCCAGACCGACATAAGCGCCCAGGATGATGATCAGCGTGGCGGGCACGATGGTTTTCATCAGCAAGATGGTGCCGGCCGTGGCAAGAATAGGGCCGCCGGTGCGCGCATTGACGTGGGTGCCGGTCGCGAAAATCAGCAGCGCGATCAAGGGCAGCGCGCTGTTCTTGAACAGCGCCGTGGTAAAGCCGCCGATAGCCAGGGCATCGGGCGCAAACGTGCCAATCAAAGAGCCGAGAATCAAGGGCACCAGCATCAAGCCGCCGGGGATTTTCTGCATCGTGCCGAAGAACGGCGAGCGGGTGGTTTCAGTTGTCACTTTCTGAGTCTCCATACGTTTTTTTTGCGAACGCGAGCATTCATGATCAGGTTTATCGGAAATAGGATGGGGTAATTTTATACCTATCCGTACAACCTGTACGTACAGAGTAAGGCAAGGACTCGGAAAGCGGTAGCGCGGGCAAACCCCTGCACCGCTCCCGCCATCGGTCGCAGCGCGGCTCTGGGCGCTCAGCGATGAGGCCTTATCGAACGGCCCGCATCAATCGGGTTCATCCTCATTCGTCCTGGCCGTCAGCACATGGTCCTGCCAGACGCCGTTGATCTTCAGATAACGCCGGGCATAGCCTTCTTTCACAAAACCCAGGCGAGACAGCAGGGCGCCGCTGCGCGTGTTTTCGGGCCGGTAATTCGCCATGATCCGGTGCAGCCGCAAGGACTGGAAGACCTGCGCGATGGCGATCTGCAAGGCGGCCTGCATCAAGCCCCTGCCCTCTTCCCGCCCGTCCAGCGAAAACCCCAGATAGCAGGCCTGAAAGGGCCCTCGAACGATGTTGGTAAAGCCACACTCTCCCGCCATCGCGCCATCGTCCCTGCGCTTGATCACGAAATACAGCGCATTGCCCAGCGCCATCTGCCGCTCCTGCTCCAGGCAGCGGGCGACCACGCCCGAGATCGTGTAATAGGCCTCGTCGCGCAGAGGCTCCCAGGGACGCAGCCGCTCGCGGTTGCGCCACTGATAGTCACACCGCGCGGCCGCGTCCGCGACACTGGCGCGCTGCAAGCTGTAATTGGAAAAAGGAAGGATAAGCGTCATAGCGTGTCTGGCACCGTGTAAGCGCGCCATACTAGCGCTGAATCGCCGCGCCCTGGCGAAACGGCATTGCGGGTTAAGATGGCGCCTGCTCCGGGGTGCACGCAAGTGCTGAGATCCACACCCGCGAACTTGACCCGGCTTATCCCGGCGTAAGAAGAGCACATCTCGACAGGGCCGCAGCGCCCTCGCGGCTGGGCTTCGGAGCGTCCATGAACCGGAATCCTCGAATGTCCATGATCCACGCCGAACCGCCGCTCGCGGACCTACTCGCCTTCATTGCCCAGGACGGCTGCACCGACGCGCAATTCGACCGGCTCGCGCTCGCGCTGTTTCGCTATCAATATGGCGCGAATGCCGCCTACCGCAGTTTCTGCCAGCGCCGCAACGCCACGCCGCGCCGGGTGCAAACCTGGAGCGATATTCCGCCCGTGCCCATTGACGCCTTCAAGGCGCTGGAGCTGCGCTGCGAACCGCCTCGCGACGACGAGCGGGTGTTCATGACCAGCGGCACCACCCGCGCCGATACGCGCGGACGGCATTTCCATCCGCATCTGGACGTCTACGATCTGTCGATGACGCGCCATTTCGCGCAGCGCTTCATGCAAGGCGCGGAACGCCTGCCCATGGGGATTCTGTTTCCCGATGAGCAAGCCATGCCGAACTCATCGCTGGCCCATTATCTGGCGCTGGCGAAATCGGTCTTCGGCACAGCGGACAGCCGTTATTTCATGTCGCCGCAAGGCATGGATCTGGACGGCCTGTGGCAGGCGCTGGAACAGGCCGAACGCCTAGGCCAGCCCTATGCGCTGCTGGGCGCGAGCTTCAGTTTCGTGCATGTGATCGATGCCCTGCGCGCAAGCGGCCGCCGTTTCCGCCTGCCGCCCGGCAGCCGCATTCTCGATACCGGCGGCTACAAGAAACAATCCCGCGAACTGCCGCTGGAGGCCTTTTATTCCGAGCTTTCCGATCTATTGGGCGTGCCGCGCGAGCGCTGCATCAATATGTATGGCATGACGGAATTGAGCACGCAGTTCTACGACAACGGCAACGCCACCCTGCCTGCGGTGAAATCCGGACCGCACTGGATACGCTCGCGCCTGGTCGATCCGGCCACCGGCCAAACTGTGCCGGCCGGCGAGCGCGGCATCCTGGCGCACTGCGATCTGGGCAACTTCAACTCGGTCACCACCATTCTCACCGAAGATGTCGGCGCGCCCGCCGAAGGCGGCTTTCTGCTGCTTGGCCGGGCCGAAGGCGCGCAAGCCAAAGGCTGCTCGCTGGCGGTGGAAGAATTTTTGCGCTCCACCCCGGCATGAGCACCCGCCGGATTGAGGCGGCCTATCTGCCCGGCCTGAGCGCGCAGGAGGTGCAATGGCATGTCCAGACCTATGCGCGCGATGGCCAGACGCTAGAGGTCGCGCTGCCGGTGCTGTCGGCCGCGCAGATGAGCGCGCTGGCCCTGCGTGTGCGGCAGGCCAGCGCCAGGCATCTCAAGACCATGACCGTCTCCGAGATCATCACTGTCATCGACCGCGCCGTGGCCCGGCTGCTGGATGCCGCCGACCCCCTGCGCCAGCAGGCGGACGCCCTGCTGCCCTGGGTCACGGGCTATGACGCCAACATGGTGCGGCTCGGCCTGACCGGCCTGCTCAAGACCTTCCGCGCCCCGCAATTGCATCGTTTCGTGGCCGAAGACTTCGCCAATCCCAAGGTGCTGGACGGCTTTCAGCCCGCGACCAAGGGCGGGGCCGTACGGGCCTACGGGCCGGGGCTGCTTGTTCATAGCTGGGCCGGCAATGTTCCCGCGCTGGCGCTTTGGAGCCTGGTTTGCGGCCTGCTGGTCAAGGCCGGCAATATCGGCAAGCTGCCCAGCGCCGAACCGCTGTTCGCCGGCTGGTTCGCCCGCCTGCTAGCCGACGTCCACCCGCCCTGGGCAGATTGCCTGGCCGTGGTCTGGTGGCGGGGCGCGGGCGGCGATGAGGCCTCGGCCCTCTACGCTCAGGCCGATACCGTGGTGGCCTATGGCGGCAACGAAGCGCTGCAAGCCATTCGACAACGCTTGCCGGTCAGCACCCGCTTACTGGCGCACGGCCACAAGCTAGGTTTTGGCGTGATCAGCGCCGCCGCGCTGGATACGCTCAAAGGCCCCGCGCTGGCCCGCCGGGCCGCCTGGGACGTCATGCGCTATGACCAACAAGGCTGTTATTCCCCTCATATCTTTTATGTGCAGCGCGGCGGACCCCTGCCGCCACAGGCCTTCGCCTCCTATCTCGCGGGCGAACTCGCCAATCTGCAAAACCGCTATCCCCGGCACAGGCTCGATCTGCAGGAATCGGCCGCGCTGGCCAAATGGCGTCAGTCCATAGAGTGGCGCCAGACAGCGGGCCGCCCGGCCGACATCCTGATCGGCGACCCCGACGACGCCTGGAGCGTGGTCTATACCGACTATGCGCAGGACCTTGCCCCCACCGCCCTGCAACGCAGCATCGTGGTCGCCGCCATCGACAGCCTGGACGACGTAGCGCCCGCCGTGGCAAAGCATGCCGCCTATCTGCAAACGGCCGGCGTGGCCGCCACCCCCGAAGAGCTGTATCAACTGGCTGACCAGCTGGGCGCTGCGGGCGTGACCCGCATCAGCGCCCTGGGCGCCATGAGCCAGCCCGAAGCCGGCTGGCATAACGACGGGCGTTTCAATCTGCTGGATCTGGTGCGCATGAGCGAGATCGAACACTCCGCCGAAGCTGCTGCCGACGCTTACGCGCCCTACGAACCATGAGCAGCGCCCCGCTCTTTCTGCAACTGCGGCAGCTGTCCTATGCCTATCCTGGCCAGCCCCCCGTCGTCGACGGCATAGACTGGTCATTGCAGACCGGCCGCTTTCATTGCCTGGTCGGGCGCAGCGGCTGCGGCAAGACCACCCTGCTCAAACTGGCGGCCGGGCTGCTGGCCCCGCAAAGCGGAGACATTCTCGGCGCCCCCCGGACCCGGCTGGGTTATGTGTTCCAGGCTCCCACGCTGCTGGACTGGCTGCGCGTGATCGACAATGTGCTGCTGCCGGTATCGCTGCAAGGCCGCCCGCAGCCCGCCGACCAGGCCCGGGCGCAGGCCCTGCTGGCCCTGCTGGGGCTGGCCGAGCATGCGCTGCGCTATCCGCGCCAGCTGTCGGGCGGACAGCAAAGCCGGGTCGCGCTGGCGCGCGCCCTCATTCTCAACCCTGACCTGCTGCTGCTGGACGAGCCCTTCGCCGCCCTGGACGCCATCACGCGGGAAGAACTCCAAGACGATCTGCTGGCCATCTGCCGCCAGCACCACACCACCGTGCTGTTCATCACCCACGACATCGGCGAGGCCGTCTACCTGGGCGACCGCGTCGCCGTGATGCACAAAGGCCGGCTTGCGGCCGATATCGCTGTAACGCTGCCCACGCCGCGCGCGCCCTCCATGCGTCATGGCGCGGCCTTCAATCAATATTGCTCGCAACTCTACGACGCTATGCGCGGAGCCGAAGCATGAGCAGCGCCCCATTCCCGCGTACCCTTATCCGCCTACTGGCCGCCGCGCTGCTCTGCATCCTCCTGGGCGGCTGGGAACTGGCCGTGCGCCAGACCGGCATTTCCGCCCTGGTGCTGCCGGCGCCGTCGGCCGTGGCCCTGACGCTCTGGAACAGCCTGGCCAGCGGCTATCTCTGGCCGCACATCGGCGTGACGCTGGCCGAAATGCTGCTGGGCCTGTTGCTGGGCGGCGCGGCCGGTCTGGGCATGGGCATAGCGCTAGCCGAATCGCCCCTGCTCGACGGCCTGCTCAAACCCTACGTCATCCTCAGCCAGGTCGTGCCCAAGCTCGCGCTCGCCCCGCTCTTCGTGCTGTGGTTCGGGTTTGGCATGCTGCCCACCGTGATCATGACCGCGCTGATCTGCTTCTTTCCGCTCATGGAAAACACCCTGACCGCGCTGCGGCAGGTGGACGCTAACCGCTTGCAACTATTCGCCATGCTCGGCGCCTCGCGCACGCAAACCCTGCTGCGCCTGAAACTGCCCGCAGGCCTGCCCGGCATTCTGGCTGGCCTGCGCGTGGCGCTGGTGCTGGCGCTGGTCGGCGCCGTCGTCGGCGAGTTTATCGGCGCCAGCAGCGGCCTGGGCGCCGTCATCATCGCCGCTCAAGGCATGATGGACACGCCGCTCATGTTCGCGGCGCTGACCGCCATCGCCCTCATCGGCCTGCTCTGCTATCAGGCCACTCTCGCCCTCGAGCAGCGCCTGCTGCGCCCCTACACCGAACTCTCATGACCCCATCCCCCTCCTCCTCTCGCCGCACCCTGCTCGGCGCTGCCCTGAGCCTGAGCGCGCTGTCGCTGGCCAGCCCTCTGGCGCGCGCCGCCCAAGACCGCAAAATCACCGTAGGCGGCTGGAGCAAACCCATTTCGGAAATCAGCAATCTGCTGGCCGAACCCGACAAGGGCTTTTTCAAAAGCCAGGGCGTGGCGCTGGGCTACATCCCCGGCGCAGGCGGCGGAGACGCTATCCGCAATCTGCTGAGCGGCCAGGCCGATGTGGCGTTCACGGACCCCGGCTCTTTTTTCATGGCGCTCGACAAGGGCGAGAAACTGCGCGGCATCTACGACATCTACCCGCAAAACGTTTTCAATGTCGTCTCGCTCAAATCGGCCAATATCAAACGTCCGGCCGACCTCAAAGGCAAGCGCATCGGCGTCTACAGCTTTTCGAGCGGCACGCGCCAGAATCTGCTGGTGCTGCTGCACCAGGCGGGCCTCAGCGAAAAGGATGTCGAGATCGTTGTGACCGGCGTGCTCAATTTCGCACCGCTGCTGCAAGGCCAGGTCGACGCCACCGCCGCCACCGATACCGGCCTGGTGGTGGGCCGCCGCCGTGGTCTGGGCGAGGTCGATGTCATGGCGCTGCGCGACCACATCAATATTTCCAGCGACCTCTTCGTGGTGCGCGAGGCCACCTATCAGCAAGAAGCGCCCCTGCTGCGCGACTTTCTGCGCGCCTATCGGGACAGCGCCGCCTGGATGATCGCCCAGCCCGAGCAAGCCGCCGCCATTGCCGCCAAGCGCGCCATCGACGGCACCGACCGCAGCATCAATCTCGACGTGATTAGCCTGCGCAATGCCGCCGCACAGGCGCCGGCCGGCGCCGACGGGCGCACTCCGCCCCTGGGCGCGTTTGACCTCGAACGCTGGCAACAGGCGGCTGACGCCTATCACAGCCTGGGCCTGATTCAACACCCCATCGAGGTCCGCCAAGTGCTGGACACCAGCCTGCTGCCATGAACGCCGCCCTCAAACTCCAAGGCAAAGTCGTGCTCGTAACGGGCGCCAGCTGGGGCATCGGCGCCGAACTCGCTCGCGCCTTCGCCCGCGAAGGCGCTACCGTCATCATCAACTATCTGCGTAATACCGAAGCCGCCGAGGCCGTCGTGGCCGAATGCGAAGCCGCGGGCGCGCAGGCCTGGGCCTTGCAGGCCGACGTAGGCTCGGCGCCGGCCGTGCAGGCCATGATGGATGAGATCATCCTGGAAACCGGCCGCATCGACGTTATCGTCAACAATGCGCTGCGCCCCTACCGTTTTGACCCGCGCCAGCGCCAGACCTTCGACACCCTCGATTGGCAAGACTACCAAAGCCAGTTCGACGGCGCCGTGGGCGCGGCCTATCATTGCTGCCGCGCTGCGCTGCCTCACTTCAAGCAGCGCGGCCAGGGCAGCATCATCAACATCGCCAGCAACCTCGTCGAGCATCCTGTCGTGCCCTACCACGACTACAACACGGCCAAGAGCGCCCTGGTGGGTTTCAGCCGCAATCTTGCCGCCGAGCTGGGCCCCTATGGCGTGCGTGTGAATTGCGTGGCGCCCGGCCTGGTCTACCCTACCGACACCAGCGGCAGCACCCAGGAAGCGTTTCGCGACGCTCTCATCGCGGCTACGCCGCTGCGCCGTATCGCCCGCCCCCAAGACATCGCCGGGCCGGTGCTGTTTCTGGCCTCCGACTGGAGCGGCTTCATGACAGGCCAGGTCTTGTTCGTGGACGGCGGACTGGTCATGCGCTGATGGCCTGCCTGGGCATCCCGCGACAAAGCGCTCGAAGCAGACCGCAGTCCAGCCTACGTTTCCTGAGAAAATTGCAAGCCGCGATTCCTGGCAGATCATGGCCGGCTTCGCGCCGCATCCCAGATTAGGCCAAAAGACCTGTCCTACGCCAACGCTTGCATTACCATGCTGGCATCAAATCGACGCCCCAATCCGGCGCCGCCTAAGGAAGACCATGAAAGCTATCCCTTCAGCGCTTCGCTCAGCCCTTATCTTGGCTGCCTGCGCATCCCTTGCCGCCTGCGCGCATACGCCTCGCAACGACTTGAACTATCAAAGCCGCCCGGCCCCCACAGCGGCGGACAAAGCCCCAGATGCCCAAGCACCGCGCCTGACCATTCAGTCCGGCGAGGGAGAGCGCTTGAATCTGCCCTGGTTCATCCGCGGCACGCAGGACTGGGTCAACAGCCATTGACCGGAGCGCTCGGCGCAAGCACAGCATTCCCCTGGTTTTGGGCTGCGCTTTGCTTAAAGGGTCTATCGATCGATGCCCAAGGGCTAAACTCAAGACCTCGACCGCATAACATCCCCTCTGGACTCGCCCGCTGTAGGCTATTGCGCGCAAGCAGCCATCGCTATCGCGAATACGCCAACCGGCACATGACGTTTTCAGGGGAGCCACTGCCCATTTTTTGGCCCACCGATGAAAGAGCACCCCTTTCTCCGTACCGTCGCGGTGCGCACCCGTCTGTTACTGCGCCGAAAATCCCGTCAGATCGGACGCCTGTCGCGCAGCATCATTCCGCTATGCATTTTGCTCGGCGGCGCGGCCATCGTCGCAGGGCTTTCCCTGCTGTTCACCTGGCTGGCCGATATCGCCCTGGCATGGAATGCCCGATGGGTCGGACAGGCAAGCTGGGCCGCGCTCATCGTTCTGCCCTGCGCCCTCGCCGGGCTCCGATGGTGCACGCTGCGCTTTGCGCCCAATGCTTCCGGCAGCGGCATTCCCCAGGTAATGGCCGCCCTCTCCCTGCCCCCTGGCAATGCGCAGACCAGTCTGGTCACCCTGCGGCAAACGCTCTGGAAAATGCCACTCGCCTTTGGCGGCATGCTGGCAGGCGCCTCGATAGGCCGAGAAGGCCCTTCCGTGCAGATCGGTGCGGCCGTGATGCTGGCCTGGGGCAATTTCTGGAAACGCTGCGGCGTGCAATTGCGCAGCTTTCATTCGAATGAATTGATTGCCGCCGGCGCCGCGGGCGGCCTGGCCGCCGCGTTCAATGCGCCCCTGGCCGGCGTCATCTTCGCCATCGAAGAACTGGGGCGAGGCACCGCCCTGCGCTGGCAGCGCCTGGTTTTCACTGGCGTGCTGGCAACGGGTCTGATCGTCGTCGCGGTATCCGGCACCAACCCCTATCTGGGCAAATTCGTCGGCGCCGATTTTTCCCAGAACATCGTCATCTGGATGGGGATCGTCGGCGTGGTCAATGGCGCCTTGGGTGGTATTTTCGCCTGGCTGCTCGGCAAAGGCGTCGTGGGCAGCACCCCGCCCCGCTGGCGCGACACCCTGCGCGCCCATCCGATCGCCACGGCCTTTGTCATGGGCCTGATCGTCGCCGTGCTGGGGCTGCTGACCAGCGGCGCCGTGTACGGCACGGGTTACCACGTCGCATCGGGCTCTCTCTCTGGCGAAGCGCCGGCCCAGGCGGGCTTTGGCCTAGCAAAAATAGCGGCGACCGTCGCCTCTTATTGGGCGGGCATTCCGGGCGGAATTTTCACCCCCGCCCTGACGGCGGGCGCAGGCGTCGGAGAACAGCTTTACCAATGGTTCGGAAGCGGAGCAGACGCCCGGGTGCTGGTGCTGTTTTCCATGGCGGCCTTTCTCGCGGCAGCCACCCAGGCGCCCCTGACGGCAAGCGTGATCGTCATGGAGATGACGGGCAGCCAATCCATGCTGTTCGGCCTGTTGATCACATCGCTGCTGGCGTCGGCTACCTCGCGCCAGTTTTCGCCGCATGCCTTCTATCATCTGGCCGCCGGACAGTTCCGGCAGCAGGTGATCGCCACGCATATCAAAGACAAGCCGGCGGCCGCCCAACCCTGACGCATCTCCTCCCACGATACCCGCCGGCTCTGCCGGCGGCGTCATATCAGGCCAGCGCGCGGGATTCCGGTATGGCTCATGCCGGGCAAGGGCTCGCATTTATTTCCTGCCGCAATGTAGACCTAAAACAAATTCGGCATATGGTTATGAAAACTTAGCCTTATCCCGATTCCTGGCATCCCCCTAGAATCCGCTTGTGTCGATTGGCAGGCCAGCCCCGCTCAGACCTGAGCGGGCCGCAGGCTCTCCGAAGCAAGGCATAGACCGGCATCGCAGCGGCAATGCCCCGCCTGCCCGACGGATCTGCCGATCGCTGCCGCCGCGCGGCTCGCGCCTGGCCCCTTTTGCATTCACGCTTGAAGAGTAAATCATGAGCGACACCCAAAACCCTGATTGGCGCCTCGAAACCATCGCGGTGCATGGAGGCTACCGTCCCGACCCGACCACGCGGGCGGTGGCCGTGCCGATTTACCAGACGGTGGCCTATGCGTTTGACGACACCCAGCATGGGGCAGACCTGTTCGATCTGAAGGTGCCGGGCAATATCTACACGCGCATCATGAACCCCACCACGGATGTGCTGGAGCAGCGCGTGGCGGCCCTGGAGGGCGGCATCGCCGCGCTGGCGCTGGCCTCGGGCCAGGCCGCGGTCACCTATGCCATCCTGACCATCACCGAGGCGGGTGACAACATCGTGTCCTCCAGCACCTTGTATGGCGGCACCTACAACCTGCTGGCGCACACCCTGCCGCAATACGGCATCAGCACCCGCTTTGCCGACCCGCGCGATCTGTCCACGTTCGAGCGCCAGATCGACGAGCGCACCAAGGCCATCTTCGCCGAGTCGGTGGGCAATCCGCTGGGCAACGTCACCGACATCGCCGCGCTGGCCGAACTGGCCCACCGCCACGGCCTGCCGCTGATCGTGGACAACACCGTGCCCTCGCCCTATCTCTTGCGCCCCATCGAGCACGGCGCCGACATCGTCGTGCAGTCGCTCACCAAGTATCTGGGCGGCCACGGCACCAGCCTGGGCGGCGCCATCATCGACTCGGGCAAATTCCCCTGGGCCGAACACAAAACCCGCTTCGCGCGCCTGAACCAACCCGACGTCAGCTATCACGGCGTGGTGTACACCGAGGCCTTTGGCGCGGCCGCCTATATCGGGCGCGCCCGCGTGGTGCCGCTGCGCAATACCGGCGCGGCCATCTCGCCTTTTAACGCCTTCCAGATTCTGCAAGGCATCGAAACGCTGGCGCTGCGCGTGGACCGCATCGTCGAAAACGCCGTCAAGGTGGCGACCTTTCTGCGCGGCCACGACAAGGTCGAATGGGTCAACTATGCCGGCCTGGCGGATCACCCCGATCATGCTTTGGTGCAGAAATATATGGCGGGCAAAGCGCCGGGCCTGTTCACCTTCGGCGTCAAGGGCGGGCGCCAAGCCGGCGCGCGCTTGCAGGACGCCTTGCAGCTCTTCACCCGTCTGGTCAACATCGGCGACGCCAAGTCGCTGGCCACCCACCCGGCCTCGACCACCCACCGACAGCTCAACCCCGAAGAACTCCAGCGCGCCGGCGTGCGCGAAGAAACCGTGCGCCTGTCCATCGGCATCGAACACATCGACGACCTGATCGCTGACCTCGATCAGGCGCTGGCCAAGGTAGAGAAATAATGCAACGCCGTACTCTGTTGAAAATGGCCGCGGGCCTGCCTCTCATCACCGGTGGCACGGCCCTGGCCGAAGCCGCGCCCAAGAAAAGCAACACCTATGTGCTGGCCTCGGGCTCCTGGCATGGCGGCTGGTGCTGGCGCCCCGTCGCCGACCGCCTGCGGGCGGCCGGGCATCGCGTCTATACCCCCAGCTACACAGGCATGGGCGACCGCGCCCATTTGCTGGCCCAGGGCATCACGATCGATACCTTCGTCGAGGACCTCGTTCAACTCATTCAAAGCGAAGAGCTGAACGATGTGATTCTGGTGGGCCACAGTTTTGGCGGCATCCCGATCACAGGCGTGGCCGACCGCATCCCCGAGGCCTTGGCGCATCTGGTCTACTTTGACTCCATCGTGCTGAAAAACGGCCAGAATGCCTTCTCGGTGTATCCCAAGGCCGATGCCGACGCGCGCATCGCGGCCGCTACCAAGGCGACCCAGGGCCTGGCCGTACCCATCCCTGATCCGCTACCCGCTGCCTGGGGCATCGCCCCCGGCAGCGACACCGAGGCCTGGGTCAAACGCCGGCTCACGCAACACCCTCTGGCCAGCTACACCACGCCCTTGACGCTGCAACACCCGATCGGCAACGGCCGGCCGCGCACCTATATTCATTGCACCCAGCCGGAGCTGCCCGTTCTGGAACAATCGCGCAAGCTGGTGAAATCGCAACAGGGCTGGAACTGGGTCGATCTGGCTGCGCCGCACGAAGCCCATATCACGCATCCGGCGCTGCTGACCGAGGTGCTGCTCGGCCTGAGCTGACCGGCCAGAAGCCCCGAAAACGGATCCTGCTTGCGCCCCCTGCCCGGCGGCCCCAGGGTCAGTTACAGTGCATGGCCCGCGCGAGTCCGCCGCGAGGCTTGCCAGCCCGATGGGGCGGCAAGCCTGCGCCCAGACGGCGCGAATGCATCCAGGAGCCGCATCACCATGCACGACACCCCGCTAAACGATACCCCCGACGAAGCCAAACAACAGGAAGCCCGCCTGTGGCGCGATGACGGCTGGACCGCCCGTGTCATCAAAAACGAAGACGACGACGGCTGGGCCGTGGAAATGACCCTGGACGGGCAGGCGGAGCCGGCCCTGGTCGGGCCATGGACCATGGGCCGCGACAAGAAAAACCCCAAGCCGCTTGACGCCTCCGCCTTCTACACCCTGGTCAAAACCGCGAATGAAGTGCTGCGCCGCCATGAGCAGCAGTTGCATGCCGCCCTGCACAAGAGCGTGAAAATCGACGCCGCAGAGGGCCGCCTGACTATCAAACTCGATATCGTTCCGGACGAAGACGAGCCCTATGCCGTGCTGAGCGCCTACAACGAAAGCGGGGAACAACTGGCTCAGACCCATGTCGCCCCGAACTACAAGCTAAACGTACAAAGCGCATCGGTCTGGGCGCAGGGCGGCTTCGGCAGACAGGGCTGAGGCCCGGCGGGATGAATCACGCGGGGCAAGAACGCTGCGGGCTTGAGCGCCCCCCCCCCCGCGCGATACGGGCCTCGCTGACAGCGCCCGGCGCCAAAGTGTATTGCGCCCGACTTCAGCATGGGGCAGGCGGCAATGCTGCTGCCCAGTCATAACCGCCGGATACACCGGCAGGCCAGCCACCCTCTCGCCCCCCGCCGCCGGGCGAACCCTCGTCTTGCCCAGCGTTTTCCCCAGGCTATCGGCGTCTTGCTTGCGCCAAATCTGTTATCTACAATAAATAATAATTATCATTTGCAAGAATATGGAATGACCTCCTCAAAGCAAGCCCACGTCGAGACGCTGTACGCCGACCATCACGGATGGTTGCAAAGCTGGATGCGCCGGCAACTGGGGAACTCCTTCGAGGCGGCCGATCTTGCGCACGATGTATTCCTGCGGCTGCTGCGCCGCCCTGCGGCCATCGAAACCCGCGAACCCCGCGCCTACCTGAGCGCCATTGCGCGCGGCCTTCTGATCGACCACTGGCGCCGCCGAGAACTCGAACGCGCCTGGCTGGAGGCGCTGGCGCATACCCCCGAAGCCCTGGCGCCCTCGCCCGAAACCCGGATGCTGGTGCTCGAAGCGCTCATCAAAATCGATCAAATGCTCGATACCCTCAAGCCCAAGGTGCGCCAGGCGTTTCTATGGGCGCAGCTCGAGGGCATGCGCTGCCCGCAGATAGCGCAGCGTCTGGGGGTCTCTCTGGCGACCGCCGAGCGCTATGTGGCGGCGGGCCTGCGCCACTGCTATGCCTGCCGCTTCGGTGAGCCGTGAAGGACGCTGGCGCCCTCCCCGCCTCGGTGGTCGATGAAGCCATCGCCTGGTCAGTCAAACTGAATTTTGGCTCGCCCGACCCGGGCACCTGTGCCGCCTTCGAACGCTGGCGCCGGGCCGCACCGGATCATGAGCAGGCCTGGACGCGGGTGCAGACCGTCAACGCCGACTTCAGCGCCCTGCCCCAGGGACTGGCGCTGGACACCCTGACGGCGACGACTCGCAGGCGGCGCCGCGCCGTCCTCAAGAGTCTGGCTGCGCTGGGCGGCCTGGCCAGCACCGGCTGGGTCATCCGCGAACATGCGCCCTGGCAAGCGGCCGACGTCAGCACCGGCGTGGGCCAGCGCGACCGCCTGACACTGGCTGACGGCACCCTGCTGATGCTGAACACCGACAGCGCGGTCGGCCTACGCATGGAGGGGGCCGAGCGGGTGCTGGTGCTCTATCGCGGTGAAATCTCGATTCAGACCGGCGCCGATGCCGCATCGCCCGTCAAAAGGCCTTTTTTCGTGCGCACGCCCTTCGGCACGGCCCAGGCCCTGGGCACGCGTTTCGTGGTGCGCCTGGCAGAGGCTTACGCGCGGATCAGCGTGCAAGAAGATGCCGTCGCGCTGCGCCCGGCCAGCGGCGCGGACCGGATGATCGCCCAGGCCGGCCAGACATGGCGGCTGGACAGTCAACGCGCCCTGCCAATGCAAACGCCGGCTATCACCAGCGATGCCTGGTTGGCGGGTGCGATCGAGGGCCAGGATATGCGCCTGGGCGACCTTCTGGCTGAATTGGCGCGCTACCGTCCCGGCCGCATCAGTTGTGCGCCCGAGGTGGCCGATCTCAAGGTGTCGGGCACCTACCATGTCGACGACAGCGACCGGACGCTGGCATTTCTGGCCCAGACCCTGCCCATCCGGCTGCGTTACTGGACCCGCTACTGGGTGGCCGTAGGGCCTGCCTGAGGCCCGCTTTTTTCGGGCTCGATTTTTTGTTTGGAAAAAGTGAGGGGATACGCGTTTTCAAACGGCCTACAGAGAAAGACATCCTCTAACCTGGCCCCTCAAGACTACGCAATGATCCTCGTCCGCACTTCCCAGCCAGCACGCCCGGCGTTTGCCCCGACCCTGCTTGCTAACGTCCTGTCCGGCATGCTGTGCAGCGCCGCCCTTGCCTGGGTCGCGCCTGATGCGCGGGCGCAGGAGGCCACCGGGCGGGAATACCGCTACGCCATCGCAGCCGGTCCGCTGGACCAGGCGCTCAGGCAATTCGCCCATGCCAGCGGCGTGAATCTCTCCTTCGAAGCCGCCCAGGTGAGCGGCCAGCACAGCGCCGGACTGCAAGGCAGTTGGAGCCTGGACCGCGGCTTGCAAACCCTGCTGGCCGGCACGGGTTTTGAAGGCATACGACTGCCCAGCGGCGGCTATGCCGTGCGGCGTCTGGCCGGGACCGCCCTGCTCGAGCCCGTCAAGGTGACCGGCCAGGGCTATCGTCTCAGCACGGAAGGCAGCGGCTCCTACACCCTGCCCGCCGTCAGCATAGGCAAGGGCGAGCAATCCTTGCGCGAGATTCCGCAGTCCGTCAGTGTGGTGACCCGTCAGCGGCTGGATGAACAAAATCTGGCCTCGGTGTATGACGCACTGGAAAACACCACCGGCGTGACCTTGCAGCAAAGTCCGCAGGGCGGCAAATACATTTACTCGCGCGGCTTTGACAATAGCGTGATCCAGTACGACGGTGTCCCGCTGGAACGCAATATGTATGGCCGCGCCAGCAACTACTCGGGCGGCACCGCCTTCTATGACAGGGTGGAGGTGCTGCGTGGCGCGGCAGGCCTGCTGCAAGGCTCGGGCTCGCCCGGCGGCGCAGTCAACCTCGTGCGCAAACGCCCCTTGACGGAAGACCGCCTCATGGTCGAAACCAAGGCGGGCAGTTGGGACCGCTATGGCCTGCAACTGGACGCCAGCCGCGTATTGAACGAAGACGGCAGCCTGCGCAGCCGCGCCCTAATCGACCGGCAGGACAATCATTCCTTCGTCGATCGGGTGAACCTGAAAAACACCACCTTATACGCCACGCTCGAATACGACATCTCGCCACGCACCCAGGTCAACCTGGGCTATAGCCACGAAGACCTGCGGGGCCGTCCTGCCATCTCGGGTCTGCCGCGCTACAGCACGGGCGAAGCCGTAGACTTCAAGCGCCCCACCAGCTTCGCCGCCGACTGGAACCGCCAGAAGACCTCGAACCAGGGCTATTACGCGGATCTCACCCATGCCTTCAATGACGATTGGCGCTTCAAGCTGACCGGCGCCTACGTGCGCGAGAAGCAATACCTCAAATACACCGCCTCCAGCCGCGCCGTGAACCCGCTAACACAGATGGCGACGGTCAGCGTGGCCAGAACCGTGGCCGACATCGACACCTCGGGCGTAGACGCCCATCTGACAGGCAGGTTCCGCGCCTTTGGCCGCACGCACGATGTGGTGGTGGGCAGCAATTACGGCCACAGCAAGATCGACACTTCCTATTCCTATCTGGTCAACTACGCCAGCTTCAACGCCTTCCATTTCGATCCGGACCTGCCCGAGCCGAGCACGGCCGCCCTGCGCGCGGGCACCGACGAGGTGCGCATCGGCTCGAACCGCGAACTGGGCTTTTATGGCGCTACGCGCCTGCAACTGGCCGACCCCTTGAAACTCGTGCTGGGCGGCCGCTTCAGCCGCTCCAACCGAATCTGGACCACCGACACCACCACGGCGGGCCGCTTGAGCAACGGCCAGACCAAACAGGCCAACACCCATCTCACGCCCTATGCCGGCCTGATCCTGGAACTCTCGCCGCAGTGGACGAGCTATGTCAGCTACACCGACATTTTCCAGGCGCAGAGCGAAGTCAACGCCTCGGGGCAGGCGCTCAAGCCCATCGTCGGGGAAAGCTATGAACTCGGCATCAAGGGCGAATTGCTGGACGGCCGCGTCAATACGGCCTTCGCCCTTTTCCGTATTGATCAAAGCCACCGCGCTCAGGTCGATTTCAACTCCAGCCCGACCTGCGCGGCCGACTATTACTGCTACACCGATGCCGGCAAGGTGCGCAGCCAGGGCTTTGACGCGGAGATCAGCGGCGAGCTGACACGGGGCTGGAACCTGTATGCCGGCTATACCTTCAATACCACCAAATATCTGAAAGACCAGAACAGCCAGGGGCAGGCCTTCGCCTGGTACACCCCCAAACATATTTTCCACCTCTGGACCACCTACCAACTGCCGGGTGACTGGAGCGCCTTCACGATAGGCGGCGGCGTCAATGTGCAAAGCGGCCAATCGCGCCAGATCGGCGCCACGACGGTGCAGGCCAGCGGGCGCGCCATCTGGAACGCCTATAGCAAGTACCAGATCAACCCCAACTGGGCCGCCACGGTCAACCTCAACAACCTCTTGAACAAGCGCTACTACAGCGCGGTCGGCAACCTGGTCAATGGCATCCATTACGGCGATCCCCGCAATGTCATGCTGACGCTGCGCGGCACGTTCTGACGATGAAAGCCGGCCTGCGCCAGCGCATGAGCTGGCTGCACACCTGCTGCGGGCTGCTGTGCGCCTGGCTGCTGTGCCTCATCTTTCTGGCGGGCAGCCTCAGCGTGTTCCGCGAGCCCATCTCGCATTGGATGGCGTCCGAACCCGTCTTGCCCGAGGCCTGCGCCTCGCTGCCCCAAGAGGCCGTGCTGGCGGCCGCCTCGCGCTATCTCGCCGGACAGCAGGCCGATGCGCGCTTCTGGCGCATCGAACTGCCCGCCGCCCCCTCGCAGGCGATGAAGCTGTTCTGGCGCGGCGCAGGCGGCGTCACGCATGAAGCGGCGCTGGACCCGCGTGACGGCGCCCTGCTGCCCCAGCCCTGGGGACGCAAAAGCGAAGGCGGCCGTCATTTCATGACGCTGCACTACACGCTGCACGCCGGGAATATCGGATTCTGGCTGGTGGGCCTGCTGACGATAGGCTTGCTGGCCGCCCTGTTTTCCGGCGTCATCGTGCACAAACGCATCTTCAAAGACTGCTTCACCTTCCGTCCCGGCCGCGGCCAGCGGGCCTGGCTCGACGGCCACAATGCCTCGGCCGTGCTCACGCTGCCTTTTCAACTGATGATCGCCTACACCGGGCTGGCGATCTTCTATATCAGCTATATGCCAGGCCCCCTGCATGCGGTCTATGGCGAACAGGGCATGGCAGGCTGGCAAGCCGACCTCGCCAGAGAGCCCCCCCACACAAACACCGCCCCCCTGCCGCCGCCCCCACAGCTTGACGAGCGCATGCCCGCCCGCCAGCAGCTAGGCCTGCTGACGCAGGCCGCGCAGGCGGCGCTGGACCGCCCCGCGCGCATGATCATGGTGGAACGCCCCGGACAGCCCGGAGAGCGCATCACGGTGTATACCCGGCCAGATGAAGAGAAGGCGATACGCCAGCTCTCCAGCCCCGCCGCGCGGGCGGTGTTCGACGGCGCCAGCGGCGCCTTCACCGCGCTGCACGCCAGCGTCGGCAAGCAAACGTCGGAGGTCGCGCATCACATCATGGAGCGCCTGCATGTGGCGGCCTATGGCGGCTGGACCATCAAGGGCTTGTATTTCATCTGCGGTCTGGCGGGCGCGCTGATGATGGCGACCGGCGCCGTGCTCTTTACGATCAAGCGGCGCAACAAAAGCGCGGGCGAGTTCGGCGCCGCCACGGCCGCCTTCTACCGCATGGCAGAATCCCTCAACGTCGCGGCCATCGCAGGCGCCTGCCTGGCTTGCATCGCCTACTTTCATGCCAACCGCCTGATCCAGGCGGACCTTCCCGGCCGCGACATCTGGGAGATTCGCGCCTTTTTCCTGGTTTGGCTTCTCAGCCTGCTGCATGCCTGCCTTCGGCCCACGCGGCGCGCCTGGCTCGAACAGCTCTGCGCCGCCTGCCTGCTCTGCCTGGCGCTGCCCGTGGTGAATGCGCTGACCACTGGGCAGCATCTGCTGGCCTACGCACGCGCCGGCGACGGACAGGCCGCGGGGGTGGAGTCGGCCATCCTCGGGTTCGGCGGCCTGTTCGCCATTGCCGCCCTGCGGGTGCGCGAGGGCGTCTGGGCCGCGCCCAAACCAGGACGCCCGGCCAGCGCCCCGCCAGGCTATCGCCGGCGCGTGCTGGGGCGCCTGCTGTGCGCCGTGGCAGGCGGCTACGCGCTGGCCACAGCCAGCGCCACCCTGCTGGCGCAGATCCTCGCGCTAAGCGGCCTGGCCCGCCCGGCCATCGGGCTAAGCCTGGCCACGCTGCTGAGTTTTCTGATCTACGCGGCGGCGATCTTATGGGTATTCGCCGCGCCCCGCGCATGGCGCGACCTGCTGGCGGCCACGGCTGCGCTGGCCGCGCTGGCCGCGCTGGCCTGGACAATGGGGGGACCATGAACAGCACCGCTGCGGCCCTGGCCGCCCTGTTGCTGTCCTTCGCCGCCGTCGCCTGCGCCGCGCTGGCGATGGACCGGCATCACGAGCAGGTAAGCGGCCATGGCGGCACAGCGTGGCGGCGCGGCAGCCTGCGTGTCTCCGCCGGTGTGCTCGTCCTGGCCACGATGACTGGCTGCCTGCAAGCCTGGGGAACGGCGGTAGCCGCCCTGGTCTGTCTGGGCATGCTGTCTTGCGGCGCCATCCTGACCACCCTCACGCTCAGCTACGCGCCAAGACGCCTCCCTCTTATGGCCGTGGCGGCAGCACTGACTGGCCTGATTCTTGTCTCTGCCTGAAACGGGGGGGGGCCGCCCCCTGATTCCTTGTTCTCGAGCGTCGGCCGCTATACTCGGCCGCATCCTCAACACCCGGGGTTTATTCCATGCACATTCATCGTATCGCCGCGTTCACCTGCGAGGGCCAGGGCGGCAATCCGGCCGGCGTCGTGCTGGCTGATCAACTGCCCTCAGCCGACACCATGCAGCAGGTGGCGGCCCAGGTCGGCTACTCCGAAACCGTCTTCTCCTGCCCGGACGGCCACGGCGCTTGGCGCACCCGCTATTACTCCCCGGAAGCGGAAGTCGCCTTTTGCGGACACGCAACCATCGCGCTGGGCGCCGTGCTTGGACTGCGTTTCGGTCCGGGCCGGTATCCGCTGGCGCTGTCAAACCGCCACATCGAAGTCGCGGCCGAGCAACAAGACGGCGCATGGCTGAGCACGCTGCGCTCTCCGCCCACGCATAGCGCCATCGCCAGCCCCGCCTTGCTGGCGCAAGCCCTCGAACTCTTCGACTACGACAGGGATGAGCTAGACCCCGCGCTGCCAGCCTGCATGGCCAATGGCGGGATTGACCACCTCATCATCCCGCTGCGTTCCCGCGCAGCCTTGGCCCGCATGCACTACGACTTGAATCAAGGACGTCGCTTCATGCAAGACCATGGCATCGGGACCATCGCCTTCCTATTCCGCGAAAGCGCCACCCGCTTTCAGGCCCGCAACGCTTTTGCCATCGGCGGCGTGCTGGAAGATCCCGCAACCGG
This sequence comes from Bordetella avium, assembly GCF_034424645.1. Lineage (NCBI taxonomy): Bacteria > Pseudomonadati > Pseudomonadota > Betaproteobacteria > Burkholderiales > Alcaligenaceae > Bordetella > Bordetella avium. Next base: position 3,096,173 of record NZ_CP139969.1, read on the forward strand.
CGCCGCGGCGGCGGCACTGGCCGGCATGCTGCGCGATCTGGGCGAAGCGGAACTGGGCGAAATCGTCATCATGCAGGGCGTAGACATGGGGCAGCCTTGCCGGATTGAGGTGAGCTTCACGGCTGAGCGCGGCGCGCCCGTGAATGTGCGCGGCACGTCCGCCCTTCTCGGCTAAGCCGCCCAGGCAGCCGCCTGGCTCGCCATGGCGGCGCCATCCTGCAAGCCACGCCCCCAAAGCCGCACTGGGCTACCGTCCTGCGTTCGGCTTTGCCCCTGGGGTCGGAAAAACGGCCTCTTGGGCGAGACCGCCTACGCCGCGCTCAGGATGACGCTGCCGCCCGGCAAAGCGATAAACGCGCGGAGCCTGGCCCCATGCGCTCACCGGCCGCATCGCCTCCTTATCGCGAACCCTGGCTCGCTGCGGCAGCAGCCGGCTGATGCTGGCTTAACCACTTGTTCATCATCCCGATCTCGCCAGACTGCGAGGCCACGATACCCTGGGCCAATTTACGCACCTGCGGATCTTTGCCGTACTCCAGCACCACCTTGGCCATATCCACCGCGCCCTGATGATGCGGAATCATGCCGCGCATGAAATCCACATCGGGATCGCCGCTGTATTGAATCATCATGGCCTGATGCATCCGATCCGACGCAGCACGGTAAGCCGCGATCGCGGCATCAGCCGACTTGCCCGGGGCCGCCCTGTGCTCGCTTAACCACTTGTTCATCATCCCGATCTCGCCGGACTGCGAGGCCACAATATCCTGGGCCAGCTTACGCACCTGCGGATCTTTACCGTACTCCAGCACCACCTTGGCCATATCCACCGCGCCCTGATGATGCGGAATCATGCCGCGCATGAAATCCACATCGGGATCGCCGCTGTATTGCACCATCATGGCGTGATGCATCCGGGCATCTGCGGCGCGGTAAGCTGCGATGGCGGGGCTGTCCTTCACCGAGGAGCGGGCCGGCATCGCGTGCCCAGCGTCCGCCAACACCACCCCCCCAGCCTGCGCCGGCTGTTGATACCCCTGGATCACAAACAGGCCTGCCACGGCGAACAAGGCCCCGGAAACAAAGCGGAGATTGAGTCTATTGGCCTTCATCAAACACTCCCATAAGAAGAAATAGGCAGGCTCACGATATGACTTACCACCGTTGGAAGGTCAACCCCCCGCAACCGCCGTCCACCGGGTCATACGCTGCCCCTTGCCTGCGCGATGGGCAGATGCATTGAGCTGCGTCACTATTTTCCCGGCCTGCAGACCAAGCAACGCGCTTGCTGCGGCAAATAAGAATAGGACATATCTTATGAGGGAGGTGCTTAAATTTGGCGATCATCTCCGGTCACAGCATAAAGAATCAGACAATACGCAGGATTTGATGTTTGACGTTCCCACAATGGCAAGCTTTAAGGTGCTCACATGTCAAACGTCCACCATGGGAAACCCATCATGAATACGCCAACCACGACTGATGCCCGAAGCGCCGCAGCCGTCCTCAGTCTGCCTATTGAGGGCATGACTTGCGCGAGCTGTGTGGGCCGAGTCGAAACCGCCCTGGCCAAAGTCCCGGGCGTAGCAAGCGTGTCCGTCAATCTCGCCACCGAGCGAGCGGATATCCGCCTGGCTGGCCCGGTCGATCGCCAGGCGCTCGTTCAGGCGGTCGAAAAAGTGGGCTATGACGTGCCAGCCGGCGCCGTGGAGCTCGCCGTCGAGGGCATGACCTGCGCCTCCTGCGTGGGCCGAGTGGAAAAGGCCTTGAAAGCGGTGCCCGGCGTCAGCGAAGCCAGCGTCAACCTGGTGACCGAACGGGCCACCGTGCGCGGCGTGGTGGACACGCAAGACTTGATTGCGGCGATCAAGAAGGCGGGCTACGAGGCGCACCCCATCGATACCAGCATGCAGGCTGACGCCGAAGCCGCCGGGAAAAAAAACGCCGAGCGCGCTGAACTCAAGCGCGACCTGATCCTGGCCACCGTGCTGGCGCTGCCCGTATTCGTGCTGGAGATGGGTTCGCACATGGTCCCTGGCGTGCACGAGTGGGTGGCGGCCACCATCGGCATCCAGCAAAGCTGGTACCTGCAATTCGTGCTGACCCTGCTGGTGCTCGTCTTTCCCGGCCGGCGCTTCTACACCAAGGGCTTTCCTGCGCTTGTGCGCCTGGGCCCCGACATGAACTCGCTGGTCGCGGTCGGCACAGCCGCCGCCTTCGGCTACTCGGTAGTCGCCACCTTCGCGCCCGGCCTGCTGCCCGCCGGCACGGTCAATGTCTATTACGAAGCGGCCGCCGTCATCGTGGCGCTGATCCTGCTGGGCCGCTTTCTTGAGGCGCGGGCCAAAGGCCGCACCTCCGAAGCCATCAAACGCCTGGTCGGCCTGCAAGCCAAAGAAGCCCATGTGCGGCGCGACGGCCGCGTCATAGACATCCCCATCAGCGACGTGGCCCTGGGCGACATCGTGGAAGTCCGCCCCGGCGAGCGCGTACCGGTCGATGGCGAAGTGATCGAGGGCCGCAGCTTCGTAGACGAATCCATGATCACGGGCGAGCCGATTCCGGTCGAAAAAGAAAGCGGCCATACCGTGGTGGGCGGCACGGTCAACCAGAATGGCGCATTGACGCTGCGCGCCACGGCCGTAGGCGGCCAGACCATGCTGGCTCAGATCATTCGCCTGGTCGAACAGGCCCAAGGCTCCAAACTGCCTATCCAGGGCGTCGTAGACAAGGTGACGCTATGGTTCGTGCCCACCGTCATGCTGGCAGCCCTGCTCACCTTCGTGGTCTGGCTGGCGTTCGGCCCGTCCCCCGCGCTGTCCTTCGCCCTCGTCAATGCCGTGGCGGTACTGATCATTGCCTGCCCCTGCGCCATGGGCCTGGCCACGCCAACCTCGATCATGGTCGGCACCGGCCGGGGCGCCGAAATGGGCGTGCTGTTTCGCAAGGGCGAAGCGCTGCAACTGCTCAAGGACGCCAAGGTGGTGGCCGTGGACAAGACCGGCACGCTGACGGAAGGCCGCCCTGTCCTGACCGACCTGGAGATCGCCGAAGGTCTGGACCGCAAGCAGGTGCTGGCAAAAGTGGCCGCCGTGGAATCACGCTCGGAACATCCGATCGCCCGCGCCATCGTCGAATCCGCCGAGCAAAGCGGCATCGCGCCGCCCGAGATGACGAACTTCGAATCCATCACGGGCATGGGGGTGCGCGCCACCGTGGATGGCTCCCGCGTCGAAGTCGGCGCAGACCGTTTCATGCGCGAACTGGGCCTGGACGTGGCCGGCTTCGCCCACACCGCCGAACGCCTGGGCAACGAAGGCAAATCGCCGCTCTACGCCGCAATCGACGGCCGCCTGGCCGCCATCATCGCGGTGGCCGACCCGATCAAGGCCAGCACCCCTGCGGCCATTGCGGCTTTGCACAAGCTCGGCCTGAAGGTGGCCATGATTACCGGCGACAACGCGCGCACGGCGCAAGCCATCGCCCGCCAGCTGGGCATAGACGAAGTGGTGGCCGAAGTGCTGCCCGAAGGCAAGGTCGAAGCGGTGCGCCGGCTCAAAGCCAGCCATGGCCATGTCGCCTACGTCGGCGACGGCATCAACGATGCCCCCGCGCTGGCGCAGGCCGACGTTGGCCTGGCCATCGGCACCGGGACCGACGTCGCGGTAGAGTCAGCCGACGTCGTGCTCATGTCCGGCAATCTTCAGGGCGTGCCCAATGCCATCGCCCTCTCGAAAGCCACGATAGGCAACATCCGCCAAAACCTCTTCTGGGCCTTCGGCTACAACACCGCACTCATCCCCGTCGCGGCAGGGGTGTTATACCCGGCCTACGGCATCCTGCTCTCACCGATCATTGCGGCAGGTGCGATGGCGCTGTCCAGCGTCTTCGTGCTCGGCAACGCACTGCGGCTGCGCCGCTTCCAGCCGCCCCTGGCGGCGGACACGGCGGCTAACGAGGCGCCGTAACCAAGAACGGTCAGCGGCAAGGAGACGACGGCCAGGGGATCGCAGGGGCGATGCCCTGGCCCGGCCCACGCCGCATCGGGGGGCCGGCCACAGGCGATAGCCTTCGGCAAGGGCTCTGCCGGCGCTCACAGGCCTAGCGCTTGCATCGCCTGCTCCAACTCTTCGGCCGACATATCCCGCACGATCAGGACCATGGCGCCCGGCGCAGCGTCTTCACGCAAGACCCGCGCTTCGGGCAAGGCGAAGACATGCTGCACGCCATGCACCGCCCTCAGACTCCCGTCCTCCCAGCGCAGCAAGCCCTTGGCCCGCAGCAGGCGTTCTCCGACATGACGTTGCATATACCGCGTCCAGTTGGCATAGGCTTGCCAACTTAGCGGCGCACGCTGCCGGAATGCATAGGACACGATACCGTAGCGCAGCACATGCGCCAGCGGCCCGGCGGCGGCAGACGGAGACTCCCGCAATACGACCGCGTCCAGATGCTCCGGGCGCAGCTCGTCAAACAGCGCCGGTGCGTCCTCATCCACCGTGGCGGGCGAGACCGAACGGATCGGCGCGCTGGCGTTGTATCCCCTCAGCGCGGTCTTCAGCGCTTGAATCGCGGCCTCATCGGCCAGATCCACCTTGGTCAGCGCGATGCGGTCGGCGATCGCGATCTGGGTGCTGGCTTCTCGATAAGCAGCCAACGTGCCCATCCCGTGCAGCGCGTCCGCCGTCGCCACCACGCCGCCGAAGCGGTAGTGCCGAGCGATCAGCGGATCGGCTGCCAGCGTGTTGATGACCGGACAGGGGTCCGCCAGACCCGAGGTCTCCACCACCACCCGGGTAAACGACGGAATCTCACCGCGCTGGCGACGGTAGTACAAGGACTCCAGCGTGTCCTGCAAAGAACTGGTGGACGCGCAGCACAGACAGCCAGAATCCAGCAGCACGACATCGGTGTCATCCGACTTGCCCACCAGCATATGATCCAGGCCGATCTCGCCGAACTCATTGATGACCACTGCGGTATCGGCAAAGCGCGGACTGCGGACCAGGCGGGACAGCAGCGTGGTTTTGCCGCTGCCCAGAAAACCGGTCAGCAGGTAGACGGGGATAGGGCGAGCGGTAGCGGCCATGGCTCCAGCTCAGTCTCGCGCGGCATCGGCGGGCGCAGGCAGGCCGCGCAGGTAATCCTGCACTTCGCGCGACGGGATCACATCCGCATACTTGCAGTTAAGGTCGAACAAACTCATGGCGTGGCTGGCCTGGAAGCGGTCGAACGCCGCCTCTTCGGGGATGATGACCTTGAAATTGTATGAGTAGGCGTCAACCGTCGTGACTCGCAGGCATCCCGACGACGTGCAGCCCACCAG